>CALWLL010000066.1 GCA_944381555.1 uncultured Agathobacter sp. | reverse complement strand
ACACCGCCACGCCGCGCCACACCCAACCGGCCCATTGGATGGCGTCGGTCAGGGCGGGCAGCTGCCGCCAGTCCACGAACAGCGCGCACACAGCGCCCGGCTTGCAGGCGGCCCGCGCGGCCACCATAATCTCATGCATGAAAGATGTCCACGCACGCTGCGCCAGCGCATCCCCGGAAAATCAGGGTAGCTGAGCAGCGTCTCGATCACTTCAAACGTCAGCGCCTCGCTTCTGGCCGTCTTTTCGCCCTCCAGCAGCGCGATCGTGAACGTCAGCTCCCATGGCGTGTCGATGACCTCGCTTGCCGTCACGCTCACGCGCGGCCCCTGCATCGTCATCGCGCGCAGCGGGAGCTCAAAGTCTCCGTCCGCCACGTCCAGTTCCTCGCCCTCCCTGGTGAACACCAGGTACGCCGGCGTGATGAGCACCTGATTGTCAATCTTGCTGGCGCCGTTGGCCACTTTCACCTGGCTCTTGAGCACCCGGATAGCCTCCTTCAGGAAGCCCTTGATGACGTAATCGCAGATGCACACGCAGCCATCGTCGCGCAGAAACACGGTCAGGTTGCGCTTCTGCTGGTCAAGCGGCAGCTTCTTTGCCTCTTCCTCTGCCTTTTCCGGGTTGATCATGCTGGCCAGGAACGTCGTGCGCACATCCGGGTCAGCGGGCTGGCTGCCCAAGATACGGGTCAGTCCGTGCAGTCGGTAGGTTCTCTGCTGAATGTTCAGCTTGCTGTTCATATACATACTCTCCTCTCATTTGTTCGTGTGCGTCATCCCGATCATCCACCCTCGGTCGCTGTGCTGATCTGTGCCTTTGCATTTCCTTGACTTGCCGGTGCACAGCAATGCGAAGCAAAGCCCTCTCTTCGCTCTGCTTTGCCTGTGCCGTACATCGAATGGCACAACCTTCGCTACACTGCGCGAATCAAAGCCTTTGTGCTGCGCTGCTATGCGAAGCCGATGCGATGCCGCGCAACGCTTAGCCCTCGCTTGACGACGCGTTTCCGTTGCCGCAGGCTGCTTCGCGACGCAAAGCCATTGCAACGCGCAGCGATACTTCGCCGTTGCCTGCCTCGCCTCGCATGTCTTGCCTTGCCGCAGATTGGCTTGGACTCGCATTGCCATAGCTGTGCCAAACTACGCCTCTGCAGAACTGCGCTTATCTTTGCTTTGCCCTCGCTTTTCCTTGCCATGTTTTGCCGTTGCCGTGCGTCTCAGCGCTATGGCAAAAGCAAAACAGCTTCCGTCCGGAAGATGGCGTGTTCGCGCCACGCATACCAATGAGAGCGGCGTGAAGATCACCGCATCGTTTACGGAGGACACCGCCGAACTCGCCGAAGCCAAGGAGACCATGTGGCAGAACGGTCTGCTTGAGCAGGAAAAGAACCAGCGCACGCCGCCTTTTGGCGATGCCATCGACGCATACATCGAAACGGGCCGCTGCACGGGCATGTCCCCATCCACCATCCGCGGCTACGTCTCCGCCAGAAAGAACGCCTTCACGCCAATCATTAAGCACCGCGCCAATAAGATCACCCTGCGCGACGTCCAGTCATGGATCAACTGGCGCTCAAAGACCGCATCCGCAAAGACCGTAAAGAGCAACCTCGACCTGCTGGTCTGCGTGCTGCGACAGAATGGCGTCAAGCTGGATCTCGACGCGCTGCGCATGCCCAAGCGCAAGATCGCAGAATTGGAGATCCCCACCGATGAGCAGGTCGCCGCCATGCTCAGCAGCCTGCGCGACAGCAAGGATGATGAGATGTTCATCGCCGTCATGCTTGCCGCTCTGTACGGCCTCAGGCGCTCTGAGATCTGCGCGCTGCAGTGGACGGACATTCAGACCACCCCGGACGGCGGGCACGTCCTGGTGGTCAGCAAGGCCCTTGTCGGCGATGAGAACGGCCTGCTCGTCGAGAAGGATACCAAGACCGACGCCGGCTGCCGCACGATTGCTCTGTCTGATTCCGTGTACGCCGAGCTGATGAAGCGCCGGAACCTGCGCACCACGCTGATTTCCATCAGCCCGAACGCCCTCACCAATCGCTACGCGACGCTGGCCAGACGCTTCGGAGTCTGTTCCAAGTTCCACGGCCTGCGCCACTACATGGCCAGCGTCATGGCCCGTGACAACATCAACGAGAAGTACGCCGCGCAGCTCCTCGGCCATGCCTCCCCTGCTACGACCAAGCGCATTTACACGCATGTCATGGGCGACAAGGTCGTTCAGATCAACGACTTGCTGGATGCACACGCCACGAAGGTGCTCAACGTCTAAATATTAAATATTTGTTAAATCGCATTTTCCCGCCTGATTTTTGCTTCAGGCGGGTCTTTTTTACGTCTTTTCGAATTCGTGGCAATTTCGTGTCAACGCGCGTGTCAACTTTCGTTGCCACGAAACGAGCGAACCTTGCTCTAAACCATGCAAATATCGCTCACGCTTTCACGCGCGAAAGCCCAGAAAATCCAATAATGTATAGAAAAAAGGCGTCTAGTTTACACTAAACGCCTTTGTGGAATGACTCAAAAACTAATACAATTCCCGGCTATCGTTTTGCAATATCCCTATCGTTTTGCAATGGGTGCAATTGGGTGCAAAATGGGTGCAGCCGGGTGCAAATCAGGCTCGGTGGGTGCAACATCGAGCTTTCATTTTGCTATTTGCTGTTTCGCCCACGTTTGCCCTGTGTCGGGCTTTAGGACTGAGCGGGGCGTTTTCGACCGAAGTGTTAAAGCCCGAACGTGCGGCAAACAGGGGCTTGTGTGGGCAACTGTACTGCTTAACTCAAGATGCTCCTCATTGCTTTCTCAAGCCCATATAACGATTTGATACTGCACTTGATGCAAATGTAGATTTGCTTTATTGTGTCACGCAACAGTTGCCAACTGTTTTTCCGTTTCGTGTTCCAACTTTGCTTTACGTGCATTCAACTGATCAATTTCGTCGTTGAGTATTTGAATCTCAGCTTCCGAACACTTCAGTTTTTTGCACAATAGCTCATAACAGTTTTCTACTAGCGAATTTAGTATGCCCCATGGTTTGAACTCTTTTACAGTAAACCAAGAGATCAACGAGAAAATTGCTTGTACCAAAACAGGCCAAATAGCAAGAGCAATATCCAAGTAGTTTATTGGCTTACTTTGGCTGATAATTGCCAATCTGACAATTCCGTATACCAATGCACCAACCAACCCACAATAGACTAAAGCGATGAAAACTTTAAGGACTAACCTGAAAATTCTTGCAACTTTTAGTCGATCTAGGCATACAGCATGAGCCTTTTCTTTTTCTTGGAGCGCAATATGCACCGTATTTAGCAACTCGTTGACCAATTCCCTGTTGTTTTCGCGTGCCGCTGCTATAATTTTATCTTGTTCCTCTTTTTGCACTGCCAGCTCGATTTTATGTTTTTTTGTGCTCTCTTCAATTCCTTCTTTTCTACCTTCCTCGCGTGCGTCTTTTAATATATCGAGAGGTGTGCTTTCATTATATGCATCAGGGTCACCAAGCGTCTTCTCTGCCAAACGTTCCATGACGTAGCGATTGCTTTTCAGCGTATAGCACGTATTTACATCAATTTCTCCGCTTTCAAGCAAATGGTCTACCGTTCTAGAAAGCTTCTCAATAAGTTCAGTTGAAGGTTGGAAGGCCAAATACGCATTAGCAAGCATTCGCTTCTCGTTCATTTGAATGATTTTGGTTGGATCGCTAAGCCACAAATACGTCCCTAAAAATACATCCGTGACCGACACTGGGAGTGTTTTGTTTTGCTTAGTACACTCTTGATGGAATTCAAAAGCAACTTTATTCAAAGAACGGTTAGCAGTTACAAATAAATACTTCGAATCAGAAATCAGAACCGGTGCTGCGCCATTTCTCAAAAGGTAGACGAGAGAGAGGGATTTTACATCCAGATCAATACTTTTTTTCTTCTTTTCTTCATCAAAATCAGGATTGGAAGCCTTATACCGCTCAACAATCATCTGTTGAAGTCTTGTTTCATTGATCTGGTTTATTCTCTTATCCTCTGTGTAATCAACATCCAGACTTTCGATTCCAATCGTCTGCAACTTGTCTTTTAAAGTGGTGCTATATTCAAGAACATCATCTCTAGTTGCTCCATTGTCATGAAAATATGCTGCGACGTCCGAAGCATATACTGGATCATATTTACAATTATCCACCCAATCTGCTGCACCAAGGATGATTTGTTGCATTTCATCATATGAATGCCGAAACACAACCACATGGGCACCCTTACTCCTTAAGGAGTTTATCAGAGTTTTGTAGTATTCTGAGCGATCAGCCAGATCCAAGCCCAGAGCCATAAAAGCTACGCTTGTATCTATTATAAATGTTGTGCCTTCCAACGTACTCCCGTTATCGGCAATCTCCTCATAAGTTAGATAATCAGCCAGTATGCTACCGATCACAAGTGTAGTTAAATCATCAAACAGTTTTCGTTCAGATTCTCTTAAGAAGACAACAAACTTGCCGAAAATATGATCAACTCGCTTGTCGTCTACGAAAGCGTCTATCCGGCCTGCTGCATGATGCAACTTTTGGGTGTTGACATATGCCAACAATATATTGACGGCATCTTCTTCGCTGTATTCAACATCACGTTTTTTTGAAAACGCAATAAAAGCAGAAGTAATTCTACTAATGCTTTCCTTACTGTTCGCTATCTCTTCTTCAATTCTCCCACACGATTGGATTTTATCAGTAGCGAAGTACCTATTTCGATTATTTTGCTTAGTTAGATAACCTTGCTGGATTGCAAGGTTCAATATCTGGCGCATAGCAAAATAGTCTATGCCATACCCATATTCATTCGGAAAGTCATTAACTAACACAGTTGCATCGATACGGGTATATGCCTTCTTGGCTATTAATGCTAATACCAAGCGCATGTGCGCAAATAAAAGACTGTTGCCAGTATATCCTGATTTGATTACTGCATAGCAACTCAGGCGTCGGAGATAGCTTTCGTTTATCATAAAAACCCCTCAATCAAATGCCAAAGCATCTCCTACAATCACATGTCCTCACTTATCTGGTTGCACGTGGATGCGAATGCTTTGGCGGCAGTAATGACACAACTTTCTTCATTAGCAACCCAAAATTCTTATAGAAGAAAAGGTTGCTCAGATCGGGGCTATTATATCACAAATTATGACAATTATCAATTCAACAATCAATTATAGTCATGTTGAAACAATCAATTATAGTCATGTTGAAACAATCTAGCAAGCACAGGAAAAATCGACTGTAAGAGCAAAAGAGATCCTGTTCGTCGCTGAACAAAATCTCCTTTGAAATTGTCATTCAGGTCATCCTTCGATGAAAATATCCTCACATCCACAGATGATCAGCTGACCGCCGCATGCCGGGCATCGTTCTGCATCGCAGCCCCAATGGTGCAGATGCCCGAAGAGTGCGTTGCAATCGTGGCATCAGGTTGTTTCAGACCGTCCTTCATCGAAGTCCCCGGGGGCACCAACCTTGATGCGTTCGTATACATTGCCATTCGCATGGAGCTTTGGGATGGTGCACCCCTTGGTCTTCATCATGTCCTTACCGCAAATCTTGCAAACAGCGCCCATCAGCGCACCTCCTCACTTCTCAAAAAGTTCTTCTCGGCTGCCATCTTTATAGATGTAGTTGTGCCTGAGCCAGCCGTTGTTCTGTACGGTGGTCAGGTGGAAGCGAGGATCACCCTCGTTCTTCTCATGCTCGATGATTACCGCCTCGCCTTCGTCGTTCGTACCACCGCAGGGCAGGTCTTTTCCTTCGACCAGTTTCTGGAGTTCTTCATAGGTCATGTTCTGCACCTCTTTCTAGATTGTCGCTGGTGTCCAGCGCATGACCATATACGCTCTGAATGGAGCAGAAGTCAAGTTATATTCTTGACTCCAACTGATGTGAGAAACTCTTTCAGAGGCATGGCCTTGCCGTACTCATCAATCACAACAAGTTCATCGGTCTCCTTGAAGCCAGCTTCGGCTGTTTCTTCCCGATGCCAGACTATCCGGTTGCTGGTGATGGTGCAAAGGCGCACTTCCGGATCGTAGCCGATCTGTTCAATCAGCTTACTGCACATCGGTGCAACAGCATCCTCCAGATCATCGGTCAGCTGAAGATCATCTTTCAGTTCAGAAGGCAAAGATGCATCCAGATAGCTGTGGA
>CALWLL010000065.1 GCA_944381555.1 uncultured Agathobacter sp. | reverse complement strand
TTTCTTTCCTCATCCAACTTGCAGCCGCTATCCTCTTCCAATTTCACAATCGCCATCTGCGCCATGCCGACAGCGCCGTCCACAATGATCTGCCGCGCGGCAAGGATAGCTGCAGCCTGCTGCCGCTGTAACATGGCGGAAGCGATCTCCGTTGCATAAGCCAGGTGCGTCAAGCGTGCTTCCATAATCTGAACGCCAGCCACAGCCAGGCGTTCCTGCAGCTCAGCCTGCAGCTGGGCACTTACTTCATCGCCATTGCGGCGCAGCGAGATGCGGCCTTCATCAAAATCGTCATAAGGATACTGCGCCGCGACATGGCGCAGCGAAGTTTCGCTCTGGATCTCGACGAATTGCTGATAATTGTTAACGTCGAGCAAGGCCTTTGCTGCATCCGTCACGCGGTAGACAACAACGGTCGCGATTTCAATCGGGTTGCCGCTCTCATCGTTGACCTTCAGCTTTTCGCTATTAAAATTGCGTACGCGCAGCGACACCTTTTTTGCCGTGGAAAACGGCGTCACCAGCCAGATGCCATCATCCCGGATCACACCCTTATATTTACCGAAAAACATGATCAGCGCTGCTGTGTTCGGCTGTACGATCACCAGGCCGCAACAAAGTACGAATGCTGCACAGAAAAGGAGAATCCCCAGGACGATCAGCCAACTGCCGCCAATAAAGCAGATCACGCATAATACGAGCAAAATCAATATCGCAAGCAGAGCAAAAAACCCGCTCATCTTGGCTGCCGCGTATTCCGTCGAACTACCGCGGATCTCCATTTCCGGCAATGTTTGATGTTCCATCATCATCTCTCCTCTCAATTTTCCCCGGTTTTTAAGACTTTTTTATATCAATATGATATCATATTAATATTACTCCGTCAAGTAAAAAAGAGAACGGCCCGGCCGTTCTCTTTTGCTTTCTGTTTTCAGATCTTTCTACGCGGTCTCTATTGCGACTGGAATCGGCAGGCAATGCAGCACAGCCAGCAGATCCTTACGCGCAGCCGCAGCAAAACGCAGCGCGATCCGTCCTAGGGATGAATCGAGTGTTGTAACGAGCGCCAGATTGTCATACCCTTCCAACAGCTTGTTGAACAGATCGATATCGCGCGGTGCGACGCGGCAAACCAGCGTCTCGCCTTGATCCTTTTCCATCTTCATTCCTCCGCTTCAGTAGACCAATTCAACCGGCGCTTTCCCCTCATGCAGTTACATGCGGGGTAAATCCCCGGCAGAAGAGCCATTTCGCCTTTCAACTGTTGTCCAGGCAGATGAAAGGCGTTCCGCCTGATCCCATCGGGCTCAACGATGACATTTCCTGTCTGCGCCCACAAGGCCCTTCTGCCGGGTATTATTTTTCGACCTTTGCCTGCAAAACCCTTTTTTCGTATCAATAATTCCAAATAAAGGGCAACTGTTGCTTTTTCGTCATTTAATTATCGGCTTCTATCCGCGCTGCGGCAGAAGATGCCGTCCCAGCGGACGCAAACACCGCGAACAGCGCTTCGATCTCTGCCAGGCTTTCCGCCTGATTGATGCGCTGCCGCAGCTGCGCCGAATTGCGCAAACCTTTTGTATACCAGCCCAAATGCCCACGCAGCGAACGAATGGCAAGCGACTCGCCAGCAGCGGCAGTAGCCGGGCTTTCCCCCTCGCGCTGCTGATACCAATAAACGCTGCGCGCGATATGCCGCCGCAAATGACGCAATGCAACCGCTGCGATCTCCGCTGCAGTTGGACGCGCTGGCGCCGCCTCGCCACGCAAAACGGCACGAATCTCAGCAAATAACCAGGGATTGCCCAACATCCCGCGGCCAACCATGACGCCATCGCAGCCGGTCTCTTCCAACATGGACAGCGCATCCGCTGCAGAAAAGATATCCCCATTACCAACCACCGGGATATCCACCGCCTGCTTAACCGCACGGATGACCGACCAATCCGCCTTCCCACTGTAAAACTGCTGTCGAGTCCTGCCGTGCACCGCAAGAAAAGATGCCCCTGCCGCTGCCATGCGGCGCGCGAAATCCACTGCATTCCGGCTGGTATCATCCCATCCGGCACGGAACTTGCAGGATACAGGCAGCCCGGCGCTGCGCGCTGCAGATACCAGTTTTGCCGCTAATTCCGGCTGACGCATCAGCATACAGCCTTCATTGTTGCGCGCCACTTTTGGCGCAGGACAGCCCATATTAAGATCGATATACTGCGCACGCAGCATAGCGGCAGCCGCTGCCGCTGCCGCCACAAAATGCGCTTCACTACCACTAATCTGTACCAGACGCGGGCTCTGCTCACCTTCAATATCCATCAATTCCCAGGTGCGGCGATTACCATAACCCAGCGCACGCGCACTGATCATCTCGCCATAGGCCAAATCCGCACCAAATTCACGTACAATCTCACGAAAAGCGCGATTGCTGATGCCGGCCATCGGCGCCGCGCAAATCCGAAAGGGAAACGCCATCTTTTGCTCCTGTATCATCATTTCGTCTGCCTGATCTACCATGGGAAATAAGCCGCAGCGGCAAATATGGTCCCTGATCTATTCCATCTCCCGATCCAGCGTGCGGTATTGCACCGCCTCCGCGATATGCATCGTTTGAATTCGTTCTTCCCCAGCCAAATCTGCAATCGTCCGTGCCACCTTCAGTACGCGGTCATGCCCGCGCGCGCTCATCTTCAAACTGCGGAACACCTCGCCAAGCAAAATGCTGGCCTCTCTATCCAGACGGCAAAACCGCTGCAGTTCCGCCCGGCTCATCCAGGCATTGCAACGCGTCGGCAAACCGGCTAGCCGGCGCGCCTGACGTTCCCGTGCAGCCAACACGCGCTCACGGATCGTGCCAGAACTTTCCTCCCCGCCTTCGCTAGCCGCCAGATCATGATAAGCCACGCGCGGCACTTCGACATGCAGATCAATCCGGTCCAGCAATGGGCCGGAAATGCGTGCCAAATAGCGCTGCCGCTGATAGGGCGTGCAAGTACATGGTTTTTCCGTATCGCCCCAATACCCGCAGGGGCAAGGGTTCATTGCGCCGACCAGCTGGAAATCCGCCGGAAATTCCGCATGACCATTACTACGGCTCACCGTCACCACGTGCTCCTCCAACGGCTGCCGTAATGCTTCCAGCACATTGCGCTGGAATTCAGGTAACTCGTCTAGGAACAACACGCCATGGCTTGCCAGACTGATTTCTCCTGGCCGCGGCCTGACTCCACCGCCAATGATGCTGGCGGCTGATGCGCTATGATGTGGACTGCGGAACGGACGCTCTGTCAGCAGCGCTGCTCCGCGTGGCAACATACCGCTGACGCTGTAAATCTTGGTCACCTGCATGCTTTCTTCCAATGTAAGATCAGGCAACAATCCTGGCAGCCTGCGCGCGAGCATCGTCTTGCCACCGCCAGGCGGACCGATTAAAAGCAGATTATGACCTCCCGCAGCAGCAATCTCCAACGCACGCTTCGCCGCATGCTGGCCGCGCACTTCAGCCATATCCGGCAGCGTGGCTGTCTGCGCAGAAGTAAATAAAGCAGCTACGTCTACCTGTTGCGGCGCAGCAGCATGGTTACCTTCCAGATCCTCTTTCAATTCAGCCAGGCAATTGACTGCATAAACATCAATTCCCTGAACGATCGCCGCCTCCGCCGCATTCTCCCGCGGCAAATACAGTCGTTCAATCCCCGGCTGCTGCGCCAGATGGCTGGAAATGGCAAGCGCGCCGTCGATCGGCCGCAAAGTACCGTCCAGTGAAAGTTC
>CALWLL010000064.1 GCA_944381555.1 uncultured Agathobacter sp. | reverse complement strand
GCTATGGGTAAATTTGCGGCATGGAGGATTATGAAGAGGAAATAAGGATGGTAGGAATTTATTTTAGTGGAACCGGCAATTCGAGATATGCAGTGGAATTCTTTTGTAATGAATATGATGAAGCGGCTAAAGCATTTTCTATAGAGGACGATAATGTTATTCAGGCTGTGAAAAATGAAAAAATGCTTGTATTTGCATATCCGGTGCAATATAGTACTGTGCCAAAAATATTGCGTGATTTTATAATTGAAAATAAAGAACTTTGGAAGAATAAGAAAGTTTTTGTTATTGCTACAATGGGATTGTTTAGTGGTGATGGAGCAGGAATTCTTGGGCGTCTTTTACAGCAATACGGAGCAGAAATAATCGGTGGATTGCATCTAAAAATGCCTGACAGCATAGGCGATGAAAAGGTGTTGAAGCGTCCACTGGAAAAGAACAAGGAGCTTGTGAAGAAAGCGGAGCAAAAGATTAGAAAGTCGGTTCAATTTTTAAAAGCAGGGAAACCAACCCGGGAGGGAATTGGCATTTTTTATCGCATGGCGGGCTTCTTTGGACAACGATTATATTTTGGACATAAGACAAAGAACTATTCTGATAAACTGCGTGTGGATGAAGATAAATGCATAGGGTGTGGCAAATGTGAAAAGTTATGTCCGATGAATAATATCAAGATTGTTGATAAGAAAGTGGTGCAGAATAACCGGTGTACCATGTGTTATAGGTGCATAAATAATTGTCCGAAGCAGGCTATGACCTTGCTTGGTAAAGCAGTTGTGGAGCAGAGTGTGATTGAGAAATATCTATGATAAGGAGAGCGTAAATGGTACTTTTAGTAGTCGATACACAGAAATTAATAACTACACCGGATTTATATAATTTTAATGCGTTTCAAGATGCTGTTAAAACGTTAATTGCAGCTGCCAGAGAGAATAATGTTGAAGTTATTTATGTAAGACACGATGATGGTGTCGGTGCGGAATTAACAAAAGGAACGCTGGGGTTTGAGATATATGAAGGTTTTAGTCCACAGCCGGGTGAAAAGATTTTTGATAAGACGGTAAATAGTTCTTTTAAGGGGACGGGCTTGTTGGAATTCTTGAGGAAGAAGAATGTACGGACAGTAGCTGTTGTTGGATTGCAGACGGATTACTGTATTGATGCAACAATCAAGTGTGGCTTTGAACATGGTTTTAAGATGATTGTACCGGAGAATGCAAACTCTACATTTGATAATGCTTTTATGACAGGAGAGCAGAGTTATAGGTATTATAACGAGTTTATGTGGAAGGGCAGATATGCGGAATGTATTTCTGTGGGGGAAACGATTGAGAGGATGAAGGGATAAGTGCAGAATGGAAGAAGTTATTAGATAAAATGTACCCTATAAAGTGGACACGATAAGAAGAAGGGTTCCTTAAAAATGGACACAAAAGAAAGGGATGAAATCCCTAAAAGTGGACATAAAGAAAAAGGAAGATTTCATCCGGTAGATGTTATATAATAAAAATATCTAACGGAGGAAAAGATGAAGGAATACACGCAAAAGCAAATCAAAGAACTTGAAAAAAATCCATATGTGTTCAGAGCTACGAAACACAAATTGTACTACACTGCTAAATTTAAGGAAGATTTTTGGGTGAGTTATCAGGCTGGAAATGCTCCACGTAAGATATTAATGGATTTTGGATTTGATCTGAGTATGTTTGGTCAAAAACAAATAGATTCACTTGTACAGCATATAAAGAAACAAGCATTATCAGGTAATGGATTTAGTGAAGGTGAAAATAGACAAAAACGAGTTGCAATAAAAGCAACCAATGAAATGGATTTATCTTCTCCGCAGTCAATTGAACGCATGCAGAATGAGCTTTTGTATCTACGGCAGGAAGTTGAGTTTCTAAAAAAAATTATTATAGCGGAGAATTCAAAAAAGAAAGATTAATCATGGAGACATCAAATAATAAGTTTGAAATCATCCATGAAACTATACAAAAAACGAATAATACATTGTCGGTAAAGATGTTATGCGAAATAGCCGGAGTACCACGCTCAGGTTATTATAACTGGGTTAGTGCCTCGGAGAAGCGGACTGAAAAAGAAGTGCAGGATCGAGCTGATTTTGAATTGATTTTGCTGGCCTACAATCACCGTGGGTATGATAAAGGTGCAAAAGGTATATGCATGCAGCTGATACATATGAATCCGCCGGTGATAATGAATGTAAAGAAAATCCGCCGTTTAATGAAGAAATATGGTCTGATATGCGGTATCAGGAAAGCTAATCCGTATCGCAGGATGGCAAAAGCAATAAAGACAAACAATGTTGCGTCAAATCTGGTGAAACGGGAGTTTGAAAAGTATGGTCCCAGAAAAGTGCTACTGACAGACATAACATATATTCCATTTAATGGAGAGTTCTGTTATCTATCAACTATTTTAGATGCATTTACAAAGCAAATATTATCGTATGTTTTGAGTGAATCGTTAGAGGTTGATTTTGTTCTGGAGACGGTCAATATAATGGTGGAAAAGCATGGCATTTCACTCAGTGCAGACACCATTATTCATTCAGATCAAGGGTGTCATTATACGAGTTGCAGTTTTATCCAGTTGGTAAAGGCCAAGGGATTAAGGCAATCCATGTCCAGAAGAGGAAACTGTTGGGATAATGCTCCACAGGAGAGTTTCTACGGACAAATGAAAGACCACATAGAGAACCGACTCAAGACCTGTACAGAGTTCTTAGAAGTAAAAACAATTATAGATGATTGGATGGATTATTATAATAATGAGAGATATCAATGGGAGTTGGCAAAGCTTTCACCTAACGAATATTATGAGTATGTAACAACAGGAATATATCCGCTGAAGGGAGTAATCCCTTCAGCGGATGAGGCTAATGAAGAAGGTAATTGAATCAAAAGGTATAATCAGCTACTGGTACAAAAATCAAAATCCCTTCTTCTTAAAATGTCCTTGACAAGGGGTACACTTTAAGAAAATATTTTCAATGCTGGTTGAATAAAGATGTTGATGCTGTAAAGGGTATTTTTAGCGAAGGAGTATAAAAATTACGTGTGTTGGGACGATGGATATTTTGATGTAGATATTATATGGTAAGGTCATGGAGCAATAAAAAGAAGTAGATGTACTTGGCATCTACTTCTTCTGCTTACATGTTTAAAGTGTAACCATTTTCATTTTAGCATCAGCTTCTCGGTAATTTGAGAAGATTGTCTGATGGTGTGTCATTAGGTTCGGAACGAACATATTTTTCGTAGTTAGAACTTAATGCAGGAACCAAATCCGGATAAGGTGAGATGTTAACATAAATGCTGTTGGGGTGGGACTTAAGATGATCATATACGTCAGCCTTTTTGTAATAACCGGGATTGGTACAGCCTTCGATATAAATCTGATCGATTTCTGTTGTTTTGGTTGAATTTGCACAACCAGGTTTCATTTTGATTTTTGTTGCTTTCATTTTTGTTTCTCCTTTTAAAATAATATTGTAATCTATGTAAACAATAATAGAGAAACCGTAACGAATGAATGTTCTGCTTGAGCATAGGAACTAATCTGTGGTACAATGCTTTTGGGAAAGTACATATGTACGCAGGAGACCAGTATTCTATTCGTTAGATGCTGGTTTCTTTTTTATTGGAATTTTCTGTTCCTATACTCAATATATCACTATCCAAAATAAATGTCAATAAAACATTTGTCCCAATGTTGACAAAAATGTCCCAAGGTGTTAAGGTATAGATAAGAAAGAGAATTAGGAGTGGATCATATGAAAAAGAAGAGCGTTATTAATTTAATTAAATACCATGCGGAGAATAATGATGCGGGTTTTCGAAGTGAAGCTTATGAAATAGCAAGATATTTTGACCAAGTAGGAGATTATCAGCTTGCAGAATATATTATGGCATTGATGTCAAATGCAAATACATTTGTTCCGCAAATGAGCGAGAATGAATCTGCTATGTTTGAAAAAATTGAAAAGATAAGTGATCCTTTATGGTTGCCGGAAGACATTACTCAGGATTTATTAGGAATTGTGCATGCAGTAGCGCATAATGCAGGAATAAATAAATTTTTATTTCAAGGAGCACCGGGAACCGGTAAGACAGAGGCAGTTAAGCAGCTGGCACGAATATTGGAAAGAGAAATATATATGGTTAATTTTTCGGCCATCATTGATAGCAAAATGGGACAAACACAGAAGAATATGTCGGAACTATTTAAGGAAATAAACAGTTTTGTTCATCCGGAAAAAGTTATAGTATTGTTTGATGAGATAGATGCCGTTGCCTTAGACAGAACAAATGCCAACGATTTACGTGAGATGGGACGAGTAACATCTTCGTTGCTTAAGAACATGGATCGCATGGATGAAAGAATAGTGTTGGTAGCAACTACAAATCTGTATGAACATTTTGATAAAGCATTGATTAGACGATTCGATTCGGTGATTGATTTTAATAGATATTCACAAAGCGATTTAATGGATATATCGGAAGAATATTTGAATAAGTTCTTAACTAAATTTAACTTGGCGAAGAAGGATATAAGATTATTTAGAAAAATAATGATGTTGCTTTCAACATTACCCTATCCGGGAGATTTGAAGAATTTGATAAAAACAGCAGTAGCATTTAGTAATCCAGATGATGAAATGGATTATTTCAGAAGATTGTATTACACAATTACCGGTGAAAAACCAGAAAATATTAAAAAACTTCAAGAACAGAATTTTACCATAAGAGAAATCGAAATTTTGAGTAAAATACCGAAGAGTAGTGTTGCCAGAGAATTAAAGGAGATGAGTGAAGATGAATAATATTTTGCAATTAAAAGGTCAATTTCAAAAGCGGAAAGCACCTAGCGGTTTTGGTCCTACTAATTTGCCGAAGGGAAAAACAGTTAGTGTAGACCATGTTTTGAAATTGAAAAAACAGTTACAAGATATTATTTTGTTTTGGAATCAGGAAAAAACGATTAATGGTGCCCTGGTTAGTGTGCATTATAGAAAAGTGGTGGCGAAAAGTAACAGAATTCAGATTTTGCTATCAGATGGCGGAAAACATCCAAACCAATCTGTACGAGGCTCAAAGTTTGCAGAAGGATATAATGACAAAAATAAGTTGGTTCATAAACATGTGTTTACTTACTTTCTTGCTACAGATTCGTTACAGAAATCTGTAATGCTTTTGGATAAGTGTGCTACAACTATCCAGAATTTTTATAATGGAAATATTTCAAGTGATGATACAGAGCTTATTAATGCTGGTGTATATAATGACAGTATTATGAAGAAAAATCCTTTTTTAAAAACTCTTGTAGATTGTTTTTATGTAGAGGATTTTCGTATAGATCTTGCTCCCAAAACTGCAAATGAGCAGTCTATTGTGACCATATATAAAACGGGTGTTGACACAACAGAGTTGTTAAGCAGATTAGGCATAAATATGATTAATGCCAAAATGATAGATGAAACAACTTTGAGGATGGAAAAAGAAGAGATAGACATTTTGTGTGATAAAGCACCGTATTTGATTGCAATGAGCGTTAAGAATTTTGCTGAAATTGTCTATGATATTACTGACAGCGAGGAATATGAAGAGCAAGTTTTGATAAAAAAGCCTGAGAATGAGCCTGTTGTAGGTGTTATAGATACGCAATTTGATGAGAGAGTATATTTCAGTGATTGGGTAGAGTATAGAAAATGTATAAGTGATGATATTGAATTACATACTGAGGATTTCTTTCATGGCACTGCGGTAACATCAATTATTGTCGATGGACCAGCATTTAATCCAAGATTACAAGATAATTGTGGTAATTTTAGAGTTCGCCATTTCGGAGTGGCTACGGCAGGTAGATTTAGTTCGTTTGCAATATTGAAGCAGATTCGTGAAATTGTTCGGAAGAATAGAGATATAAAAGTTTGGAATTTATCATTGGGTTCTGCAATGGAAATTGATGCAAATTTCATATCTCCTGAAGCGGCTGAATTGGACAGAATTCAGTATGAGTATGATGTCATTTTTGTAGTTGCGGGTACAAATAAAAAGAAGAATTCCGATGTTAATAAAATTGGTGCACCGGCAGATTCCCTCAATTCATTGGTTGTGAATGCGGTGGATTTTAGTGGCAAACCAGCGTCCTATACACGAAGAGGCCCGGTATTATCATTCTTTTATAAACCAGACGTTTGTTACTATGGTGGAGATGGTCCTGATAAAATTGTTGTTTGTGAACCTTTAGGCAAAGCAACTGTAACCGGCACGTCGTTTGCAGCACCTTGGATAACTCGTAAAATGGCATATCTTATACATGTTATGGGTTTAAGTCGTGAAGTGGCAAAAGCTTTAATAATTGATTCCGCTGCAGGATGGGATCGACAAGATACCATAAAGTATGAAAAAGGGTATGGTATTGTACCAAAAAGGATTGAGGATATTTTGTATTCGCGAGAGGATGAGATTAGATTTATTATGTCTGGAAGCATTGATGAGTATGAAGTATATACTTATAATATTCCGGTTCCTCAAGATATGAATGCACATCCTTTTTTTGCAAAGGCTACGCTTGCTTATTTTCCGCAAAGCAATCGTAACCAAGGTGTTGACTATACATCAACGGAGATGGATATTCATTTTGGGAGAATTGCGGAGCTGAAAGGAAAAGCAGTAATTAAAGCTATAGATTATAACAAACAAGCTGAGGAAGGACTCAATACAATCTACGAGGAAGACGCACGTAAACTGTATCGTAAGTGGGATAATGTTAAGCATATTAGTGAGGCATTGAAAGAAAATGGTCGTCCACGTAAGGCGTATCAATCGGGCATGTGGGGACTAAGTATTAAAACAAAAGAAAGACTTGATCCGAAAGCAGGTAGAGGTCTGCGATTTGGCGTTGTTGTAACTTTACGAGAAATGAACGGCGAAAACAGAATAGATGACTTTATAAAGATGTGCATGATGAGAGGATGGGTTGTTTCCAGACTTGATGTACATACGCAGGTTGATGTTTATGTTAAGGCTGAGGAAGAGATTACGTTTGAATAGGGTTAATTATGCCATATTGAACATATATTAAGGAGAAGAAGAAATGCTACACGAAACTAATAATAAAAAAATAACAGTAGAAGATACGACCGTTGATTTTCAGTCAATATATAGGGAAGAATATTTTCCGCAAGATTTATTGGATGAGATTGGCAAAGCGAACATGCTAATTATACCTGATTATTTTTCAAGAGAAGGTCATTCGGGATATGTGTTTCCGGAAACAACACAGGAGTTTTTAGGATATGCGCAAGAAAAGACATGTGATGAATTTATACCAGACATTGCGGCTGATGATGATTCGTTTAATAAAATGGAATTACATTCGGCGGTAATAACAGTGGCTACATTTATTGTAACGACAGTTGCACTTCCAATTGCATATTCCAGCGGATTATCAATTGCCAGAGCATTTAGGCACCGTTGGGAATTTGGAGTGGTCCGTATCCCAGATTCTGCCTGATTACAGTCAATCCGGAGGATGTAGCCGTTATAGTGGTTAATGTCGATGCTGTTGTGCATCGGGTTATATTCTGCGTGTATCAATTTCATTTTATCAGTCCTTTCATTTGAATTGGAGATAAAAAGCCCATGGGCTTATTTTGGACTTGAAAAACTTTTGAAATAGATATAATAATCACAAAATGTATCATTTTATAAGATGAAACATCAATAGAAATATTCAGAACAATACAAATCGTGACATTGGCAGTTGAGTTGCTACTATCATTGAGTAATTTCAATTGATAGTATCATAGAAACTAAAAATTAAGCCGCAATTCCTCATTTTATGAGGAGTTGCGGTTTCTTGCGTGTAAGCAATGAGAAATGCAAGAAAGCCGCTAAAACCAAGGGATTGAGCTTGTTCAAGGCCATTGGTATTAGTGGCTTTTCTTATGTGGCGAATGCCACGACCGAGCCGTCAGGCGAGGTTGCATTTCTCAACGGAAGATGGTCGAACAAAAGAAAAAGCCCACTTCAAGTTCTTCACTCAAAATGGGCTTGTGATACGCGTATGATACACGTGTTTCTAATCTTCGGCGTGAGGCCAGTTAATCTTCCATTCAAAATACTCTTCTTTGGTTATTTTACCGGAGGCTAAGTCCTCTTTTTTCTTTTTCCAGGTGTTCAGGAAATCATCCAACAAAGAATAATTAAAACCGACAGCGATATGTTTTTCAGTAGGGTCTGCAGGATCTGTTACTTCATAGAGAGGCATATCATAATGCTCATCCAGTTCAAAGAGAGCGTACATAACATCTTCGGCTGCGTAGAGTGTAGGTTCGTAGATGGAGCGATAGTTGCAGTCCAAGGCTTTTGCCAGCTCCTGTATCATATCCTCCTTGGGTGTGCGGTTTCCAATTTCATACTGACGGATTCGTACATCGGATAAGCCAACTGCCTCACCAAGCTGTGCTTGTGTCAGTTTGCGGAAATTTCTAATTCGTTTTATTCGTTCACCAATAGCCATCGTTCTTTAAAAGAGGGACATCCTTTTGAGCGTCTGAGTGACCATGAGTATTTAAGAAGCATTGGTGCGGCTGCTATTTCAGAGGAAGACGGAAAGTTGCATCCTACAGCAGCAGGTATGCTGATGTTTGGGGATGAGTACAATATTGTACGCCATTTCCCTGAATACTTCTTAGACTATAGAGAAGAGTTGGACCCTACCACACGCTGGAGTGACAGATTGCAGTCCAGTTCCGGTGAATGGTCCGGAAATGTGTGTGACTTTTATTTTAGGGTTTACAACAAGATTATTAAAGACATTAAGGTGCCTTTCAAAATGGTTGGTGGAGAACGTATTGATGATACTCCGGTACACAAGGCACTTCGTGAGGCTCTGGCAAACTGCTTGATTAATGCAGATTATCATGGTTTGCGTGGTGTTGTTATCCGTAAGGAACCGGACAAGCTGATTTTGGCAAATCCGGGCTATGTCAGAACGGGTAAAAAGCAGATGCGTCTTGGTGGCGAATCCGATCCAAGAAACAAGGCACTTATGAAAATGTTCAATCTTATCAATATCGGTGAACGTGCCGGAAGTGGTGTTCCGAATATCTTTAATGTTTGGGCAGATGAAGGTTGGGAGGAACCGGTGATTGAGGAGAGATTTGATCCGGATAGAACGGTACTGTCGCTTTCTTTCAAAAAAAGCGACGATAAAAAAACGGCGATAAAAAAGCGACGATAAAAAGTGGCGATAAAAAGAAAACAAGCAAGACACAACTACAACAAGAACAAATTTTACTGTATATGAAAGAAAATTGCGAATATAAGTTACAAGACTTTTGTGAGTTGCTTAGTTTGAAGGAAAGTCGAGTTAAAACAATAATCAAGCCGTTGATTGATGATGGTGAAATAGTGTGTGGGGGAGCGAATAAAGATAGGCGTTATTTGAAAAGAAAGGATAAATAATAAATGGGAAAAACGTATGAGGAGGTAAAAGTAGGTGCAATAACTTTTGCAAATGCAGCTAAGGCTCTTGGAGTAATTGGGGAAGCTGGATTAGTACAATTAAAGGAAGAATCGGCATATAAATTATTAGCACAAACAATGATACCTGCGATAACCTTAAAAGCATTTAGTATCGAATTAGCATTAAAAGCTTTGGTGGTAAAAAATGGGAAGAATTATGGAAGTTTGCATGAATTAAATAAGTTATATGTAGAAATATCAGAAGATGATAAAGGCAAAATAAAAAGAAATGTTGTAAGTCAGATGAAGATATCGGATGCTAACTACAATGATATAAAATTTCAAGAAGATTTAGATGCTATTTCAAGGACTTTTATTGATTGGAGATATTTTTATGAAGACACTCGGACTGTTAATAGCTTGTTTTTAAATGCACTATTTGATTATATGATTGGATTTTTGTGATAGAGTGAAATTTATAGAAATGTGTTTAGAGACGAAGGTGAGGGTGTGAGATAATGTCAAAAACTATTGGAAAAGCTTCATTGGAAGCGGATGAAGAAGGATTGGTTACACTTCAGTGCGATAGATGTAAGTCAAGGTTTAAAATGGAATGTTCATATTTAAATGATGAATTGGAAGAAAATGAGATATGTTGTCCCCTTTGTGGTATATCGGAAAAATTGAATACATTTTGGTCAGAAGAGGTTATTGTAGAAGCACAAAAAATAGCTATTGCGGAAGCTGAAAGGATGTTTGTAGAGGCATTAAAAGGAATTAAGTCAAAGCATATTAAAATCGAAACTAAGCCGGTACAAAGAGTTGATACAGATATCGCAATAAAAAATAAGGATTATGATATGTTACGAGTAAGAGTAAATTGCTGTGACAAGATAATTGCACTTACATCATCGGATGTTACAGCAGGGTTTTATTGTCCGTATTGTGGGAGGATTATAAAATGAGAAATTATTCAAGTGAAGAAATACAGGATATTTCGGCAAATTTTAGGAATGTTGCACGTAGGTTAAGCAGAACTGATTATTCACAGTGTGATGCCAATTTAAAACGTTTTATGAGTGTTATCGATAGTCAAGAACTTATAAGAGATTTTATTGAACGACATAATACTTGTGAGTTTGATATAAAAAAGATAGTGCAAGAAAGAGACTGGATTAGTCCTTTTGAGATTAGTCCAGTAATGGATGAAGAAATATCATTAGAATATCAAATGCTTAAATATGCATTGGAACATTATGAGGGAGATTTTACAAGGTTGTATGGGACACATTTTTATACAAGCAGTAAATCTACTACAAATGATGAGATGCGAAAGTTTATAGAGCATATTATTGATCCTCTTATAGATTTTATAAGTGAACATTTAAGAATGTGTTACGATAAAAAAGTTCGAGAAGAAGAAAAAAACGCCCCAATTTTGCTAGTGGGATAACAGCTAATTACTCAACAGTTGTGGTGGCCAATAATATTGAAGGGAACATCAACAATAATATAAATATAAGTGAAGAAGTTAAAAGTGATGCATTAGATTTGATAAATGCGATAAAAGAAGTAATATCAGTTGCAGGAAATGAATCTGAGGATGATATATTAGAGGTTCTAAAGTAAATAGAATTGGATATTAAAGCAAATAATAAACCGAAAAAAGGATTTCTTGTGGCGTTGAAAAGTATGTGTGGGGGAAGTGCAGCAGTTATTACACTGATTAATTCATTGATTAAACTGTTTGAATTTGCGTGAGTTAAAGGGAGCTACATATACTATAGAATTAGTACTAAGGAGAATGATGATGGCGAAGCTTGCTTGGATTGAAAAATTTATAGTAAAGGAACTGTATGCTCCTTATGTAGTTGAAAAAGATGAGAATTACTATAAAGACTTAAGGGTAAAATATAAATTATTAATTGATACGGCTAAAAATGCTGGAGCTGATGAAGCAAGTCTTAATATAATAAAAAAATACTGTGAAAGTATGAAGAAAAGTATTAGATTGTATTATGACGGAAGTATCTCCAAGGCCCATAATATGATTAAAAAGCTAGTTAAAGGTTGCGAGGAGCATTCGTTAGCTGTCAGTACAATTACCAATTCTGAAGCGTTCCCAGGAGTTAAGGGAACTGAAATACAATTTTTTAGAGCAAGGTTGAGTGATGATGCAAAAGCATTTAAGGCAAAAGATATGTTGCATTTGCCATTATCAATGAGAGGAAAAACGGGAAATTATAGATTTAGTATTCCGGGAATACCGAGTTTGTATCTAGGAAATAGTTCATATGCATGTTGGATTGAATTGGGATGTCCGCCAGAATATAAGTTTAATGTAGCCCCAGTAGTGTTAGATGGCGAGCAAAAGATTTTTAATTTGGCAGTGATGTCTCGAAATTGGACAAAACTTAGTGAATTAGAAGAAGAGAAAGTACATTGTTGGTTGAAGTTATTGATTTTGATGATGGCTACATCATATACGGTTAATGAGAGCGGGCGTATATTTAAGTCGGAATATATTGTGTCACAAAGTATAATGTTGGCATGTAAAGAACTGGGGTACGATGGAGTTGCATATTTTTCAAAACGAGTAAGTGATGAAATATTTGCATATGCGGCAATTAATTTAGCACTTTTTACTCCATACCAGAGAAATAAGAAGTACTCTGATGTATGTGAGCATATAAAAATTGATGATTCTTTCAATTATTCAGTGTATAAGTAGCTAGGACATCTGAATAGAGAGCGTACATATGATTTGCGTTTATTGAGGACAGGAATAATTACGAATATTGGAGAATATCGTGAAGATAGACAATTTCAATATGTAATGACAGAATTTTGCGCTTTTGATAAATTTTTATTCGCAACATGGAAAGACAAGGATAAATTAGAGTGGAGAAATGCCTTAAAAGGATAAGAGATGGTACAATAAGGATTTTTGAGAAAAACGAATGTGGAGCATGAACTAAGAATAATAATAACTAAGACTTCCCATACCTGAAATGGGCTGCGCTCCTTGAAAATTCAATATTTCAGCTGACAAAATAGTGATTTATGCCCCTATAGCCTCTGGATGGAGTGCGTTACGCAGATATTTCGGCA
>CALWLL010000063.1 GCA_944381555.1 uncultured Agathobacter sp. | reverse complement strand
TTGAAACTAAGATTGTTAGGCATAAAAAGATAAAGAGCGAAGCAAATCCGTTTGATGTAGAGTGGAAGGATTATTTTGAGGAGAGAATGACATATAAGATGACACAATCTCTGAAAGGTAGACAATCCTTTTGTTGGATGTGGAGCTGCATAAGCAGAAAAAGAGCAGAGGAATGGAAGTCGTGCAGAGAATAATGCCTATGGTAGCTGAAAAGGAATATCAGTATGGTGCAGAGGCTTTTGAAGCATTGCAAAGTTGCAAAAAAGTCACAATATTAGATGAGAAATTTCAGAAGAGTGACAAAGGGATTACAGAGAAGAGGAAGAGTAGGTAGTTAATATTTTCAGACAATTGAACAAAAATGGGGATATACATTTGTTTAAGACGATAAGTGCATAATAGCTTTTCAATATTTATAATTGTTTAAATTATATGCTATGTAAGAATATTGCACATAGGCTTATCTATGTAATTTTTGTTGTTGTGTCAATGATACTATTAAGTAAGGTGTGGCATCATCGAGATAATGCCACACCTAAAGACTATGCAAGTACTAAAAATCCAAGAGTAGATAAATATTCTAAGAGTACTCCCACTCCTGTGCTTGCAACAAGGCAAATTACTAAGACAAGAGCAACTGTGGCGAGTACTGTTAAAGCGGCAGCAGCAAAGGACTCTTCATCAAATCGATCGTCGATAGTATCATTAATTGTAACAGTAAACGAGAGTTCAACAGAAATTGAAGACTCTAGTTTTTCGTTAGCAAGTAAATCATCTGTACTAACGATAAATGACATTTTGAGCTGCTTTGGTAAAATGTGGTCTAATTTTAGAGTAACATTGCCTGATTTTACAGAAAGAGCAATATTTGACAATGTATTAGAAATTGTTTCTGCATTACCAAAATCTCCTAAATCAAGATCCGATGTTAATGAAGCGATTGCATCCTGACATCCCGCGGTTAAATTTCCGGTATTATCAATAGCAATAGCAAAACTGAAATCGGTTTCAAATACCCTATATAATTCTTTCGATACAGTAGTTGATACATCAACAATTGTGTTTCCAACTACGTATGTTGCAAGAGGAATCTCCTGATTATATGAAATTCCAATGTTAAGTATTTGATCTAAATAGCCGAGAGGATCTAATACATCATATACATATTGATTTCGAGCGATTTCAAGTAATGCATTTAAGTTTTCTGTTTCAAGTTCAGTTTCACTTTTTTCTTCTACCTCATCAAATGAAGATGCACCAGTATCTCTTCCAGAATAAGCATCTTTATCAATTGCGAAAGATGGTGAAGATGTAAAAGATTCTTCATAAAATTGGTCAAATGCCCAGTTTGATGGAATAGGAAAACCTAAATTACAACTATAACCAGTTGACATATCGGCTACAAAAGATGTGCTAGCAAGTCCTAATTCAGCGATTGTTGAACAAATATATCTTGGCGCATAAATGCCGACTTTGTAGTTTTTGACATTTTTTTCTCCATTAAAGAATAGATTGATTTTTCTAAAGTATGGAATGATGAAAGCATCCATTTGATATTCATAACAGTCGAAATCTACTGCGAAATAAATAGTCGTATTTTCTGGAATACCTAATCGTTCTGCAGCCAAAATTGCCATTTGTGCATCAGTAGACCCTTGAGAGGCGTTCTGGAAGTATTCGAGATAGTAACCGCCATCCTGATAGATTGGAAATACTGACAGCCCAGCGGCTTTAATGTTTGCCAGTTCTTCTAAAGTCATGAACTTAGGGGTCTGAGCACTTCCTACATATCCTGTTAGATATCTTCCAACATGTGTGTATCCAGCAGATTTCAGATCTTTAGCTTGCTGAAGATTTAATACAGTTGCGCAATCACAGGCTTTAGCATTTCTAGAGGTATCTCCCTTGCTGGTTAGTAATGATTTCATTGTCGAAACATTCACTTCACCTGGTGTAACAAGATCAATGCCTGTTAATCCGTAAAAATTTTGAAATTCTTCAACCTTCTGGGTCGTTGTAGTGTCGAAAATACCGTCAATTCTTCCAGCATCATAGCCATTAAAGTATAATCCATACTGCACTAACTTGTTGAATGGGATATATTCGGAAGAGTTTTGGCCTTCTTTTAAGAAAGTTGGGAAATTGCTAGTTGTAGCTGGACCAAAATTGACTGAGTTTAAGTTAGTAATTAATTCTGTTGTAACGCCCTCTGCAGCCTGTAATGCACCGATTAAAGAAAGAGCAGTTTGTCTTGAAACAATACCATCACAAGGGCCGACACCAATTATATCTGACCAATCATGATTCAATTGCTGCTGAATTTGACGGGTGGTATAATCGCCTCGTAGAGGTAACTGGAACCAGTTTAAAGAAAGTAGTCCCATCCAAACCTTCCAATCAATAACGCCCGTTACTGTAAGTCCAGCATCTTGCTGCATTGATTTAACGGCAGAAACACCAGAGGTATAATATATGCCTGTGACCCCGCCAGCATTATATCCTTTACAAAAAAGGGCGCACTGAATAAGGCATACATTAATACTGCTTTCATCATTTGGACTCATTTTTTCGATTACAGGAAGGCTTTTCATCTTTTCAATGGTTAATGGTCCGACTGTTCCAGTAATACTTGATATACCGTTTTGAATCTGAAAGGCTCGAATAATACCCTGCATAGTTGCAGAACCGGTTATCCCATCTTCTGCGAGGGTAATCCAGTCGCTATGGCCTCCAAACATTGCATTCAAGTATTTTTGAGCTTTTAAAACATTGCTATCTGACATATTAGAATCTCCTTTTTAGTCTATTTATTTGTAGTAAAAGACTGCAACTTTAATGAAAGTTTCATAGAAGTTGCAGTCTTTCTTAGAAAAATTATGCTTTTCTTAATAAAACTTTGCCCACAGTAACATATCGATTGTTATAAGTTAAGTCAACGAAACCGTTGCCTGTAAACTCATATACTCGTCCAGCGGCAGTTTCAACTTTAGAAACCGCAATATAGTTTGGATTATCCTGTCCTGCGGTACAATTATGTGTTAACCAAACATGTGAACCAGCTGGTAAATCACAACATTTCGTTCCATCTGCGTAGTATGCTACAGTAGCATATTTAACCAGTCTTTCAAGTGTATCCACTGCGACCCAAGAGGTTCCGTTAGATGCGTACTCTGAAAAATCAACAAAATCGCGATGATAATCTTCTAATAAACCGAATCTCATTTCATGATCTGAAGTCAAGAATACGACTGGTGTGCCGTCTCCTTCCCAAGGGTTTTCAGAGATTGTGCCATCAACAAAACATTCGCCAGCATACAATTTTCCTAACTGGGTTTCTGATGGTCCGCTACCATCTGAGGCATAAACAGGAATCGTTTCGCCTGTTAAATTAACCATCCATCCGTAAGTTGCCATTTTTATTTCCTCCTTATTGTATGAAAAATGTTCGATTTGCAAATCTATATAAGAAGAAGATAAAATTTGTCGTTTTGTAAACTATATGTGTCGTTTTTTATTTCTTGACGACAAAAAGTCAAGATGGTACTATTTGATGTGTAGGAGGTTCATTTTATGAAGAGAGAAGGAAAAGTTATTATATTGATTACAGTCTTAATTGTATGTTTAGCTAGCTATATTGGGTTAACATATTATCAGGAGTTTAACAATAAGGAGACTAGTGATTTCGGGGGAGAGGAAAGTAAAAAAGAAAGTGTAGAAATTCAGTTAGATTTAAATATAGAAGACTATTATATTACTAATACAGGAGATCCGGCTAATTTGTATTTTATTGATGAACATAATGTTTTATGGGGATGTGGAAGAAATAATTGTGGCCAGTTAGGAATTGGAACACAGGATTATGATTTTCATAGTGATATGGTAAAAATTGCAGAGCATGTAGTTCATGTAGATTATTCTCAAAAGGATTTTATGATTTATTTGACGGAGGATGACAAATTATATGGTGTAGGAAATGCAGGGTGTGGTGCTTTGCAGCAATATTATGAGTTGGATAGAGATAAGCACGTTAATGATGAGCAGTATTATATAAGTACCCCATATTTATTAATGGAAAATGTAATTTATGCACGATGTGGACAAAGTGATGTTGTGTGTATCACAAGGGATAATTCCGCGTGGATGTGGGGAGCAATCGGGTACAGTTATTTTGAACCTGAGCCGGTAAAGGTGCTTGAAAATGTAGCCCTAGTAACTGGAGGGTGGTATAATCATGCTGCATTATTGGAAGATGGAACGGTATGGACATGGGGGTATAATTACACAGGGAATTGTGGAGTTGCAGACATGAGCATTGTAAGTAAACCAACAATGGTTGCAGAAGATGTTCTTATGGTATGGACCGGAAGCATGGAGAAAAATGTTGATTGCTATGATATATCAGAGTTTAAAGGTGAATATCCTAGAGCAATGGAAAATACTATTATAAAAAAAGCGGATGGTTCTTATTGGATATGTGGTGCGAATGTTGGAACAGAGGAAAAAACTATACCATATTATTATGAAGATACAAATTATTCTATAATATGTACACATGTCTTTCAACCATACGAGTTGCGAAAAGATAATGATTAGGTAATATTATGAAGTGGAGTATGGATTATGAAGAAAGTATATTGTATTTTAATATTTATAGTTTTTTTTTGCAGTGGATGTAGCATGAAGGAAACAGATACAATGGGGGATTTGATTTTTTCAACGGAGGTTTCACCCAATGAAGCCTATATAGATGAAGAAGAGGATAAAGTCATTTATACTATTCAGGTATATCAAGATGATGATAATGTAGTTACAGTGTGTGCAGATTCCAACTCGGAATTTTTTGAAGGTGTTCAATATGAACTTGCTCATAGTGAACGTATTTCTAAATCTGATATAAATATTACATGGACAACAATTATGGGAAATTCTGAGGCTTCAGAAGAGGATTTGTGGGCATTGGCAAATGTATCAATTTCATCAAGTGAAAAAGTAATAAGTGAACGAACAATTAACTTTATATCTGGTGCAATAAAAACAATCTTTGAAATTATTGAACAGTAAATAAGTCTTTAAATTAAAAACTGGTATTGGTTCAAACTCCAATACCAGTTTTTTGTTATTACAAATTTAACTGACCCAACCAGAACACCATTATTCTTTATTTTTTACAGGTAAGTCAATTCCAGACGTTTCAGGGTTATTCAAAAGACCTAACAGTACACATATGGCACAAATGCTCTGAATGATAGTCATTATAGCTTCGTTATCAATTGAAAATCCTAAAGTTGATAAAATTGTTAGAATGTAACCGGAAAGTCCAATTATAGTAGCCGGGTTTTTAAAACGTTTAAAATAATTTTTCATTCAATCGCCCTCTTTCATATAGTGAGGATTGGGTCAGTTAAATAATAATAAGCAAAAAAAAGGTGAATTGTAATCTGGTTAATTTTCTTAATTAGATGGGCATAATTTGTAAAGTAGATAAGAACTATAATTGGTTTAAATATAGAAATCTTCGTGGTATAGCTATAATCTAAATTCTCTAAGTTATCAAAATCTAATATTCCCAGTTAATAGAAATAGTAAATATTATGCATATGGTGATGGTTTACATCGTTAACCTTCCTCCCTTTTTAACAGTTGGAGGTGGATTAATTATGTCAGAAAGAAGTTTGACGGAACTTGTAATATTGGCGAAAGATGACCAAGAGGCTATGTTATTAATATTAGAAAAATTTGCTCCCTTAATTATGTCGTACGCTAAAAAATTATTTTTTTTGGAGGGAGAAGATGCTAAGCAAGAAATTGTATTAGCAATTATTGAAGCGGTTAATCGAATTCCAAAGTGTGAGAATGATGGTATGTGTATTGCATATATAAACAATGCTGTGAAATTTAGATTTTCATATTTATGTAAAAATAATTTAAGAAGAGAATCCATAGAGGAGATAGATGTAGATGAAATTAATAATCATCCTTATTGGGAAAACTATTCGGAGATTGAATTGCTATATGATATGCAGCAAAAGAGAAATAAGATGAATTCGAAACAGAATGAAATATTAGATTATGTATTATTGGGGTATTCTGACAGAGAGATTTCTGAAAAACTTGATATAAGTAGGCAGTATATAAATAGAATAAAGAAAAAGTTTGTGTAAAAAAGAGGTATTTACAGTATTACTTAATTGTTGAAAAGGATGAATTGGTACATTATAGTCCCAATAAGGTGCTTTATGGGGATGAAAAATAACTTAAAATGGGTATGAATAATCCGGGGTGAAATCCATCACCTGTCCGGCGTATGGAAATCAATGTTCCGATTTTTAGGAAATCACGATTCCGGCAAAAAGGAAATCGCATTTTTCCTAAAACCTTATAATGATGTTATGC
>CALWLL010000062.1 GCA_944381555.1 uncultured Agathobacter sp. | reverse complement strand
CTATCTACCCCAATTTGGTGTTTTTCTATATTTTTGAGAACTTTAATAATTATTTTTCTTAAATCTGTACTCTTTTACAGAATAAATTCATTTATTTTATACGCACTTTTTACGTTTAGAACGACTTCAAGAAAGTCTCTTTTAGCTTCCCTATTATGCTTTTATCTGCATCTTATACACTCAATTGGATGCATTTTATTTATTTCCCTTAAAGGAATAATACTAGCAACAACTATAAACAATATCGAAGACACACAGATAGCTATAATCATTAACCAATCATTAATATATGTTATATCCTCCAAAATCGTTTGGATCAATAAATTTTTTCCCATAATATAAAGCAGCATTGCAATAAACGCAGAAACACCCCCTACAACTACTCCTTCTAACCGAAATATAGATGTTATATCCTTTTTGCTCCCCCCCAATGCTCTTATAACTCCAATCTCATATACTCTTTCCTTAATTGACATTCTCACAAATGACCCGATGACAATAAAAGTAACCACACTCAACACTAAGGCAATTACCAACAAAATATTTGTTACGGAACGATTTTTTTCTGATATTGTTGCACGTAAATGTTCAAAAAGGACAGCACAATTATATTTTCTATCAATCTCTATACTATGAAAATTTGAGATCACATCATCATTCAACGCATAACAATAAAGACTGGTAGCAAATTGTTTCTGCATATCCTCAACACATTCTTCTTTTATACAAAACATCTGTTGTCTATTTGAATCGTATACCCCACATATTTTCACATCACGCACATTACCTATATTAAAATATACTTCTTCCGAAAACAAATTAGTATCACTATGCGTTTTCAAATATTCATTATAAATTAAAACATCTATTGCTATTTCGTCTTCATTTTGAGGATAGCGGCCTTCTATCAAAGGATATGATACGTTTACACCATATCCTCCCACATATCCACCTGTATATATAATTCCACTTTTATCCACATCTGATTTTATATCAACACATGCATAGTCAGATATATCCTGATCCGCGATTTCAAATGTTATAAGATTACAAACATATGACAAGTATATGCCCTCTACATTTTTTGTATTATTTACTCCCACAACCGTTACAACCGCTGTTCCTCTCCCATTAGTAAGAGCAATTTGTTTTCCTATCACTTCCTTATCACCAAATAAATATTGACATACATCTTTTCCCAATATGACTTCATATTCATTCTGTGGAAATTCACCTTCTATATCATTTTTCATAATCCGATCTCTATAGAATTCTGAAATTTCTATATATCGAACACCTATAATATCGCATTCTGCATCAGATGATCTTCCGCGTAGATTCATTTCAACAAACTCCGTTACCGTCGAGAACAAACCAGAATTTCTAATTTCTAGAATTTCATTTTCTCGAAAAGTTCCACCATATTCTGAAGTGTTCGATATCTCCATTTTATTTGGATATATTTGCACCAAATCAGTTTCCAAATATCCTGTATTCATATCCGCAAACATTTGATTAGCTTGATTGTTTATATCTATAACTACAGCTGATATAGCAATTGTTATAGCCGCAATGAATGCTGTGGTTAACATTTTTGTAAATTTCCTTTTAATAAAATTCCTAATAAACTTAAATTTGTTATATAATGAAATTTTTGAATCCAACCATGTTTCTTCAAAAGGCTCACTTTCTAGTTTATCGATTTCAACACCATATTTTTTATTCACTTCAACCACTACGCCATCTGATATTCTTATTAACACATTTGCATACTTTTGTGCCATCTCTTCATTATGCGTAACGACAATAACAATTTTATTATATTTCTTCGCACATTCCTGTAATATCTCAAATACCAGTTCCGTATTCTTAGAATCTAAATTGCCTGTTGGTTCATCTGCCAAAATAATCTTTGTCTTTTTTAACAGTGCTCTAACTATTGATACCCTCTGTTGTTCTCCTCCACTTAATACATTTACCTTTTTGTCAATCAGGGTGTTAATGTCAAATCTCTCTAATATCTCTACATATTCTTCAGGACTTACATTACTAATATCCATCGCCAAATCTATATTCTCTCGCACGCTCATGTCTGAAATTAAATTATTGCTTTGAAATATAAATCCAATATAATGGGATCTAAATTTTTCTCTTTCCTCTTCATTATAATTTATCAAATCTATATTATTATACATCAGATCACCGGATGTACAGTCATCAATAAGTCCTAATATATTCAGCAAAGTACTTTTCCCCGCACCAGACTGTCCCACTATAACGTTCAAACCTTCTTCAAACGACAAACTTACATCTTTAAGTATTTCAGTTTCTTTTACAAATTTGCATACTCTCTTAACTTCATATTTATTGTGCATACTTTTCTCCTATTGTAAGTTTCTCCAAAACATAACCATAATAAATAGACCTTAAATCCATATAATCATCTATTAACTCATATTTATACAAAGCATTATCCTCATATTCTCTTAGTAGAATAACCATATCGTTAATTTCATCTTTTGACAAATTTAAAATCTCATGATTCGTTAGCAGTGTATAAACCATATAGGTTGTTTTTATATCAGCTTGCTCCCCTACCTTACATCTGTACATTCCACCAGCATATAATTTAGATAAGCATTCATCTATATATGACTTCTTGACACTATTTATCCCTAAAATTTTATCAATTTTAATTACTTCAACAATATTACTATTATAAAGCGGAGTTTCAATACTCTTTGCTATTTTTTCTTTTATAATATTATATTCATTCTCCAGAACATATGGAGCAATATTTGATTTTATCTCCAATATCATTCTTAACATACGTATATCGACATTATCAGAAGTTACTATTTTGGCAATTATATCATCTAACCTACTACTAATCCTCTGTTTCAATTCATCATTTACGCCTCTAGCTTCAAAGCCTGTCATCATCATAACATAATAATATGTGTTATACACAAACTCTTCATCATTCAATTGTGGGGTAATCTCTTTATATATACTTTCAACAGAATCAAGTACTTTGGCAAAATCCAGTTCAAACCCTGTTCTATAAGCAAGTGTTGCCCCATAAAAGGTTGATGCAATATCTACGTTCCCAATTATTGCCGCAGACATCTCATCTATTTTATTATATACATATAGTTCGATAACTTCTCTTTGCTTCTGTGATAATATATTTTTATATTCGTAAATTATATAATCATACAAGTCTTTCATTTCCATCCCGCTCATATGAATAACATCGCTCTCATATCCTTTAACATAATCAATTATTTTATCATCCTGAGCATCCCCAAAATAATTAGCTAGCTGATAATATGAATAAAAATCTATAAAAGTATTTTCATTATCAATTACTACATTTTCATAATGCGCTTGCCATTCCTCAAACCACTTCTTTTGTTCCTCACTTATTACATTATAATCGCAAACAGATAACGCATAGATAAGAGTTCCGCCAGAGTTATATAATGATTCTCCCTCTTTATATGATTCCAACTCGTAAAATTCACTAATTTCGATTATCTTTTTTTTCAATTGTAAATCAAATATATCAATATTATGTCTATTGCATATATTTAGAATCTTTGAAGTAATCAACAATTTTGTATCCAAATCTTCATTAGCAGACATATAATATATCAAACCCGAAGCTTTATCTTGGTACATCTTTAGTTTTTCCAAATACTTCTCTTTAGGCACATTTTCCCCAAGCATATGTTTTATCGCCAAATAATAGACATAATCATAGGCCGACACAGAATAATTGCCAATGTTTAATTCATATACATGAAAAACATCCTCTAATATTCCTAACTTTTCTTTATTTTTTTCTTCATTAATTTCACTTAAAATACAATATGCATGATACAATTTTTCAAATATTGTGTAATCGTTATTAATTAACAAATAAAAACCTTCATCTTTAATGTAATGATTCTGCAAATAGGCGTTAATCTGTTGCTTATCCGATTCATCTATGCTATGAAGGAACAAATTGCTCTCCGAAAAACCATAAGAGCTAAAAATTTGAATCTTACTCCTACTGTGCCCCATTTGTAAATTCGCTATTAATAATCCTATAACTATAATAAAACTAACTATACCTAATAATTTTATTTTCCTTCTTTTCATAAATTTCACCTTTAACCAATTATAGAGCGTTCCTTTTGGAACGCTCTACAATTTACTTATAATATATTGTTCCTGAATTTACAGTTGGATTATCAACACGCGAATTTACAACCGTAAAACTTGTTCCAAATTTAAAGGTCGCAGCCGTATATAAATCCATCCAATTTCCATCGTATATTTCCGCATAATAAGAATAATTAACATCCACTTTCCACGCATCTGTTACCTCATATGCATACACACAGTTTTTATCAGTGGTAGTTCCTGAAATACCAAAATCTCCACTTACACCAGATTTACTCGCACCTATTCCACCTGAGAAAGATACACTACCAATTCCTTTGATTTCTAATATATCGTAATGTGTAATTTTATCAGCGTAAAAAGGCGTCGCCCCCAACCACCTACTATACGAGGTCCCCGTAAATTCGCATACATCATTTGCAAATAACCATCCAAATGTCGCAGATAATTTTCCAGACCATCCTGTCTCCAGTCTGCTGTTATTATAAACCTTATACCCCATGCCGCTCTTATTACACCACTGATCTGCGGCAGACACCGACACAGGTGCTAAAATAATCATTACTATTGCCATCGTTAACGCTATACATTGTTTAATAGTTTTCATAGTTGGTCTCCTTTTCTTAGCAACAAATCGTATTTTTACCTACGTAAAAGTGATATTCTTCCCCTAGGTACTTCCGTAAGCATTTAATTAATGGTTTCTGACCTCTTTCGCGAATAATAGCAGAACCATTTATAATACAACTTTATAAGTTGTGTAATACTAACCCATAAAAATAGTTGGACTCTCCACTATCATTTAATATAGGTAGAAGTATAATAACATTTAATAATTATTTACTTCTTGTGAAAATGATAGAACACCCATCGTATCTTTTCCATCTTGCATACATGGTTCAATCCCAACATTTATGCTGCACAATATCATGCACACTATCATGAGCATTAATAATTTTTTCATCTTTTTCGTCTTTCAAAGACCTCCTCATTTTGATATAATAATCATATATTCTCTCAATTTACATAGTAAAGAGAACTATAGTTACCAAACAAGAGGATGTTCACTATGGATTCATTTATTAAAATAGGCGACTTAATTAAACACTATCGAATAGAAAAGGGATTATCGCAAGATGAACTAGCTGACGAAATTTGTTCAAGAAAATATATTAGTCAATTAGAAACTCACCAAAAGATTCCAACCCTTTTTATTATTAATGCACTTTCGCAAAAACTTGGAATCAATCTATATGATAGTTATGCAATAATGCTGCAACATCACGATATTGAAACCCACCAACAGATTGTTACTCTAAATAATGCTTTAGCAGATGCAGATTATGATAAAATTCATGTTTTGGTTGAAGAATATCGCACACTGCCAGCATTTCAAAATGGAGAACCTATGCAATTTTTAAAGTATGGTGAATCTGTTTACCTTTCAAATGTGTTACTCCATCATAACCAAGCCATTTCCATTGCGAAATCAGCTTTACCTTCTAACCACCTTTCCGAAGCACAACATTCATATTTTACAAACATCGAGTTAACATTACTTAATTTTATTGCCATTAATACCTGTCGGCTAGGGAAACTAGATGAAGGCAAAAAATATTTCGAGTTCTTATATACATATCTAGACAAACTATTTATGAAAAATCACTATATTGCTAATCGAAACAACCACTTTGAGTTGCGTTTTTTTGCAAATCTTATATATAATGACTTTTGCTTTTTCCATAAAACATCTAACTTTGACGATAAGAAAATTGATACTATTCTAACACTATTAAAAAGCCTTCATTCTCATTTTAACTTACCAGAGTTGCTTTTGTGTAAAACTGTACTCCTATTAGAAACAAAACAACATTCTGATGCCAAACAGCTATATTCATTAGCACATGAACTAGGAGTATACCTATATTCCCAAGAACAAATGGATGAACTTGAAAAAAAACTATTGCCTTATATTCCCTAACATCAATGGAGCCAGAACTATTATGTAAATGTTCTGGCTCTCAGACTGTAGACAAAATGGCTTTGGGATGTAAATCCCAGAGCCATTTTTCTTTTATCGAGCGAAGTACATTCAAAATGAAATTTTTGTGCGGTTTTCTCTCTTCCAACAATCCCCATTTTGCCTTAATCT
>CALWLL010000061.1 GCA_944381555.1 uncultured Agathobacter sp. | reverse complement strand
TTGCGAAGAACACGGTATGGAGAATAGGTCTATTAAAGTGTCTCCAAAAATGAAAGAAATACCTTGGATATACCAAAGAAGCTCCTGCCGTGCAATGCGCGGCAGGAACTTCTTATTTTAGGGGAGTTTTTTTACAGCCCTTCTTTTGTACAGTGTAGCGTTCCTTACGGAATCTGGTCGGCGTGGTGTGATGATAACGTTTGAATAGTTTGGTGAAATAATTATCATCGAGAATTCCGCAGGTTTGTGCAATCGTTGAAACGGGCATATAGGTACTGGCTAACAGATAAGCCGCGTGATCCATGCGTTTCATATTTACATAGTTGGTTAATGTATAGCCGGTTTCTGTTTTGAAGAGGTTTGACAAATAGCTTGCATTCATGTTCAAATACTGCGCAGTTGCTTTTAAACTTAAATCAGCGGACAAATCAAAGTCAATTCGTGTAATGATTTTCTGGATAGGCAAAGAATAGTTTTTGATGGAATGCTGGTTTACTAAAGCGCAGTATTTTTGGATCATTTCATTCCATAAGTCTGTAAAATTATCGGAGCGCATGACTGCTTCGATGCGATAGGCAAAGGAGGAAGATAACTGGTCAATATATAACGGATGAACGCCGCCCTCCTCTGCCGCTTTACGCAGCAGCGTATTTATGATAATGGTATAATTCTTCAGATTTCTTGTTGTTTCCGTACGCTGTTCTAAGGCAGACGAAGGGAAGTTTGCAAGAAGCGCTTTTGCACGTGCGCTTCTTCCGTTTGACACAGCTTTCAATAATTTGTTTTCTAATGTATACACCTGTTCAATCGTTTCTATACGGGAAAATGCTTCAATACGTTTTTGAGGGTCTGCCGGGACGGCTAATGGAGTTAAGGAATTTGGCAAACCCTGAATAAAACTTTCGGAGGTATAGTTATTTTTTCCCCAAATACAGTCCGCAAAAGCACTTAAGACGGCCGCAAGAGTTTCTTCGCTGGCAAGGCTTGGAATTTTCTGATAATAGCTTTTCAATATCGGAAGCCATTCGTTGGGAATATTTTTCTGCTCCATGATGTTTAATAACTGCTCGACGGAAACAGCATTTGTAAGATAAGGTCCGATGGAAAAAAAGGCATTTCCGGTTTCCGGCAGCAGGACGCCGGCATATTGACAGAAGAACTCATCCGTAACGTATACAATAGTATTAGGCTTAACGATATGCTGAAGATGTGTTTTCCAATCAGCTTGGGATTCATTTTTAATGCCCAGAGCTTCCCTGAGATTCATATCTGTGAAATTAGTAACCAACTCTCCTGATTTGTGTATATGATGAGAAAGATGCAGGTTTGTCAGTATGTTTTGGAAAAAAATAAGTTGACTGTTATACCTAAGGCTGCTTGTCATGATAATCCTCATTTCTGAGCGGCTTGTGGCGAGGACGGCGGCGTTTTTTCTGCCATTAGGGCTGTTTGTTTTCGCTCAGAAACAAACAGCCGTGTAAGAAATCAGCAAAACAGTGTGCTTTTGGAATCTATCAGATCTATCATAGGAAAGCCCCTGATAATAACGTGTGAAAGAGAATGACTTTCCTATGATTAAAAAAAGCTCCGCGAAGGATGTAAACCTGGCTTGTTCTATATCCTCGTTAATATTTTTTATTATAACACTGGAAGAACCGGTAAGTAAAATTTATATTGATTTTAGAAAATTTTTACGATTAGTTTAGTGCCGGTTTAGAAACTTTTTATGGCAGAAAATAAGATGTCGACAATCTGGTATACAAGTAAGGCAAAAATAATCCTGTTTAAGATAAAAATATTACTAGGTACAATGTGCATATTGTAATATAATTTTCTTATCATTAAGATTTAGTTTATTAAATAATAACTAGGGGGGTAAAAATCAATGAGTAATAACACAGCACCTGCTAAAGCTCACCGCAGATTTGGTATTCTTGACAGCATATCTTATGCAGCGGGCGACTTTGGCTGCAACATGTCATTTGCGCTGAAAGGCACACTGGTCATTTTCTGGACCCAGTTTATGGGAATGGATTCCTATGTGTATTCGGCATTGCTGATTCTTGTGCAGGTATGGGATGCAATTAACGACCCGTTGATTGGTTCTATAGTCGATGCGGATAAGCACCAGTACAGGAGAGGAAAATTCTTAACTTACATATGGGTTGGTTCAATCGGACTTTTGGTTGCAGGCGCGCTTTGTTTCCTGCCATTTCCACAGTTAAGCGGCGTGGTTAAAAACATTTTATTTGTAGCCGGATATATCATCTGGGATGCTTTCTACACCGTTGCCAATGTACCTTATGGCTCATTGCTTTCTTTGATTTCTTCTGACCCGGCAGACCGTGCTTCACTTTCTGCATGGCGTTCGGTTGGCTCTATGGTCGGCAACATGGTGCCTATGATCATTCTTCCGATGATTATCTATCAGAACACGATCAAGGATTTGGAAACTATGCAGGGAATCACGAACGAGGGAGCGGCTTCAAGAGCTGTCTACAATCTTTCCAGCGTAGTGTCACAGGATATCATTGGGGAAAGGGTGTTCCTTGCGGCTCTTATCATGGGCGTGCTTGGATTTATTTCGTTCCAGTTTATGATTCGTACAACTGTTATCCGTTGTGATGAATATGTAAAATGCAATGAGGAAGAAAGACAGAAGTTTAATGTCCTAAAGGCAATGGGCAACTTTATAAAGAACCGTCCGGCAGTAGGTGCTACGCTTGCGGCTATGGGGATGTTCCTTGGTATGCAGGGCGCAGCCTCAGCGGTAACGGTTATGTTCCAGTCATATTTCCACAACGTATCCATTTCCGGTATTGTAAGTATGTTCTCCATGATTCCTATCATTGCGTTTACGCCGCTTGCCCGTAAGATGGTAGTGAAATTCGGTAAGAAAGAATTAGCGACAGTAGGCTCTGTCTTAAGTGTTACCGCCTGTGTTCTTATGCTGGTGCTTCCGATTACGCCGGATGGAACAGGAATTGCAATGTATGTGGTATGTCAATTGCTTAACAGCTTAGGCATGGGTATTTATTCTACCGTATCATGGTCAATGATGGGGGATGCGATTGACTACAACGAATGGAAATTCGGTACACGCGAAGAAGGTACGGTATATGCGCTGCACTCTTTCTTCCGTAAACTGGCACAGGGAATTGGACCTTCCTTAGCGCTTGTTATCATGGGTACCTTAGGTTATGTCGGAAAATACGGCGGATACCAGCTTCCGGAGGTTGCGCTTAATATGCGTTACCTTGTAGCTGCTCTTTACTTAGTATCTGCAGTGTTCCAGTTCATCGGACTTGCAATCGTGTATAACTTAGATAAGAAGACGCTTGCTAAGATGAATGAAGAACTTGAAGCCAGACATACGGCGCAGAACTAAAGGTCAGTACAAAAAGGAGATGTCATTATGAAGAAAACTATTGCAATGCTCTTACTCTCTGTTATGAGCCTTTCCCTTGTGGCCTGTGGCGAAACAAAGGAAGAAGAACTGACTGCGGGAGAAGGACAGGAAGCAGTTGAAATCACAGCAGAGAATTGGGATACATATTTTGAAATTGAAGAGATTGTGGACACATCAGCAAGAACGTTGTCAGATGGAACAAAAATTACAATTGCCTATGTAGATTATGTAATTAACTTAAAGGATGAGTATACGGAAAAGTTTGATAAAGCAGATCTTGATGTAACCTATGATTTAGGCAAGCAGGAGGTTAAGAAACTGGTATATGATGTAAAAGCAGGCACCTATACGTTAGAGGCTTCCACAGTAGGATTTCCGTCAGATGAAAAAACAGAGGGAACAATTACCGTTACCGAAGCAGAAACACAGATGTATATCAATGCCTATGCGGATAATATTGTAGATGAATCTCCATCCTTATGGGAAACCATCACATCTATGTTTGGCGGTGGGGAAAAAGAAACCAAAGAAGAACAGACAACTTACGAGTGCGATACAATGACCCGTCCTGAATTAAAGGTTACAAATGTTGAGGGTAAAATCATTTTGGATAAATAGCAGGACTGTTATAAAAAGCATCGTATAGATGCCTGATGGGCGTAAAACAGCAAAATGTGATTTTTTTTGGAACAGGTATGATTTCGGTCATACCTGTTTTGTTGTGGGCAGCCATATCTTATTTTGCATAAAGTCTTGACATGGGATACTGTATAATATATAGTATAAATATAATATTATACGATATATAATATTGAGCAAAGAATAACATAGGAGAGGAATATGACATTTAATACGGGAGCAGCCCTTCTGGATGCAATTGTGTTGGCGGTTGTATCGAAGGAGGAGCAGGGAACATATGGTTATAAGATAACGCAGGATGTCAGGCAGGTATTGGATATATCGGAGTCTACATTATATCCGGTATTGCGAAGGCTGCAAAAGGACGAATGCCTTGAAGTTTATGATATGGAATATGCCGGACGTAACCGCAGATATTATAAACTGACAGAAAAGGGAGCTGCACAATTAAAGCTGTATGAGATAGAATGGAAAAGGTATTCGTCGAAAATCAGTGAATTATTTAAATGAATTTCAAGATAAAAAGAAAGGAATGTTTATGACAAGAGGAGAATTTTTAAGAGAACTGGAATATTTGCTTAAAGATATTCCGGAAAGTGACAGAGCGGATGCGATTGCTTATTATAATAATTATTTTGACGAAGCAGGAATAGAAAATGAACAGAAAGTGATTCAGGAATTAGGCTCTCCGGAGAAGGTGGCAAAAACAATGGGAGTAAAAAGTGATACTGCAAAAAAGAAGACGCACTGGATTATTATTATTCTTATTGCAGTGCTTACTTTCCCGCTCTGGGTTGGTATCGTGGCAGGTCTTTTTGGCGGGTTAGTAGCCCTGTTAGCAGGTGTTTTCGGGGTTACTGTTGGAATTTTTGGAAGCGGAGCAGGGTTAAGTATAGGAGGAATTGTCTGTCTTGTTGTTGGAGTTTTTCGGATGGTGGTAAGTCCTTTGGAAGGGTTGGCTACAATGGGCGTTGGAGCTTTGCTGGCTGCGGCAGGTTTGCTTTTGCTGCTTCTCTTTGCATGGCTTGTAATCAGATGGATTCCGGAGCTGTTTAGAAGCATTGTAAATGCAGTCAGAAATGTACGTCATCGTAACGAAGGAGGAAATCAGATATGAAAAAATTTACAAAGATTGCATTGATTATCGCTGGAGTACTGGCGGCGTTTGGGATTGTGTGTATGTTGGCGGCTTTCTCAATGGGGTTAGGCTGGAATTCTTTTCTTGGTATGATCTCTGATGGGAAATTTTCATTTAATTTTGGTGATGGAGAAGATGTTGGGATTCATTTCTTCGGAGATGACATTTTTGATTGGGGCAGAGAAGAAAAGACAGGAAATTTTGATGTGGATGAAGAATGTTCGGAGCTGGATGTGGAATTTGGTGTGGGAACATTAGAAATCTGTTATGGGGATGTAGAAAAGATTCATATTGACTACGAAAATGTAGCAGGTTTCTCGTCTTCTGTCAGGAATGGCAGCTTGAGGATTGAAGGTGGCCTGGGTATTAGCGGCAATTCGGATGCATCGCTTACGATTACGATTCCAAGGAATATGAGCTTTGAAAAGGTGAATCTGGAAATCGGCGCAAGTCAGGCGGAAATTACAGATTTAAGTGCATCAAAGGTCGATGTGGAAATAGGGGCAGGGGAAGCAGTTATCCGAAACCTTAATGTGGAGAAATTAAAGGCTGAAACCGGTGTAGGACAGCTTACGATTGAAGTTGCAGGCGCACAGGAGGATTACAGTTACAGTCTGGAATGCGGTGTTGGCTCTATCCGTATTGCAGACAGCTCCTATGGCGGAATAGGAAGCGAGCATACGGTGCATAATCCGGATGCAGACCGCAGTATGGATATTGAGTGCGGAGTCGGGGAAATTGAAATAGAATTTACAGAGTAAGTAAAGAAAGGCTATTGCAGAAGAAAAACATTGCAACAGCCTTTTTTCTATGTCTTTTGGTTGAAAAGAATGTGTTTTTATGCCATAATAAAAGATGGTTTTTTGCGTTTGAAAAGCTGGTTTAAGTTTGAAACAAAACGAGGGAAAAATATGATACAAGACAGATTAAAAAGTTTAAGAAATGAAATGGCAAAACGGAATATTGCCATATATATCGTTCCAACGGCAGATTTTCATGAATCTGAATATGTAGGAGACTATTTTAAAGCGAGAAAATATATTACGGGATTTACCGGCTCTGCGGGAACTGCCGTAATTACGCAAAAGAGCGCAGGCCTTTGGACGGATGGAAGATATTTTATCCAGGCGGCAGAACAGTTGGAAGGAACAACGGTTACGCTCTATAAGATGGGGGAAGAGGGCGTTCCTACCGTGGATGAATATATTGAAAGCACGCTTCAGGAAGGTGAAATACTTGGCTTTGACGGACGTGTGGTAAACAACACATGGGGCAGAAGGCTGGCATTCATTGTAGAGAAGAAACATGGCAGGCTGGCGGTTGATGAAGATTTAATTGATATTATCTGGGAGGACAGACCTGCATTATCGAAGGAGCCGGTCCGCATTTTAGAGCAGGCTTACACGGGTAAGAGCACCATTGATAAGATTGCCGGTGTCCGTGCCGTTATGGAGGAGAAACATGCAGACATTCATCTGTTGACATCTCTGTATGACATCGCATGGCTTCTGAATGTCCGGGGCAATGATATTCGTTATGTGCCGGTTGTTTTATCTTATCTTGCGCTTACCAAAGAGGAATGCATCTGGTTTGTGCAGGAGGAAGTACTTACCGATGAATTAAAAGACTACCTAAAAGCAACTCATGTTGTGGCAAAGCCATACGGCAGCTTTTATGAATATGTCAAAACCATTGATGATACAGCAACGATTCTTATGAACCAGTCAGTTGTTAATTACCGTATCTGCAACAGCCTCCCAAAAGGCGTAAAGGTCATTGATGAATTAGACCCGACGTCTCTTATGAAATGCAGGAAAAACGAGGTGGAAATCCAGAACACAAAAAGCGCGCATCTAAAAGATGCAGTTGCAATGTGTAAATTCATGTATTGGTTAAAGAATAATGTGGGTAAAATACCTATGACGGAGATTTCGGTTTCCGATTATCTCGAAAGCCTGCGAAGAGAGCAGGAAGGCTGCTTTGACTTAAGTTTTGATACAATTTGCGGATATGCGGCTCACGGAGCCATTGTCCATTATGCGGCAACACAGGAAACGGATGCGCAGATCAAACCGGAAGGACTTCTGCTTGTGGATTCAGGCGGACAGTATTTTGAGGGTACGACGGATATTACCAGAACCTTTGCCTTAGGTCCTGTGACAGATGAGATGAAGACCGATTTTACAAGAGTACTCCGTTCGAACATGAACCTTGCCAATGTGAAGTTTCTTTATGGATGTAGCGGGGTAAATCTGGATGTGATCGCACGTCAGCCGCTGTGGGAAGCAAACCTTGATTATAAGCATGGCACCGGACATGGCGTAGGACATATTCTGAATGTGCATGAAGGGCCAAATGGCTTCCACTGGGGACGCAAAGCCTATGTACAGCCGCTTGAAGAGGGCATGATTACTACGGATGAACCGGGTATCTATATCGAAGGAAAGTACGGTATCCGTCTGGAAAATGAATTGCTCTGCCGTAAAGGGGAGAAAAACGAATATGGTCAGTTTATGTATTTTGAAACCATCACCTATGTGCCGATGGATTTAGATGCCATTGACCCGGCGCAGTTGAGTGAAACGGAAAAAGGATATTTGAACGAATATCACAAGAAGGTATATGAGAAGGTTTCTCCATTCCTTACAGAGGAAGAAGCAAAGTGGCTGAAAGCATATACAAGAGAAATCTAAGTAAAAGACGGTGAAAACCAAAACAGAAAGGTAACATATTATGGGCGAAAAGCTGGTACTTATTGATGGACACAGTATTTTAAACAGAGCGTTTTTCGGTCTGCCGGATTTGACAAATTCCCAAGGCTTGCATACAAATGCGGTATATGGGTTTTTAAATATTCTGTTTAAAATCTTAGAAGAAGAAAAACCAAATTATCTGGCAGTGGCTTTTGATGTAAAAGCCCCTACCTTCCGTCATAATATGTATGCTGGATACAAGGGTACACGAAAGCCGATGGCAGAAGAGCTTCGCCAACAGGTTCCGGTTATGAAAGAAATGCTAAAGGCTATGGGCGTGGCAATCGTGGAAATGCCGGGCTATGAAGCAGACGATCTGCTTGGAACGATTTCCTGTATGGGCGAAGCACAGGGCATGGAGGTGTCAGTTGTATCAGGAGACAGGGACTTATTGCAGCTTGCGACAGACCATGTGCAGATTCGTATTCCAAAGACGAAAAGAACCGGAACAGAAATTGAAAACTACTATGCGAAAGATGTAGCAGCCCGTTATCTTGTTACCCCAAAGGAATTTATCGATGTAAAAGCATTGATGGGCGATGCCTCTGACAACATCCCGGGAGTGGAAGGAATCGGTGAAAAAACCGCAAGCGCGCTGATTGAAAAATATAAATCCATCGAGGAGGTCTATGCGCACGCGGACGAAGTAAAACCTCCTAGGGCGGCCAAAAATATTGTGCAGTTCTGGGAGCAGGCGGTCTTAAGCAAGACTCTTGCTACCATCATTACGGATGCGCCTGTTACGGAGGAACCTGTCTGCTTTACCTTTGAAAAGGCGCGTTTAGATGGAGTAGAAGCCCTTTATACAGAGGAAGCATATCTGCTTTGCAAGCAGTTGGAGTTTAAGAATCTGTTATCGCGGTTTCGTTCGGACGCACCTAAGAGCAATGTGGAAGACCACTTTGTATTGGTGCAGGACAAGAAAGAGGCGGAGCGTATTTTTCGTGAAATCAAAGGGAAAGATGTGGCGTTTGCGCTTGTTCCGTGCAAAAAGGAAGGGGTGGATATAGAAGCGGATGGTCAGATGACTCTGTTTTCTATGGGAGAAGAAAAATTATTTTCCGCACTCGCGTTAGCATATGGAGATAAAGATATCTATTATATCCCGGCAGATAAAGAACTGACAGACAGATATCTGTCAGATTCCATGAAAAAGGCGCGGGTAAATACATGGATTGCTATGGATTTGAAAACACAGCTTTCTTTGATGAAATTTGCAGAAGACATGGATATGACGAAGGAATGGGAGAGATATGCTGCTGCAAGAAGTCAGTATTTTGATGTAACGGTTGCGGCATATCTGCTGAATCCCATCAAAGGAGAATATCCTTATGATGATATTGCCAAAGATTATCTGGGAATGGTGGTTCCGTCTGAAAAAGAGTTAAAAGAGGATGAGCGAAGGCTCGCCTGCTACAAGGCATATGTGGCATGGAAGGCAAAGAAAGGATTGTTGGAAGCCTTGACGGAACAAGGTATGGACAAACTCTTTTATGAAATGGAAATGCCGCTTGTTTTTGTGTTGTATGACATGGAAAAGGAAGGAATCTGCATTGATGCTAAGGCATTGAAGGAATATGGACATCAGTTGGAAAGCTCCATTCTGGAATTGGAAAAGAAAATCCATGCACAGGCGGGGGAAGAATTTAACATCAATTCACCAAAGCAGCTTGGCGTGATTCTATTTGAGAAACTTGGTCTGCCGAATGGCAAGAAGACAAAAACCGGATATTCTACATCAGCAGATGTATTAGAGAAAATGGCGCCGGATTACCCAATCGTATCAGATATTTTAGAATACCGTCAGCTTACCAAGCTAAAATCCACTTACGCAGATGGATTGGCGAATTTCATCGATGAGAATGGCAAAATCCATACCAGCTTCAACCAGACCATAACCGCAACTGGAAGACTAAGCAGTACCGAACCGAATCTTCAGAACATTCCAATCCGAATAGAACTGGGAAGACTAATCCGTAAGGTATTCCACCCAATGAAGGGAAATGTATTTGTAGATTCTGATTATTCCCAGATTGAGCTTCGTATTCTGGCGCATATGTCAGGGGACGAAAAAATGATTGAGGCTTATAACAGTGGAAAGGATATTCATAGTACAACGGCTTCGCAGGTGTTTCATGTACCAGTCGAAGAGGTAACGCCGGAACTTCGCCGGAATGCTAAGGCAGTAAACTTCGGCATTGTATACGGTATCAGTGCGTTTGGATTAAGCCAGGACTTAAATATAGGCAGAAAAGAGGCCCAGGAGTACATTGACCGCTATTTTGCTACCTATCCGAAGATTAAGGAGTTCATTGATAAGACAGTTGCCGATGCAAAAAAAACAGGCAGGACGTCTACCATTTACGGCAGGATCCGTCCGGTTCCGGAACTGTCATCCAGCAATTTTATGCAGCGTCAGTTTGGGGAACGTGTCGCTATGAATGCGCCGATTCAGGGGACGGCTGCGGATATTATTAAGATTGCCATGATTCGTGTTCACGACAGATTGATTCGTGAGGGCTTTGCTTCACGATTGATTTTGCAGGTACATGATGAATTGCTAATTGAAACCAAAGAATCAGAAAAAGAAGCAGTAATTGCGCTTTTAGAAGAGGAGATGCATCAGTCGGCCAATCTGCGCGTGCCGCTGGAGGTTGGGACCGCGTGGGGCACAAACTGGTATGATGCGCACTAAAGCATGAGATTTATAGGAATAACAGGCGGAGTCGGAGCAGGAAAAACGGAAATTTTATCCTATCTGGCGAAAAAACCAAAAACCAGAATAATGCTGGCAGATAAGATTGCCCATATGCTTATGGAGCCGGAAACAGACTGTTATGAGGCAATCGTGGAAAGATTTAAGGGAGAGGATATTTTCTGTGAGAAAGAACCGGTGCCGCAGATACAAAAGACGAAATGCAAAGACGCGGGCAGGGAAAGAGAAACACGTCCGTTTGACAGAGGAAAGCTGGCACAGGTGATTTTTACAGATGATGCAAAGCGCAGGCAAATGAATGCGATTGTCCATCCGGCAGTTAAGGATTATGTGCGCCGGCAGTATGAGTTGGAATTGCAGCGTGGAGAATTGGATTTTCTTATATTTGAGGCCGCGCTTTTGATTGAAGAAGAATATGATGAAATTTGTGACGAACTCTGGTATATTTATACCAGTGAGGATGTAAGACGCAGGCGTCTTGCAAAGTCCAGAGGATATTCTAAGGAGAAAACAGATAACATTTTCAAAAGTCAGTTAAGTGAGGAGGAATTCCGAAGACACACAAAGCTTACCATTGATAACAATGGAAGCAGAGAGGAAACCTTCCGACAGATAGATAACGCTTTAAGGAGAGAAGCTGATGAGTAATGTATTTGGTCTTGATATCGGTACCAGAAACGTTGTAGGTACAGTTGGATATCGTACAGAGGACGAAAAATTTACCGTAGTTGCACAGTGCGTCAGGGAGCATGAAACAAGGGCGATGTTAGATGGACAGATTCATGATATAGGGCGCGTTGCAAAAATCATTAAGGAAATAAAAGAGGAGCTGGAAAGGCAGGTGGGCGGACAGCTTTCAGAGGTATGCATTGCTGCTGCCGGCCGTGTGTTGAAAACAGTGACGGCTCATGTAGAAATCGAATACCCGGAAGAGTCTGTTGTGCATGGGGAAGATATTCATACGCTGCATCTGTTAGGTGTGGAAAAAGCACAGGAAGAATTGAAAGAAAAAAATGATACCCGTTATAAATTTTATTGTGTAGGCTATTCGGTTGTAAAATACTATCTTAATGATGAAATTTTTATCAGCTTAGAGGGACACAAAGCGAATGTTATTGCCTGTGATATCATTGTAACCTTCCTTCCGGAGGACGTAGTAGACGGGTTATATTCTGCGGTTGGTCAGGCAGGGCTTGTGGTTGCAAACATGACTTTAGAGCCTATTGCCGCTATTAACGTAGCGATTCCGGAAACCTTTCGGATGTTGAATCTTGCCCTTGTGGACGTCGGTGCGGGAACAAGCGATATTTCCATTACCAAGGATGGAAGTATTATTGCGTACGGTATGATTCCATATGCCGGAGATGAACTGACAGAAGTAATTGTTCAGCATTATCTGGTTGATTTTAAAACTGCGGAAAAGATGAAGCTCGATTCCACTACACAGACAGAGATTACATACGAAGATATCATGAGTATTTCTCATACCATTCCGTCTTCGGAATTGTGGGAACTTGTAGCGCCTGTCGTTGATAAGATTACCTCTGAGATTGCTGCAAAAATCCGTGAACTGAATGGAAATAAGTCTGTAAGTGCGTGCTTTGTAGTAGGAGGCGGCGGAAAAATTCACGGATTTACCGAGATGCTTGCGCAATATCTGGATTTAGTGAAGGAGCGTGTGGCCTTGCGCGGCGAAGAGGTATTAAGGGAAGTTACGTTCCAGCAGGCAGATATTAAGAAGGATCCGCTTCTTGTTACGCCAATCGGTATCTGCTTAAATTACTATGAACAGAAAAACAACTTTATCATGGTACGTTTTAACGGGGAACGCTTGAAGCTGTATGATAACAGTCATCTGACGATTGTGGATGCGGCTTTGGCGGCGGGATTTCCAAACGAGCAGATTTTCCCGCAGCGCGGCATGTCCATTAACTTTACCGTAAACGGAGCAGCACGCATTGCAAGAGGGGAGACAGGCGAGGCAGCAGTCGTTACCATGAATGGCAAGCCGGCACATATCAATACCCCGCTAGAACCAAACTGCGAGATTATTATCGAACCTTCTACTGTAGGCAGGGATGCAGTATGCACGGTAAATCAGTTAGAAGAATATACTAATTCTACAATTGCCTTTGTGGTAAACGGAAAAATGGTTACCTGCCCAAAGTTCGTACAGGTAAACGGCGGTCTCGAGCCGGGCTCCTATCAGATTCAAGCCGGTGATGTGATTGAAACAAGAAATTTCTATACCGTTGGGCAGGTGGCAGAATTTATGGATGTAGAAGTGGATAAAGACAGAGAAATTCTGGTAAATAACAGAGAGGCAGATTTTGATACTCTCGTATATGAGAACTTCTCTATCGAATGGACGGTATTGTCGTTTGGTGTGGCGGAGGAGCCATATGAACAGCCGCAGCTTCGTAACGCTTCTCGGGATGCAGAGAGCTTAGAAGAATCAAAAGAAGCAGCAGATATGAAACCAGCAACGCAGCAAACGGTCTCTCCTGTTTCTGTCGGCAAAGAGATAGTAGTCTTTGTGAACGGGGAGCCGGTAACGTTATCGGGAAAAGAAGAATATATTTTTGTAGATATTTTTGACAGAATCACCTTTGATTTAAATGCGGGAAGAGGCCGCGCAATCGTAACCATGATAAACGGACGGCAGGCGCAGTTTACGGAAGTGCTTTCTCATGGTGATAAGGTGGAGCTGTATTGGAAAGAGAATTAGACGATTATGTTAGAAATATGTAGTATTGCAAGCGGCAGCAGCGGAAACTGCATCTGTGTAGGAAGTGATAATACGCATGTGCTGATAGATGCAGGAATCAGCGGAAAGCGCATAGAAAGCGGATTAAATGAATTTGAGTTAAAAGCCGGCGATATTCAGGGAGTTTTGGTTACCCATGAACACATTGACCACATCGCAGGACTTGGAGTTTTGGCAAGGCGGTATGAGATTCCGATTTATACCACAGAGGGCACCATGAATGCCATATTACATACCAAATCGGTTGGAAAGGTAGAGGAAAGCCTGTTTCATGTGGTTACGCCGGAGGAAACCTTTCAAATCGGGGATTTAACCCTAAAGCCTATTCACATCTCCCATGATGCGGCAGACCCGGTTGCATACCGGATTACGCAGGAGGATAAATCCGTTGCAGTTATTACAGACTTAGGTACCTATGACCAAAGTCTCATTGACAAACTGCGGCAAATCGATGCATTATTATTAGAGGCCAATCATGATATACAAATGCTTCAGACAGGGAGTTATCCGTATCCTTTGAAGCAGCGGATTCTTGGAAACAGAGGGCATTTGTCTAATGAGAGCAGCGGACGGCTGTTAGGAGAGATTCTGCATGATAACTTCAAAGGTGTTTTATTAGGGCATTTAAGTCAGGAGAATAATTATGAGAAGCTGGCATACGAAGCAGTGCGCTTAGAGGTAACAATGGGCGACAATCCGTATAAAGCAGAGGATTTTCCAATGTATATTGCGAAAAGAGACACTGTTTCGCCAGTTATCCGGGTTTAGTGTAAAAAATTTACATAATTTTGCTTTCGGCGCAACAGCCGAAGTATCAAGTCGCATTATGGAAGGAAGAAAAAGTTATGGAAAAGAACAAAGTCATTATTACAGTGTTAGGAAAAGACACCGTAGGTATCATTGCAAAAGTATGTACCTACCTTGCGGAAAACGAGATCAACATTCTTGATATTTCCCAGACCATCGTGTCAGGATATTTCAATATGATGATGATTGCAGACTTATCCAGCTCTGCCAAAGAGTTTTCAGTAATTTCCTCTGATTTGGAAGAAGTAGGAAAAGAACTTGGTGTTTCCGTAAAATGCCAGCGGGAAGAAATTTTTGAAAGGATGCACCGCATTTGATTTTGCATGGCAGTTGAAATTACGAGATAAAAGGAGATAGAAACACCATGATTACGAACTGGGAAGTGATTGAAACCAATCATATGATTGAGAAGGAAAATCTGGACGTCCGTACCATTACCATTGGTATTAGTCTTCTGGATTGTATTGATTCCGATTTAGATAAATTAAATGAAAAAATTTATAACAAAATTACAACGGTTGCGAAAGACCTTGTAAAAACAGGACAGGAGATTGAAAAAGATTATTGTATTCCAATCGTCAATAAGCGTATCTCTGTAACGCCAATCGCATTGGTCGGCAGTGCGGCATGTAAATCACCGGAGGACTTTGTAACGATTGCAGAGACTTTAGACAGAGCTGCACATACGGTAGGCGTTAATTTTATCGGTGGCTATTCTGCCCTCGTGTCAAAGGGAATGACTCCGGCCGAAGAAAACCTGATTCGTTCTATTCCACAAGCCTTGGCAACTACGGAACTGGTATGCAGCTCAGTAAACGTAGGCTCTACCAAAACAGGCATCAATATGGACGCAGTTCGCCTTATCGGGGAAATGATTAAGGAAACCGCAGAGCTTACCAAGGAGAATGATTCTCTTGGCTGTGCAAAGTTCGTTGTATTCTGTAATGCGCCGGATGATAACCCGTTTATGGCGGGCGCCTTTCACGGCGTAACAGAAGCAGATGCAGTTATCAACGTAGGTGTCAGCGGACCGGGCGTAGTAAAGACTGCATTGGAAAAGGTTCGCGGAGAGAGTTTTGAAGTACTTTGCGAGACTATCAAGAAGACTGCTTTTAAGGTAACGCGTGTGGGCCAGCTTGTCGCAAAGGAAGCATCCAAAAAACTCGGAATCCCATTCGGTATTATCGACCTTTCACTTGCCCCGACTCCGGCAGTCGGTGACAGTGTTGCAGATATCCTGTGTGAAATCGGTCTCGAATATGCAGGTGCGCCGGGTACGACAGCCGCGCTTGCGCTTTTGAATGATCAGGTAAAAAAGGGCGGTATTATGGCGTCCTCTTATGTAGGAGGTTTAAGCGGGGCATTTATTCCGGTCAGCGAAGATCAGGGCATGATAGATGCAGTTGTGGCGGGAGCGCTTACTCTTGAAAAATTAGAAGCCATGACCTGCGTATGTTCGGTAGGTCTTGATATGATAGCGATTCCGGGTGACACCAAAGCGACTACCATTTCCGGCATTATTGCAGATGAAATGGCAATTGGTATGATTAACCAGAAAACAACAGCCGTGCGCGTGATTCCGGTTATCGGAAAAGGTGTAGGCGAGGTCGTAGAATTTGGAGGACTTTTGGGTTATGCACCGATCATGCCGGTAAATTCGTTCTCCTGTGATGATTTTATCAATCGGAAAGGACGGATTCCTGCACCGGTACACAGTTTTAAGAATTAGAAATGTCTTGTACAAAGATAAGGGGAATGATTCTTCTAAGGATGAAAGGATTAGTTCCTGTACAGACGCTATCGAATGTTATATTACTACTTAAAATTCGAAAAATGGGTGTATACAGATAAATTGCTGCTGTATGCCCATTTTTTTATTGAATTTATATGAAATAAAAGGATTTTTGGGCATATGAGGAAAAATGTTCTTCCAATACCCTTATTTTTTAAAAAAAGAGGGCATTAGAGAGAGATTTTTTTGCATATACCCAAAAAGGAAAAAACTTTCGGGAAGACCAGCGAAGCGCTTCTGCTTTTCCGAAATTATAGAATATGCTAAAATAAGTAAAGCTGAATTATCATATAATAATATATAGCAGGAGGTGCTTAACATTATGGCATGGTATGATGAGGCCGTATTTTATCACATTTATCCATTGGGCATGACAGGGGCTCCCAAGCAGAATGATTATGGAACTCCGGTAGAAAGACTAAACGAGTTACTGCCCTGGATTACACATATTAAGAATCTGGGCTGTAATGCAATTTATATCGGGCCGTTATTTGAATCTGTCGGTCACGGATATGAAACTACGGATTATAAGAAATTAGACAGCCGCCTTGGAACAAATGAGACGCTGAAAAATTTTGTAAGCGAATGTCACAGAGAAAATATCCGGGTTATTTTTGACGGGGTGTTTAATCACACAGGACGCGATTTTTTTGCATTCAGGGATTTAAAGGAAAACAGAGAAAATTCCAGATATAAAGACTGGTATTGTAATGTGAATTTCTGGGGAAATAATTCCTACAACGATGGATTTTCCTATGAAAACTGGCGCGGACATGATTTGCTGGTAAAGCTAAACCAGCGAAACCCTGAGGTCATTGGCTATATCTGTGATGTAATCCGTTTCTGGGTAGAGGAATTTGATGTGGATGGCATCCGTTTAGATGCGGCAGATGTGCTGGATTTTGATTTTATGAAGGAATTACGCAGAGTGGCAAATGAGATAAAACCGGAATTCTGGCTGATGGGCGAAGTAATTCATGGCGATTATATTCGCTGGGCAAATGCAGATATGCTGCATTCGGTAACGAATTATCATCTGCATAAGGCATTATATTCGGGATACAATGACCACAATTTTTTTGAAATTGCCCATACCGTAAAACGCCTGTATGAAATGGGCGGAAATCGTCTGGAAGGGTTGAAATTATATAATTTTACAGACAACCATGATGTAGAGCGTATTGCGTCCAAACTGAACGCAAAAGATAGTGAAGGAAAGCCGGCAGGCTTCATTCCGGTCCACATCCTTTTGTATACCTTGCCGGGGATTCCATCTGTTTACTATGGTTCCGAATTCGGCATAGAAGGAAAGAAGGGGCATGGGGCAGAAACAGACGAACCGCTTCGTCCGGAGCTTGTCTATGAAAAGTGGAAAGAAAGAGCTAAAAGCGATTCGTATGTACAGTCTCTTTCTGTGTTAGGTAATATTCATAAACAGCGAAAAGAACTTAGTTATGGCGAGTACAGGGAATTGTTCCTTACTACAAGACAATATGCATTTGCAAGAACGTATCAGGATTCTGCGGTTATCATTATGGTCAATAATGATGACAATGCCTGCACCATACAGGTGCCTGCAAACGGAGAGTATACAGGCGCATTCTCGGGAAAGAAGATTTCTGCGTCCGGCAGCCTTTTGGCAGAGATTGGCGGTAATTCCGGAGAAATTTGGATTCCGACGGATAAATAGCATATAAATAAGAGAATCTTATAAATTATAGTAAATAATTTCATGATACTAATAACCTTTCTTTTATTGTAAATGAAATTTTAACGTGTTACACTTACCATGTAGAAAAGAGTTCATGTAGAAAAAGTTCAGTGGAAAGAGGTACAGCATGAAAATGTTATCTTTAAGAGAAGAATTAGCAGGCAACACATATCCGGGCAGAGGAATCGTAATCGGCCGCTCCGCAGATGGCAAAAAAGCTATCACAGCGTATTTTATCATGGGAAGAAGCGAGAACAGCCGTAACCGTGTATTTGTAACAGAAGGCGAAGGCATCCGTACAGAGGCTTTTGATCCTTCTAAGCTGGTTGACCCAAGTTTAATCATTTATGCACCGGTTCGCGTACTTAAAAATGCGACGATTGTAACCAACGGAGACCAGACCGACACTATTTACGAAGGATTAGAAAAAGGGTTTACGTTTGAGCAGTCTCTCCGTACGAGAGAATATGAACCGGATGCTCCAAACTATACACCTCGTATTTCCGGCGTTATGAATATTGAAAACGGAAAATATGATTTTGCCATGTCCATCTTAAAGAGCAATAACGGAAATCCGGATTGCTGTAACCGCTATACTTATACATATGATAATCCGATTGCAGGAGAAGGCCGCTTTATCCATACCTATGCACAGGATGCAAATCCGCTTCCAAGTTTTGAAGGGGAACCAAAATGGATTGGCATGGGAGAAGAAGATATTGATACCTTCACAAACATGATTTGGGAAAACTTAAACGAAGATAACAAGGTTTCGCTTTTTGTACGTTATATTGATATTGAAACAGGGAAATACGAAACCAGGATTGTAAACAAAAACGTAAAGTAATCATTTGCAAAATACAACGAATTAGTTCAGGAAACGAGGGAAATCATGAGAGAATATGAATTAAAATACGGATGCAACCCAAACCAGAAACCATCAAGAATTTATATGAAAGATGGCGAACTTCCGATTAAGGTTGTAAATGGACGTGCAGGCTATATCAACCTTTTGGATGCTTTCAACGGCTGGCAGTTAGTACGCGAATTGAAGAAAGCAACCTCTCTTCCGGCAGCGACATCTTTTAAACATGTATCACCGGCAGGCGCAGCGGTAGGACTTGCGCTTAGTGACGTCGAAAAGAAAATCTACTGGGTAGATGATCTTGATATCGAATTTACCCCGATTGCAAATGCATATATCCGTGCAAGAGGCGCTGACAGAATGTCTTCATTCGGTGATTTTATCGCACTTTCTGATGTATGTGACAAATCAACAGCGCTTGTAATCAAAAGAGAAGTATCGGATGGCATTATCGCACCGGGATATACCAAGGAAGCGCTTGAAATCCTAAAAGCAAAGAAAAACGGCAACTACTGTGTGATTCAGATTGACCCGGATTATGAACCGGCTCCGATTGAAACCAAAGAAGTATTTGGCATTACGTTTGAGCAGGGAAGAAATGAGCTTGTGATTGACGAGAACTTCTTTGCAAATATTGTAACAGAGAATAAAGAACTTACAGAGCAGGCAAAGGTTGACCTTGCAATCGCTATGATTACTTTAAAATATACACAGTCAAACTCCGTATGTTATGTAAAAGGCGGACAGGCAATCGGTATCGGAGCAGGACAGCAGTCCCGTATCCATTGTACGCGTCTTGCAGGCAGCAAAGCAGATAACTGGTGGCTGCGCCAGTCTCCACAGGTTCTTGGACTAGAGTTTGTAGATGGCATCAAGCGCGCGGACCGTGACAATGCTATCGACCTTTACATGGGCGAAGATTATATGGATGTACTTGCCGATGGAGCATGGGAACATATTTTTAAAGTAAAACCGGCGGTATTTACCGCAGAAGAAAAACGTGCGTGGTTAGATAAAAATACAGACGTAGCGCTTGGTTCGGACGCATTCTTCCCGTTTGGGGATAATATTGAACGCGCAAAGCGAAGCGGTGTAAAATACGTTGCACAGCCGGGAGGCTCTGTTCGTGATGATCATGTTATCGCAACCTGTAACAAATACGATATGGTAATGAGCTTTACCGGAATCCGGTTATTCCATCACTAAAAGTAAGAACGGCTAAGCAAAATGCTTAGCCGTTAAAATATGCATTAGTTTATACTTTATTCTTTGAGAATGTGTCTATAATTCCATAAATCATAAGCAGAATAGCCACAATATGGAATGTTATTTTAATAGGTTCGGGAGTATCGAAAGCCATAAGTCCACATGAGACGGCGTTTAACAGCAAGCCTGCAATAAGTGCAGGCGACGGATTTTTGGAAACTGCGACCTTTTCCCCCTTTTGTTCTTTTAAATCGGCAATGATACGATTGGTCTTGAATGCAGCGTTCATAATGACAAGCATTAGATAGCCGATAAGGAGTACCAAAGGAAACATATATGGATTATAGAGGGTTACGATGCATTCCATAATAAAACAAAACAGTTCTAGGATGGCTGCAATCTTAAGCTTATTTCTGATTTTGGTGTAATGTTCTATACTTGAATCAATGTCTGTATAAAGAAGAAATGGACCATCCGCACTTTTCTTTCTAAGTATAATCCAAAGTCCCCATGTCTGTACGATTTCAATATTGTTTTCCTTCATAAATTCGCGGTAGTTATGGCTGACGCCGGAAAACTTATCACCAAAATCTATCTGATAGGTATATTCACCCGGAGTACATTTTTCAAAGGTATATAAGCCCGCAAAAAAGTGCGTCATGGCATATCCTTGTTCTGCCATTTCATTTAACCATTTGATTTCTTTATCTTTATCCCAATAGAGACGAAAGGTTTTCATAAGCATATTCCTCCATGATTTTTGCATTTTCCAATAATTCAGCTAAGCGCCTTCTTTCTGCATCAAAAGCAGCTCTTCCGATTGGAGTAACAATGTATTCTTTCTTTTTACGCGATGCAGTATCTTCGCTATAGATAGTAATCCAGCCTCTTTTTTCTAATGTCTGAATAGCTCCGTACAGAGTTCCTGCGCCTAATACAACGCGCCCGTTTGTAAGCTGTTCCACTTCCTGTATGATGCCGTATCCGTGATTTGGCTTTCGGACGGCGAGCAGAATATAGAAGATGGATTCGGTAAGCGGTGAGTTTTTATCCATAATGGATTCCTCCTGTATAAATATCGTTGCTTGATATAACGACATACGATATATCGTATTTATAATATATCAACTTCCGATATATTTGTCAAGGGATAAGTGTAATTTGTTTAATTCGTATGCTTATGTTATACTTAGGACAAAGTTTTTAAAAAAAGAGGTTTATTATGGCATTAAAACTGATTCTAGGCAATTCCGGAAGCGGAAAAACAGAATATATGTATGAACAGGTAGTGAAAATGGCAGAGGCAAATCTTCGTAAGAACTATCTGGTTGTTGTGCCGGAGCAGTTTACCATGCAGACACAGCGAAAGTTAGTGGATTTGTCCCGCAATCATGCCATTATGAACATTGATGTGTTAAGCTTTCAGAGGCTTGCATTTCGTATTTTTGACGAGATGGGAATGGCGGATTTGCAGATTTTAGAAGAGACAGGAAAAAATCTTGTGTTCCGCAAGGTGGCACAGGAAAAAGAAGATATGCTTACGGTCTTAAAAGGCAATATGCACCGGATGGGATATATCAGCGAAGTGAAGTCCTTCATTTCAGAAATGATGCAGTATAATATTACGCCGCAGCAGTTGGAAACTTGTATGAAAAGCGAGCAGTTCTCCCCGGCGCTTAGCGCTAAGCTTAAGGATGTGCATGTGATGTACCAGGGATTTTTGGACTTTTTGCAGGGGCATTTTATTACGAATGAAGAAGTACTGCATGTTTTAATCAGTATGGCAGGAGAATCCGGGATTCTAAGGAATTCCGTTATGGTGCTGGATGAATTTACCGGATTTACGCCGGTTCAGGTGGATTTGCTGCGCAGACTTATGACGATTTGCGAAGATATATGGGTGTCGCTGACCATTGACGCGAAGGAGAACTTTTATCACAGCAAGGGTATGCAGGACTTGTTTGATATGCCAAAGAAAACCATCCGTGTGCTTATGGAGCTGGCACAAGAGACACATACAGAGGTATTAGAGCCGGTTGTGCTTAGCGGCGGGGACAAAAAGCGCTTCAAAGAAGCGCCGGCTCTGTATTTTATGGAGCAGAATCTGTTTCGGGCTTCCATGAAGCGCATGATGGAGGATACCGAAGAAATTCAGATTTATTCGCTGAAAACCCCAAAGGAAGAACTGGTCTGGGCATCACGGAAAATCAATGAACTGGTGCAAAAACAGGGCTACCGCTATCGTGATATTGCGGTTGTATCGGGCAATGTGGAGTGTTACGGCAATTATGTGGAAAACGTATGCGCAAAATACCGGATTCCATATTTCTTAGACACAACAAAGGAGGTGCTGTTCCATCCGTTTATTGAGTTTGTCCGTTCTATTCTAGAAGTGGTTCATCAGGATTTTTCCTATAATGCAGTTATGCGCCTGCTCCGTACCGGTTACTGTAATGTGACAGAAGAGGAGATTGACCGGTTGGAAAATTATCTTCTTGCAACAGGCATTCGCGGGAAGAAAATGTGGAGCAATCGCTGGCTTCGTCTGCCGAAGAATGAAAAGGCGTATGATTTGGGAAGTTTAGAGGCATTGCGGCAGAGACTCTGGGAGGATTTTAGTCCGTTAGTTTTCGTGTTTTCCAAAAAGAGTACGGTAGAAGAACAGATAAAGGCAATCTATGGATATATTGTAAGACTGCATGCGCAGCAGCGGTTAATGGAACGTGAGAAAGAACTTCTGGCGGAGGATGAACAGGCAAAAGCCAAAGAATACGGACAGATTTACCGTATCGTTATGGATTTGTTCCAGAAATGTGTAAGTGTGCTTGGACAGGAAGTGCTTACGATTCAGGAACTGGGAGAAATCTTAGATTCCGGCTTTGAGGCTGCAAAGGTAGCGGTAATTCCACCGGGATATGACAGTGTAACGATCGGTGACATTGAAAGAACAAGACTAAACCATGTAAAGGTACTTATCTTTCTGGGTGTAAATGAGGGAATTGTGCCAAAATCCGCAAATGGAGGCGGGATTATCTCACAGTATGAACGGGATATGCTGGAGGAAGCTAAGATTACATTAGCGCCGGGAGCAAGAGAGCAGGCATTTATTCAGAAATTCTATCTGTATCTGAACATGACCAAGCCTTCGCATCAGTTATATTTAAGCTACAGCCGTCTGGATAGTGAAGGAAAAGCCCTGCGTCCGTCTTATCTGATTCGTACCATCCAGCGTATATTTCCGAACATGAAGGTACGCGAACTGGAGAATCTGGAAGGGATGCTGGATACCTCTGCAATGGAAGCGGCAAAGGATTATCTGATATCCGGCGAACGAACCAAAGAGTGGTATGTACTGGCAAAATGCTTTATGGAAAGTAAGGATGAGAGAATTCGTGCCAATAGCCAGTTGATTTTCGACGCATTCTATTATCAATATAGTCATGACCCAATCAGTCATCTGGTGGCAGAGGCGGTTTATGGAAAAAATATAGAAGGAAGTGTAACGCGTCTGGAGAAATTTGCCCGGTGTGCATACTCACATTTCTTATCCTACGGACTGCACTTAAGAGAGCGTGAGGAAAGCGGATTTGAAAGCGTGGATATGGGAAACCTGTATCATGCAGCGATTGAGATTTACAGCAAAAAACTGGCCCAATCCCGGTATAACTGGTTTACAATCCCAGAGGAGGTTCGCGATGAATACGCGGCCGTCTCTATGGAAGAGGCAGTGCTGGCGTATCCGAATTTAAGCATTTATGCGACTGCGGAAAATGCTTACATGGCAAAACGTATGAATCACATTTTCAAGCAGACCATATGGGCGCTTACCACACAGGTGCGAAAGGGCAGATTTGTCCCGAATGAGTTTGAGGTATCTTTTTCAAAAGCAGACCACTTAGAAGCCTTGCAGTTTGACTTAGACCATGAGAACCATGTGCAGTTATCCGGGCGGATTGACCGTTTGGACACCTGCGTGGATGACAACCGGTTATATGTTAAGGTGATTGATTATAAATCAGGCAATACGAAGTTTGATTTGCTAAAGCTGTATCGCGGACTACAGTTACAGCTTGTGGTATATATGAACGCGGCTATGGAGCTGCAAAAGAAAAAGCACGCCCAAAAGGAGGTCATTCCGGGCGGACTTCTCTATTATCATATTGATGATCCGGTGATAGAGGTCACAGACGAAATGAATGCAAAGGAAATACAGGAAGCAATATTAAAGGAACTGCGACCGGACGGACTTGTAAATAGTGAAGAGAGTATCTACCGCGCGATGGATGATACATTTGAACGGCGTTCAGATGTCATACCGGTGGAACTGAAAAAGACGGGAGAGCTGTCTTTGCGTTCCTCCGTGATTACGACCGAAGAGTTTGGGGTAATTTCCGAATATGTAAACCGGAGTATTGTCCGTATGGGAACCGACATCTACAATGGTAACGTAGAGATTGCTCCATTTACAGAGGGGCAGTCCTCAAGCTGTGACTACTGTCCTTATGAAGCAGTTTGCGGCTTTGACAGAAAAATAAAAGGCTTTCAGGAAAGAACCGCAGGCAAACTGGAAAAGTCTGAGATATTAGATAAAATGCAGACGGATAATGCGATAGACCGTAACAAAGGCAGGAAACTGCTATAATTAAGAAGGATGCAGCGATAAAGGAACAAAACTATATGAAATGGACCAGCGAACAACAAAATGTAATCGACTTCCGCGACCGTAATATATTGGTTTCGGCAGCAGCAGGCTCAGGAAAAACTGCGGTGCTGGTGGAACGAATCATCAAACGTATTACCGATAAGAGCAGCCCATTGGATATTGACAGGCTTCTGGTAGTGACATTTACCAAAGCGGCAGCGGCAGAAATGCGTGAACGAATCGGAAACGCCATAGAGAAGCTGTTAGAAGAATATCCTGAGGATGAAAACTTAAGAAAACAATCCACACTGATTCATAATGCACAGATTACTACAATTGATAGTTTCTGTCTTTTTGTCGTGCGTAGCTTTTTTGAAGAGATTCAGCTTGACCCGAATTTTCGAATTGCAGATCAGGGAGAAATGAAACTCCTTGAGATGGATGTATTAAACGACTTGTTTGAACAGGAATATGAAAATGCCAGTGAAGCATTTTTAAAATTGGTAGATGCGTACTCAGACAAAAGAAGCAATAAGGCGGTAAAGGATATGGTATCGAAAATATACCGTCAGTCCGCAAGCAGTTCATGGCCGAAGGAATGGATTTCCGGCTTGGCAGCGCCATATCAGGCAGAGGATAAAGAGGCATTACTGGCGACGGATATGATGAAGGGGATATTTGCCTATGCCAAGACGCTGCTTATGGAAATGCCAATAAAGCTACAAGGCTTAAGACAACTGGCACTTGAAACAGATGGCTTGCAAAAGTATGCAGAAACATTAGAAAAGGACTTGGAGCTTTTTAAGGGATTGGAGGAGATTGAAAACTACGAAGAATTAGCGGTGTTTTGCCAAAGGCTGGAATTTGGCAGAATGGCTGCTGTAACGAAATTTCAGGGAGATGAGCAGAAGAAGGAAGCTGTAGCAAAAGGCAGAAGCGCCATAAAGGAGGACGTTAAAGATATTCGGGAACGTTATTTTGGTATGTCGGCAGAAGGATTGTTAGAACAGCTTCAGAGGATGCGTGGGGTTGCAGAAGAACTGGTACGTCTTTCCTTACGGTATTTGCAGGCGATGGACGAGAAAAAAGCAGAAAAGCACATCATGGACTTTTCAGATATTGAACATGCCGCACTACGAATTTTTGTAGACGAAGAAACGAAAGAGCTGCGTCCGGCTGCGATGGAATTTAAAAAGCATTTTGATGAGATTATGATAGACGAATACCAGGACAGCAATCAGGTACAGGAAGAAATCATGTGCGCCATTTCCGGCGAATCAGAAGGACGCTATAATATGTTTATGGTAGGCGATGTAAAACAGAGTATCTACCGTTTTCGGCTGGCGCGCCCGGAACTTTTTATGGAAAAGTTCGCGACATATGATTTGACGGAAAGTAAGAAGCAGAGAATTGACTTGCATAAGAACTTCCGAAGCAGGGAAGAAGTGTTGGATTTTACCAACGATATTTTTTATAAAATCATGGCGCAGGATTTGGGAAATGTCGCTTATGATAAGGAGGCTGCGCTTTATTATGGCGCTGGATATGCCGAATCTTCTGATATGCGGGCGGAGATATTACTGTATGAGAAAGAGTCTGATGCAGAGGAAGAAGCAGAAAATACAGAAGCAGATACTCTAAGCAGCCGCCGTCTTGAGGCGCGCATGATTGCAGGGCGTATCCAGGAGCTTAAGCAGACGCTTAAAATTGCGGATAAGGCAACCGGAGAACTAAGAGCGCTGAAAAACAGCGATATCGTAATCCTTCTTCGTAGCCTTCAGGGCTGGGGGAATGATTTTGCTGCGGTTTTAGCAGACTGCAAAATTCCGGTACATGTATCCACGTCCACCGGATATTTCTCGGCAGTAGAAGTACAGACCGTACTTAGCTTCTTAAAAATACTGGATAATCCTTATCAGGATATTCCGATGGCAGCAGTATTAAAATCAGCCATTGTAGGACTTGATAATGAGGAACTGGCAGAATTGTCCAAAACGGAGGACTGCCAAAGCTTTGCAGAGGCGGCGTTAAAGCAGATGGAAGAAGCGACAGAGGGCAAATTGTATGATTTCAATCAGTTGTATAGAAAACTCCGTAAGCGCGTGCCGGATACACCGATTCATCTGTTAATTGATATGGTTCTGGAAAGAACTGGATACGGGGATTATGTAAAGGCATTACCTGTCGGCGGTCAAAGAAAAGCGAATCTGGATATGCTGGTGGAAAAAGCCATCGCATATGAGAAAACCAGCTACAAGGGATTGTTCCATTTTGTAAGATATATCGACCAACTGCAAAAATATGAGGTGGACTTCGGGGAAGCTGACGTAACCGGAGAAAACGAAGATGTGGTGCGCATTATGACCATTCATAAGAGCAAGGGGTTAGAGTTTCCGGTGGTATTCGTATCCGGTATGGCAAAGAATTTTAACGATATGGATTCCAAAGAGAAAATGACGGTTCACCCGGATATGGGCTTAGGACTTGATGAGATGCAGGATAATCCCAGAACAAAACGCAAATGCTTAATACGCAGTGAAATTGCGGACCGTATCCGCCGCGATAACTTAGGAGAGGAATTACGGGTTTTATATGTTGCACTTACCCGCGCCAAAGAAAAACTTATCCTTACAGGAGTGATAAAAAACAAGGAAGACCTGTACAAAAAACATACCGGCATGATTACGGAGGGAAAGGCCCTTCCGTTTGGGCAGAGAAACAAGGCAAAATCCTATATTGACTGGGTGGCTCCAGCAATCTTATCGTATCCGGATAAATATCGGTTTACGTTTAAATGTGCAAAAGATTTGGTGCTTAAGGAAGCCAAAGATGCGGCAGAAAGAGAACTATCCAAAGAAGTTCTTAAGACAAAGATTAAAGCCGCAGATGAAGATTTGGTGAAACGGCTACAGGCAGATTTTGCTTACGAATATCCATATAAAAATGAAGCCGGAAGAAAAAGTAAGTATTCCGTATCGGAGCTGAAACAAGCTTCCATGGTGGAGAACTATGACCGTATGGAAGGAGAGGCAGCGGTCCCGGAATTCTTAATAAATGAGAGGGAATCTTATATTCCTGAATTTGCACGCAACTTGACATACGGTAAAAAGAGCGTACAGATGCAGGATGGCATAGAGAATGCAGAACGAACCGAAGACAGCAATCGAGGCGCTCTTCGCGGTACGGCAGTCCACCGGATTATGGCATGTCTGGATTTTCAGAAATTATTGGAGATAGACCATACTTCCCGAAAAGAAACTTGGCGCTTTTTGGAGGCAGAGATTGCCCGTATGTTAGAGAAGAGACTACTGACGGAGGAAATGGAAAAATTAGTTTACAGAAATAGTATTGTGGATTTTCTTATTTCACCGATGGCTCTTCGCATGGCACAGGCAGATGCACAGAACAATCTGTTTCGTGAAAAGCCATTTGTTATGGACTATGAGGGCGTGCTGGTTCAGGGTATCATTGACGTATTCTGGCTGGAGGAAAACAGGATTGTTCTGATGGATTATAAGACGGATCGTGTGAATACGGCAGAAGAACTGATCGCCCGCTATGCGACACAGCTAAACTTGTACGGGAAGGCATTAAGCAGCGTGTTTTCAAATGCGCACAGACAGATAACGGAAACCAAAAATCTGATATATTCTTTTGCACTCCGGGATACGATAGAAGTAGATACAACGGAGGATAAAAATCGGATATAGCATTTAACAAGAGAGGAGAAACAATATGAGCCAGATTATATTAGCCTCTGCTTCCCCGCGCAGAAAAGAACTCTTAGAGCAGATTGGACTGGAGTTTGAAATCTGCCCGGCAAAGGGAGAAGAGGTGATTACAAAAACCATACCCGAAGAGGTGGTTATGGAGCTGTCTAAGCAGAAGGCAGAGGAAGTAGCGTCAATGGTAGTTACCTTTGGAGAAAAAAACAAAGAGCTGACAACACCATCGGATATTCTTGTGATTGGAGCAGATACGATTGTTGCATATGAAGGCAGGATTTTGGGTAAGCCAAAAGGGGAAGAGGACGCTAAGAGAATGTTATCGATGCTGGCTGGAAATACTCACAGTGTATTCACAGGCGTAACGCTGGTTCTGATTGATAAAAGCGGCCGTGCCGGAGAACTGGTTTTCTATGAAAAAACGGATGTTACCATGTTCCCAATGTCAGAAAAAGAAATTGAATGGTATGTAGCAGGCGGGGAACCGCTCGATAAGGCGGGTGCGTACGGAATACAGGGGAAATGCGCCATTTACATTGAAAAAATAGACGGTGATTACAATAATGTTGTAGGCCTGCCGATTGCCCGTATTTATCAGGAGTTAAAAAAGATTGGCATTGACATTTATTTATGGTAGAATTTTCTAAAAGTACATGAACGCATCGGGAGGGTTATGCTATGTATGATTATGATGAGGAAGTATTAGAAGTATTTCTTAAGAAGCAAGGACAGTTATTTTCCGAGCCTGTAGCAGAGACTTTAGAAGAAGCAGAAGAGTTCTTAGAAGACAGTATGGCGGTTGTATGTAAAAATCTCCGTGAAGTGAAAGAATATTTTGATGAAACAGGAGCGGATATTTCAGGGATGTCGGATGATGAGATATTAGAAGCCTGTGAAGTATTTGAACTTCCAAGCGGAAGATTTTTAATTGTAGAAGGATAAAGCATTGGGACAAAAGATGAAAAAAATAAGTTTATTAGCGGCGGCAGCCTGCTTTTTATCAAGCCTTCTGACAGGCTGTACAATTGGCGATACAGAATATGTATTGGATTTAAAATCGGTCGGGTATGAAAATCATGTGTTTGCAATCAATGGGAGTAAATGCACGAGGGAAGAAGCAAAGCTATATCTGTGCAACTACCAGAATATTTATGGGAATGAGTATGGAGTAAACCTTTGGGAGCATGATTTTGGTGCAATGCACGAGGAGGACACATTAGAGTCCTATGTGAAGAATGTTACCCTGTCAGAACTGGCAAATATTATATGCATGAATCTGCTGGCAGAGGAAAAGGGACTGGAACTTACAGATGCGGAACTGGCGCTGGCTGAGGATGCTGCCGATGAATATTACAGTTCATTATCAAAAGAAGAAACTGCTTACATGGGTATTGATAAGAATGATTTGCAGGAGTTTTACAGGCGATATGCGATTGCAGAGAAATTATACAGTACGTTAACGCAGGGCGTGAACGAAGAAGTAAGCGATGATGAAGCAAGAGTGATTCGTGTGCTGCAAATTTGTGTAAAAAGTGCAGATGATGCCAGAGAAGTGCAGGAAAAGCTGGAAAATGGAGATGATTTCGCAAGTGTAGCCAGCAATTATAATGAGGCGGCTACAATTGAAACCACGATGAAGCGGGGCGATTACCCGTCGGAAGTAGACCTTATTGCATTTAATCTGGATAATAACGAACAGTCGGATATGATTACAACCAGCGAAGGATACTATTTTATTAAGTGTTTAAGCAAATACGAAGAGGATTTGACAGAGCAGAACAAAATCAGTATTATTGCACAAAGGCAGAAACAGCAGTTTGATGATGTATTCCGTGAATTTGTCGAAGCATCGGAATTTCAGTTAAATGAAGAGATATGGGATGACATTGACATTGATACTACGGGGGCGATTCAAACAGATAGCTTCTTTGCGGTATATGACAAATATTTCGGAGAATAGTTAGGTTTAGGAGAAAGATATGGACTGGGAGTTTTCCTTTTTGTATGCGCTGCAGGAACTGCATAACCCTGTGCTGGATGAGATTATGATAGTAATCACCCAGTTGGGGGATCATGGAATGATTTGGATTGCAATTGCTTTCGTGTGTCTGTTGATGAAAAAACACCAGAAGACGGGGGTACAGGTATTGCTGTCTTTGCTGCTTACCTATATTGTCGGCAATCTTATTCTAAAGAATGTTATTGCAAGACCGCGTCCATTTGTGGCTGATGCGGATGTGCTTAGCCTTCTGATTATACCAAAGCCTGGAGAATATTCATTTCCATCCGGACATACCATGAATGGGTTTGCGGCCGCGTTTAGTATTTTTTTCAATAACAGGAAAGCCGGTATACCGGCGTTGATTCTTGCAGGGCTTATTGCTTTTTCAAGAATGTATCATTTTGTGCATTATCCAACGGATATATTAGGCGGTTTCTTTGTAGGATTAGGAATGGCAGTTCTTGTGGATTATATTTATAATAAAGCTCTCTTCTATAAAACAGGTTCTTAATTGTTTTATCAGAAGAGAGCTTATTATTTTTTATATCATAGGAAAGACCGTGATACATTAACGTGTGAAAGAAATTTACTTTCCTATGATATGAAAAACGCTCCGCGAAGGATGCGCACCTCGCGGAAAAGGAAATAATCGCTTTGCGATACCGCTCGGGCGCGAAAGTGTGCGTCAAGCGCACACTTTGTTATGACAGAATTTATTTGGTCAGCAACAGCATAATGTCGTTGCTTCTTTTTACAAACTTGCTCATAGCATCTACGGAGAGCGGCTGGTTTGAAAGCATAGCCAAATCATAAAGCTGTTCTGCAAACATTGGAACATGCTCGCTGTCTTTATTCTCCAAGATGTATTTTACAAGTGCATGGTTTGCATTTAAGGTTAATGTCTGGTCTGCGGCAAACATATTCGGGTCCATGCCGCCCATGCCGTGCATTGCATACATCTTCATCATATCCTGCATACGGCGTCCTTCTTCGGAAAGGGTAATAACAGATGCGATACTGTCGTTCTTTAAGTTTTCCACCTTAACGGTAAGTTTGTCATTGTGCAGTGCATTTTTAAAAACTTCTGTCAGGGAAGCAGTTGCTTCTGTTAAATCTTTGCCGTCTTCTTCCTTAAGGGAATCTGTAAGGTCAGCATCAATTCTCTTGAAACGATAATGTTCGTTTCTCATTTCAAGCTGAGAGATAAAAGAAGTATCAATGTTATGATTTAAGATAACGGCATTCATTCCCTGTTCCTTAAAGAGGTTGATATATTGACCCTGCTGGTTTAAGTCAGTTACATAGTAAACGGTTGCACGTTCATCTTTGTCTTCTTTATCCGTATTCACATCCGCATCATTAGCGACAACTTCTGCCTCAACCGTTTCGCCGTCCTCTGTCTTTGCTTCGGAGGCTTCTTCTTTCTCTACCGGTTTTAATAATTCCGGAAGAGTCTGATACTGGTCATTAATGTCTTTAAACAGGATATAGTCATTCATCTTATCACAGAATTTTTCGTCTTTTAAGCAGCCGAATTTAATGAAAGGGCTGATGTCATCCCAATATTTTTCATAGGCTTCTTTTTCTGTTTTGCACATTCCAATAAGTTTATCCGCAACCTTCTTGGTGATGTATTCGGAAATCTTCTTAACAAATCCGTCGTTTTGAAGTGCGCTTCTGGATACGTTAAGAGGGAGGTCAGGACAGTCGATAACGCCTTTTAATAACATCAAAAATTCAGGAATGACTTCTTTGATGTTGTCAGCAATAAATACCTGATTGTTGTATAACTTAATTGTTCCCTCGATGGAATCATATTCCGTATTGATTTTCGGGAAGTAGAGGATGCCCTTGAGGTTGAACGGATAATCCATATTTAAATGAATCCAGAATAAAGGCTCCTTGTAGTCTAAGAAGACTTTACGGTAAAATGCCTTGTATTCTTCTTCGGTACAATCGTTTGGATTTTTCGCCCAAAGAGGATGAATGTCATTTAATGGTACCGGACGTTTTACAATTTTTAATTGTTCCTTGGCAGGGGAAACCTCAACGGTTTCTTTGGTGCCGTCTTCGTTTTCACGTTCTTCTGTCTTGGCTGCCACATGAATTTCTTCTACGACTTCATCAGTGTCAAGTTTGTCTTCTTTGTCGATAGTTTCATACTGTGTCTCTGCATTCGCTTTGCTTAAGAAAATTTCGGTCGGCATAAAAGAGCAGTATTTTTCGATAACTTCGCGTGCGCGGTATTCGTTAGCAAAAGCAAGGCTGTCTTCATTTAAGTATAGCGTAACCTCTGTACCGATTCCCTCTTTCGTTCCATCTGTCATATCAAATTCCGTACCGCCATCACAGGACCAGTGTACCGGTGCTGCTCCTTCCTTATAGGACAGGGTATCAATCGTAACTTCATCAGCTACCATGAATGCAGAGTAGAAGCCAAGTCCGAAATGACCGATAATCTGGTCATCATTGGATTTATCCTTATATTTTTCAATAAAGTCTGTTGCGCCGGAAAAAGCAATCTGATTGATATATTCTTCTACTTCATCAGCGGTCATACCAAGTCCGTTGTCAATGAATTTAATTGTTTTTTCTTCCGGATTTACGATTACCTGAATCTTTGCTTTATAATCGGCAGGAAGAGAATATTCTCCCATCATGTCCAGCTTTTTTAATTTTGTGATAGCATCACAGCCGTTTGAGATTAGTTCACGGTAGAAAATATCATGGTCTGAATATAACCATTTCTTAATAATTGGAAAGAGATTTTCACTATCAATAGAAAGACTTCCGTGTTTGTTTGCCATAGTTAAGCACTCCTTTTCTTTGTTCTGGATTTCTATGTTGAGAACTGCGGGAAGCAGCTCCAAAAAGCTATACAATGATGATAAATCCAGGAAAAATAAAAGTCAATAGAAAATCAGCACTCTTTCCGTGCGAGTGCTAACAAAAAACTCGGAAACGCAGTAAACTCAAGGGATTTTAAAATCTTAAAAGTTTATAAACTATAAAAATTAAAGAAAAATTTTGTAAAAATTCCCTTGACAGATACCTGTATGAGTGCTACTCTTTATGTTAGTTAGTTTTAACTAATTGCTTTATGAAACAGGAGGACGATATGACTTTACTTGATGCACAGGCAGGTGAGGAATACATAATCAAAGATATTGTGACGGATGATGCGGAAATGGACGCATTCCTTTTTACTTTGGGCTGTTACAGCGGGGAACCTATCACAGTGATTTCTCATCTGAAAGGCGGATGTGTCGTTTCAATTAAAGACGGCAGATATAATATCGATAATCTTTTGGCAGAGGCAATCCACATATAAGAGGTCTCTGCGCAGGATATATATGTAGCCATAGGACAGAATTTGTTTTATTTAGCTGCATATATTTTTTAAATATTTGTTAGGTATAACTACCTATAGTTAGATATACATCACTTAATCTGCAAAAGATTAAAAAAATTAGGAGGAATCTGAAAATGAGAATTGCTTTAGCAGGTAATCCAAACAGTGGAAAAACCACTATGTACAATGCGCTTACCGGCAGGACGGAGCGTGTTGGAAACTGGGCGGGCGTGACGGTAGACAAAAAGGAGAGCCCAATCAAAAAGAGCATCTATAATGAAGAGGGGTTAATTGCGGTAGACCTTCCGGGTGCGTATTCCATGTCGCCGTTTACATCAGAAGAAAGTATTACAAGCAGCTATGTTAAGAATGAAAATCCGGATGTTATCATTAACATCGTAGATGCAACAAATTTAAGCCGCAGTTTGTTTTTTACAACCCAGTTGTTGGAATTATCAATTCCGGTAGTTGTAGCTTTGAATAAGAGCGATATAAATGAGAAGAAGGAAACCGTGATTGATACGGCAGCATTGTCTGCGCGGTTAGGATGTCCGGTAGTCAATACGGTATCGACTTCTTCGGAGGGACTTGCTGAGGTTGTAAGAGAAGCTGTTTCATTGCGTGGAAGCGGCCAGAAAGCGCCTTATGAACAGGGAGATATCGACCTGACTAACAGAGCGGAGGTTGAAGCGGCCGACAGAAAACGTTATGAATTTGTAAATGAAATTGTAAAATCGGTTGAAACCCGTAAGGTTTTAACAAAAGAGCGTAATTCTCAGGATCAGATTGACAGGATTCTCACAAATCCGGTTCTTGGTCTTGTTATTTTTGCGGCGGTTATGTTTTTGGTGTTTGATATTTCACAGTCAACACTCGGACCTTGGATTGCAGAAGGATATGAGTTTGAAAGCGGATTTACGATTCCGGGACTTGTAACATTGATCGAAATGTTCCAAGGCTGGGTTGGCGGATTGTTAGAAGGTGCTAACGATTTCTTATATGCGCTTCTGGTTGACGGCATTATTGGAGGCGTAGGCGCTGTAGTTGGCTTCCTTCCTCTTGTTATGGTTATGTATTTCCTTATTGCATTGTTAGAGGACTGCGGCTATATGGCCCGTGCAACAGTTGTGCTTGATCCAATCTTCAAGCGTGTTGGTCTTTCGGGAAAATCCGTTATTCCTATGGTAATCGGCACAGGCTGCGCAATTCCGGGAATTATGGCCTGCCGTACCATCCGAAACGAAAGAGAACGCCGCGCAACAGCAATGCTTACACCATTTATGCCATGCGGGGCGAAATTACCGGTTATTGCTTTGTTTGCCGGCGCGTTTTTTGGAGAGGCTTCATGGGTAGGAACGCTTATGTATTTTGTGGGTATCTTCCTTGTTTTCATTGGGGCTTTGATCGTCAACAAGGTTACGGGACATAAATTCAGGAAATCCTTTTTTATCATGGAGCTTCCGGAATATAAGCTTCCAAGCCTAAAGAGAGCTTGTATATCCATGTTGTCTCGTGGTAAAGCGTATATCATCAAAGCTGGTACAATCATCCTTGTGTGCAATACGGTTGTTCAGATTATGCAGTCGTTTACATGGCAGCTTACATTGGTGGAAGAAGGAGCGGAAAACACCTCTATTCTTGCAACAATCGCTTCCCCGATTTCCGTATTATTAGTTCCGATCGTAGGGGTAGCGGCATGGCAGTTGGCGGCTGCGGCAGTTACCGGCTTCATTGCAAAGGAAAATGTCGTTGGTACTCTTGCGGTTACATATGCAATTACAAACTTCATTGACGTAGATGAATTAGTGCTTACAGGTGGTGCAAATGAAGTAGTAGCAGCTATGGGAATAACGAAAGTGGCAGCGCTTGCTTACCTGATGTTCAATCTCTTTACCCCGCCGTGCTTCGCCGCGTTGGGCGCTATGAACGCAGAAATGCAGGATAAAAAATGGTTCTGGGGCGGTGTTGCATTCCAGTTCAGTACAGGATATACAGTTTCTTTCCTTGTATACCAGATTGGCACACTTATCACAACCGGTGCAGTCGGAGCGGGATTTGTTCCGGGGCTGATTGCGGTAATTGTCATGGTTGCAGTTTTAGCAGCAATTATTATCAGAAATAACAAGGTATTTGCAAGGGAATATGCTTTAAGCAAATAAGTAAAATGGAGTTATTATATGATAGGTTTGGCAGATATTATCATAGTAATGGTGCTTGTTGTGATCCTGACTGCGGCGCTTTTGTACATCCGTAAGGCGAAAAAACGTGGTGTAAAATGCGTGGGTTGCCCAGACGCGCAAACTTGTGCGAAACGGCGCAGTGGCGAGGAATGTGGCTGCGCTGATACAGACAAATAGAATATAGAAGAGCGTATAAAGGGACCATCCATCAGGTGGTCCTTCTTCTATGTCATAGAAATAACGTCAAATTGAACATATGAAATACAATAAAATTCCTATGATGAAAGCCATATGCTAAGGGTAGTCACATTTTCCTCAGTTTGGCATGAATAGTAATATATGAAAAAACAGAAAATAGTATTGACAACAGTAAATAAATTAGATATATTTAACTTAAGTTAGACATATCTAACTTAAGAACGTTTCAAGGAGAATATATGTGTCAGGAAGTATTTAAGATTGTACAGAGCATGGACCAGTCACACATTGAGACAAAGTTTGCGCTTCAATGTGCCCCATTGATTACCGGTATTAAAATGGCAAATTTATTGATTGTTTCAAGAGGTGATGAAAATGAAGTGCGCCGGATCTTAAAAAAATCAGGTATCATACATTATCGTCTGTTTCAGATGGAAGAAAAGACCAGCTTCCTGTTGTTTCACAGATCCCAATTGGCGGCATATCTCAATGACCCGGATGTGCAGCGCATTTTATATGCAGACGGATATATGGATTTATCTCTGGGAGGGATTCTTAGAACTTTCCAGATACGGTATCAGACACATATGCAGGGAAGAGCGGGATTTCCACATGAGATGGGCATCCTGCTCGGCTATCCTGTAGAAGACGTAGAGGGATTTATCCTTCATAAAGGTCAAAACGCTTTATATTGCGGATATTGGAAAGTATATCATGATGTTCCGGCGAAGAAAAATATCTTTAAAGCATACGAGGCAGCAAAGGAAACTCTGATTCGTATGCTTGATGAAGGATATGATATGCTTTGGATTATTGATTATTACCGTCGGAAGATGGAGCAGGCTTCTTAGTGGTTTCCAGATCGCTTTTTTCAGTTTTAATTTCCCAATGAATGAGGAAGGTCAACAGACCGCGTAAAAGAATAACTGCGCCTAAGATTCCGAGTTCTTCCCATTCACGGACAACTACAGTACGAAGCACCTCGCTGCCCATTTTAAATTCCAAAGAAAGGGCGATTCCCTGGGCAAGGGTTAACCTTAAATGCGTTGCGTCTTTTCTAACCCACTGAATAAAGCACTTAATGGCAGTAAAGACAAGAACAACAATTCCGAACAGCTCCAGAATAATGGTGCAGATTTCTACAACGTATGTGAGTGCGGATTCCATATTCTGTATAAATAAATCCATATATTTTCCTCCATCATCAGACATTTGTATATGCATATTATAGTTGGAAACCGAAGTTCTGACAAGAGGGAGAGTGCAGGCGGGGAAAACATTGTTGGAATAGAAATTTGGGCAATGGTAAGAAAATTTATGTCGTATACCCGCTATTTCGACAAAAAGTGGGCATACCATATGATTTATTTAACATATGCCCAAAACAGAAGGAAAATTCAAGTAAAATGCTAAAATTTTGGGCGTAGAGAGGAAATAATTCTCTCTGCGCCCAAATTCACTTATAAGTTCATTTTGTATTTCATATTACTTATTTCTGCATACGAATGGTATGTAATTACCTATTTAAATTCTTATGTGCGCTTGACAGCATCAGCTTAATTCTGTTTAACTGGTTTACTTCAGAAGCGCCTGGGTCATAGTCGATGGCTACGATATTAGCCTCGGGATAGCGGCGGCGAAGTTCTTTGATTACGCCTTTTCCCACGATATGGTTTGGAAGGCAGGCAAACGGCTGTGTGCATACGATGTTTGGCGCACCCTCATGGATAAGCTCAAGCATTTCTCCGGTTAAGAACCAGCCTTCACCGGTCTGGTTTCCAACAGATACGATTTCACTGGCGGCATCTGCAAGCTCCCAGATGTAAGCGGTTGGTTCAAAGTGCTTACTCTTTACCAATTCATCGCGTGCATCTTTCCGCATCCATTCAAAGAAGCGGACCAGCATATTGTTTATAGTCTTAGATTTCTTTGTTCCGCCTAAGTGATCGGTCTTAAAGTTCTGATTGTAACAGCTATATAATAAAAAGTCTGTCAAATCCGGTACAACGGCTTCTACACCTTCGGATTCCAGTAAATCCACAAGATAGTTGTTGGCTACCGGATGGAACTTAACCAGAATTTCACCTACGATACCAACGCGCGGTTTTTTCTCATCCGTCATTGGAAGATTGTCAAAGTCACGAATGATTTCGCGGCAAAGCCTGCGGTACTTTTTATGCGAAAGCATCTTCTTATCCTGCGTCAGGAAATCCAGACAAATCTGTTTCCATTTTTCATGCATTGCATTTGCAGAGCCCGGCGTTACTTCATATGGTCTTACACGGTAGAGACAGCGCATAAAAATATCACCAAATTCCAAAGCATACAATGCCCGTTGAATTAGCTGAGGCGTGAGCTTAAAGCCCGGATTTTTCTCTAAACCTACCATATTCAGCGAGATAACCGGAACATCTCCGAATCCGCATTTTTGTAATGCACGGCGGATAAATCCGATATAGTTGGATGCACGGCAGCCGCCTCCGGTCTGTGTGATGATGATGGCTGTTTTGGTCATGTCATACTTTCCGGAAAGAACGGCGCTCATTATCTGGCCGATAACAATCAAAGAAGGATAGCAGGCATCATTGTTTACAAAACGAAGGCCTGTATCAATGCATTCCTTGTTTGGAACATCCGGAATAACGATATTATAGCCGCACTTACGGAAGGCAGGCAGCAGAATGTCAAAATGAATAGGCGACATCTGCGGACAGATAATGGTGTAGCCTGCTTTTTGCATTTCTTCTGTGTAGACAACACGTTTATAGTTTGCAGGTTTAATCGTGCGTTTCTTGTTTTGTTTCTCCTTTACGCGAATTGCGGAAAGAAGAGAACGGATACGGATGCGGGCGGCTCCAAGGTTATTTACCTCATCAATCTTTAAGCAGGTATAGATTTTATCGGAGCCTGTTAAAATGTCATTTACCTGATCTGTAGTTACAGCATCCAATCCGCAGCCAAAGGAGTTTAGCTGAATCATATCCAAATCATCCCGTACTTTCACATAATTGGCTGCGTTATACAGGCGGGAGTGATACATCCACTGGTCCATAACGATGAGCGGACGCTCTAATTCGCCTAAATGGGAGACAGAGTCTTCCGTTAGAACACACAGACCATAAGAGTTAATCAGCTCTGGAATACCGTGATTGATTTCCGGGTCGATATGGTATGGACGTCCGGCAAGGACAATGCCCCGGCAGTTATGCTGTTCCATGTATTTTAAGACTTCTTCGCCTTTTTTCTGCATCTCAAGACGTACAACTGCCAGTTCTTTCCAGCCTTCGGACACGGCATCGCGGATTTCTGCTTCTGAAATGCCAAATTCTGTTGTAAAACAAGCCACTAACTGTTGGGATAGGGTGTCTTCATTCGTAAATGCCATAAATGGATTTAAGAAACGGACCTGACCGGATGTGATTTCGTCTACGTTATTCTTGATATTTTCGGAATAAGAGGTAACGATTGGACAGTTATAATGGTTGTTGGCATCCGGAAATTCATTTCGTTCATAAGGAATCGCCGGATAGAAGATGAAGTCAACATTCTGGTGGATAAGCCATGCAATATGGCCGTGAGCCAGTTTTGCAGGATAGCATTCCGATTCGCTTGGAATCGTATCAATACCCATTTCGTAAATTTTTCGGCTTGATTGCGGAGATAGTACCACGGAGAAGCCGAGCTTTGTGAAAAAGGTCGCCCAGAACGGATAGTTTTCGTACATATTGAGTACCCGGGGCAGTCCAACGGTGCCGCGAGGCGCTTCATTTACCGGAAGCGGTTCGTAATCAAACAGGCGCTTGTTCTTGTAATCAAACAGGTTTGGTAAATCAGCGTTCTTACGTTCTTTTCCAAGACCGCGTTCGCAGCGGTTACCGGTAATGTACTGGCGATTGTCGGAAAATCTGTTGATAGTCAGCATACAATGGTTCGTACATCCCTTACAACGGGTAAGCTTTGTAGTATAGGTAAGGTCTTTAATCTGTTCAATTGAAAGCATGGAGGTCTGATAGCCGGTCTCATGGCGCTCACGGGCAATCAGCGCAGCTCCGAAGGCACCCATGATACCTGCGATATCAGGACGGGTTACTTCTACGCCAGCGATAATCTCAAGGCTGCGAAGTACGGCGTCATTATAGAAGGTACCGCCTTGTACTACGATATTTTCTCCTAAGTCTTTGGCATCGGAGAGCTTGATAACCTTAAACAGAGCATTTTTGATAACAGAATACGCAAGTCCGGCAGAAATGTCCGCAACGGACGCACCTTCCTTCTGCGCCTGTTTTACCTTGGAATTCATAAATACCGTACAACGGGTTCCAAGGTCAATCGGATTTTGGGCAAAGAGTGCTTCTTTGGCAAAATCTGCTACGCTGTAGTTTAAGGATTTTGCGAAAGTCTCGATAAAGGAACCACAGCCGGAGGAGCAGGCTTCGTTTAGCTGAACGGAGTCTACAGTCTGATTTTTAATCTTGATGCACTTCATATCCTGACCGCCAATGTCTAGGATACAGTCTACCTTTGGGTCAAAAAATGCCGCTGCGTAGTAATGTGCAACTGTTTCAACTTCACCCTCGTCCAGCATAAGAGCAGCTTTTAAGAGCGCTTCTCCGTAACCGGTTGAGCAGGAATGCACAATGTGAGCATCCTTTGGCAGTTTGTCATAAATATCGCGAATGGCATTTATCGTTGTTCCAAGCAGATTGCCGTTGTTGCTGCTGTAGAAGGAATAAAGAAGAGAGCCGTCCTCCGATACAAGTGCAAGCTTTGTTGTGGTAGAACCGCCGTCAATTCCTAAATAGCAGTTGCCTTTATAGGAAGATAAGTCGGCAGTTTTGACAGACTTATTGTTATGGCGCGTACAAAAGGCGTCATATTCTTCTCTGGAAGCAAATAATGGCTCCATACGCGCTACTTCAAATTCCATTTGGATATCATGGGAAAGAGCTTCCTCTAATTCGGAAAGTGTGGTCTGATGCTCCTCTTTGTAATTAAGGGCAGAGCCTATTGCTGCAAACAGATGAGAATTTTCCGGCATAATAGCATGTTCCTCATCCAGATTTAAGGTACGGACAAAGGCACCGCGAAGTTCTGAAAGGAAGTGGAGCGGTCCGCCCAAAAAAGCAACATGTCCGCGAATTGGTTTGCCACAGGCAAGTCCGCTGATGGTCTGGTTTACAACCGCTTGAAAAATAGAAGCGGACAGGTCTTCTCTGGTAGCGCCTTCGTTAATCAGCGGCTGAATATCTGTTTTGGCAAATACACCGCATCGGGCAGCGATTGGGTAGATTGCCTTAAAATTTTTGGCATATTCGTTTAATCCGGCTGCGTCTGTCTGGATTAGCGATGCCATCTGGTCGATGAAGGAGCCTGTGCCGCCGGCACAGATACCGTTCATACGCTGCTCTACGTTACCGCCTTCAAAATAGATGATTTTGGCATCTTCACCGCCTAATTCGATAGCGACATCTGTCTGAGGAACAAAATGCTGCAATGCTGTGGATACAGCGATAACCTCCTGTACAAACGGGATGTTTACATGCTTTGCAAGTGTCAGACCGCCGGAGCCTGTGATAACTGCACTGATATTGCAGTCAGAAATGGTTTCTAAGGCTTTTTTGATAAGAGCGTGAAGTGTTTCGCGGATATTAGCGAAGTGTCTTTCGTAGTCTGAAAATAAAAGATTATTATTTTCATCTAAGATTGCAATTTTTACAGTTGTAGAACCGATGTCGATTCCAAGTTTATGTAATATATTGTTTTTCATCTGTAACCTCCAATATATGAAAACGATATATGGGAAAAGTTGGAAATGCTTAAAGATATTTAACCAAACTCTTTCCTATTATAAAACTTGTCCATTTAAAAAACAACTGAGCAAATCTAAAGTTTTTATGAAGAATTTTAAGGAATCTTGACAAAAAAATTGCTTTAGAAGTAGGATGTTGTGTATAATAATTATCATGAACAAAAAAGAAAAGGATGTTGTATATATATGAACTGGATGTATAAGTTAGAACAAAAATGGGGCAGATATGCCATCCATGATCTGCACAAATATTTTGTGTTTGCCTATCTCATTGGATTTGTGCTCAACTATATAGGAGACGGAATCTTTCTTGCATATTTGTCATTTGACGTAGGCGCAATTCTTACAGGACAGATTTGGAGACTGGTAACATGGGTGGTATGTGTATATAATGACAGCGGTATTTTAGGGCTGATTTTTATGTTGTGTCTGCTTTCTATGGGACAGAGCCTGCAGCAGATTCTTGGTACCTTCCGCATGAATGTATACCTTCTTGGCGGGGTACTGCTTAATGTTGTGGGAGGATTTCTGGTATATTTTGGTTCGTGGCTTTTCATCGGAACACCGCTTCCGGTTGTGCTGTCCATGTACTACATTCTGCTGTCTATGTTTATGGCACTGGCAATCTGTGTGCCGGATGCTACGGTGAATCTGTATTTTATTCTGCCGATTAAGATGAAATGGATGCTGATTGTATATTATCTGGAACTGCTCTATGAATTGTATATTTATTATTCGGTAGGGGCGTCTTCTGGCGTAACAATGGGAATTGTCACATTGTTAATTTACGGTTCGCAGATTATTTTGGCATTACTGAATCTGGCACTGTTTTTCTTCTTTTCCAAGATACGTCTGTCAAGAAAGCAGAAGAAGCGTCAGAGAGAGTTTCAGTCCCAGATGCGTGAACCAAGATTTCATTCCAACGCACCAAGGCATAAATGTGCAATCTGCGGAAGGACAGAAAAGGATGACCCGAATCTGGTGTTCCGTTACTGCTCAAAATGTACGGGAAATAAGGAATATTGTCAGGAGCATTTGTTTACGCATACGCATAATTAACTTCTGTGTTGCGGTTGACAAAGAAATAGCAGGAAATTATAATAGAATTCGTACAAAAGGGGGTTGTTGCCTGTGTGTTGCAACCCTTTTTCATATAAAAAAAGAAAGCATTGATTCCGCGCTGGCGGACAGTGTTGGAGGAAGTTATTTATGGAAAATGAAGCAGTAGTTTCCAGGAATTTTATTGAAAATATTATCGAAAAAGACTTGGCAGAGGGACATTGCAAGAGCATCTGTACCAGATTTCCGCCGGAACCGAACGGATATCTGCATATCGGACATGCCAAGGCGATACTTATAAACTACGGATTGGCGCAAAAGTACGGTGGCAAATTTAACCTTCGTTTTGACGATACCAATCCTACAAAGGAAAAAATCGAATTTGTAGAATCCATAAAGGCTGACGTTGCATGGCTTGGCGCAGATTGGGAAGACCGGCTTTATTTTGCATCAGATTATTTTGAACAGATGTATGAAGGGGCTGTAGCGTTAATCAAAAAAGGGAAAGCCTACGTGTCTGACCTGACAGCAGAACAGATTCGCGAATATAGAGGAACACTTACCGAACCGGGAAAGGAAGATCCATATTCAACAAGAAGTATTGAAGAAAACTTAGACCTTTTTACGCGTATGAAAAACGGCGAATTTGAAGACGGAAGCCGTGTCCTTCGTGCGAGAATTGATATGAGCTCTTCCAATATCAATATGCGTGACCCGGTTATTTATCGTGTGGCTCATATGACACATCACAGCGCCGGAGATAAATGGTGCATCTATCCCATGTATGACTTTGCGCATCCGATTGAAGATGCTATTGAAGGAATTACACATTCTATCTGTACTTTGGAATTTGAAGACCACAGACCGCTTTATGACTGGGTGGTAACAGAACTTGGCTACAAGAAGAGTCCGGAGGATGCGCCAAAGCAGATTGAATTTGCGAAATTATATCTTACCAATGTAGTAACCGGTAAGCGTTACATCAAGAAGCTGGTTGAAGCTGGAATCGTAGACGGCTGGGACGACCCGCGTCTGGTTTCCATTGCAGCGCTTAGAAGAAGAGGCTTTACACCGGAATCCATCAGGATGTTTGTAGAGCTTTGCGGAGTATCTAAGGCGAACAGTTCTGTGGATTACGCAATGCTTGAGTATTGTATCCGTGAAGACCTCAAGATGAAACGCTCTCGTATGATGGCGGTCCTTGATCCAATTAAGGTTGTAATCGACAATTATCCAAAAGGACAGGCAGAGTACCTTGAGGTAGATAACAACTTAGAAAACCCGGAGCTTGGCACACGTCAGGTTCCGTTTACAAGAGAACTTTATATTGAGCGTGATGACTTTATGGAAGAACCGCCAAAGAAATATTTCCGTATGTATCCGGGCAACGAGGTTCGTCTTATGAATGCATACTTCGTAACCTGTAACAGCGTGGAAAAGGATGCGGACGGAAATATTGTTGCAATCCACTGTACTTATGATCCGGCTACAAAGGGCGGAGATGCCCCGGACGGACGCAAGGTAAAAGGAACGATTCACTGGGTATCTGCGGAATATGGCAAAAAGGTTACCGTCCGTTTATATGAGAACTTAATTAACGAGGAACTCGGTGTATATAATGAAGACGGAAGTCTGAACTTAAATCCAAATTCGCTTACGGTACTGGACAACTGTATCGTAGAGCCGGCTCTTATGGAAGCAAAGGCTTATGACAGCTATCAGTTTGTGCGTCAGGGCTTTTTCTGCGCAGATTCTAAGGATTCTGTAGCGGGTCAGCCGGTATTTAACCGTATTGTATCGCTTAAGAGTTCCTTTAAGTTACCGGCCAATCCGGCATAAGAGTAGAGAATATTGCAAAAGATTTATCCGGCGCTGCCGGAATAGAGAAACAGGGGGAAGCATGGACAATTTATTATCAGGATTAGGCAAATTTGGCTTAGATGAGAATGTTGCAAATAACATTTACGGAGAGGAAAGTGTTACGGCAAAGCAGAATGATGGCGGAGACATTACCAGGGAAGCGGCAGAACCAAAGGAGAAAGACTACTTATTACTCAAATCCATCCGCTGCCCTGTATGCGATAACGTCTTCCGTACTACAATGATTAAATCAGGCAGAGCAAAACGGAAAGAGCCGGATATGGATCTTCGTCCAAGATTTGAGAACGTTGATACAAATAAATATGATGTGGCTTCTTGTCCAAAATGCGGTTATACTGCAATTCATCGTTATTTTCCGCATTTGTCTTCCCTTCAGATTAAACTAATCAATGAAGGTGTATGTAGCAAGTTTAAGACTGCGCCCGTAAAAGCAACCGAAACGGTTGAGGTGTTGGATTATGATACGGCTATTGAACGGTTTAAACTGGCTCTTTATACAACCATTGTAAAGAAGGGTGCAACGAGTGAAAAGGCATATGCATGTTTGAAAATCGCGTGGCTGCTTCGCGGCAAGATGGAAGAGTTAGCGGCAGAAGGCGCAGACAAAAATAAGGAAGCGATTGATGCCTGCCGGAAGGAATACGATTCCTTCTATCAACAGGCGTTTGACGGCTATGTTAAGGCGATGTCATCGGAAAATTATCCGATGAGCGGTATGGACCAGAGTACAGTAGACCTGCTGATTGCCGCAATGGCATACAACCTCGGAAAATACGATTATTCCTCACGTTTTATATCCAGTCTTATTGTGTCAAGGACTGCATCTGCAAACGTCAAAAAACGTGCCCATGATATGAAGGATATGATTTTAGAGAAATTAAAGAAGTAGTAAAGAATAATAAAAAGAGGATGTTCCCAAACTATGACAAAACAGGTCATGGATGGGACATCCTCTTTTTATGGTTTGTATTTGAAATGCAGCAATCTTGCAATGCTTACTTCAGATATTTATTATCTTCGTTTGCTTCCTGCCATTTCATGGCTCTTACCTTAAGCGGTAATCCAAATAATGTGATGAAGCCTTCTGCATCATGGTGGTCATATAAGTCACCGGTTGTAAAACTTGCAAGAGATTCACTGTAAAGTGAGTATGGAGAAGTTGTTCCGGCTTTTATGATGTTGCCTTTGTAAAGTTTGAATTTTACCTCGCCGGTTACATATTCCTGCGTAGAGGTTACAAATGCCTGAACTGCTTCACGAAGCGGAGTGAACCATTTTCCTTCGTAAACAATCTGCGCCATCTTATTGCCCATATCTTTTTTGACCTCCATAGTAGCACGGTCGAGGACAAGCTCTTCTAACTGCTGATGCGCCTCCATAAGAATAGTTCCGCCCGGTGTTTCATATACGCCCCGGGATTTCATACCAACCACACGATTTTCTACAATGTCGACAATACCAATTCCGTGTTTGCCGCCAAGTGCATTTAACTCGCGGATAATATCAGACACTTTCATTTTTTTACCGTTTACAGATGTCGGAATACCTTTTTCGAAGGTCATGGTAACATATTCGCCTTCGTCAGGGGCTTTTTCAGGAGATACGCCAAGTACGAGCAGATGGTCATAGTCTGGCTCCTGTGCAGGGTCTTCCAATTCAAGCCCTTCATGGCTGATGTGCCATAGGTTACGGTCGCGGCTGTAGCTGTTGTCTGCTGAGAATGGAAGGTCGATGCCATGTGCTTTACAGTATTCGATTTCTTCTTCACGGGACTGCATGGTCCAGTTGTCCTGACGCCATGCTGCGATAATCTTAAGATCCGGGGCAAGCGCTTTGATACCAAGTTCAAAACGAATCTGATCGTTTCCTTTTCCGGTTGCACCATGACAGATGGCAGTAGCGCCTTCTTTTCTTGCAACTTCTACCAATTTTTTGGCAATACCCGGACGGGCCATTGAGGTTCCGAGTAAGTATTTGTTTTCGTATACGGCACCTGCCTGAACACATGGGATAATGTATTCTTCGCAGAATTCATCTGTAATATCCTCAATGTATAACTTTGTGGCACCGGACAACTTTGCTCTTTCTTCGAGACCATCTAATTCTTCGCCTTGTCCACAGTTGATACAGCAGCAGATAACTTCATAATCGTAATTTTCCTTTAACCATGGAATAATGGCTGTGGTATCAAGACCACCAGAGTAAGCTAAAACAACTTTTTCCTTCATGGTATATATTTCCTTTCCTTTTTGTTCGTTCTTGTACTGCGCCACAAAAATATGACGCATGGGATAAAGATAATATACACCTATCCTTACACATATGCAAGTGAAATAATATACAAAAAATATAGTAATATACAATAAAATATAAATAAAATGCAAAAAAACTGAATAAAAATGCATAAAAATACAAAAAGACTTTACGAATGGATGTAATTGTACTATTATAGGAAACAAAGGTTTATAGACAAATTTTGTAAATGAGGAAATGGAAATGATTAAAGCAGGAATTATCGGTTCAACAGGATATGCAGGGGCAGAACTGGTTCGTATATTATGGAATCATCCACAGACAGAAATCGTATGGTATGGTTCGAGAAGTTATGTGGAACAGGAGTATGCCGCTATATACCGGAACATGTTTGAGTTGGTAGAAGGGAAATGTTTCGATGATAATATAGAAGAATTAGCCTCCAGGGCAGATGTGATTTTTACGGCGACGCCGCAGGGCTATCTGGCGGGGGTGCTTACGGAGGATATCTTACATAAAGTAAAGATTGTGGACTTAAGCGCAGATTACCGCATCAAAGACGTGGCAGTTTATGAAAAATGGTACGGGATTGAACACAAGAGCCCGCAGTTTATCGAAGAAGCGGTATATGGACTCTGCGAAATAAACCGCAATAAGGTAAAAAATGCAAGATTAGTAGCCAATCCGGGCTGTTATACCACCTGCTCGATTTTAACCGCCTATCCAATGGTAAAAGAGGGGCTGATTGAGGCAGATACGCTAATCATTGATGCAAAATCCGGAACTTCGGGTGCGGGTCGTGGGGCAAAACTTCCAAACCTCTTTTGTGAAGTAAATGAAAATATAAAAGCATATGGCGTTGCATCCCACAGACATACGCCTGAGATTGAGGAACAGCTTGGATATGCGGCAGGAAAAGAAATCCGAATCAATTTTACACCGCATCTTGTTCCGATGAACCGGGGCATTCTGGTAACCGAATATGCAAATCTTAAGAAAAAAGCAGACGGTACCTATCCGGTCTATGAGGAAATTAAAGCTGTGTACGATTCTTATTATAAAAAAGAAACTTTCGTCCGCGTTCTGGATAAAGGTGTCTGCCCGGAAACAAAATGGGTAGAGGGCAGTAATTTTGTAGATATAAACTTTGTCATTGATGAAAGAACCGGACGTATCATTATGATGGGTGCTCTGGATAATCTGGTAAAGGGAGCAGCCGGTCAGGCAGTACAGAATATGAACCTGCTGTTTGGACTTCCGGAAAAGGAAGGACTTATGCTGGTGCCGATGTTTCCTTAGTGAGGTAAATGATGAATAGTAACTTTACTCTGCGCATAATGCAGATAGAAGATTATGAACAAGTATATAATTTGTGGATGACGATAGACGGCTTTGGAATCCGCTCCATTGACGATTCCTATGAGGGCATCGAACGCTTCTTAAAGAGAAATCCAACAACCAGCGTAGTCGCAGAGGCAGACGGCAAAGTTGTGGGAGCGATTCTTTGCGGACATGACGGCAGAAGAGGCTGTCTATATCACGTCTGTGTGCATGCGGATTACCGTAAGCATGGTATCGGAAAAGCAATGGCGGTATTTTGTATGAAGGCTTTGCAGGAAGAACACATCAATAAGGTGTCGCTTATTGCATTCCGTTCCAACACAGTAGGAAATGCTTTTTGGAAAAGCACAGGCTGGACCTTTCGCGAGGACTTAAATTACTATGACTTTACATTGAATGAGGATAATATCACCAAATTCAATAGATTATAAATAATTTGAAGGAGAATTATCATGACAGAGCAAACCAGAACATTGCAGGAAAAAGCAGAGGTACTTATTGAAGCATTACCATATATCCAGAAATTCAACCGCAAGATTATCGTAGTAAAATACGGCGGTTCTGCCATGGTAGATGAACAGTTAAAAAGACAGGTAATACAGGATGTTACCCTGCTGAAATTAACCGGTTTTAAGCCGGTTATCGTTCATGGCGGCGGAAAGGAAATCAGTAAATGGGTAAAACTTTCCGGAAAAGAGCCGGAATTTGTAAACGGCCTTAGAAAAACAGATGAAGAAACGATGGAAATTGCAGAGATGGTTTTAAATAAGGTAAACAAATCCCTTGTTCAGCTTGTAGAAGAACTTGGGGTAAAGGCTGTTGGCATCAGCGGCAAAGACGGCGGTCTTCTTAAGGTAGAAAAGAAATACTCCGACGGACAGGACATTGGTTTTGTAGGTGATGTGACAGAGGTAAATACCAAGATTATCTATGATATGTTAGAGAAGGATTTCCTTCCGATTATCTGCCCGATTGGTATGGACAGTAAATTTCAGGGTTACAATATCAATGCAGATGATGCCGCATGTGCCATTGCAAAGGCTCTTGGTGCGGAAAAACTGGCATTCTTAACAGATATTGAAGGCGTATACGCAAATCCAAGCGATCCGTCAACATTGATTTCCGAACTAAAAGTATCAGAAGCAAAGGAATTGATGAAAACTGGATTTATCGGCGGAGGAATGCTTCCGAAACTGCAGAATTGTATTGATGCAATCGACAGCGGGGTTTCCCGTGTGCATATTTTGGACGGAAGAATCGCACACTGCCTGCTTTTGGAAATATTTACAAAGAAGGGCATCGGCACAGTTCTTCTGCCAGAAGGTGCCGATACAATTATATAACAGGCAGAGTATAGAAAAACAAACGGAAAGTAAGGAAGAAATTATGTCAGACATGAATCAATATATGGAAGCCGCAGAGAAAGCTCTGTTACATGCCTATAACCGTTTTCCGGTAGTATTCGACTATGGGAAAGGTGTATATCTTTACGATACAAACGGAAAAGAATATCTGGATTTTGCAGCAGGAATCGCAGTAAATGCCTTAGGCTATGGTGATGAAGCCTATACGCAGGCATTAAAAGAACAGGTGGATAAATTACTGCATACTTCAAATCTGTTCTATACCATACCTACGATAGAGGCGGCAGAGAAGCTGCTTGCAGTAAGCCGGATGGACAGAGTATTTTTTACCAACAGCGGTACAGAAGCAATTGAAGGTGCGCTAAAGGCTGCCAGAAAATATTCTTATACCAGATATGGAAGCGGGCGTTATGAAATCATTGCGATGAATCATTCTTTTCACGGAAGAAGTATGGGAGCTGTATCTGTAACAGGAAATACCCATTACCGCGAACCTTTTGAGCCGTTGATTGGCGGAGTCCGCTTTGCTGATTTTAATGATTTGGAATCTGTTAAAGCAGCGGTAACGGATAAAACCTGCGCAATTCTTATGGAAACCATACAGGGCGAGGGCGGAATATATCCGGCCGCACCGGAATTTTTACAGGGTGTGAAGGCGCTTTGCGAGGAAAAGGATATCCTTCTTATTTTAGATGAAATCCAGTGCGGGATGGGTCGGACGGGAGATATGTTCGCGTGGCAGGGCTATGGCATAAAGCCGGACATCCTTACATCTGCCAAAGCATTAGGCTGCGGTGTTCCGGTAGGTGCGTTTCTTATGACGGAAAAGGTTGCAGAAAGCTCACTGGCTCCGGGGGATCATGGAACGACTTATGGAGGAAATCCATTTATCGGAGCGGCGGTGTCCGCTGTTCTTGATATTTACGAAGACAGAAAGATTTTGGCTCATGTAAAAGAGGTAGGTGCATATTTAGAGGCAAGGTTAGATGAACTTGTGGAAAAACAGGATTGTCTTACTGCGCGAAGAGGCGTGGGTCTTATGCAGGGGCTTGTAACCACGATAAAGCCGGGGCAGGTTTGCAGTAAGGCTTTAGAAAATGGTCTGGTTATTATCTCCGCCGGTTCTGATGTATTGCGTATTGTTCCGCCGCTTGTCATTGAAGAGAAACATGTAGATGAGATGATTGACAAGTTAGAACATACTTTTTCTGCAATAATCTTGTAATATATCTTGTAAAATCCGTAATATTTCGTTAAAATAAATAACAGCATTGGGGCTCCTTCCGCAAGGAAGGAGTACTATTTATGGTTAAAAAATACAAATTTCGTATACTAATAATAAGTGTACTGGTGATTATTGGTATCTGCGGTTGCGGCAATAATACGGCGGCATATATAAATTCTGAAGATAGTACGGAGGAATCCGTTTCAACCGGTTCGGTAAATCTTACGGAAACAGAATTTGTTACAGAAGACAAAGAACTAAAGCAAATCTGTGTATATGTCTGCGGGGCGGTTGCGGCTCCGGGCGTATATATGTTGCCGGAAGAAAGCCGTGTCTGCGATCTTTTTCAGGCTGCGGGCGGCCTTACCACAGAGGCTGCTGCTGATTATTGGAATCAGGCAAGACTGCTTGCAGACGGAGAGATGATTTATGTTCCTACCGAAGCGGAGGCAGAGGAACGTACAGAAGAGGAGAGAGCTGCGGCAAGCGGCCTGTCCGAAAGTAAAGATACAGATAATCAGGAGAAAAAGAAAGTAAATATAAATACCGCTTCCAAAGAAGAGTTGATGACACTTCCGGGAATTGGAGAATCCAAAGCGTTGGCAATTTTGGCATACCGCGAGGAAAACGGGGGTTTTTCCAGTATTCGGGAATTAAAAGATATATCAGGAATAAAGGATGGGGTATTCTCTAAAATCGAAGATTATATTGTGATTAACTGAGGTGTAGAATGGCAAAGAAAGTTCTTGTAGTTGATGATGAAAAATTGATAGTAAAAGGAATCCGTTTTAGTTTAGAGCAGGACGGAATGGAAGTGGACTGTGCATATGACGGGGAGGAAGCCTATAACATGGCGAAAGCTACAGAATATGACATGATTCTTCTTGACGTTATGCTTCCGAAAATGGATGGCTTTGAGGTTTGTCAGGCAATTCGGGAATTTTCAGATATGCCAATCGTAATGCTGACGGCAAAGGGCGATGACATGGATAAGATATTAGGTCTTGACTATGGCGCGGATGATTATATTACAAAGCCGTTTAATATTCTTGAGGTAAAGGCGAGAATCAAAGCAATTATGAGAAGAACCTCCGGCGGAAGGCATAAGAATGCAGGCGTTTCTATCATAGAAAAAGGTGATTTAAAGTTGGACTGCGAAAACTACCGCTTATATATCAAAGGCACAGAGGTAAATCTGACGGGAAAGGAATTTGAACTTTTAGAACTTTTGGTAAAAAATGAGAACAAGGTATACAGCAGAGAGCAGCTATTAGAAAATGTATGGGGTAAGGATTATCCGGGAGATGTCCGTACGGTAGATGTTAATGTTCGCCGTTTGAGAGAGAAGATTGAAAGCAACCCAAGTGAACCAAGATATGTTCATACCAAATGGGGCGTAGGATATTATTATATTCAGAAATAATAAAGGGGCAGTTCCATGCAAAAATATGGAGGATTTATTCCATTTATCAAAAGTTTAAAATTCCGTCTTATTATAAGCATTATCTTAGTGGCCGTTATTCCGGCCTTTCTTGTGGCGGCTGTGATTTTATCTTCCTATGAGGCGCGTGCATTGTCTATTCGAGAAAGTGAAATCAAAAGTCAGGCAAAGATACTGGCAAATCAGATAGCCACAAGTGAATACATGAATGCTGATGCTGCTACATCTGATTCTATTCTAACCCAAATTGGCATGCTTATGTCAATCTATGATGGCCGGCTGCTGATTGTAGACGATAATTTCCGGATTATGTATGATACTTATAATCTGGATGAGAATAAGACGATTATCTCAGAGGAAGTAATCAGAAGTGTAAGCGGAGAGGTATTTGCAAGCTATGATTCTGAGAATCAGTATATTGAGACTGCAACTCCGATTATCAATCCTACGGACAAAACCAGTACAGTACTGGGAGTACTTGTACTTAGTGTATCTACCGATAATATTCAGTTAAGTGCCGACTATCTGCAGCAGATTGCTGCCGTTATCATGGTGCTGATAGTGGCAGCAATGGGCTTTTTTGGCGTACTCATTTCCATTCATCTGGTAGCGCCGTTTAATAAGCTGTCTGAGGGAATTGCTTCTATTCAGGGAGGACGCACAGATGAAGAACTGATGGTCAAAGACTACACGGAGACGATTATTATCTGTGAGAAATTCAATAAAATGATGAGCAAAATGAAGGTTATGGATGACTCGCGTCAGGAATTTGTGTCAAATGTGTCGCACGAATTAAAGACGCCTCTTACTTCTATGAAGGTGTTAGCGGATTCCATTAACAGTATGCATGGGGCGCCGGTTGAGTTATATCAGGAATTTATGGCAGACATTACCAATGAAATTGAGCGTGAGACTAAGATCATCAATGATCTGCTGTCCTTGGTCAAGATGGATAAAACTGCCGCAGCCCTTAACATTTCTGCCGTAAATATCAATGAATTGATTGAACAGATTATGAAACGTCTCCAGCCAATTGCAGACCAGCAGAAAGTACAGCTTGTTATGGAAAGCTTCCGTCCGGTAACGGCAGAGGTTGATGAGGTAAAGATCACATTAGCATTTACGAATTTGATTGAAAATGCGATTAAATACAACAAAAATGATGGAGAAGGCTGGGTGCATGTTTCTTTAAATGCGGACCATCAGTATTTTTATGTGAAGGTAGAGGATTCCGGTATGGGTATCCCGGAGGAAGCGCTGGATCATATTTATGAAAGGTTCTATCGTGTAGACAAATCTCATTCCAGAGAAATCGGCGGTACCGGTTTAGGACTCGCTATTACGAGAAATGCGGTTTTGATGCATAAAGGAGCAATTAAGGTACACAGTGAATTAGGAGAGGGTACGACCTTTGATGTGCGGATTCCTCTTAGTTACATCGTGTAAGCACTTTGGAGTAAAGAAAGTATGAAGAAAAAAACAGGATGCCTTCTTCTTGTTCTTGTATTGCTGCTGTCCGTTACAGGATGCGGGGACAAGACAAGAGAAAAAGGCGAATATCAGGTTTTCTATTTAAATATGGACATTACCAAAATTGTGCCGGAAGATTACAACAGCACCGGCGCTACAGGTGAGGACTTGGTAATGGAACTTTTAGAGCAGTTGGAATCTGCGCCGGATTCATCGAAACTTCGTCAAACGATTCCAAGTAATGTTGTGGTAAAGGGGATAAAAAGTGATGGTGCCTATCTGACAGTGGACTTTAGCCAGACCTATAAAAATATGACCGTAACAGAGGAAGTTCTAATCCGGGCAGCTATTGTGCGCACACTGCTGCAGGTTCCGGAATATTCCCTGATTTCCTTTACGGTTAATTCCGAGCCGCTTCGCACGTTAGACGGTACATTGGTAGGCAATATGACAACGGATACATTTGTGGAAAATCCGGGAGCACAGATTAATGCCAGCATGCAGAGTACTATCAAATTATATTTTTCCAATGCGGATGGTACAAGCCTGGTGGAAGAAACGCGTGTGGTTACGCACAGCAGCAGTGTGTCTATGGAAAAGCTGATTATGGAGCAGTTGATTGACGGTCCAAAGCTGGAAAAGAGTAAGGCTACGATTCCGGTAGCCACAAAGCTGATTAACGTTTCGGTTCTGGATGGAGTATGTTATGTAAGTGTGGATAATTCTTTTCAGAATCAGGATCAGGAAATAAAAGAAGAAATTGTATTGTATTCTATTGTAAACTCGCTGACGGACCTTCCGGGGGTAACAAAGGTACAGCTTTCTATCAATGGTGATACCAAGGGCTATTGCAGATACACCTATGAATTATCTAAGATGTATGAAAGAAATTTAGATTTATTGGAATCTAATAAAACAGAAGGAGCGCAATGAGAAAAAGACCACTGTTTTTATGCGCGTGCGTCTTTTTGACAGGACTTGTATGTTATCGCTGCCACAGAATGGAAATGATAGGCCTTATACTGTTATGGCTGATATATGAGTGGATTTGCGGTATACGACATCATAGAATAAGGCTTGCAGCAGGAAGGAGCATGATTCTCCTTTCTGCTTTTATTCTTGGAAATATGCATATGCACTCGGAACTGGCATTTCGGGATGCATATCTGTCAAAAATAGAGGACGGTGACAGAGTTACCGTTTGGGGAGAAATTATTAAAGTGGAATCGCTTGCAATCATGCAGTGGGATTCCACAGAAAAAATAACTTTTCGATTATATCTGTCTGATTGTTATATCAGTCTGAACGAAGAATATCTGCCATGCAACGATGTCATGGTATATGCTTCATCAAACCAATATCAGGTTGGTCAAATCCATAAGATAACAGGAGAATTTCATACGTTTGACAGAGCCGGCAATGAAGGAGGCTTTAATGGCAGAACCTATTATCAGAGCCAGAAGGTGGACTTTTGTATATACGGGGAAAAAAGTCAAGTGCTCGCGTTTCGGGAAAACCGGATTCGGGATGAAATCCTTTCTCTGAAAGAGGGGATAAAGCAGGTCTATGAGAGCTGTGTGTCTGAGAAGACAGCAGGCTTTTTGAATGGAATGGTTATAGGGGATAGAAGCAAACTGGATGCAGAGATACAGTCTTTGTTTACAAATAGCGGAATTGCACATATTCTGGCTATCTCCGGGCTTCATATGTCCATTATAGGACGAGGGTTTTATAGTATTACCCGAAATCGGGGAATAGGATTTAAAACGGCTGGGTTACTGGCTGGAAGTATTCTTCTGGGATATTGTTATATGGCAGGAAGTGGGATGTCGGCAGTGAGGGCAGTAGGAATGATGCTTATCTTTTTTGCGGCGCAGGTATTGGGGAGAAGCTACGATATGCTGAATGCTCTTGGGGCAGTGTTGTTGTATCTGCTTTGGGAAAATCCGTTTTTGCTGGAATATTCGGGATTTTGGTTTTCGGTTCTGGCGCTAATTGGAGTAGGATTTGTGGGAAAATACTTTGCTAAAATTTCAAAAAGAGGCGGAGGTTTTCTTATGAGTATGGGGATTACTCTTACAACACTTCCAGTGGTGGCGTATTGCTACTATGAGATTCCGTTGTATTCCCTGCTAGTAAATTTTTTGCTGCTCCCACTTCTTACGCCAATCTTTGCACTGGCATTGGCAGGAGGGCTCATTGGGCTTGTTCTGCCGGAGGCGGCGGGAATTATTTTACTGCCCTGCGAGTGGGGACTTGCATTGTACGAGTGGGTATGCCAGTCTGTCGGGAAGCTTCCCTTTGCGCTTTGCATTACAGGACAGCCCCGGTGGGAGGTAATGGCAGGATACTATGCAGTGCTGATTGCCGGAACGTTATACTTAAAAAGAATCATTATAGCCCGGAAAGTACTCGAAGAACAAAAAGGGACAGCATCCCAGAACCGCATAAGTCATTGGAAAAGCAGGGAAGTTTGTCTGCTGTCTGGCCTAAGTGCAGTATGCGTTCTTCTTGTCGCATATCCCAAACCACAGGAAGCAGAAATTACATTTCTGGATGTGGGACAAGGCGATGGGATATACATATGCACGGGGGACGGATGCAGTTACTTCATAGATGGAGGAAGCGTATCGGAAAGGGAGCTTGGTAAGTATTGCCTTCTGCCATTTTTAAAAAGTAATGATATTGATAGGATTGATTACTGGTTTGTATCCCATGCGGACACAGACCATGTCTCCGGTCTTCTTGAGGTATTGCAGAGCGGATACATGATCCGAAATCTTGTTGTGGCAGAGGGCGTAGTAAGAGATGAAAACCTAAATCAGATATTAGAGGCGGCAGGACTGGCGAAAGTGCAGGTATTGTTTATGGCGGCAGGAGATAGTCTTCAGACAGAAAATACAAAGCTGACCTGTGTATATCCAGAGGCAGATGAAGCAGAGAAAAATCCGGCGCTTGCGGAGGACAGAAATGAAGCCTCGCTGGTATTAGAACTGTATTTTGCAGAATTTGGGGGCATACCGGAGTTTCGTGCGCTCTTTTCCGGTGATATTTCTTCGGAAGTAGAAGCCAAGCTGGTACAGGAAGGAAAGCTAGAAGAGGTGTGGCTCTATAAAGCCGCACATCACGGCTCGGGATACTCGAATGCTTTGGAAACAATGCAGGTGCTTTCCCCGGAGGTGGCGGTGGTATCCTGTGGAAAAAATAATGTGTACGGGCATCCGGCGTTTACGGCCATTGAAAACATGAAGGCGGCAGGGGCTAAAATTTATTGCACAATGGATGTGGGGCAGATTACAATTCGTGCGGCAAAGCAGAAAAAAGGGCTGGTCACAGAGGGCTATCTTTTGATACAATAAGCGTATGAAAACAATTGATAATGACATTAAATTCGGACAACTAAAGAAAGTATATCTTCTCTATGGAGAAGAGAGGTATCTTGTTCGCCAGTATCGCGACAAATTAAAGAAAGCCTTAGCTTTGCCGGATGATACGATGAATTTCTCCATATTTGAAGGCGAGGATGTAAATGTAAAAGAAATCATTGATTTATCCGAGACACTTCCGTTCTTTGCGGACAGACGTGTGATTTTTATTGAGGACAGTAAGCTCTTTAAAAAAGGCGGGGAAGAATTGGCGGAATATCTGGAGGAGCTGCCGGAGACAACGTATGTTGTATTTGTAGAGGAGGAGGTCGATAAACGCTCCCGCCTGTTTAAAGCAGTTATGAAACAGGGAAATGCTGTGGAGTTTGTTACGCAGACGGAAGAAACCCTGATGAAGTGGATTGGCGCCCGCATCGGCCGGGAGGGGAAGAATATTACACAGGCAGCATACCGCACATTTATCTCCAAGACGGGAACCGATATGGAGAATATTGAAAAAGAACTTGAAAAACTGATTTGTTACACGCTGGATAAAGATGTGATTGAGCCGGAGGATGTAGAAGCCATTACAACAGAACAAATCAGCAACAAGGTGTTTGATATGGTAGATGCGATTGCCGCTCACAGGCAGAAGCAGGCAATGGATTTGTATTACGACCTGTTGGCGCTTCGCGAGGCGCCAATGCGTATTCTGTTTCTTATTACGAGGCAGTTTCAGATTCTTATGACCGTCAAGGTGATGAGCAATCAGGGATTTGGCAATAAGGACATTGCTTCTAAGGCAGGCTGCCCGGAATGGGCGGTACGAAAATACCAAGGTCAGGCAAAGGCGTTTTCACTGGAACAGATAAAGAAGGCGCTTCAAGATGGTGTGGAATATGAAGAAGCAGTCAAAACCGGACGGATGAATGACCAGATGGCAGTGGAGTTATTCATTGCTGCCTATAGCAGAGGGGAATAACTTCCATTTGACAAATCCGGGATGAGATGATATTGTGTTTTAGGTTAGCAACCACTGATAATTGTTAGAGGTTGCTAATTTTAAACAGATGAGTTAGTTTATACTAACAAGTATTAGGCGTGAATAATTATTAGTATAGATAAGAGAGGTATCAGTGCATGATGATTAACAAACGGCTGATTCAGACAGTCAGCGAAAGCAAAAAGTATATTGCAGGAAATGTGATACTGCAATGGCTGTCACTTGCAGCGAATATCGGTATGATGGCAGCTATTTCCGTGCTATTGGCAAGATTATTTGAAAGAAAGGCAGACAGCGCTGATTTGCTTCTTACAGCGGCTGCTGCGGTAGTGGCAGTAATAATACGCTTTATGTGTACCGTTGGGGCAAGCAGGATGGGTTATTTATCCTCTAAGGCTGTAAAAAAGATTCTGCGTGAGAAAATCTATAAGAAGCTGCTTCGTCTTGGGACCTCTTACAGTGAAAAGATAAAAACCTCGGAAGTTGTCCAGATGGCAGTAGAAGGCGTAGACCAGTTAGAAACTTATTTCGGCGCATATCTGCCGCAGTTCTTTTATGCCATGCTGGCGCCGCTTACGTTATTTGCGGTTTTGAGTTTTGTAAATGTACTGTGTGCAATTGTCCTTCTGCTCTGCGTGCCGTTAATTCCGGTTGCAATCGCGGCTGTGCAGACATGGGCGAAAAAGCTGCTTTCCAAATATTGGGGACAGTACACAGCACTTGGAGATACTTTTCTGGAAAATCTTCAGGGGCTTACTACTTTAAAAATCTATCAGGCGGATGATTTTAAAAACAAAGAGATGAACGAAGAGGCCGAAAAATTCCGCCGCATTACCATGAAAGTATTAACCATGCAGCTAAACTCTATTACCATTATGGATTTGATTGCCTACGGCGGTGCTGCGCTCGGTGTGATTCTGGCAGCAACGCAGTATGCTGCGGGAAACGTATCTCTTGCGGGGTGTCTTCTTATTATTCTTCTTTCGGCAGATTTCTTTATTCCGATGCGCCTGCTTGGCTCCTTCTTTCATATCGCTATGAATGGTATGGCAGCTAGCGAAAAGATTTTCCGTTTGCTGGATTTGCCGGAAAGTGAAACAAAGACAGAAATGGTTCCGGCTGATTGTACGATAAAATGTGAAAATGTGCATTTTTCATACGAAGAAGATAGAGAGATTCTTCATGGCATCTATATGACATTCCCGAGGGGAAGTTTTACCTCGATAGTTGGAGAAAGCGGCTGCGGAAAATCAACCATTTCTGCAATCCTTATGGGACGGAATAAAGAGTATGGCGGTGCTGTTACGGTAGGAGGAAAAGAACTTAGGGAACTTTCGGAAACAAGTCTGATGGAGAATTTTACATATGTCAGCCACCAGAGCTATCTGTTTAAGGGAACCATACGCGACAATCTGCTTATGGGCAGCCCGGCTGCGACAGACGAACAGCTATGGGAGGTGTTGGAGCGCGTAAATATGGCGGACTTCCTAAGAAGTGAAAATGGGTTAGATACACTTCTTTCAGAAAAAGCATCAAATTTTTCCGGCGGTCAGTGTCAGCGTCTGGCTCTTGTAAGAGCCTTATTGCATGATAGTCCGGTGTATATCTTCGATGAGGCTACATCCAATATTGATGTGGAAAGTGAGAATGATATTATGCGCCAGATCCGGGCGCTCGCGAAGACGAAAACGGTGATTCTCATATCCCACCGTCTGGCAAATGTAACGGATTCTGACAATATCTATGTTATGGATAACGGAAATGTGGCGGAGAGCGGAAGCCACAGCCGGTTGTTAGAGCAAAATGGATGTTATGCTAAGCTGTGGAATGCACAGCAGAGTCTTGAAACTTACGGAAAGGAGAAAGAACAGGCATGAACAATAAGTATCATAAACGAAGCGGATTTACGGTTATGATGCGGCTGATCGGTTTGGTTAAACCGCTTGCAGGATTTATGTTTCTGGCAGTTTTTATGGGGCTGATTGGTCATCTGTGTGCCGCTTTTATTACTATCTTTGGCGGATATGCGGTGGCAGAACTCCTACACATAGAAACGCCGTTTTCGTTAACGTTTTTGTTTGTGGGTGTATGCGTATTTGCTTTGGCGCGCGGTATTCTCCGGTATGCAGAGCAGGCCTGCAACCATTTTATTGCCTTTAAGTTACTGGCTTTGATTCGGGATAAAGTGTTTCAGGCATTGCGCAGACTTTGTCCGGCGAAGCTGGAAGGAAAAGAAAAAGGAAATCTGATTTCGGTAATTACTTCGGATATTGAATTGCTTGAGGTGTTTTATGCACATACCATTTCCCCGATTACAATCGCGTTCTTATTTAGTTTGATAATGTGTGTGTTTATTGGAAACTTTCATCCGCTTTTAGGAGTGATTGCTTTGGCGGCATACATTACGGTTGGTGTTATCATACCGCTTGCGGCCTCGAGGTTCAGCGGGGATGACGGAATCCGTTTCCGTACCAAATCCGGTGATTTGTCTGCTTTTGTACTGGACAGTCTTCGTGGGTTGTCTGAGACTTTGCAGTATAATCAGGGAGCAAAAAGACTGACAGAGATGAATGCGCGGACAGATTCTCTCTCTGAAGATGAGGAAAGCATGAAGCGTACTGCCGGAAAAAATCAGGCGGTTACTAATATGATGATACTGCTCTTTGATTTGTCCATGCTGTTTACTGCGGCAATGCTCTATCAGAGCGGGCGAATCGGGTTTATCGGTGTGATGATTCCGACGATTGCGCTTATGAGTTCCTTTGGTCCGGTGGTAGCCCTGGCAAACCTTGGAAGCACGCTGCAGAATACGTTTGCAGCAGGCAACCGTGTGTTGGATATTCTTGAAGAAGTTCCGGCGGTGGAAGAAATACATGGTAATAAAGAAGTATCATTTAACGGCGCTTTGGTAAAGAATGTAAGCTTTTCATATGGAGAAGAAAAAATCCTCGATGATATATCCTTGGAGATTCCACAGGACTCCGTGATTGGAATTGCGGGCAGAAGCGGAAGCGGAAAATCGACATTGCTGAAGCTGTTGATGCGATTCTGGAAGGTACAGCAGGGCAGCATAAGGATTTCACAGACGGAGATTGAACAAATCAATACGGGAAATCTGCGTGATATGGAAAGCTTTGTGACACAGGAAACGCATTTATTTCACGATAGCATTCGAAATAACCTTCGCATTGCAAAATTAGATGCTACAGAGGAGGAAATTCAGACTGCGTGTAAAAAGGCATCTATACATGATTTTATCATGAGTCTGCCGCAGGGCTATGATACGCCGGTTGGAGAACTCGGAGATACGCTTTCCGGCGGAGAGCGCCAGCGTATCGGACTTGCCAGAGCATTTTTGCATGATGCACCGCTTATGCTGTTAGACGAACCGACCAGCAATCTGGATAGTTTAAATGAGGCTGTGATTTTAAAGTCTCTTCGCGAAGAGAAAAAAGATAAAACAGTAGTTCTGGTTTCTCATCGCCAGTCAACAATGCGGATTGCAGACTGCGTCTATTCAGTTGAAAATGGAAGAATGAGTTAGTCAAAAAGGAGATTAAAAATTATGAAGCTTAAGAAAATACTGTTTCTTGTTCTAGGATGCATTGGGGCAGGACTTGGTGCAGTCGGGGCAGTTGTCCCGCTGATTCCTGCCTTTCCATTTCTGCTCATGGCAGCGTTTTGTTTTGCAAAGAGCTCAGAAAAACTGCATAACTGGTTTATCAGCACTAGATTGTATAAAAAAAATCTGGAGAGTTATGTGCAGGGGCGCGGTATGACATGGGCAGCTAAAATGCGCATTATGGCAACCGTTACACTGCTTATGTCAGTCGGTTTTATTATGATGTCCCGCGTTCCGGTGGGACAGATTATTCTTGCCTGTGTATGGGCATTTCATATTATTTATTTTGTCTTTGTTGTGAAAACATTAAAGCCGGAAACAGAAGGAGAATAAATACCGCTTAATAGGTCACAGTATTTCCCGTGATATAAAAATCCCACCAGATGACGGTCTGGTGGGTTGTATTTTTATAGGGTGATAAAATTGTTTGTTCGTGCCAATTAAGCAATTCCGTTAACAAGTTTTGCTAAACGGGAAACTTTTCTAGCAGCATTGTTTTTGTGGTAAACACCTTTTGAAGCAGCAGCTTCGATAACAGAAGTAGCGTTCTTTAAAGCTTCTGTTGCAGCAGCTTTATCATTAGCGGTTGCAGCAGCTTCTACTTTCTTGATAGCTGTCTTAACTTCAGATCTGATAGATTTATTTCTTGCTGTTCTTGTAGCAGCAACTAAGATTCTTTTCTTTGCAGATTTAATGTTAGCCAATTTGTACACCTCCAGATATTTTTATCATCACATTTTCTAAGAAATTATTGCACTGAAACTGACACGGACGTTTCAACGCAAACATACTAGAATATAATATTTCAATCCTTTTCCGTTGTCAATAGGTATTTTAAAAAAAATGGAAAAAGTAATATGCCATCAGAGTATAACATATATTAATCAGAAGGTGGTGATGTTTTGCAAAAAAAACTTCTAATTTTTATAGTATGCATTTCAATACTCTTGTGTGCTTATCGATGGGGAGATGTCAGGTGGAACAGTGCAAAGGATGTGGCAGTGACAAATATTTATCAAGGAATAACCGGTTTTATGTTTCCGGCAGTTAAGCTATATGATGTATCTGCCGGGCAGCTTTTGTATCAGGATATCAGCCGGATGTTTATGCCTGCGCTGGAGGGAGTCGGACAAGATAAAATGCTTGTTTCTGAAAGTGAAAGAGAGGAACGGGAATCCGAAAGCGAGTCAGAAATTACAAATATCGGGACCAGCGGAGATTCTCTTACGGAAAAAGATTCAGAAGACCAGCAGGCTTCTCTTACAGAGGAGGACACTCCTGCGGATACGGATTCTGAAACAATGCAGGGTACGCAGGAGCCGTCTACGGAAGAACCATCGACAGAAACGGGGATATTTGCAGGGCTTGAAAAGCAGGTGGTTATCAACCGGCAGAAACTTAAGGATTTCGATTATCTGAGACAGAATTTTTATCAGGTAGACAATTCCACAACAATAGGAAGCGACCTTCTGAATGTAGATATGCTGTTGGGAAAAGATATGAAACTGGCTGAAGATGTAGAGGGACCTCAGATTCTTATTTATCATACACACTCGCAGGAAGGCTATAAGGATTCCGCAGCAGGAGACGAGTCTACCTCTGTTGTTGCAGTAGGGGAATATCTGGCAAAACTGCTGTCGGAGCAGTATGGAATTGAAGTGCTGCATCATAAGGGGGAATATGATGTGGCGAATCATGCAAAAGCCTATTCTGCCGCAAGACCTGCAATTGAAAAAATTCTTGCAGAAAATCCCACCATCGAGGTGGTAATTGACCTTCACCGGGATGGTGTTTCGGAAAGTACGCATTTGGTGACGGAGGTAAATGGAAAACCAACTGCCCAGATTATGTTTTTCAATGGTTTAAGCAGAACAACTGCAAAGGGAGAACTTACCTATTTAAAAAATCCTTATATTGAAGACAATCTGGCATTTTCCTTCCAGATGCAGCTTGCAGCCGCTGAATATTTTCCGGATTTGACAAGACGTATCTATCTGAAGGGTTATCGCTATAATATGCATTTGCGTCCGAAGTCGATGCTTGTTGAAGTTGGCGCGCAGACGAATTCCTTTCAGGAAGCGATGAATGCAATGGAACCTCTGGCATTTTTATTGGCAAAAGTGCTAAAGACGGACAATGTTCCTTAAACAATATGCCAAAATCATCTTAAGTTCTCGACAAAGCGGACAATTGTCCTGTATAATAAGAAGAAAATATTGAATAATAAATCATTCACGGAAAGAATGAATTGGAGGTATACAAATGGTTGATTATGCACAAGGAAGCGGAAAACAGTATCATACAGGGATAGGCCCGGAGGATATTGGGAAGTATGTAATTTTACCGGGAGATCCAAAGCGCTGTGCCAAAATTGCGGAGCATTTTGATAATCCGGTACTCGTAGCAGACAGCAGGGAGTATGTCACATATACGGGAACTTTAGACGGCGTAAGAGTAAGCGTAACCTCAACGGGAATCGGCGGGCCATCCGCCTCCATTGCGATTGAAGAATTGTCCAGATGCGGGGCGCATACATTTATCCGCGTTGGTACCTGCGGCGGTATGCAGGAGAATGTCTGCGGGGGGGATATCGTGATTGCAAACGGTGCCATCCGTATGGAAGGGACTTCTAAAGAATATGCGCCGGTTGAATATCCTGCAGTTGCGGATATCTATGTAACAAATGCGCTTATGCAGTCAGCTAAGGAGCAGGGAATTACCAGTCATGTGGGAGTGGTTCAGTGTAAGGACAGCTTTTTCGGACAGCATCAGCCGGAAGTGATGCCGGTAAGCTATGAATTGGAAAATAAGTGGCAGGCTTGGCTTCGTATGGGATGCCTTGCGTCGGAGATGGAATCGGCCGCCTTATTTATAGCCGGAAGCTATTTAAGAGTCCGCGTAGGCTCCTGCTTCCTTGTAGTTGCGAATCAGGAGCGTGCAAAGAAGGGACTTCCGAATAAACAGGTGCATGATACGGAGCTTGCAATCCGCACAGCAGTCGGCGCAATTCGTAAGCTGATTGCAGAAGACCAAAAAAAATAAGAAAGGAGCAGCGATGGATAAACGGGAATTAGTAAGATCAGCCTTAAAAGCCCGCGAAATGGCATATACACCCTATTCGCATTTTAAAGTAGGAGCGGCGCTTTTGGGAAAAAACGGAGTCGTATATCAAGGCTGTAATATTGAAAATGCGGCTTATACACCAACAAACTGTGCAGAGCGTACAGCTTTCTTTAAGGCGGTAAGCGAAGGGCAGTATGAGTTTTCTGCGATTGCCATCGTAGGCGGTGCAGAGGACGCAAAGGAGTTAAGTGTCTGTGCGCCTTGCGGGGTGTGCCGTCAGGTGATGATAGAATTTTGCAATCCGGATACCTTTGAAATCATCCTTGGGACAAGTACAGAGGATTATCAGGTATATACCTTAAAAGAACTTCTCCCATTAGGATTCGGACCGGCAAATCTTAGAAAATAGCCGGCATACCGCACCAGACATAAGAAATACAGAGAATAGGAGCATACAAATATGAATCAGAAAGATATTTTGGCAATGGTAGACCATACATTACTGCTTCAGACAGCAACATGGGAAGAGATTAAGGCCATCTGCGACGATGGAATCCAATACGAGACCGCATCCGTATGTATTCCAGCCTGTTATGTAAAACAGGCAAAGGAATATGTGGGCAGCAGATGCAGGGTTTGCACGGTCATCGGTTTCCCGAATGGAAATTACACAACGGCAACAAAAGTTTTTGAAACAAAGGATGCAATTGAAAATGGTGCCGATGAAATTGATATGGTAATTAACGTTGGTATGTTAAAAGCAAAGGAATATGATTATGTTTTGAATGAAATCAAAGCAATCAAAGAGGCCTGTGGACAAAGAATTTTAAAGGTTATCATTGAAACCTGCCTTTTGACAGATGAAGAAAAGATAAAGATGTGTGAAATCGTGACAGAATCCGGTGCGGATTTTATTAAAACATCAACAGGGTTCTCAACAGGAGGAGCGACCTTCGCCGATGTAGAACTTTTTGCAAAATATGTTGGTCCAAATGTAAAAATCAAAGCGGCGGGCGGAATTTCATCTATGGAGGACGCAGAAAAATTCATTGCACTTGGTGCGTCAAGACTTGGTACAAGCCGTATTGTAAAAATCGTAAAAAACGAACAGGGAAGCGGTTATTAAACAACTGAGGTTAAAGTATGAGAAAGTATAAGAGAATATTTACAATTGTTATCGATTCCCTTGGAATCGGTGCAATGCCGGATTCAAAAGACTTTGGGGACGAAGGTGCAGACACATTGGGGCATATCGCTAAGACAGTAGAGCATTTTCGGATTCCAAATCTTCAGAAATTAGGGATTGCAAATTTAAAAGAATTGGATAAGGTAGAGCCGGTGGAAAAGCCGCTCGGATATTATTGTGCCATGAAGGAGGCAAGCAATGGTAAGGATACAATGACAGGACATTGGGAGATGATGGGAATTCATACAACCAAGCCGTTTGTAACCTTTACGGAAACCGGTTTTCCAAAGGAACTGATTGACGAATTGGAAAAGCGTTTCGGCAAAAAAATCATTGGCAACAAGTCTGCAAGCGGTACGGAAATCTTAGAAGAACTTGCGGAGCAGGAAATCTACGAGGATAAGGTGATTGTATATACCTCTGCGGACTCTGTGCTTCAGATTTGCGGCAACGAAGAGACAATGGGGCTTGAGACGTTGTATCGTTACTGTGAAATTGCAAGAGAGCTCACCATGAAGGATGAATGGAGAGTGGGACGTGTTATTGCAAGACCATATGTGGGTAAGAAAAAAGGGGAATTTAAACGAACCAGCAACCGTCATGATTACGCCTTAAAACCAACCGGAAAAACCGTTCTTAATGCGTTGCAGGATGCAGGATATGATGTGATTTCCGTTGGCAAAATCAATGATATCTTTGTAGGAGAAGGTATTACGCAAAGCTATAAATCCAAGAGCAGTGTGCACGGAATGGAGCAGACCATAGAGATTGCCGGGAAGGATTTTACAGGACTTTGCTTTGTAAATCTTGTGGATTTTGACGCTCTTTGGGGACACCGCAGAGACCCAATCGGCTATGGAAAAGAAATTGAGATGTTTGATGAAAAATTAGGCCGGCTTCTGCCACTTATGAAGGAAGATGATCTTTTGATTATTACAGCAGATCATGGCAACGACCCGACCTATACGGGAACAGACCACACAAGAGAGAAGGTTCCTTTTCTCGCCTATGCGCCGTCTTTTACAGGCAATGGCGCATTAGGGGAAACAGATACTTTTGCGGTAATTGGGGCAACGGTTGCAGAGAACTTTGGCGTCGAAATGCCAAAGGGTACGATAGGAACTTCTATCTTAGAAAGCTTGGTGTAGTGTGAAAAAAATTACAATACCACAGATGATTGCGGCTCTGGCGGGAATATTTTTTGTGAGTGTAGGAGTGGCCTTTAATCATTGCGCCGGCTGGGGAAATGACTCTGTCGGGATGCTCTATGATGGAATACGCGTCACATTTGGTATGAACGGGGAACAGCTTGGAATTGCGTCGAATGTAGTAAACGTGGTGCTGACGGTAGTTTTATTTGTGGCTGCGAGAAGATATGTCAGTGTGGGGACCTTGATATATCTGATTCCATATGGACTATTTGTAAGCATAGGTTCTTATTTATATCCTCTGATTTTTTCATCTGATGCAGCGTGGGTACGGGTACTTGGCAGCGTAACGGGATGTATATTATTATGTATGGGAATCGCCTTATATATCGTTTTGGATATCGGGGTAGACCCTTTTACGGGGATTGTGCTTGTGCTGACAGATATTACAGGAAAGCAGTACCGGTATATCAAGATTGCGTTTGATTTCACGCTGATACTGATTGGAACGCTGCTGGGAGGAAAACTAGGGGTAGTGACCTTCCTTACATCTGTTGCGGTGGGACCGGCGGTTCAGTTTTTTGCGGGGCGTATAAAAAAATGGAACTGGTTTAAAAAGCATATCAAGGGGGATTTTTAATGGTATACCAGGAGATAACAGCACGTCTGGAAGAGATTTCAAAGCGTCTTCCAAAGGATCAGGCTGAGTATTTAAATAAATATTTAAGCAATGCACCCTATTGGGTAATTGAGGCAATGCAGCTTGTGAAAAAGGATAAAAATGTAGTCTTTATTGAGGAAAATTCTCCTGCGGACTATATTTATATCCTTTTGGAGGGAAGTATTCGAGCCGTTGATTATCGGGTAAAAGGATTTGCATTTGACTTTATGAGGCTAAACGGGGTAAACGTATTTGGAGCAATGGAGGCCTTTTTTAAGGTTTCAGATTATATGACGACTTTGGTCACAACAACCCCATGTACATTTTTGATTTTGTCTAAGAAGAATTATGAAAAATGGATTTGGGACGATAAGAATGCCCTTCGTTTAGAAATTGAGTCGATGGGCAGTTATCTGCTGGAACAGACACGCGTCAACAGGCTGTTTCTGTTTTTGCAGGGAACAGACCGCTTTATCTATATGTTTTCAAAAAACTATGAGAAGAGTAAAGCAAAAGGGGACTTCTGTTTAGATATCAGCCGTCAGGAATTGGCAGAACGAAGTGGCTTCAGTATTAAGACGGTAAACCGTTCTGTCAAAAAGATGGAAGAAGACGGATTTATCGAACGCAGGGGACATAAAATCATAATATCAAAGGAACAATACCGGAAGATGAAGGAATATCTAGAAGATATTCTGGATCAGACACATGCGTAAAGAAGAGGCAGAATTTGCCTCTTTTTCTATATCATAGGAAAGACCATGATGCATTAATGTGTGAAAGAGAGCAACTTTCCTATGATATAAAAACGCTCCGCGATGGATGCGCACCTCGCGGAAAGGAAGTAATCGCTTTGCGATACCGCTCGGGCGCGAACATCCCTATATGGGAAGAACTTTATCAGAGAGAATAAAGAGAGAAACGAATCTATATTACATTATATCGTAAGATTATATAATATAAGGGAAGATAAGATTTCAATTATGCGTATATTAGATGGCAGAACAGATTACATATAAAGAAACAGATACACTTAATAATGAAAAAGAATTGAAAACCCCACTTTTTTCCCTTATAATATCCTAGAATTATTACGCGAATATATGCATAATCATAAACAGAAAAGAAATGAGGACAAGATATGTCAGTAAAACAGGATAAAATTCGTAATTTTTGTATCATTGCCCACATTGACCACGGAAAATCGACTCTGGCAGACCGCATTATCGAAAAGACGGGGACTCTGACGGAGCGTGAGATGCAGGCGCAGGTGCTTGACAATATGGATCTTGAGCGTGAACGCGGGATTACCATCAAGTCGCAGGCTGTGCGAATTATATATAAGGCAAAAGATGGGGAGGAATACATTTTTAACTTAATTGATACGCCGGGGCATGTAGACTTTAACTATGAGGTATCGAGAAGCCTTGCTGCCTGTGACGGGGCAATTTTGGTTGTAGATGCAGCGCAGGGGGTGGAGGCGCAGACCTTAGCGAATGTATATCTTGCGTTAGACCATAATCTGGATGTTTTTCCGGTTATCAATAAGATCGACCTTCCGTCTGCAAGACCGGATGAGGTATGCAAAGAGATAGAGGACGTTATTGGCATTGAAGCTATGGATGCGCCGCGTATTTCTGCAAAGACAGGTCTTAACATCGAAGATGTACTAGAGCAGATTGTGGAGAAAATTCCTGCTCCGGCGGGAAATCCGGACGCACCGCTTAAGGCCTTGATTTTTGACGCATTGTACGATTCCTATAAGGGGGTTATGGTATTCTGCCGCATCAAAGAAGGTACGATTAAGGTTGGAGACCCAATTAAGATGATGGCGACCGGTGCATCCGCACAGGTTGCAGAGGTTGGTTACTTTGGTGCGGGTCAGTTTATTCCATGCGAAGAATTATCCGCAGGTATGGTAGGCTATTTTACGGCGAGCATCAAGAATGTGGCGGATACGCGTGTCGGCGATACGGTAACCAATGCAAACCGTCCGTGTGCAGAGGCGCTTCCGGGTTATAAGAAGGTAAATCCGATGGTTTACTGCGGTATTTATCCGGCAGACAGTGCAAGATATCCGGATTTAAGAGATGCATTGGAAAAATTGCAGATTAACGATGCTTCGCTGCATTTTGAGCCTGAAACCTCACTGGCATTAGGATTTGGCTTCCGCTGCGGGTTCTTAGGATTATTGCATCTGGAAATCATTCAGGAACGTCTGGAAAGAGAATTTGACCTGGACTTAGTTACGACTGCACCGGGCGTTATTTACAAAGTACACAAAACAAATGGCGAGGTAATTGATTTGACCAATCCGTCAAATTTACCGGATCCGTCTGAGATTGAATATATGGAAGAGCCATATGTGTCGGCAGAAATCATGGTTACAAAGGATTATGTGGGTTCTATCATGACGCTTTGCCAGGAACGGCGGGGGAACTATATCGGTATGGAGTATCTCGAAGAAACCCGTGCGCTTTTAAAATACGAGCTTCCGCTGAATGAAATTATTTATGATTTCTTTGATGCATTAAAATCACGCTCCAGAGGATATGCCTCCTTTGACTATGAGTTAAAAGGCTATGAACGTTCTGAACTGGTAAAACTGGATATTTTAATCAATCATGAAATGATGGATGCGCTGTCCTTTATCGTATTTAAGGACAACGCATATGAGCGTGGACGCAGAATGTGTGAACGCCTCAAAGGGGAGATTCCGAGGCACTTATTTGAAATCCCGATTCAGGCTGCTGTCGGCGGCAAAATTATTGCCCGCGAAACAGTCAAAGCGATGAGAAAAGATGTTCTTGCAAAATGCTACGGCGGTGATATATCCCGTAAGAGAAAGCTGCTTGAGAAACAAAAAGAAGGCAAGAAGAGAATGCGTCAGGTTGGAAATGTAGAAATTCCACAGGAAGCATTCATGAGTGTTTTAAAGTTAGATGAAGACTAATTTTAAAGCGGTACAAATGTAAAGATAAAAATAAATATGGAAATAAGAAAGAGGACAAGGTCATGAGGAATAATTTAGAGTTATATGTGCATATTCCATTCTGTGTAAAAAAGTGCGGTTATTGTGACTTCTTGTCCTTTTCCTGTGATGAACACACACAGGGAAAGTACGCAGATGCTTTGATGCGGGAAATTAAGGCCTATGGCGCCCGGATGAAGGATTATACGGTCAGCACCATTTATATTGGCGGCGGAACACCAAGCTGGCTGGATGAAAATAAGATGTCGGAGATTCTGGATACGGTTTATACGAGCTTTCAGGTCTCTAAAGAGGCGGAAGTCTCTATGGAGTGCAATCCGGGAACGGTAACAGCCGCTAAATTGGAGCAGTACCGTATGGCAGGCATCAATCGCCTGAGTATCGGTCTTCAGTCGGCTGACAATGAGGAATTAAAAATTCTGGGCAGAATCCATACGTTTGAACAGTTTGTAAAGACCTATGAACTTGCAAGAAATGCGGGATTTTCCAATATTAATGTGGATTTGATTAATGGGATTCCCTATCAGACCTGTGATAAATTCTTAAGAACATTACAGAAGGTGGTCAGACTCAAACCCAATCACATTTCGGCATATTCACTTATTATAGAGAAGGGAACACCATTTTATGAGCGTTACAAGTCTGATGCGCTAAAACAGGAGGCGGGGATGCCGACAGATGTGCTTCCGACGGAAGAGGAGGTCTGCCGGATTTATAAAATGACACAGGAATATCTGGATAAAGCGGGGTATATCCAGTATGAGATATCCAACTTTGCACAGCCGGGTTATGAATGTATCCATAACATCGGGTATTGGACAAGAGAAAATTATCTTGGGCTCGGACTTGGCGCGGCTTCCCTGATTGAGAATGTACGTTATGCAAATACTGCGGATTTATATGAATACATGAAAGAGCCGGCGAAAAACAGGACTGCGGACGAGATTTCCAGAAAAGCGCAGATGGAAGAATTTATGTTTCTTGGGCTTCGAATGAAAGAGGGGGTTACGAGAGAACGTTTCTTCCGGGAATTTGGAATCCCAATTGACGGGATATATCATGCTGCATTGGAAAAGCTAAAGGCAGAAGGAATGCTTATGATTCGTGAGGGACGAATTGCTCTGTCAGAAAAAGGGGCAGATTTATCGAATTATGTATTGGCTCAATTTCTGATTGATTAATGGATATAAAAAAGGTTAAGGAATCGAAATATTCCTTAGCCTGTTTTTTTTGTATCATAGGAAAGACCGTGATACATGAAGGTGTGAAAAGAGAATAACGTTGTTCTAATTATAAAATAACTATAAAATTGCAAAACGGTGTTGACAAAGAATTCTTTGGGTGGTATCTTGATAACTGTAAATATTAGCACTCCAACTTGATGAGTGCTAACAGCTTCAAAGTAACTACTCAACACATATACCGAACGAAAGTAAGGAAGATATATGGGAGACAAAAACGAACAGTTATTAGATGAGAGAAAAGTTAAGATTTTAGATGCAATCATTCGCAATTACTTAGAAACCGGCGAGCCGGTAGGTTCAAGAACAATTTCCAAATATACAGATTTGAATTTGAGTTCTGCAACCATTCGTAACGAGATGGCAGACTTAGAGGAACTGGGATATATCGTTCAGCCGCATACTTCCGCAGGCCGTATTCCTTCTGATAAAGGGTATCGTTTTTATGTGGACCACCTGATGAAGGAAAAGGACAGAGAAGTTACGGAAATGAAGGAATTCGTCATTGAGAAGACACAGAAGATGGAACAGGTACTAAAACAGGTTGCAAAGCTATTAGCTGCAAATACTAATTACGCGACCATGATAACAGCCCCTTCTTTTCGTAATAAAGTAAAGTTTATTCAGCTTTCTCATATTGATGAGCGCCAGATATTAGCGGTTGTTGTGATGAACAGCAACATAGTCAAGAATCACGTTATTTCGGTGAATGAGTCATTGGATAGCGAAACATTACTGAAACTGAACATCCTGCTAAATACAGCATTAAACGGATTGTCCTTACAGGAAATCAACCTCGGAACAATTGCCCGCTTAAAAGAACAGGCAGGCATCCACAGTCAGGTAGTAAGTGATGTGATGGATGCTTTGGCACAGGCGCTGAGTGAAAATGAAGACCTTCAGATTTACACCAGCGGCGCGACAAACATTTTGAAATATCCGGAACTGTCCGGCTCTGAAAGTGCGACAAATCTTTTGTCAGCGTTTGAGGAGAAAGAAGAATTGATGAGTCTGGTAAACGAAGTCCTTAATGATGAAGAATCAGAAACAGGAATTCAGATTTATATAGGAGATGAGACACCAATCCGGACGATGAAGGATTGCAGCGTAGTAACAGCAACCTATGAATTGGGAGATGGTGTTAAGGGTACGATAGGTATTATCGGACCAAAACGTATGGACTATGAAAACGTAATGGATAACCTGAAAACTTTGCGCAGCCAGTTAGACGGCATGCTAAACAAAGCGGAAGGTGACAGTTAGAAAGGCGGTAACAAGTGGCAGAAGAAGTTAAGAAAGTCATGGATGAAGAAAATGAACAAAACGGTGAAACGGTAGAATCTGTAGGATCTGAAGCAGAGGATACGGTAGAAGGAAAAGAAACAGAAAAAGTTGAAGAAGATAAACCTAAAAAAGAAGGTTTTTTCAAGAAGAAAAAAGACAAAAAAGATGAACAGATTGAAGAATTAAACGACCGGATAAGACGCCAGATGGCTGAGTTTGATAATTTCCGCAAGAGAACGGAAAAAGAAAAATCTGCCATGTTCGACATGGGAGCAAGAACAGTCATTGAAAAGATACTTCCGATTGTAGATAACTTTGAACGAGGTTTTACAACAGTAGAAGAGGCGGATAAGGACGATGCCTTTGTTCAGGGAATGCTACAGGTTTACAAACAGCTTGTGACAGAACTTGAAACAATCGGTGTAAAACCGATTGAAGCAGTCGGTCAGGAATTTAATCCTGATTTCCACAATGCAGTTACGCAGGTGGAAAGTGAAGAATATGAGTCCGGTATCGTTGCGCAGGAATTTATGAAGGGATATACGTATAAAGATACTGTGGTAAGACATAGTATGGTAGGAGTAGTAAGTTAGGTTGGCAAACAACTTAATAATAAAGGTAACAATCAAATTTTCTAATAAATGGAGGAAAACAAAATGGGCAAAATTATTGGTATTGACTTAGGAACAACAAACAGCTGCGTAGCTGTTATGGAAGGTGGAAAACCTACCGTTATAGCAAATCAGGAAGGCGCAAGAACTACACCGTCTGTAGTTGCGTTTACAAAAAACGGAGAAAGACTGGTTGGTGAACCGGCAAAACGTCAGGCAGTAACTAACGCAGATAAAACAATCTCTTCTATTAAGAGACATATGGGTACGGATTACAAAAAAACAATTGATGACAAACAGTATTCACCGCAGCAGATTTCTGCAATGGTTCTTCAGAAATTAAAAGCAGATGCAGAAGGATATCTTGGTGAAAAAGTTACAGAAGCAGTTATTACCGTACCTGCATACTTCAACGATGCTCAGCGTCAGGCTACAAAAGATGCCGGCAAAATCGCAGGTCTTGATGTAAAACGTATCATCAACGAACCAACAGCCGCAGCTTTGGCATATGGTCTTGATAATGAAAAAGAACAGAAAATCATGGTGTATGACTTAGGTGGTGGTACCTTCGACGTATCCATCATTGAAATCGGTGATGGCGTTATCGAAGTATTATCTACAAATGGTGATACACACCTCGGCGGTGATGACTTCGACAACAAGATTACACAGTGGATGATTGATGAATTTAAGAAAGCAGAAGGTGTTGACCTTTCTACAGATAAGATGGCGCTTCAGAGATTAAAAGAAGCTGCTGAAAAGGCAAAGAAAGAGTTATCATCAGCTACAACAACAAATATCAACTTGCCATTCATCACAGCTACGGCAGAAGGGCCAAAACATTTTGATATGAACCTTACAAGAGCAAAATTCGATGAATTGACACATGACCTTGTAGAAAGAACGGCAGTTCCGGTTCAGAATGCTATGAGAGATGCAGGTCTTACCAATGCTGACCTTGGCCAGGTGTTATTAGTTGGTGGTTCTACACGTATCCCGGCTGTACAGGATAAAGTAAGACAGTTAACAGGTAAAGAACCAAGCAAGTCATTAAACCCGGATGAATGTGTAGCAATTGGTGCTTCTATTCAGGGCGGTAAACTTGCAGGTGATGCTGGTGCAGGCGAAATCTTACTTCTTGACGTAACTCCATTATCACTTTCTATTGAAACAATGGGTGGCGTTGCAACAAGACTTATTGAAAGAAATACAACAATTCCTACAAAGAAGAGCCAGATTTTCTCTACAGCAGCAGATAATCAGACTGCGGTAGATATCAACGTAGTACAGGGTGAAAGACAGTTTGCAAGAGATAACAAATCTCTCGGACAGTTCCGTCTGGATGGCATTCCGCCTGCACGTCGTGGAGTTCCACAGATTGAAGTAACTTTCGATATTGATGCAAACGGTATCGTAAATGTATCTGCAAAAGACTTAGGAACAGGAAAAGAACAGCACATCACAATTACAGCAGGTTCTAATATGTCAGATGCTGAAATTGATAAGGCTATTAAAGAAGCTGCTGAATTTGAAGCTCAGGATAAGAAACGTAAAGAAGCCATCGACACAAGAAATGATGCAGACTCTTTCGTATTCCAGACACAGCAGGCGCTTGATCAGGTTGGCGCACAGCTTGACCCTAACGATAAAGCAGCAATCGAAGCAGATATGAATGCCGTAAAAGCAATCTTAGAAGCAAATCCGGAAGCTGACCAGATGAGCGAAGCCACTGTAGCTGACCTTAAGGCAGCACAGCAGAAATTGACAGAAAGCGCTCAGAAGGTATTCGCTAAGATGTATGAACAGGCCCAGTCTGCACAGGGTACTGCCGGTGCCGGCCCGGATATGGGTAATATGGGCGGTAATACAACTTCTGCTCCTGAAGATGATGTTATCGACGCTGATTTCAAAGAAGTTTAAAAAGGAAATTGGATTGTCAGAGTGTTAAAGGGCACTCTGACAATTTGAGTTTGATTAGAAAGTTTTAACGAGGAAAATGAAAATGGCAGATAAACGTGACTATTATGAGGTCCTTGGGGTTTCAAAAAACGCCGATGACGCAGAAATAAAAAAAGCATTCCGTACGCTTGCAAAAAAGTACCATCCGGACGCACATCCGGGGGATGCAGAATGCGAAGCGAAGTTTAAAGAGGCGCAGGAGGCTTATGCTGTACTTAGCGATGCGGAAAAACGAAGACAATATGACCAGTTTGGACATTCTGCATTTGAAGGTGCGGGCGGCGCCGGAGGATTCGATTTCTCCAATATGGATATGAGCGATATTTTCGGCGATATTTTTGGTGACTTCTTTGGCGGTGGATTTGGCGGCGGATTTGGCGGCGGAAGCAGACGTTCTAGTAACGGTTCAAGACAAGGCGCAAATGTACGTATGAGCGTCCGTATTACCTTTGAGGAAGCAATTTTTGGCTGTGAAAAGGAAATTGAGTTTTCTTATAAAGAAACATGTGCTACCTGCGGTGGAACCGGTGCAAAACCAGGTACACGTCCGGAAACTTGCGGCAAGTGTGGCGGCAAAGGTAAAGTGGTATATTCCCAGCAGTCTTTGTTTGGCATGATGCAGAATGTTACGACCTGTCCTGACTGCAACGGAACAGGTAAGGTGGTAAAAGAACGCTGCGCGGATTGTTATGGCAGCGGATATATTGTAAAGAAGATTCGTAAGAAGGTTGAAATTCCGGCGGGCATTGACAATGGTCAGTGCGTGCGTGTGCGTGAGTATGGCGAACCGGGCGTCAATGGCGGCCCGCGCGGTGATCTTCTCGTAGAGGTTGTGGTATCCAGAAGCAATCAGTTTGAACGTCAGGATATGAACATTTTTTCAAATGCCAATATCTCCTATGCAATTGCAGCATTAGGCGGCGATGTCCGTATTAAAACGGTGGATGGCGATATCCTTTATACAGTAGCAGCCGGAACACAGACAGGAACCCGTATCCGTCTGAAAGGAAAAGGTGTGCCTTCTGTTCGGAACAAAGAAGTGCGCGGGGATCATTATGTAACTTTGGTTGTTGCAACTCCGACAGGGCTTAGTAAGGAGGCGAAGGAGGCTCTTCGCAGGTTTGACGAGCTTACCGGAGGCTCTCTTACAAAAGAAGGCGGAGCGCCAACGGAGAAGAAGAAAAAAGGATTTATGGACAAAATCAAAGAATCTCTGGATGATTTATAGTGAAAATCGCCTATGGAATCATGACACAAAATGCTATATGATAATTATGTTACCGAAACGAAATGGAGTTCATATATAAGAGAGGTGTGTCATGACGCTCATTGAAGAACGCAGAGAATTAGAAAAACAGAAGCGCCTTTTTGATATAGAAAAGAAGGAATTTCTCCGCATGGTTGAAATAGAAGACCGCCGTCTTGAGAGGGAAAAGAACCTGTTTGAGATGAAGGTCAAAATATTTGAAGAAGAATTGAGAAAGTTTGCAGCAGAGAAAGAGGAAATTGCGAAAAAGAAAGCCTTTTACGATATGGTGGACGAATTTCAGGAGAGGAGTTACCGTTCGTCTTTTGATTCTGTGATAAATGCAGGCGGGATATTTTTCCGGGGAGTGGGAAATAAGCAGGCATTGAAAAAGCGCTACAAGGATTTGATTAAGATTTATCATCCGGACAATATTGACGGGGATAATGCGGTTGTGCTGGCAATCAATAAAGAATACGATTCGCTTAGCCAGTATCTTCTATAGAGGCAGAAGTATATTAAAATTAGTCGGTATCACGACAGAAAATCGTTGTGATACCGATTTTTTATGTTTTTTACAATTGATATAGACAAAAGAATCATGTAATATATATAAGGGTTTTTCTACGAATGAGATGAGTACATTGGTAATTTTCTTAATCATAGATTTTATAGGAGTTTTCATTTTTTTATATGGAAAGTATAGAAGGGCAGGTCAGCAGGAATGAAGTGGAAAAAATATACGATTGAGACGACAACGGCAGCAGAAGATTATATGGCATCGATGTTGATGGAACTTGGAATTGAAGGAATTGAGATAGAAGATAACGTGCCTCTTACGAAGGCAGACCAGGCAGATATGTTTATTGATTTTCTGCCGGAGCTTCCGCCTGACGAAGGAATCAGTCATGTGAGTTTTTATATTGAGGATGACGGCAGCGATCAGACAGAGCGTTTAAAACAGGTAAAGCGTGGATTAGAAGAACTGCGGAGCATGGTAGAAGTGGGAAGCGGCGTCATTACTTCTTCAGAAACAGAAGATTTGGATTGGATTAACAACTGGAAGAAATACTTTACCTCTTTTACCATTGATAATATTCTGATTAAACCAACATGGGAAGAATTAAAGGAAGAGGACAAGAATAAATTCATGATTGAAATTGATCCGGGCATCTCCTTTGGTACAGGCAAACATGAGACCACCCAGCTTTGTATCCGGGAACTGATAAAATACATCGGGAAGGATCATCCAAAGGTGTTAGATGTAGGCTGCGGAAGCGGAATCCTCTCGATTGTGGCGCTTAAGCTTGGCGCAAGAGCGGTTGTAGGAACAGATATTGACGCAGACTGTATGATTTCTACAAGGGATAACATGAAAATCAATCATTTGGATGAAGCGCCCGGGACTTTTTATGTGGGCAACCTGATTGATGATACAGAGCTTCAGAAAAAAGTCGGAGCAGAAGAATATGAAATTGTTGTTGCAAACATTCTGGCAGATGTCATTATTCCAATGGCTCCGGTGATTCCGGCACTCCTGAAAAAGGGCGGATATTTTATCACCTCTGGGATTATCGATTTTAAGGAACATGAAGTAAGAGAAGCGATTGCGGCAACAGGACTGGAAATTGTTCAGATTAATCATCAGGGCGAGTGGGTAAATATTACGGCCCGTAAGAACTAAGAAAAGTATTTTGCCAATATAACGAGGGGAATTATGTATCAATTTTTTGTAGAGGAAAACCAACTGACAGGGGATACAATTGCGATTCTTGGAAGTGATGTCAATCATATAAAAAATGTTCTGCGCATGAAAGGCGGAGAAAGAGTACGCGTTAGTGTACGCGATATGGAGGCAAGAAGTTTTTTCGGACATATAGAGGCAATTACGGAGGAAGAGGTTATCGTAAGAATTGAAAAAGAAGATACGATGGGAACAGAATTGTCAAACCATATCTATCTGTTTCAGGGATTGCCAAAGGCGGATAAGATGGAACTGATTATCCAGAAGGCAGTAGAACTGGGAGTATATGAAATCGTTCCGGTTGCCATGAAAAACTGTGTAGTAAAGCTGGATGCGAAAAAGGCGGATTCTAAGATAAAACGCTGGCAGGCAATTTCAGAAAGTGCTGCAAAACAGTCAAAGCGTACCATTATTCCAAAAATAGAGCTCCCAATGAACTGGAAAGAAGCTATGAAGATAGCGAAGGAGCTGGATGTAGTGTTAGTGCCTTATGAGAATGCGCGTGGCATGGACGCTACCCGTGAAATCATGCAAAAGATAGAGAATGGACAGAGTATCGGTATTTTTGTCGGACCGGAAGGCGGTTTTTCACCGGAGGAAATCGAGGGAATTGCGCCAAAGAAGAAGACAGAAGATAATGCAGACCGCTTACTAGTAAATGCACACCGGATTTCGCTCGGGAGAAGGATTCTTCGTACAGAAACAGCAGGGCTTGCGACATTGTCCATGCTCGTATTTTGTCTGGATGAATAGTTATAGAAAGAAAGGAGGTATGGACTGCATAAGCACAAAAGATGTGTTTTTCAGTCGAAACCCGATGGAAGCATATTTAGATAATTCCGCAACCACCAGATGCAGTAAAGCGGCAACAGAAAAGATGGTTTATCTTTTGACGCAGGATTACGGAAATCCGTCCTCTTTGCATATGAAGGGCGTGATTGCGGAAAAACATATAACAGAAGCAAAAAAGAAAATTGCAAAGACTCTAAAGATAGAGGAAAAAGAACTGATTTTTACTTCAGGAGGAACAGAATCCAATAACCTTGCAATTATTGGAAGCGCCCTTGCCAATAAGCGAGCGGGGATGCATGTCATTACGACTTCCATAGAGCATCCGTCGGTACTGAATCCGTTTGCATGGTTAGAAGAAAACGGGTTTGAAGTAACGTATCTTGGGGTGGACAAGTATGGTCAAATCAGTCTGGAGGAATTAAGAGGTGCGATTCGTCCGGATACAATTCTGGTATCCATCATGCAGGTAAATAATGAAATCGGTGCGCTCGAACCGATTGAAGAGGCAGGAAAAATCATTAAGGCAGTAAACCCTAAGACCTTATTTCATGTAGACGCCATTCAGTCCTATGGCAAAATGGCCATTTTTCCAAAGAAATGCAATGTGGATTTGCTCTCGGTAAGCGGGCATAAGATTCATGGTCCAAAGGGCAGCGGATTTTTATTTGTAAAAGAGAAAACCAAGATAAAACCGCTTATTTACGGAGGTGGCCAGCAGAAGGGAATGCGTTCGGGGACGGAAAACGTTCCTGCGATTGCAGCTCTTGCGGTTGCGGCAGAAGAGATGTATGAAAACCTTGAAGCAAACAGAGCGCATCTTTACGGACTTCGTGATTATTTCATAGAAGAAGCGGAAAAAATAGAAGGAGTATCCGTAAATGGAAAAAAAGACCATGACAGTGCGCCGCACATTGTAAGCGTAAGTATGGAAGGCGTAAGAGCAGAAGTTATTTTACATACGTTAGAAGATAAAAATATTTATGTGTCAGCAGGAAGTGCCTGCTCATCAAATAAGCCTGCAATCAGCAGTACCCTGCAAAGCATTGGCTTAAAGAAGGAATTGCTGGATTCTACCATACGTTTCAGTTTCAGCGTGCATACTACCCGTGAAGAAGTGAATTATGCGTTAGAGGTAATGAGAGAAGTAATTCCAATGCTACAGAAATATACGAGAAAGTAGAAGGAGAAAAACCGATAATATGTATCAGGCATTTTTAATAAAATATGCGGAAATCGCAATCAAGGGAAAAAACAGGTATTTATTCGAGGATGCATTGGTAAACAACATCCGTTATCAGTTAAGAAATGTAGATGGAGAATTTAAGGTTCGAAAAGAAAATGGCCGGATTTATGTGGAAACAGAAGGGGAGTACGACTATGATGAAACGGTAGCTGCATTGCAGAGAGTGTTCGGTATTGTAGGAATCTGTCCGGTTATTCTTACTGAGGATGAAGGATTTGACGCACTCTGCCAACGAGTGGCTGCGCACATTGAGGAGGCGTATGAGGATAAGCATTTTACCTTTAAGGTAAATGCCCGCCGTGCAAGAAAAAATTATCCGATGAACTCTATGGAAATCAATGCCGCAGTAGGAGAGAAAATCTTAGAAGCCTTCCCGGAGACTTCTGTTGATGTTCATCATCCGCAGGTAATGATCAATATAGAAATCCGTCCGCTTATCAACATTTATTCAAGGGAACTTCCGGGACCGGGCGGAATGCCGCTTGGAACGGCGGGAAAAGCAATGTTGCTTCTTTCCGGCGGAATTGACAGCCCGGTAGCCGGCTATATGATTTCTAAGCGTGGTGTGACGATTGAAGCAACTTATTTCCACGCGCCGCCATATACAAGCGAACGTGCAAAGCAGAAGGTTATTGACCTTGCAAAGAAGGTGGCTGCATATACAGGTCCGATTAAGCTTCATATTGTCAACTTTACGGATATCCAGTTATATATCTATGAGAAGTGTCCGCATGAGGAATTAACGATTATCATGCGGCGTTATATGATGAAGATTGCGGAATACTTTGCAAAACAGGGCAAATGTCTCGGACTTATTACAGGTGAAAGCATCGGACAGGTTGCAAGCCAGACAATGCAGTCGCTTGCCGCAACAAACGAAGTATGTACTATGCCGGTGTACCGTCCGCTCATAGCCTTGGACAAACAGGATATCGTAACAATTGCTGAAAAAATAGACACCTATGAGACTTCCATCCTGCCGTATGAAGATTGCTGTACGATTTTTGTTGCAAAACACCCGGTAACAAAGCCAAATGTGGAATTTATCAGGAAATCGGAATTGAAATTAGCGGAAAAAATTGAAGAATTGATGGAAACGGCAATTAACACAACAGAAACGATTATGGTAGAAGCAGAGTAGGATATAAAAAAGAATCCCATCGTTTATGTAGAAGAAAAAACGACTTTACACAGGGCAAAAAATTTCTTCTGCATAGAGGATGAGATACTGTCTGAATTGCATGATATATGGTGAATAGACTATTCAACCAGATATGGTTTTAGTACTTCCATGATTTCGTCAAGATTGGTCTCTGTATGGATTACAAGATCGATTGGCTTAGATAAATCTAAGCTGAATATACCCATAATAGATTTTGCATCAATGACATATCTTCCAGAGATTAAATCCAAATCAAATTCAAACTGTGTAATTGCATTAACAAATGATTTTACTTTTCCGATAGAGTTTAATGAAATCTGAACGGTTTTCATTTTAGAACCTCCTTTTTACTATTTAAAACCTCACTATAGATAGTAATGTTTTTTTATGGAAAAGTCAATTGAATATATAAAGGTATGGTAAAAAATACATGAAAAAAGCAGCATTGCATAACTTGGGATGTAAAGTGAATGCTTATGAGACAGAAGCTATGCAGCAGATGTTAGAGGAGGCAGGATATGAAATAGTCCCTTTTACAGAAACAGCAGATGTGTACGTTATAAACACATGCTCCGTAACAAATATGGCAGACCGCAAATCGCGTCAGATGATTCATCGTGCTAAGCATAAAAATCCGAATACTATTGTGGTAGCAGCAGGATGCTATGTGCAGACAAAAGAGAAAGAAGCCGTTTGTGACGAGGCGATTGATATAATTATTGGAAATAACAAAAAGCATGAACTGGTAACAAGGCTAGAGGAATATTTTGCAAAAGCAGAAGAACATATGGAAAAGGGTTTTCAGAGTGGAAGCTATTGCGGCAAAATAGATGCAGTGACAGATATCAATGGACAAAAGCAGGAATTTGAAGAATTGTACATGGATAAGCCGTCGGAGCATACAAGAGCCTTTATCAAGGTTCAGGATGGCTGCAATCAATTCTGCAGTTATTGTATCATTCCGTATGCGAGGGGCCGTGTGCGCAGCAGGTCTATGGAATCCGTGTTAAAAGAGGTGCATCGTCTTACGGAAAATGGTTATCAGGAGGTGGTGCTGACGGGAATCCATCTTAGCTCTTATGGTGTGGAAACGGGAGAAACCCTCCTTCATTTGATTCAGGAGATTCATAAAATAGAGAAAATCAAGAGAATCCGTCTTGGTTCTTTAGAGCCAAAGGTGGTTACGGAAGAATTTGCGTCAGAACTGAGCAGATTGGAGAAAATCTGTCCGCATTTCCATCTGTCTCTCCAAAGCGGCTGTGATGCTACATTGCAGCGTATGAACCGTAAATATTCTGCAAAAGAATATAAAAACGGCTGTGATATTCTCCGCAAATATTTTGAGCATCCAGCAATTACTACAGACGTTATTGTAGGATTTCCGGGAGAAACAGAAGAAGAATTTGCTGCAACGCGGTCGTTTTTGGAGGACGTACATTTCTATGAAATGCATATTTTCAAATACTCAAAACGTCAGGGGACAAAAGCTGCAGTTATGCCAAATCAGATTCCGGAAAGCATAAAGAATGTCCGCAGCGCAGAACTGATTGAATTAGGAGATAAGATGTCGGAGGAATTTCGCGCATATTATCTGGGAAAAGAGAAAGAAGTGCTTTTTGAGGAAGCGGCGGTCTTTGACGGAAAGCCTTATTATGTGGGTTATACGAGAGAGTATGTCAAGGTGGCAAAGGCTTCTGATATCCCGTTGGATAACCGGCTGGTAAAGGGGACTTTGGTGAAGGCTCTTTGTGAGGATGTTTATCTCATGGAATAAAGGTTGTTTTTTCGGGCCGGGTGGTTTACAATAGAGGTGATAGTTCAAAAGAAGCAAAGAACAAAAGCAAGGGCGTGATAGTATGCAGAATTTAAGAAACACACAGTATTTTAAAGTTGAAAAGGAACCGGAATTTCAGGTAAGAGACGTTTTGAAGATTGTCTTTGCCGCGCTGAAAGAAAAAGGATATAACCCAGTCAATCAGATGGTAGGATATATTATGTCAGGCGACCCCACTTATATTACCAGCCACAATAATGCCAGAAGCCTGATTATGAAGGTTGAGCGGGATGAACTGGTAGAAGAGATTCTAAAGGCTTATCTGGCGCGTGAATTTGAAAACTAGTTTGCGGCAGGTGGATTATGCGAATTTTAGGATTGGATTTTGGAACTAAGACAGTTGGTGTAGCGGTAAGCGACGAACTGTTACTTACTGCGCAGGGAGTTGAGATAATCCGGAGAGAAAAGCCGGCCAAATTGCGTCAGACCCTGGCTAGGATTGATGAATTGGTAAATAAATACGGTGTGGAGAAAATTATACTTGGCTATCCGAAGAATATGAATAACACAGAGGGCGAGCGCTGTGAGAAAACCAAGGAGTTTAAGGATATGTTAGAAAAACGTACCGGACTTGAGGTGGTTTTGTGGGACGAACGTCTTACAACTGTAGCCGCAGATAATTCCATGATGGAAATGGGGATACGCCGGGAACACCGGAAGGAATATGTTGATGAAATTGCGGCAATATTTATCCTGCAAGGATACTTAGATTATTTAAGAAATCAAGGAAACTAACCGTTTTTGAATGAAAGGATATAAAAATGGAAACAGTTAAATTTACAGATCCGGATACACAGGAGACCGTTGAGTTTGTGGTTGAAGAAGAAACACAGTTAAACGGAAATAAATACCTTTTGGTATCAGAATCTACAGAAGAAGAAATTTTTGATGCATACATTTTAAAAGAGATTAAGGATGAGAATGATGAAGTTACTTACCAGGTGGTAGAAGACGAAGTTGAATTTTTAGCACTGGCAAGAATTTTCACGGAACTCTCCGATGAAGATACGGATATTGAATATTAGAACGGAAAATTAGTAACGGAGGTATTATGTCAAAAATTAAAAAACAGAATAGTAAACTAAAGATAATTCCTTTAGGCGGCTTAGAGCAGATCGGCATGAATATTACTGCCTTTGAATACGAGGATAGTATTATTGTTGTGGATTGTGGCTTGGCATTTCCCGAAAACGATATGTTAGGAATCGATCTGGTTATTCCGGATGTAACATATCTTAAGGATAACATCGATAAAGTGAAGGGATTCTTTATTACACACGGGCACGAAGACCATATTGGTGCGATTCCATATGTGCTTCGTGATGTTAACGTGCCTATTTATGCTACCAGACTGACAACAGCATTGATTGAGCATAAATTAGAAGAGCATGGTATGCTAAAAAAGGTAAAACGTAAAGTGGTAAAATACGGACAGCACATCAATGTGGGATGTTTCCGTGTTGAATTTATCCGCACAAATCACAGTATTCAGGACGCAGCTGCGCTGGCAATTTATTCACCGGCAGGAATCGTTGTGCATACGGGTGATTTTAAGGTGGATTACACACCGGTATTCGGAGATGCCATTGATCTGGCCAGATTTGGCGAAATCGGCAAAAAAGGTGTTCTTGCCCTTATGTGCGACAGCACCAATGCGGAACGTTCCGGATTTACCATGTCGGAAAAGAGCGTAGGTGCGACCTTAGATCATATTTTTGATGAACATAGAAATCAGAGAATTATTATTGCAACCTTTGCGTCTAACGTAGACCGTGTGCAGCAGATTATTAACTCTGCGCAGAAATATGGCAGAAAAGTGGCAATTGAAGGACGCAGTATGGTCAGCACGATTGATATTGCGTCAGAATTAGGCTATCTGTCTTTGCCGGATAATATTTTGATTGAGGGTGAAATGCTTCGCAATTACCCGGACGAGCAGACGGTAATTATTACAACCGGAAGTCAGGGAGAGTCAATGGCTGCACTTTCCCGTATGGCAAACGGAACACATCGCAAAATTTCCATTAAGCCAAATGATATGATTATTTTCAGTTCCTCGCCGATTCCGGGTAACGAGAAGTCCGTAACGGGCGTTATTAATGAACTGATGCGAAAAGGCGCGGATGTTATTTTTCAGGATGTTCATGTTTCCGGACATGCGTGCAAAGAAGATATTAAGCTTATCTATTCGCTGCTTCATCCAAAATATTCGATACCGGTGCATGGGGAATATAAGCATCTGGTAGCGCAGGCAAAGATTGCGGAAGAATTGGGCTATGATAAAGATGCTATCAAGATTCTATCTTCCGGCGATGTGCTTGAATTGGATGAAAACGGAGCAAAGGTAACGGGTCATGTGCAGGTAGGAAACGTAATGGTTGACGGACTTGGCGTTGGCGACGTTGGCAATATTGTTATCCGCGACAGACAAAAACTTGCGGAAGATGGTATTATTATTGTGGTAATGACACTCGAAAGTGTTACAGGCCAGGTGCTTGCCGGACCGGATATTGTATCCCGAGGTTTTGTATATGTGCGCAACTCTGAAAGTCTGATGGATGAGGCGCAGGCGGTTCTTGATAATACTATGGAGTATTGCATGAGCCACCGTATCACGGATTGGGGTAAGATAAAAACAATGGTAAAAGATTCTCTTGGCGACTTCGTATGGAAGGAAACAAAGAGACGTCCGATGATTATGCCAATCATCATGGAAGTATAGGAGTAAGTATGAACGTTAACAAAGCAGTACTCAAATTTGTCAGATTAGGAATTACAATGATACTGGCGCTGTTAATAGTATATGTTACGGTCAGTGTCAGTTTTACCGCCTTTGATTTTGGTTATCGCGTGTTTACAGAGCCGCCAATGGAGGAAGAACCGGGACATAATGTGTCGGTAACTATTGAAGAATCTATGGACGGCGGAGAGATTGGAAAGGAACTGGAAGCAAAAGGATTGGTACGGAGTGCGTCGCTATTTCAAATACAGCTTAGCTTATCTGCATATGCAGAAAAAATTCTTCCGGGAACTTATGTCCTTAATACTTCTATGACTGCGAAGGAAATGATGGTGGAGATGTCCACACCACAGGAAACAGAAGAAAGTGACGCTTCCGGGACAGAGGATGCCGGAGATTCAACGGAAACCGAAACAACTGGGAACAATGAATAAAAAAGGTGTATAAATATGGTAATAGATGAACGACTGGTGACATACATCAACTCGTTGGATAGCGGAAATACCGATATTCTTGATACCATAGAAAGAGAAGCTCTGGATTCCTATGTGCCGATTATTCGGAAAGAAATGCAGAGCTTTTTAAAATTGCTTTTGGCAATGCAGAAACCAAAGCGTATTTTAGAGGTTGGTACTGCCGTAGGCTTTTCGGCGATTCTAATGGCAGAATATAATCCCTATCCATGCGAGATTGTTACGATAGAAAATTATGAAAAGCGCATTCCGATTGCGCGCGAAAATTTTGTGCGTGCAGGAAAGGAAAAGCAGATTACACTTATAGAAGGGGATGCTACAGAGGTGCTAAAGACCTTAGAGGACCCTTTTGATATGATTTTTATGGATGCAGCAAAAGGGCAGTACATCAACTTCTTTGGTGATGTGATGCGTCTGCTGAAGCCGGATGGTGTTTTAGTATCCGATAATGTGCTTCAGGACGGAGATATCATTGAATCCCATTTTGTCGTTGCAAGGCGGAACAGAACCATCCATAAAAGAATGCGGGAGTATTTGTATGAACTGACTCACAGGGAGGATCTGGTAACTGCGGTGCTGCCAATCGGAGATGGGATTACAGTGAGTACAAAGTGTGCAAAATAGATTGTGCAGATTACACGAATCGTGATTGCTTAAGTGCAAAAGAGAGGTAAAACATGAGAAAAATGGAACTACTATGCCCGGCCAGCAGTCTGGAAGTATTAAAAATTGCTGTTATTTTCGGAGCAGATGCAGTATATATTGGCGGAGAGGCATTCGGACTTCGTGCAAAGGCTAAGAATTTTACATTGGAAGAGATGGCGGAAGGAATCAAGTTTGCCCATGACCACAATGTAAAAGTATATGTGACTGCCAATATCCTTGCGCACAATTATGACTTAGACGGGGTGCGTACCTATTTTGAGGAGCTTCATGCCATGAAACCAAACAGACCGGACGGTCTTATTATTGCAGACCCAGCTATTTTTATGCTGGCCAAAGAAATCTGTCCGGAAATTGAGCGGCATATCAGCACGCAGGCAAACAATACCAACTACGGTACATTCAAATTCTGGTATGAATTGGGCGCAAAACGTGTGGTAACAGCCAGAGAGCTGTCTTTAAGAGAAATTAAAGAGATTCGTGAGAATATTCCTGAGGATATGGATATTGAAACATTTATTCACGGCGCAATGTGCATATCATATTCCGGCAGATGTCTGCTTTCTAACTATTTTACGGGAAGAGATGCCAACAAAGGCGCCTGCACACATCCGTGCCGCTGGAAATACTCTGTTGTGGAAGAAAAACGTCCGGGTGAATACTTTCCGGTATACGAAAATGAGAGAGGCACATATATCTTTAACTCTAAGGACTTGTGCATGATTGAGCATATTCCGGACTTGATCGACGCCGGAATTGACAGCTATAAGATAGAAGGGCGTATGAAAACAGCGCTTTATGTGGCAACGGTAGCCCGTACATACCGTAAGGCGATTGATGATTATCTGGAATCCCCGCAGAAGTATCAGCAAAATATGCGATGGTACTTAGAACAGATTAGCAACTGCACTTACCGTCAGTTTACAACAGGCTTCTTTTATGGAAAACCGACAGAAGAAACACAGATATACGATAACAACACCTATGAAAAGGGGTATACCTATCTGGGCATTGTAGGCCCGAAAAATAAAGAGGGACTATATCGTATTGAGCAGCGGAACAAATTCTCAGTCGGGGAAGTCATTGAAGTTATGAAACCAAACGGGGAGAACATACAAGCAACCGTACGCAAAATGATAGATGAGAAAGGACAGGAGATGGAGTCCTGCCCGCATCCGCAGCAGGTATTCTATGTGGACCTTGGAATAGTACTGGAGGAGTATGATATTCTAAGAAGACAGGAAGAGGATACTGCGATAGCCTTGGATTAGGAATTGAATCGGAGAATAAAAAAACAGGCACACTTCGGGATTTGAAGTGTGTTTCAGACTGTAGACAAAATGGCTCTGGGATTTACATCCCAAAGCCATTTTGTCTACAGTCTGAAATTGATAAAATATCAATTTTGCATTTTTATAAGATTAGACAAGGGCAAATTTATCAGGCAATTAAAGAAGAAAATGAAATCGAAAAGATACATATTGGCTCTCCTGATAAAGGATATCGCAGAATACGAGATGATCTGGAAGGTTACTATGGAATAGAGGTAAAAATGAAAAACGGGTCCTCCGCATCTGTAGAAAGAAAAATATCAAATCTACAATCAAGTGTGCAAACAACGGATGCACACCTATTATGCCATTCAGACAGAAGATTCTAATATATTAACCGTGCTTTTCATAATAAGTTAGAAAATGCAGGAATAGCACAAAGTATGTCCCGCTTAGGAAAAGGTATTGATAATGGTCCAATGAAAGGATTTTGGGGGGATTCTCAAACGGGAAAGGTATTATGGGAAAAGATTTACTAATAAAGAAACATTCGTTAAAATGATTGAAGATTACTATAACAAAAATGCTTGCAAAGAATTTAGGAGTTTTAACTCCTCTGGAAAAACACGAAATTTATTCGCAGGCGGCATAAATACTGCCAGCAGGAAAGCCCCACTGGCAGAAAAACTTTCTATTTTTTAATTGTCTGCTTTACGGGGTACGGTTCAATTGATGCGACAGCCCCATAACTATAAATTGGAATTTTGCGCCCCTTTACTTATAAAACTCCACAATCCTATCTAATCTGCTTGTCATATTCTCAAGCAGTGCATCCAAAATGGTAATTGCAGCCATAGATTCCACCACAACCACAGCGCGCGGAACAATAATCGGATCATGGCGTCCTTTGATTTCAATTTCAATTTCTTCCCCGGCTTTATTTACGGTTCTTTGTTTAGAAGCAATGGAAGGAGTTGGTTTAATTGCTGCGCGCATAATAAGCGGGGAGCCGTCTGTCATGCCGCCAAGCGTGCCGCCGGAGTGGTTGGAGGCTTTTGATAGTTTTCCGGAATACAGGCAAGCGGTATTGCAGGTGCTTGCAGCATCATGGGAAAAAGTCACAAAGGCATCGTTATTTTCAAGTCCGGTAGATGTGGCAGCAGCAAAACCATCTCCGATTTCAAAACCTTTTACAGCGCCGATAGAGAACATTGCTTTAGCCAGACTGGCGTCAATTTTGTCGAAGACCGGTTCGCCCAGACCTACCGGAAGTCCGGTTACTTCACAGCAGATAACACCGCCGCAGGAATTCTTTTCGGTCATCAGTTTTTCCAGATACGAAGAGGCCTCGGAGGCGGCTGCCGCATCCGGCATGTATAATTTGTTGTTGTTTATCTCATCCTTATCAAAGCGGTTCCTGTCAATGGAAACAGGACCAATGGACTCAGAGTAGGTAAGGAAGGTAATTCCCATTTGGCTTAGCAATTTGATGGCAATAGCGCCGGCTGCAACACGCCCGATGGTCTCCCGGCCGGAAGAACGTCCTCCGCCGCGATAATCACGGAATCCGTATTTTTCATCAAATGGATAGTCTGCATGACCCGGACGATAATAAGAGGCAATATCGCTGTAATCGTGAGAACGCTGGTTTTCATTGCGCACCAGCAAAGAGATAGGGGTACCTGTAGTTTTTCCCTCAAATACGCCGGAGAGAATTTCCACAAAATCGTTTTCTTTTCTTGGGGTTGCGAATCTGGATTGTCCCGGTTTTCTCCGGTTTAAGAATATCTGTATGTCCTCCTCACAGAGCAAAAGTCCTGCGGGGCAGCCGTCTACAACGACGCCAATGCCTGCACCGTGAGATTCGCCCCAGGTTATAACTTTGAAAAGTTTTCCAAATGTTGAACCAGCCATAATGTTACCTCACAAAATATGATTTCTACTAAGAACTGTTCTTGGGATTTGGTGTGGATTTAGCAGCATGTTCTTTTGGCCTTTTTAAAATTACCACGCACCAACCTCAAGAAAACTATTATCTTACATTATAGGGAAACCGACCTTGAAACGTCAAGCAAATTGTGGTAAACTCTTCGGGCGAAAGCAATGGAAATCAGGGTATATATTTGTTATAAATAGAAGATGTATTAGAAAGAGAGTATAGCTAATGGCAAAATACGAATTACTAAAAGAAGAAGGACGCGCAAAACGTGGAGTATTCCATACGGTACACGGGGACATACAGACACCGGTATTCATGAACGTGGGTACGGTTGCTGCGATTAAAGGAGCGGTATCTACAGAGGATTTGAAGGAAGTGAAATGTCAGGTGGAATTATCCAATACCTATCACCTTCATGTTCGAACAGGGGATAAACTGATTAAAGAAGTTGGCGGATTGCATAAATTTATGGTTTGGGACAGACCAATCCTTACGGATTCCGGCGGATTTCAGGTGTTTTCTCTGGCGGGGCTTCGCAAGATTAAAGAAGAGGGTGTATATTTCAATTCCCATATTGACGGACGTAAGATTTTTATGGGACCGGAAGAGAGTATGCAGATACAGTCAAATCTTGGCTCTACTATCGCAATGGCTTTTGATGAATGTCCGCCGAGTGTGGCAGAACGTAAATATGTAGAAGATTCAGTTGCCAGAACTACGCGCTGGTTGGAACGCTGCAAGACAGAGATGGTCCGCCTGAACGGATTGGAAGATACTGTAAATAAGGAACAGCTTTTGTTTGGAATCAATCAGGGTGCGGTTTTTGATGATATCCGTATTGACCATGCAAAGAGAATTTCCGAGATGGAATTGGATGGATACGCCGTTGGAGGACTTGCCGTAGGCGAATCCCACGAAGAGATGTATCATGTATTGGATGTAACGGTGCCGCATCTTCCGAAGAATAAACCGACCTATCTGATGGGGGTAGGCACTCCGGCAAATATCCTTGAGGGGGTAGAGCGTGGTGTGGATTTCTTTGATTGCGTCTATCCAACGAGAAATGGACGTCACGGACATCTGTATACCAATCATGGTAAAATCAACCTGTTCAATCAGAAATATGAGAAGGACATGCGCCCGATAGAAGAAGGATGTCAGTGCCCGGCGTGCAGATATTACAGCAGAGCCTATATCCGTCATCTGTTAAAGGCGAAGGAAATGCTTGGAATGAGACTCTGCGTACTTCATAACCTGTATTTCTACAATACGATGATGGAAGAAATCCGGGATGCGCTTGATGCAGGCCGTTTCCATGCATATAAAGAAGATAAGTTATACGGCATGAGTCAGGGGCAGAAGTAAGAAGGATTCTAAATCTTTTATGAAATCCGCGAAAAACGGGCAAATCATTGAAAAAAGGCTTGTCGCGAGTGGAAAATTCTAGTATACTTGTCTGGATAGTTATATAATTAGGAGGAATAATTGATGTTTTATTCAATTTTAGCAGAAACAACAACAGTAGGAATGAGTGAGCTTTTAGTATCAACCATACTCCCGTTAGCATTCTTTGGTGTGGTTATATACTTTTTTATCTTCCGTCCACAGTCTAAGGAACAGAAGAAGAAAGACTTAATGCTCAAAGAATTAGCAGTAGGAGATACAGTTCTTACAACAAGCGGTTTTTACGGAACAATTATTGATATTGCAGATGATACGGTAATCGTTGAATTTGGCAACAACAGAAACTGCCGTATTCCGATGCAGAAGGCAGCAGTAGCGATGGTTGAAAAACCGGAGGATGCCCAATAATAGTATTAAGGAAAGCAATAAGAGGTTGTCATGCTGATAGCCTCTTATTTTATATCATAGGAAAAACCCTGATGCATTAACGTATGAAAGAACATAGAAAGTGTTGTTAAGATGAAGAAAATACTTGTATTTCTAAAAGATTACAAAAAGGAATCCGTAATTGCACCTTTGTTTAAGATGCTGGAGGCTATCTTTGAACTGATTGTACCCCTGATCGTGGCGCAGATTATCGATATTGGGATTGCAAGTGGGGATAGGAATTATATCTTTGGCAGGTTTGGAGTTTTAATAATTCTGGCGGTGATTGGACTGGCTTGTGCGGTATGCGCACAGTTTTTTGCGGCAAAGGCAGCAGTAGGCTTCGCAACCCAGCTTCGCAGTGCATTGTTTGCACAGATTCAGAAATTATCGTTTGCAGATCTTGACCAGATCGGGACGTCTACATTGATTACCAGAATGACGAGTGATGTAAATCAGCTTCAGTCTGGTGTTAATATGGTACTGCGTCTCTTTATGCGTTCACCATTCGTGGTGTTTGGTGCCATGATTATGGCATTTACTGTAGATGTTAAGGCAGCGCTGGTGTTTGTTGTGGCAATTCCCTTGTTATCGGCAGTGGTATTCGGTATTATGCTGATTACAATTCCGCTTTATAAAAAGGTACAGGCATCCTTAGACCGTGTGCTTGGGAAAACGCGTGAAAATTTATCCGGTGTCAGGGTAATCCGTGCTTTTAACAAAGAAGAGGAAGAAATAAAGGAATTTAATGAGAGCAATGAGATTCTGACTAATATGCAGCTTCTGGTTGGACGTATTTCCGCGCTTATGAATCCTCTGACCATAATTATCGTAAATGCTGCGACGATTATTATTATCTGGATTGGAGCTAATCAGGTATATTCGGGAGTGCTTAGCCAGGGGGATGTGGTAGCGCTGGTAAGTTATATGTCCCAGATTCTTGTGGAGTTGGTCAAACTCGCCAACCTGATTATTCTGATTACCAAGGCGGTCGCCTGCGGCAATCGTGTGGCAGATGTGTTAAGTACAGAATCATCTATTGAGGAAAGAACAAGGACAGACGTACAGGCTAAACCGGATGCGCCGCTGGTAGAATTTAAGCATGTGTCTATGAGTTATGGCAAGAGTAGTGAAGAGTCTTTAAGCGATATATCTTTTGTGGCAAAAAGAGGGCAGACAATTGGTATTATCGGTGGAACAGGTGCAGGAAAAAGTACGCTGGTGCATCTGATTCCGCGTTTCTATGATGCTTCCAAAGGAAGTGTTTTAATTGAAGGAACGGATGTAAAGGATTATCCGTTAGAGCAGCTTCGAAATAAAGTTGGTATCGTACAGCAGAAGGCGGTCTTATTCCGAGGCACGATTGCAGAAAATCTCCGATGGGGAAATGCAGACGCTACGGAGGAAGAACTCTGGAAAGCTATCGAATTGGCACAGGCTTCGGAAGTGGTAAGAAATAAAGAAGATGGATTAGAGCACATGGTAGAGCAGGCCGGCCGGAATTTCTCCGGCGGACAAAGACAGCGCCTTACCATTGCGCGTGCTCTGGTAAAGAATCCTGACATTTTAATATTGGATGACAGTGCGTCGGCGCTTGACTTTGCGACGGATGCAAAACTTCGCAGTGCGCTAAAAAGCATTGCGGGGGAACGGACAATTTTTATCGTGTCCCAAAGAACCTCGTCCATCCAGCATGCGGACATGATTATTGTTTTAGATGACGGTAAGGCAGTTGGTATGGGAACGCACGAAAAACTGTTAGAGTCATGTGAGATATATCGTGAAATTTACGAATCGCAGTTTAAAAAAGAGGAAAGGGGGGCTTCGCATGCGTAAAGCGTCTCAAAAGAGCACCCTTAGGAAAGTGTTCCGTTACATCAGGAAAAATATTCCTTTGCTTGTAATTTCGATTATTCTGGCATTGATAACCGTAGCGACGAACTTGTATTTTCCGATTTTGACGGGAGATGCGCTGGATTTGATCTTAAAAAAAGGTGTGGTTGATTTTGCTGGCATTATGCGGATTATTAAGGTGGCGCTTATCGTAATCACGGTAAATGCCGTTGCACAGTGGTTTATGAATATCTGCAATAATCGTATGACATACCGCATTGTTATGGACATTCGCAAGGACGCTTTTCGGAAAATGGAACATTTGCCATTAGGATATATTGATGCCAAATCGCACGGGGATATTGTCAGCCGTATCATTTCTGACGTAGATACCTTCGCAGAAGGACTGCTGATGGGCTTTACGCAACTGTTTTCCGGGGTTGCAACCATCATAGGAACGTTATTGTTTATGCTGTCGCTGAATTTTAAAATTACACTGGTAGTTGTGATAATTACGCCCGTATCCTTATTCGTGGCAAGCTTTATCGCAAAAAAGACATTTTCGATGTTTAAGCTGCAGTCTGAGACCAGAGGAGAGCAGACGACACTCATTGATGAAATGATTGGAAACCAGAAAGTTGTTCAGGCTTTTTCACATGAAGACGAGGCACGCACCAAATTCGAGGAAATCAATGACAGACTTGAGAAGTATTCACTAAATGCAATCTTTTTCTCAAGTCTTGTAAACCCATCGACACGTTTTGTCAATAGTCTGGTGTATGCAGCAGTTGGGATTACTGGTGCATTATCTGCAATCGCAGGAGGAATCTCCGTTGGACAGTTGTCAGCATTTTTAACTTACGCAAACCAGTACACCAAGCCGTTTAACGAGATTTCGGGTGTCGTAACCGAGCTTCAGAATGCACTTGTCTGTGCAGCGCGTATTTTTGAACTGATTGAAGAGACGCCGGAGAAGGCGGATGCTGAAGATGCATATGAATTAGAGAACGCAGACGGAACCGTATCCATTGAAAATGTATCCTTTTCTTATATGCCGCAGCAGAAGCTGATTGAGAACTTTAATCTTTTGGTAAAGCCGGGACAACGGATAGCTGTTGTAGGACCAACGGGATGCGGAAAAACAACATTTATCAATCTGCTCATGCGCTTCTATGATGTAAACAGCGGTACGATTGCATTGGGTGAGGAGGCGGATGATAAGCAGAAAAAGCAGACGCTTTATGATATTACGGAAATTACCAGAAAGAGTCTTCGTAAAAATTATGGAATGGTATTGCAGGAAACTTGGTTAAAAGCAGGAACAATCCGTGAGAATATCTGCATGGGCAAACCGGATGCGGCAGAGGAGGAGATGATTGCGGCTGCAAAGGCTGCTCATGCCCATAGTTTTATCAAGCGTCTTCCGAATGGATATGATACCGTCATTGCAGAGGATGGCGGCAATTTATCCCAGGGACAGAAGCAGCTTCTCTGCATTGCCAGAGTTATGCTGTGTTTACCGCCAATGTTAATTCTCGATGAAGCAACCTCATCGATTGATACCCGTACCGAGATGCGGATACAGAAAGCCTTCTTAACCATGATGGAAGGAAGAACCAGCTTTATTGTGGCGCATCGCCTTTCTACCATTCGGGAAGCGGATGTGATTCTTGTAATGAAAGAGGGTAAAATCATCGAGCAGGGTACACACGAGGAACTGCTAAAACAGGGCGGATTTTATCATATGTTATATCATAGCCAGTTTGAATCATAACCGGTTAGAAACCCAAAATTAGAGAATGAAAAAGAGAAGATACACAAGCAATATAACTTGCGGTATCTTCTCTTTTTTTATGTTGATTGTTTTATGGCGTCTGTGTTGTATCTTCCGGCTCTTCGGGAGCTACATAGGAATATGCATTGGAGATTCTGCAGTTTTCCGACTGCAATATTACAGGGTCACGATAATATGCAACAATCGGTGTGCCTTTTGCAACCTCTTCATATAATTTTTTTACAGCATCAAGCGGCATATTGATGCAGCCATGAGAACCGTCGTCGATATAAGTATCTCCGCCGAATTCCGTTTTTTTACGCCAGCTTGCATCATGGAAGCCCACATTATAGGCAAATACAACAAAGTAATCTACAGCCGATTCATAAGTTTCACCGCGCAAAGTTGCGTTCCGCTGTTTGTAGTTTACATCAAAGATTCCATCCGGTGAGCCCCAGCCTTCCGACATGCTTCCAGATACAAAATCCGATTCCACCACCAGTTCGCCCTCTTTGTAGTAGTACAGATGCTGGTTTGTATAGTCAACTTCAATATAGGTATTGCCAATATCATCTGGTCCGCCTTGGCGTGCGGTCTGGCTCCAAACCGGCTCGCGTGTTACCGGAGTGCCGGAGAGAATATTGTTTTGTATTTCAGCCGCTTCTTTGGCTTTGTCAACAACCCATCCGTAATCACCCCCGCCAATGGTAATGATGTCACCCGTAGAAGTCTTGAATTCTCTCCTATCACCATAGGTATTGTAGGAGGAAGCGAGTTTCTGGGCAAATTTCTCAAACACCTTAGTATCAAGCGTTACCTGAAAATCACTGTCGAGCTGAACTGCTGACATAATTTTATCACGGCCGAATTCGACTTTTTCCGTACCCCAGAATTCATAGGTGATGACAGCTTTTAAATAGGTATCTATTGTACTGGCGGCTGAAAGGATTTCCTTTGAAGAGGAGAATATTTCCGGCGACACATAGCAGGCAGAAGATAAGGTTAAGGATGCGGCACTGTTTTGTACGGCATCAAAAATCTCCTGACTGACCTGTTCTGCAATGGGAACGTTGCCCATAACTTCAGGAACAATGGTATATCCGGTTTCGTTTAACTCAATATAAGCGTTTACAGGCTGTTCTATGTAGTCGCTGTTGAAAAGGCCCAAGTGGTCGATACAATCCTGCAGCTTTGCCTCGTCATAAGACACGGAATAGCTTAACGAATAAGTGCTTGGAGAAAATAAAGCTATCGGCCACGCAAATGGATTTTGTGATTCCAGAATAGCAGCCTCTTCTCCTTGATTGACATAGCTGTAATCAAAATCCTTGCCCTCTAGCACATACAACGTATCCTTTCTGTCGCTGATCAAAAGTGAATAACGGGAAATCTGCGATGTATTTTCTGTTTCAACATATCCGGCAGTTCGAAAACCGCAGGAAACTGTGCCGACAGTTGTATTCGGAAGATAGTGCGTATTGAAAAACGCAGTGAAACCGAAGTATACCACCAATAAGATAATTGTCATAATATACAGTATTATCATAAATGGTGACAGAAAGATGGATCTTTTATTATACATAAGTACCTCCTCTATATCAAACCATATTGATTTTTTTGTCAGAATTCGATAATTTTAGACTATAAATATATTTTATCTTACAAAAGGGTATTAAGCAAGAGAAAGCGTGAAAAATGAGTAGTCAGTATAATATATGTCAGTTGTGTCCGAGAGTGTGTAAAGCAGACAGGCAAGAGGGACAGAAGGGCATTTGCGGAGTAAGCGCAGACCTGAAGGTGGCAAGGGCAGCCCTGCATTATTGGGAGGAAACCTGTATCAGTGGGAAAAGTGGTTCGGGAACGGTGTTTTTCTGCGGTTGCTCCTTACACTGCGTATTTTGTCAAAATCAAAGTATTGCAAATGGAAGTGCAGGAAAAGAAATTCCCAAAGAAAGACTGCCAGAGATTTTTCTGGAATTGCAGGAGCAGGGTGCAAACAATATCAATCTGGTAACGCCGGGGCATTACATCCCTCATATTGTATGGAGCGTAGAACGTGCAAAAAATCAGGGGCTTCGGATTCCGATTGTATACAACACCAGCAGTTATGAAAAGGTGGAGAGCTTAAAACAGTTAGAAGGAATTGTAGATATTTACCTTCCGGATTTTAAATACTGGAGCCCCGGACTTGCAGCACGGTATTCCCATGCGCCGGATTATCCGAAGGTGGCAAGAGCTGCCATTGCAGAAATGGTACGCCAGCAGCCGAAACCGGAATTTTTCACAAAGCAGGATGGCGGATTTGATATTATGTCGAAAGGGGTTATCGTCCGGCAGTTGCTGCTGCCGGGGCAGTTGCGGGATGCCAGACAAATTGTAAGATATTTGTATGAAACATACGGCAATCAAATCTATCTTAGCCTGATGAGTCAGTTTACACCGCTTTCGAATCTGGAAAATTATCCGGAGTTAAACCGCCGCGTAAGCCGGCGCGTATATGAACGCTATGTCGATTATGCAATCAGCCTTGGTGTGGAAAATGGATTTATCCAGGAAGGAAATGTCGCAGAAGAGAGTTTTATTCCGGAGTTTGACGGCGAAGGAGTATAGTTGGCGTTTACAAGGCTTCCAGAATGTGGTAACCTTTTTTAGACAACTTTAACTTGTAAGTACAAGTTTTGGAATATAAAAACGGATAAGAGGAGGGGATTTATGAGGTATCCTGCATTTATAAAAGAAAATCAGACGATTGGATTTGTCGCACCATCTTTTGGATGCGCCGCCGAACCATATTATACGGCATTTCAAAATGCGCTTCGCAAGTGGGAAGCGATGGGGTATCATACGCACCTTGGCCCGAATTGTTATGCGGATAGAGGCATCGGCATCAGCAATGTCCCAAGGCTTTGTGCAGAGGAACTGGTTGAATGGTATTGCTCACCGGAGAATGATGCTGTCATTTCCTGCGGCGGAGGAGAACTCATGTGTGAGGTTGTACCATATATGGATTTTGCGCGTATGAAGAACTCCAAACCCAAATGGTATATGGGATATTCGGATAATACCAACTTTACCTTTTTATCAGCAATCTTAATGGACACGGCGGCTATTTATGGTCCATGTGCCTCCTCTTTTGGAATGGAACCCTGGCATAGTTCTATCCAAACAGCCTGGGATTTGCTGTGCGGTAAAACGGATACGGTATCCGGTTATGATTTATGGGAAAAGGAATCCTTAAAGGACGAGGAACATCCTCTGGCGGCATATAATGTGACGGAACCGGTTATCATCCGGCGATTCCCGGATGAAGACGTGGTAATGGAGGGACGTCTGATTGGAGGCTGTATGGACATTTTGCAGATGTATCCGGGAACTCCTTATGACAAGGTGAAAGAATTTAACGAAAAATACAAAGAGGATGGGATTATCTGGTTTTTAGAGGCCTGCGATTTAAATATTATGTCCATAAGACGGGCATTGTGGCAGTGTAAACAGGCGGGCTGGTTTGAACACCTTAGGGGATTTCTGATAGGACGTCCGCTTTGTATGGGGCAGGAAATGTTTGGAATTGACCAGTATCGTGCAGTAACGGATGTCCTTTCCGGGTATAACGTGCCGGTTATTATGGATTTGGATATTGGACATTTGCCGCCGATGATGCCGATTATCTGCGGCAGCACGGCAAAGATAACCGTAAAGGGAAACAGTATAGTCATTCAGTATACTTACAAGTAGAGCGTATTTAAAAACGGTTGCTTAAGGGTGGAAGAAAACTATGGAGAAGAAGCTAAAATACTATGATTTGATGGAAGATTTAAGAAATCAGATTCTGGGCGGAAAAGTCAGACCGGGGGAAAAACTTCCGTCCGAAAATGAGCTGTCCGCGCAATATAATATCAGCCGTCAGACGGTGCGTAAGGCGCTGCAGATTTTACAGGACGAGGGCTATGTGTATGCAGAGCATGGACGGGGGACGTTCTGCTCCGAGATGATGCGCCATGCCAAAAATTCCAAGAATATCGCAGTCATCACAACGTATTTGTCGGACTATATTTTTCCAAGAGTAATTGAAGGAATTGACCGCATACTAACGGAGCATGGCTACAGTATCCTGTTAAAAAATACGAGAAACTCCAGAAGCATTGAAGCCAGATGTTTAGAGGAATTACTGCAAAAGAATATTGACGGTGTCATAATTGAACCAAGTAAGAGCCAGATTTTCTGCAAGCATGTGAACTTGTATGAAATTCTGGACCAAAATGAGATTCCGTATGTATTTATTCAGGGTAAATACGCCCAGTTAAAAAACAAGCCGCACATATTGCTGGATGATTGCAAAGGCGGGTATCTTGTGACTACGCATTTACTATCTTTGGGACACCGCGATATTGTTGGTGTTTTCAAGGCAGACGATATACAGGGGCAGCAGCGTCATAAGGGCTATGTTCGTGCGCTTCAGGAAGCAGGCATTGCCTATGACCCGGACAAGGTCATCTGGTTTCATACAGAAGACCGGAAAACCCACCCATACGAGCTGATGCGTCAGATGGCTGCACACCGGACAGAAGTACCTTTTACGGCAGTTGTTGCCTACAACGACCAAACAGCAGTGAATATCATGCAGGCATTAGAGGAAGAAGGACTCTCCTGCCCAAAAGACGTATCCATCACGGGTTATGATAATTCTTATCTGGCGTCAAGCTGTAAAGTCCCGCTTACTACAATTGCCCATCCGCAGGAGAAATTAGGCGAGATGGCGGCAGAACTGCTGTTACAGTTGATTCAAAACAGCAATATTGAAAAAGAAAAAACAAGTATTATCATCGAGCCGGAATTAGTGATACGAAGTTCCTGTATCAGAAAAGAATAAACATTCCTTGTTATGTGTGTTTCCGAACAAAAAAACAACTTGTTAGAACGAGTGTACAAGTAATAATCTATAAATAGATGAATAAAGGGAGGAATCTGCTATGTCAAATGCAAAACAACTTATTGAGAGTGGGAAAGCCGTACTTGGTATTGAGTTTGGTTCTACCCGTATCAAAGCGGTGCTTATTGACGAAAACCACACTCCGGTTGCAACAGGCGCCCATGATTGGGAAAATCAGCTTTTAGACGGAAAAATCTGGAGCTACAGTCTGGATATGATTTGGAATGGGCTTCAGGATTGCTATAAGAAGATGACAGAAGATGTAATGGAGAAATATCAGGTGCCTGTTAAAAAGCTGGCAGGTCTTGGTTTTTCCGGAATGATGCACGGTTATATGGCATTTAATGCAAACAATGAACTTCTTGTTCCGTTCCGTACATGGAGAAACACCATTACGGGCGAAGCGGCAAAGGAATTGACAGAGGTTCTAAATTTCAATATACCGCAGCGTTGGAGTATTGCGCATCTCTATCAGGCAATCTTAAATGAGGAAGAACATGTAAGTGAAATTGCGTATTTCACAACTTTAGCCGGTTATATTCACTGGAAGTTATCCGGGCAGAAGGTTCTCGGTGTGGGCGAAGCATCCGGTATGTTCCCGATTGATGCAAAAACAAGAAACTACAATAAGGAAATGATTGAAAAATTCAATTCCTTGGAAAAAGTTCAGAAATATGACTGGAAATTAGAAGACATCCTCCCGACCGTTTTGGTTGCAGGTGAAAATGCCGGCGAATTAACAGGCGAAGGCGCCCGTCTTCTTGACGTAACAGGCAATCTGGAAGCAGGCGTTCCGATGGCTCCGCCGGAGGGGGATGCAGGAACCGGCATGACAGCGACAAACTCTGTAGCAGTTCGTACCGGCAATGTGTCTGCCGGAACATCCGTATTTGCAATGGTTGTATTAGAAGAAGACTTAAAGGCAGTACACGAGGAATTAGACCTCGTAACAACACCATCCGGTGATACCGTTGCAATGGTACACTGCAACAACTGTACCTCTGATTTAAATGCATGGGTTGGTCTTTTCAAAGAAACACTTGGCGCATTCGGGACATCCGTTGATATGGATACGCTTTATGGCACGCTTTATAACAAAGCGTTAGAAGGAGACAAAGACTGCGGCGGCTTAGTAGCATTCAACTATTTCTCAGGCGAACCGGTAGTAGGCTTAAATGAAGGACGTCCATTATTCGTCCGAAAACCTGACGTAAAGCTGAGCCTTGCAAATTTTATGCGTTCCCATCTGTATGCTTCTCTTGCAACCTTAAAGGTTGGCTGCGATATTCTCTTCAAAGAAGAGAAGGTTGCCGTTGATAAGTTATATGGACATGGCGGCCTTTTCAAGACAAAAGGCGTAGGTCAGGGAATCCTTGCGGCTGCGATGAATGCTCCGGTAGCAGTTATGGAAACTGCCGGTGAAGGCGGACCATGGGGTATGGCAGTGCTTGCAGCATACATGGTAAACAAGGATGACGGCGAGAATCTGGAGGATTATTTAAACAATAAAGTATTTGCAGGCCAGAGTGGTTCTGTTATGAATCCGGAACCGGCAGATGCAGCAGGCTTTGATAAATATATTGAAAGCTATAAGGCTCTTCTTGCCGCAGAAGCAAAAGCGGTAGAAGGCTTGCCACTATAAACATATTTATTTGGAGGAAAACTTATGTTAGCAACAAGAAATTACAAATTCTGGTTTTGTACAGGCTCACAGGATCTCTACGGCGATGAATGTCTTGCAAATGTAGCAGAGCATTCTAAAATCATCGTAGAAAAATTAAACGCTTCCGGGCTGCTTCCATATGAAGTGGTTTGGAAACCAACGTTAATTACAAATGAAGTAATTCGTAAAACCTTTAACGAAGCAAACAATGATGAGGATTGTGCCGGCGTAATCGTATGGTGTCACACATTCTCACCTGCCAAATCATGGATTCTTGGATTAAAAGAATTGAGAAAACCAATTTTACATTTACATACACAGTTCAATGAAGAAATTCCATACGACACAATTGATATGGATTTCATGAACGAAAACCAGTCTGCACACGGCGACAGAGAATGGGGTCACATGGTTTCCCGTATGCGTATCGAAAGAAAAGTTGTTGTCGGACATTGGAACGATGACAAGGTGAAAGAAAGAATCGGTTCCTGGATGCGTACAGCAGTTGGTATTATCGAAAGCAGCCACATTCGTGTAATGCGTGTTGCTGATAACATGAGAAATGTAGCTGTAACAGAAGGCGATAAGGTAGAAGCTCAGTTGAAATTCGGCTGGGAAATCGATGCTTATCCGGTAAACGAAATTGCAGAATCTGTAGATGCCGTATCTCAGGCTGATGTAGATACATTAGTGGAAGAATACTACAGCAAATACGATATTCTTTTAGAAGGAAGAGACCCACAGGAATTTAAAAAGCACGTAGCAGTTCAGGCTAAGATAGAACTTGGTTTTGAACGCTTCTTAGAAGAAAAGAACTATCATGCAATTGTAACGCATTTTGGTGACTTGGGTGCATTGCAGCAGTTGCCGGGACTTGCAATCCAAAGACTTATGGAAAAAGGTTACGGCTTCGGCGCAGAAGGTGACTGGAAAGTTGCCGCTATGGTTCGTCTTATGAAGATTATGGCAGCAGGCGTAAAAGATGCAAAAGGTACTTCTATGTTAGAGGACTACACATACAACCTTGTAAAAGGAAAAGAAGGCATCCTTCAGGCTCATATGCTGGAAATCTGCCCAACTATCGCAGATGGTCCAATCAGCATTAAATGCCAGCCGTTATCAATGGGTGACAGAGAAGACCCTGCAAGACTTGTATTTACTTCCAAAGAAGGCAAAGGCATTGCAACATCCCTGATTGACCTTGGAAACCGGTTCCGCCTTATCATCAATGATGTAGATTGCAAGAAAGTGGAAAAGCCAATGCCAAAACTTCCGGTAGCTACAAACTTCTGGACCCCGCAGCCTGATTTCTATACAGGATGTGAAGCATGGATTTTAGCGGGCGGCGCACATCATACAGCATTCTCTTACGACCTGACGGCAGAGCAGATGGGAGACTGGGCAAATGCAATGGGTGTAGAAGCTGTTTACATTGACAAAGATACAACCATCCGCAACTTTAAGAAAGATTTAATGTTAGGTGAAGTATTCTACCGCTAAGTATGCGCAGCAAGGTGCAGGAAAGGAGATACATATGCTTGAAGAATTAAAAAAAGCCGTATATGAGGCAAATATGGAACTTCCGAAATATGGTCTGGTTACGTTTACATGGGGCAATGTAAGCGGCATTGACAGAGAAAAAGGTCTTTTCGTAATCAAGCCAAGCGGTGTGGCTTACGATAAACTTACTCCGGAAGATATGGTGGTTATGGACCTTGAAGGCAATAAAGTAGAAGGAAAATACAAGCCTTCTTCAGATACGGCAACGCATCTGGAACTCTATAAAGCATTTCCGGAGATTGGCGGCGTGGTACACACACATTCCTCTTATGCTACAAGCTGGGCACAGGCGGGAAGAGGCATTCCATGCTATGGAACCACTCATGCAGATTATATTTACGGAGAAATTCCGTGTGTAAGATGTCTGACCAAAGAAGAGATTGAAGGGGCTTACGAAAAGAACACAGGACTTTTGATTGTCAGCGAATTCAATCGTTTATGCAAAGAACCGTTATCTGTTCCTGCGGTTCTCTGCAAGAATCATGGACCATTCGCATGGGGGAAGGATGCGCATGAGGCTGTTCACAATGCAGTGGTACTCGAAGAGGTTGCGAAGATGGCATACCGCACGGAAACGATCAATCATCATGTTGAGCCGGCTCCACAGGAGTTGCAGGATAAGCACTATTATAGAAAACATGGTGCAAATGCTTATTACGGACAGGATTAATTTAGCAGAAACATTGCTTTTTGAGGCAAACTGTGATAATACAGTTTTATAAATCTTTTTTATGGAGGAAAACACAATGAAATTTTTCGTAGATACAGCAAATGTGGAAGATATTAGAAAAGCAAATGACATGGGTGTTATTTGCGGTGTTACAACAAATCCATCTCTTATCGCAAAAGAAGGAAGAGATTTCAATGAAGTAATCAAAGAAATTACATCTATCGTTGACGGACCAATCAGCGGCGAAGTAAAAGCTACAACCGTTGATGCAGAGGGCATGATTAAAGAGGGCCGTGAGATTGCAGCTATCCATCCGAATATGGTAGTTAAAATCCCTATGACAGTAGAAGGCTTAAAAGCAGTAAAAGTACTGGCAGCAGAAGGCATCAAGACAAATGTTACCTTAATCTTTTCTGCAAATCAGGCGCTTCTTGCAGCAGAAGCTGGTGCAACATATGTATCTCCATTCCTTGGAAGATTAGATGATATCAGTATGCCGGGGATTGATTTAATCCGTACAATTGCTGACATCTTTGATATCTATGGATACGAAACAGAAATCATTGCAGCTTCTGTGCGTAATCCAATCCATGTAACGGATTGTGCGCTTGCAGGTGCTCACATTGCAACAGTTCCATATGGTGTTATCGAGCAGATGACAAAACACCCACTAACTGATCAGGGAATTGCAAAATTTCAGGCTGACTACAAAGCAGTATTTGGAGAATAAAATTAGCATTAAAAATACAAAATGGAGCGATACTTGGTTCAAGCGGCCGGGTATCGCTTTTTGTATAATAATCACACTCAGTAAACAATACAAAACAAAATATGGCTGGTAATCTATGGAAAACCCCTATATTTGGATTGACGTTGCTTTTAATCTTATATATAATTATGTTGAATTTGTATCTATTCTGGGAGAGTATGTAGTATTTTTAAGAAAGAAGAGGATATCAATGAACTTAGTTTTTTCACAAAAGATTCGGCAGATTATTGCGGTTTGTTTGGCAGCAGCAATCCTTATTGGCATAATAAACGGACAAGGCTGCCTTACTTTTGCATATGAAGCGCAGTCCGGTATGATTTATACGACCGGAAGTTCTCTGGTTACCACCAGAAAGGAACCGTCGGATGATTCGGATAAAGTCAGAGGTTTTAATTTTGGAAAAAATGTCACGGTTATTGACGAAGTAACAGATGCAAATGGGGATTTGTGGTATTTGATTTCATATATTGTGAAAGCCACAGGTAAAACAGAAAGCAGTTATTGCCGTGCAGAAAATGTAATAATAGATAAGGTGTTTGCAACAGGTGTTTTGAACGCAAGGAATGTTTCGTTAAGGGATGAGGCCGGAACGGAAGGAACAAATATCCTTATATCCTTAAATACAGGAGATAAGGTGGAATTATTATATGAAACTATCGTAGACAGTAAACTATGGTACAGAGTCCGTTATACTGCGCCTGCTACAACAGATGCGGCAACAGGGGAAACGATACCGGGACAGGTGTACATAGGCTGGATGCGTGAGCGGTATATAAATGTTACGGAATACAATATTGATGCAGAATATAAGAAACAGCTAATGGATGCCGGATTTCCGGAGAGCTATGCAAACGGTCTTGCAGTCCTGCATTCACGTTATCCGGAGTGGATTTTTGAGCCGGTTATGACAGGGCTGGACTGGGAAACGGTAATTAAGGAAGAAACCAAAAAGCCTATCAACATGGTTTCCATTAGTTCTGATGACGCCATGAAATCGGTGGCAGACAGCGAGTATAACTGGGAGACCAATACATGGGTCATCCGTGACGGAGATAGCTGGGTTGCGGTACACCCGGAATACTTAGCTTATATTATGGACCCCCGGAACTTTTTTACAGAGGAATACATATTTCAGTTTGAAAGCCTAAGTTATAGTTCGTCACATACGATTGAAGGTGTAAATGCGGTTATCGGAACCTCATTTATGTCCAAGGATGTCGTAGACTCGGACGGAACGATGTTTAACTATGCTACGGCATTTATGTCTATCGGAAAAGAGGTTGGAGTAAGCCCGTATCATCTGGTGTCCCGTGTGCGGCAGGAACAAGGCAGCAAAGGTACGAGTTCCTTGATTTCGGGTACATATAAGGGGTACGAAGGATACTATAATTACTTTAACTTTGGAGCGTATGGCATTACGGAGTCAGCGGTTATCGAAGCAGGATTACAGTATGCCAAGAACCAGGGATGGAATACGCGTTATAAAGCGCTGCTTGGCGGAGCGCAGAAAATCGCCCAGAATTATATTGCCAGAGGGCAGGATACTTTATACTTCCAGAAGTTTAATGTGGTGTGGAAGGATATGCTGTATGGACATCAGTATATGGGTGCAGTCTTAGCACCATCATCTGAGGCAAAGAGCATTGCAAAAGCATATACGGACAAGCATCAGGCATTTGTATTCCGTATACCGGTATATGAAAATATGCCGGAGGAGGCTGTGCAGTTTACCACTACGGGAAACCGTAATAACTATTTATCCGATATTACCGTAGAAGGTCTTTCTCTTTCTCCAACCTTTACAGGTGCGAATACGGAATATACCTTAACTGTAGATAATTCCATCAGCTCGATTAATGTGAATGCAACACCGGTTGTAAGTAAAGCAAATGTAACAGGAACAGGTGTACATAAGTTAGCAGTGGGCGAAAATATCATTAAGATAATTTGCGTATCGGAATCCGGCGATGAACGTATCTATACGCTTACAGTAGTGCGTGAAGAGGCGGACAATCCGGAAGGACCAGATCCGGGAGAGCCGGGTACAGAAGAGCCGGGAACGGAAGAACCGGGTACAGAGGAACCGGGAACGGAAGAACCGGAGACTCCTGCCAGCGTAACATCAGAAAAATACAAAATAGGCACATATATCACGGGCGTACAGCCGCAAACGACAGTAGAGGATTTCTTAAACGGAATTACCCGTCATGGCAAAGCTGAGGTGAAACTGTTGGATAAGAATGGCTCACAAAAGACAGGAACCGTTGGGACAGGGAATGTGCTTGCGGTATATGGCGATGGTCAGTTGGTTGCATCTTATGAAATCGTGATTTATGGGGATGTAAGCGGAGATGGAAAAATCAATACGTTGGATGCCATCAGACTGAACAGATATACGATTGGACTTGTGACATTAAACGGTGTTTATTTAGAGGCAGCAGACGCGAGCCGGGACTCAAGGGTAAACACGTTAGATAGTATTTTCATAAATCGTTATTCCATTGGTCTGGTAACCATCAATCAGAATTAAGAGGTGACTGAATGAAAAAGACATTACTTTATATTTTTTCAATATTTTTTATGTGTGTGGCTATGGCAATTCCTAACGGGATTGCAAGCGCCGCAGATATAACAATAAGCGCAAAGAGCTCTGAGGTTAATATAGGAGATTCCGTAGCGGTAACTGTTACCGTTCCGGAAAACGTCAGTGGGACTCTTGATGTAATATATCCCACTGATTTGCTGGAATTTGTGCAGGCTTCTGCGGAAGTAAACTCTTCAAAAGCAGGGACAGTCGCAGTCAGTATCGGAAAATATGGATTAGTAGCATCGAATACCGTAACGATTACTTTTAAAGCAAAGACTACAGGTGAAGCAACAGTTAAGACCAGGGGAATAGATTTCTTTGATAATAATGGAGAAACAGAAAGTATTGTTCTTGGTGATAGTTCTACTAAAATTACGATTAAAAATGAAACCTCAACAGAAGATAACCTGTCATCAGATTATTATCTGGCAAAACTGAATGTTACGGCAGGGTCTAAAAAGGTTACATTATCGCCGACCTTTAATTATCGAAAAACAAGTTATACGGCAACGGTTGATTATGACGTTACTGATGTCGTAGTTAGTGTAACCCGTTCCAGTGGAAAAGCAGAAATTGTATCCATAACGGACAACGGTAAGGTAAAACTTGATGTGGGTGCAAATAAAGTTGAAATTGTGGTAAAAGCGGAAAACGGCAAGACGCTAACCTATACCGTAACGATTACCCGCAAGGAAAAGCCTGTCGAAACCGAACAGCCGGAGAATCCTACGGAAACTCCCGGAACAACAGAGACTCAGGAACCGGAAACGCCGGATTTTGAATATGGCGGGATAAAGCTATATGCTCCGACTGAAATTTCGGAGGATAAAATTCCGGAGGATTTTGTTGAAAAGACAGTTATTTTAACTGGTGGAAAAGAAACTCCCGGACTTTCCTTTGAAAAAGGGGATTTAACCATTCTGTATTTAGAAAATGAAAGCAAGGTGGGAGGCTTTTATGTCTATAACGCAGCGGATAATGCGATTTATCCTTTCATAAAACTGTCGGCAGAAGAAAGCTATGTAATGATTCTTATGCCGGATGAGATAGCTGCGCCGGAGGGCTATGCTGCATGCACGCTTTCCATTGAAGGAAAAGGTATTGTGAGTGCGTATCAGTATCAGGCGTCTGGCGGTACAGATACATCAGAGTTTTATCTGGTTTACTGTATGAATAACAGAGGTACGACGGGCTGGTATCAGTATGATTCCTTAGAAGGAACATTTCAGCGTTACACAGGGAATGCTCCGGCAGGCGTTATCGAGCCGGATACAGAGCCTTCTTCCGAACTGGATACGGATGTTTCAAATACGGGCAATGATGGAAATAAAGACAGTCAGACATCGGATATGCTTACTAAAATAAAGGAATATCAGAGTGTGATTATTTGTGTGGCTGTATTTTTGGCGGCAATTGTTGTAATAATAATCATTAATATTCTCGTTAAGAAGCGTAATCATAACGATGGATATGAAGATGATGAGTACGACGAGGATAACGAAGCAGAGTACGAAGATTTTTACGATAAAGAAGTTTTTAAGAAGAAAGAGCCGGTACTGGTTGGGGAAAATGAAACAGAAGAAAAAGATGAAGCCGCAGATAATCATCATGATGATGCAAAGAACAGTGATGAAGAAGATAGCGGCGAAGTAGAATTTATTGATTTATAGTGATTAGTACCCCTATTCCATGAATATATTTTCTGGAGTAGGGGTGTAGTCATTTTCTTGGAGGCATAATGTTGAAATATACAGATAAGGCAAAACGTGCATTAGACATTGCAAACAGATTGTCTAAAAGTATGCACTATAATTATGTTGGAACCGAGCATATTCTTGCAGGTCTTTTAAAAGAAGGAAGCGGCGTTGCTGCGGAAGTATTAAGTGTAAACGGCGTAGAACTGTCTAAACTTTTGCAGATGATAGAAGAATTGATTTCTACGGGAGAAAATACGCTTGTTGCGGAGAAAGATGGGTATTCCCCGCGCACGCAGCATATTCTGGCAAAGGCACAGGAAGAGGCAAACCGCTTGGGTTATGAAAAAATTGGAACAGAGCATCTTCTTCTTTCCATTGTAAAAGAAGGCGACTGCGCAGCATCAAGACTTCTTAATACGATGGGAGTAAGTTTGCAGAAGTTATTTACGGATATTTTGAATGCGATGGGAGAAGACCCGGCAAAATATCGCGAAGAATATACAAGAAGCCGTAAAACAAACGGTTCTTTGACGCCGACTCTGGACCAGTATTCCCGTGATTTGACAGAAATGGCTGCGGCGGGGCTGTTAGACCCGGTTGTAGGACGAAAACAGGAAACAGAACGTGTGATTCAGATATTGAGCAGACGCGGGAAAAACAATCCCTGCTTAATTGGCGAGCCGGGTGTCGGTAAAACAGCTATTGTGGAAGGCATTGCGGAAAGCATCGTAAACGGTACGGTTCCGGGACTTTTAGCGGGAAAAAGGCTGGTATCTTTGGATATGTCCGGTTTGGTTGCAAAATCCAAATACCGGGGTGAATTTGAAGAACGTATCAAGAAGGTCATCAACGAAGTAACTGCAGCAGGGAATGTTATTTTATTTATTGATGAGCTTCATACCATTATTGGTGCAGGCGGAGCAGAAGGTTCTCTGGATGCATCGAATATTTTAAAACCGGCTATGGCAAGAGGGGAAGTACAGGTTATCGGTGCGACTACGATTGAAGAATACCGCAAATATGTGGAAAAGGATGCCGCGCTCGAACGACGTTTTCAACCGGTGACAGTAGAAGAGCCTTCTATCGAGGAAGCGGTTGAAATTCTAAAGGGAATCCGAACTCTGTATGAAAAGCATCATGAGGTGGAAATCTCAGATGAAGGTATCGAAGCAGCAGTTACGTTATCTGCCAGATATGTCAGCGACCGTTTCCTCCCAGATAAAGCAATTGACTTAATGGATGAGGCGGCAGCAAAGGTTCGTCTTGGTTTGCTTGGAGCGCCGGGAAAACGAAATGGTCTTCATAGAGAGATTCATGAAACCGAGCTTCAGATGGAAGAGCATCTTAAAAACGGTGAAATTGAGCTGGTACGCGAAGATAAAGAACGCAAAGCGTTGCTGTTGAAAGAACTGGAAAAACAAGAAAAGAAGTCCAAAGGCACATCCGGAAAGAAGCTTCCTGTTATAGGCGAAAATGAAATCGCGGATATTGTTGCGGGCTGGACAAAAATTCCGGTAAATAAGCTTACGGAAAATGAAGCTGCACGTCTGAAAAAGTTGGAAGATGTATTAAAGAAACGTGTTATCGGACAGGAAGAAGCTGTAACTGCCGTATCAAAAGCAGTTCGACGCGGTCGTGTTGGCTTAAAAGATCCAAAACGTCCGATTGGCTCCTTCTTATTCTTAGGACCGACAGGCGTTGGTAAAACAGAAGTATCCAAAGCGCTTGCAGAGGCAGTCTTTGGAAAAGAGGATGCAATGATCCGTGTAGATATGTCTGAATATATGGAAAAGCACAGCGTATCCAAGCTGATTGGTTCGCCGCCGGGCTATGTAGGGCATGATGATGGGGGACAGCTTAGTGAGAAAGTACGCCGCAATCCATTTTCGGTTATTCTTTTTGACGAGATTGAAAAAGCACATCCCGATGTATTTAATATTTTGCTTCAGGTATTGGACGAAGGGCATATTACGGATTCACAGGGACGCAAGGTGGATTTTAAAAATACGATTATCATCATGACATCCAATGCAGGAGCACAGGCGATTATTGAACCAAAGCGTTTGGGATTTGGCAATAAAGAAGACGAAAAGCAGGATCACCAGAAGATGAAAGACAGTGTGATGGAAGAAGTAAAACGTATTTTTAAACCGGAGTTTTTAAATCGTATTGATGAAATAATCGTATTCCGCGCCTTAAATAAAGAAGACATGGGTAAAATAGTTACAATTCTTGTAAAGGAATTGCAAAAGCGTTGCAAAGAGCAACTGAATCTGGATTTGGTTGTGCGGGATGCTGCAAAGAACTATATTGTAGAGCAGGCCTATGACAGAAAATATGGGGCAAGACCGCTCAAACGCAAGATTCAGGATGAAATTGAAGACAGACTGGCAGAAGAGATTATTGCCGGCAATGTAAAAGCAGGAGATAAGGTAATTGTATCTGTAAAAAAGGGTGCAATTTTTATCACAAAGTGATATAATCAAATGGAGTTAGTACTCAGGTAATTTACAAAAGAAGAATCGTATTCGATTCTTCCTGCGGATTGCAAATCTGCTCATTATAGGAGGAAATAAAATGGCTGTAATTAGCGAATTGATTCGTACAGAATCAGATGGAACAATTAGTTTTGGGGATTATACATTGAGTAAGAAATCAAAACTGGATAACTTTGCTCATAACGGTGGCTCTTACAAGGTAAAGACATATCAGGATATTACGAAGCTGGAATGCAACGATATGTTTGTGTATGAATCTGTTCCTGGAACAGCGGTATTTCATTTTACAAAGGCTGATGATGAGGTTTCATTTGATGTGGAAGGTGCAGAAGACGCTCAGATTACATTGGAACTGGAAACAGAGACAGAGTATGAGGTTATCATTAACGGAGAGTCCACAGGAATTGTAAAAACAAATCTTGGCGGAAAATTAAGTTTTAGTGTAAACTTAGAAAATGCAGCATCCGTTGTGATTAAGAAAAAATAAATGTGTTGACCCGGTCTGAAAATGGCTGGGTCGTTTTTCTATTATGGTAATGCTTAGGAGGAGCTATGGCGAAAGGGAAAAGCAGTGTATATTTTTGCCAGAATTGCGGATTTGAGTCTGCAAAATGGATGGGACAGTGTCCGGGATGCCGGGAATGGAATACCTTTGTGGAAGAAACGATAGATAGAAAAAGTACAGCGGATGTAAGAAAAGCGTTAAAAGAGGCAAAGCCATTACCGCTTTCTGCAATTTCATCCGCTGATGAGGAGCGTGTGTCTACATCCATAAAAGAATTAGACCGCGTACTGGGTGGGGGAATTGTAAAAGGTTCCCTTGTATTAGTGGGAGGTGATCCGGGTATTGGAAAATCCACGCTGCTCTTGCAGGTATGTAGAAATCTTTCCCAAAAGGATATATCGGTATTGTATGTTTCGGGAGAGGAGTCTTTGCAGCAGATTAAAATACGTGCGGAGAGAATTGGTACGTTTACAGATTCTTTGGAATTATTGTGCGAAACTAATTTGGATGTCATCAAAGAAGTGATTTCCCGGAAAAAGCCACAGGTGGTTATTATTGACTCCATTCAAACGATGTTTAGTGAGAATGTTGCTTCGGCACCGGGGAGTGTATCACAGGTGCGTGAGGCAACCGGCGTTTTTATGCAGATAGCAAAAGGCATGGATATTTCGATATTTATAGTAGGACATGTTACCAAAGAGGGCGTCGTAGCAGGACCGCGAGTGTTAGAACATATGGTAGATACAGTGCTCTATTTTGAAGGAGACAGGCATGAAAGCTATCGCATTTTAAGAGGTGTTAAGAACCGTTTTGGTTCTACGAATGAGATTGGTGTTTTTGAAATGCGAAGCATTGGGCTTGTAGAAGTAGAAAATCCATCAGAGTTTATGCTGAGCGGAAAACCAATTGGCGCATCCGGCTCGGTAGTCGCGTGCTCTATGGAGGGAACCCGTCCAATCCTGCTGGAGATTCAGGCGCTCATTTGTAATACGAATTTCGGAAATCCGAGACGAACAGCAACAGGAACGGATTACAACCGGGTAAACCTTTTGATGGCTGTTTTGGAAAAACGTCTTGGTATGCGCCTATCGGAATGCGATGCATATGTAAACATCGCAGGCGGTATCCGTATGAACGAACCAGCGATTGATCTAGGGATTGTACTGGCGATTATTTCAAGCAAGTTAGATAAGGCGATTGATGAAAAGACAATTTGTTTTGGAGAAGTTGGATTAAGCGGAGAAGTAAGAGGCGTTAGTATGGCGGAGCAGCGTGTGTTAGAGGCAAAGAAGCTTGGTTTTGAAAGGTGTATTCTTCCTCAGGTTTGTAAAACGGGATTTCTTCATAATATAGAAGGAATTGAATTGGTTGGCGTAAATAACGTAAAAGAGGCTTTGGAAGCGATTCGGTAGAGTCGCTTCATAAATTATATAGCTATAATAGGTATATATAACTATATAGGGAGGTATAGCAATAGGCATGTATAGTGACAAGAGATTGCGGCTGTCAGAATGCTATTGTTTTTAATTGATATAAAAATCAGACAATTTAGAAAATTTGCTTATTTTCGACAAATAGAAGAACATTAAAAATTTGGTGTTTTTAGTGTTGACTTTCCTATACCCCCATGATAATATAACAAAGCTGGTTCGCGGAATACACGAAAATGTAAAGCGAGACAGAAAAATGAAAGTAAAAACTTTGAAAAAAGTTTAAAAAGTTGTTGACAGAAATCGACGCTTATGATATTCTATCAAAGTTGTCGCTGACAACAAACAGTTCTTTGATAACTAAACAGTGAAAAACCTTGAAAGATTCAATGAGAATAATTCAAGTCCAAATCAAAAGATTTGGCGAACGTTTCA
>CALWLL010000060.1 GCA_944381555.1 uncultured Agathobacter sp. | reverse complement strand
GCCGCTTCATCATATTCATTACAAAAGAATTCCACTGCATATCTCGAATTGCCGGTTCCACTAAAATAAATTCCTACCATCCTTATTTCCTCTTCATAATCCTCCATGCCGCAAATTTACCCATAGCCGCTGCCGTTGGAAGTCCTCCCGGTCCCATCAACCACTGACTTGCTAAAAATACATTATCAAGACCCTTTACCACTCCCGGCACAGTAATACTCTTCGCCTGCTTAGTAGTTACAAAACTCATATAGGCTCCTTTATAAGAATTACAATATCGTGTATATGTCATTGGTGACCATACATCAATCACGTGTATTTTCCCCTCCAAAAATGGATACTCTTTGATAACTCTTTGTATTGCCTGCTCTGCAATCTCAGTTTTCCTCTTTTCATAACTTGCTTTGTCAGTATAAAGCGACTCCCAATACTTATAATCGGCTTCTGTCTGTGAAAAATTAGTCTGCAAAATCATTTTACCTACCGGTGCAAAATCCGGTTCATAATCATAAGACTGAACGCTCATACTCTTTACAGTCTGATTTCCCACATTTATCTCATCGCAAGAAAATACTCTTGTTCCAGTCAATTCCCCAAATACTCCATCTACAGCATAAGCGATTTGAAATCCGCTACTAACTGGATATTTGTCTCTGTCCGCATACATTTGCTTCAGACCTTTTGGCATATATTTATCTGGCAACAACTTACGGAATGTATAATCTGTATCACATGCACAAATCACATAATCTGCTTCTACCTGCTCTCCGTTTTCCAGCATAATTCCATCAGCCTTTTTTCCGTTTATCAAAATGTTTTTTACACTGGCATTAGTATATAATACACCACCATACTCTTTATATTTTTCTGCAATACGAAGTGACATCGCAAGCGAGCCGCCCTTCGGTATATCACCATTCCCTCCCGTCACTGTACCGTAAGAAACAAGAAATGCATATGCCTGATATCCACTAGGCATATAATCTACAATCGCACGACGAATCAGCGGATGCTTAAAACGCATAGCCAATTCATTGATATCCATATTCCCATACTCTTTCATTACTTTTCCCATTGATTTCATTGACATACCCAATTTCATAAAATCAATCGGGTTCATCGCATCAAATGGCTTTTCCACAGGCACCGTCATAGTTTCCGACATAGTCACATATTCAATCAACTTATTAATTTCTTTTTCATCTTCCGGCGACAGCTCCACCATCTCTTTTCGTGTTCTTTCCTTATCTCTCCAAAAGGTCAATGTCTGACCATTCAATTTCGAAGAAAAAAACATTTCCTTTTCGTGTACTTCCACCCCATTACCCAATGCGCCAATCTCTTTCCACAGCTCATGCAAAGCACTTTCCGGTCTTGTTCCGGTCAGCCAATGAATGCAATTATCAATAAAGTATCCTTCTCTCTTCCAGCCGGTACACTGTCCGCCTGGCAAAGCATTCTTTTCATAAATCTCAGTATCAAAACCGGCCTTTTGTAATAACACTCCTGCTGTCATTCCAGCAATCCCGCCACCAACGATTACAACCTTTCTCATAATCCTCTCTCCTACTTTCTTCTTATAATATCCACTAACCACTCTGCATCCGGTAATTCCATCTCCGGATTTGTGGCATATCTCTCAGCAATTCCCTGCAGACTACACCAAAATGCATTAGAAAGTGTCAACGGTTCTCCCTCTTTCATAGTTCCTTCCTGCTGTCCCCACTCAATAATAGGTACAAACTGTTCTATCACATTTACTTTCATTGCTATTTCCCGTATATGCTCAGGTGTCGCTTCACTTCGCTGTGCTTCTGCCATCAACACAAAAAACTTTGCCACAACAGGTTGCTCTTTCATATACGCAAACAACGCTTCTGTGAAGTTTACAAAAAAATCAATAGCATGCTCACACTTTTGTTCTCCCGGATATGCGGTCCCTTCCAATCCCATTCGGATTAACTCTTCATATAATTTTTCTTTTGATTCAAAGTAATGAAACATTAATCCCGTACTCATATTAGCTCTTTTAGCGATATCCGTAATCTTAGTAGCTGCATAACCTTTACTAACAAATAATTCTAGAGCAACCTGTATAATTTCTTGTCGTCTACGTTCTTTTTGTTCCTTTCTCGTTTCCATTATATAACCCCTTGCTTTTTGAATAATATTTCACTGAACATTTATTCAAATATATCATAGAGTTTTTCTTTTGTAAAGTTCAAAAACACCCCAAGCGGTATATCCCTACCACTTGGGGCATCCCCTATCGACCCATCCCGGCAACCTTCCTATGCACCCACTCCTTCACTTCGCCAATTCGTTCCCGGAACACATCCAGCATGTTCCTTCCACCTATTACAAACTGCTTCATGAATTCATAGGCTTTTTCCATCTTATCCTGCAAAACCTGTATCTTGCTCCTAAGCTGTTCATTCTCGTAGGTTAAATCCACCACCTTATCAAACAAATCCGTGTTCTCTGTATCCGTTGATAACCTGTGATATAAATCCAAGGCAATCTCCTTTTTACGGGTTGCTTCATCCAATTCCTCCGTCACTCTGGAAAGCTCCCCTTGTGCCTCCTCCACTTCTTTCTTTTTATCCGTCAGAAGCTCATCTGCCTTCAGATATTCCGACTTGGAATATTCCGACTTGGAATATTCCGCCTTTTCTTCCCACTCTGCCATATCGTTTTTTCTAATTTCGATTAAGGCATCCGTACATTCCAGCGTTATATTCTTGGCAGATATCTCTTCATCCAGCTTTTTGATTGTTTTCTCTGACAGGGTTTGAATGTGCCGCAGAGCATTTTCTTTCCTTTCCTTCTCACGTTCCGCTTCCAATGCCTTTTCTGCCGCACGCTCCCTTCGATAATCAGAAAGAAGTAAATCGCCACGCTCGTTTTTACCCTTGAACAAGCGTTTCCAACCGATATTCTTTTCCATATCCTCTGCAATCCAGTTTTTCTGCTCCTCTATCCACTCAACTGCGCCGTAGGCTGTACGCACCATCTGCGGTTTCTTGCCCTCTGGTGTATCCTGCCACACCAGCTCATCCGAGGCATCTCGTGCCTGCTCCATGGTGGTTTTATAACCCATTCGTGTAAAAGTTTGCGCCAAGGCATTCTGGGTTTTCTGTCCACGACTGCAATTATCGGAATAAGGAGCAAATGTCATATGAAGGTGTGGTGTGGATTCATCTCCGTTGAATGCAAAGTTTGTAATCACGATACCTGCTTCAAAGGGTGGTTTCCACTCCGGGTCCTCCAGACAGCATTTGGATGCAATGGTTAGGTTACATTAGGAACCTCAAACATTAAATGCTCTGCAAAACGTAGCAATACATCCTCTGCCCAGATAGCTGAAAGGTTATCCGTGTCGTACCCGGTATCATCCATATCCCCTATCTGCCAAATAATCTCATAGGATAAATGTTTCTTTTTATCCTTTTGAATCTTCTCATAATAGGTTGGTGGATCATCCTTGGCCCGACTCTTCTTCCGTTCCTTTGCAAGCCACTCCTCGTAGGACTTTTGGAAAAGTTTATCGTATACCTGCTCCAAGGTAAATTCTTTGGTTCCGTCTACCAGTATCACATTCCTATCTGCGCGCTCCTGCACTGCATTCCAAGGAATATGGTCTCTGTTATTGTGTTCTAAGTTCGGTGCCCGGAACAGTGCCCCCGATATGGTTCTGTATAAATCCGGCATCTCATCACGCTCCTTTTATCCGTTCCATGTCTGCTTAAATTCTGAAATAAAAATCTTCTTATGCTCATTGTCATAATCTCCTTTTCTAAAATTTTCTAAGTTCATTTCCTAGGTTGTCGCTATTAATTTTCTTTCCCGGTTCCCGAAAGTAATGTCCCCCTATTAGTTTGGGAAATCCCAAACTAGGGGGCAAGCGTTTTGCCGCTTGACCACAAATGCATCTGCTCCCACCAGCCGTACTAAGAACTCCTCTTCCTGTGGCTGGCAGTCACATCTGCATGCTGACATTCTTATTATGGAAATGAACCGGTACCAATGTCAGCCTATGGAAATATCTCAATCGCTCTTTAGAACTTTGCTTACGCTAGCCTTCAGAAGTGTAACCATAGTATCTTTTCTCGAAATACTTTCTTGGGCACTTCCCGCGATTTTGATATATCCCTGCTCCGCCAGTTCCTCGTTGAGCTGTCTGATAATCTGGTAGGCTTTTCCCTTGCTGACGCCCAAAGTATCTACCAATTCATCTGCCGTCACATATTGTGTTTTCATTCTCTCACCTCACTCTCTACTATCACATTTTGTCCGTATTTTTTATTTTATCACTATTTGTACTACTACTTTTTGTCATTGTCAATAGATTTTCCTATTGCAAAATATCACGCATTGTGATAGTATTTATTTCAGGAGGTGAAAAGCCATGAATATTATGACACTTGAAGAACGCAAGGAACTTGGCAACAGATTAAAACAAGCAAGAAAAGAGAAAGGGCTATCACAAGAGGAGCTCGCCAATCTCATCGGCTTG
>CALWLL010000059.1 GCA_944381555.1 uncultured Agathobacter sp. | reverse complement strand
TATCCCCCTCCACCTTTGTTTTATATATACCCTAAACAAATTCATAGGAGACACCTCAACTCTCAATAAGATAGCCAACGCCAAATTTCGTTGTAATAAAATTCTCAAGCCCTGCGGTCTCCAGACGCTTGCGGAGCCTGTTCACATTCACCGACAACGTGTTTTCATCCACAAAGCTATCCGTTGCCCATAGCTGCTCCATCAGTTTTTCACGGCTGACTACCCTCCCCTTATTCTCCATAAGACTGAGCAAAATCCGAAACTCGTTCTTGGATAAGGAAATTTTTTCATTGCCGTAAGTCAGTGTATTATCTCCCGTATTAAGGAGCGCCCCCCCGGTGTTCCAAAACCGGAACGGAAGCGGCAAAGTCATATGTCCTGCGCAGCAGCGCCTGAAGTTTTGCCATAAGTACACTCTGGTCAAAGGGCTTGGCTATAAAATCATCAGCCCCCATATTTATCGCCATGACCATATTCATATTGTCGGATGCAGAGGAAATGAAGATAATGGGAACTTTAGACACCTTGCGTATCTGGCTGCACCAATGATAGCCGTTGAAAAATGGTAAAACAATATCCAACAGAATAATATGGGGGTCAAACTCCGAAAACTCGGTCATAATATTATGGAAATCGCAAACGCAGTGCACCTGCATATCCCACATTTCTGCCTGTTTTCTAATTGCCTCTGCTATGCCGTTATCATCTTCAATTATTAGTAATCGATACACTTATCTCCCCATCCTTAATTAACGTAATAAATGCATCCGTCAAAACCGGATCAAAATGTTTTCCTTTACATCTTTCTAATTCTTCTATTGCATATTCTATGGAAAAAGGCTCTTTATAAGGTCTTTTTGCAGTCATTGCATCAAAACAATCTGCAATTGCCAGAATCCTTGCTGATTCGGGAATACTTTCGCCTGATAGTCCCCTTGGATATCCTGTGCCATCATATTTTTCATGGTGTCCCACAACCGCCGGAATGACATAATCCATTCCCGGCAGATAACGGATAACATCTATGGAATTTAGCACATGCTTCTGCATAATATGATATTCCTCCTCCGTCAGCTTATCCGATTTCTTTAAAATAGACTCCGGAATACTGATTTTGCCAATATCATGTAAGAGACCCGCAACCTTTATGATTTCAACGTTCTGACTGTTGTAGCCTATCTTCTCAGCAAGTTTTACCGCATATTCAGAAACGTTCTGCGAATGAATGAATGTATAATTATCCTTAGCATCTATAGCCGCAGTTAATGCATATATCGTAGATGCTGCATTGTCGTAAGATTTCCTGTTCCAGTTCTCTTCTTTTTGTTTTTCATTGTAGACCTGTATCTTGCCAATTCCGGTTCTTTTCGCAAGGTTTGTGGTCATCTCGGCCTGATGAAGCGCCTCTTTTGGCGTACGGGCCGTCATCGGACAGGCCGCTGCGCCTCCACTGATTGAAACATAATGGATGTATTGCTCAGACAAACCCGCCTGCTCTTCTAATTCTTTCTGAAGTCCTTTGCCGATTTCTAATATTTCAAGCATATCCGTATCCGGCATGATTATCAGAAACTCGTCGATTCCATAGCGGAAGACTTCGCCTTTTTCCCCGAGCCTGTTACGAAGTTCATGTGCGCACCATTTGATAAGCTCATCGCCTTCTTCTGTGCCATATACAGAATTATAAATCTTAAAATCATCAATATCTAAATGCAGTACCGTCATGGAAATCTGCTGCATCCCCATCTCTCTTAAGCGCTGCAAAGCATATTTTCTGTTATAGGCACCTGTAAGCTCATCCGTTATCGAGTCCAAGTACACCTTTTTATACAGTTGTGCATTACGGATTCCTCCCGACGCACTATGCAATACAGTTATAAGCTGGCCTGCCCGGACATTGGACAGGCTTTTTTTACATTCAATAAATACATATCCCTGTATGTTATCTCTGTAAACGAGACGTCCAAGATCGCTTACCTTATTATCCAGTATCCATTCTGACAACGCAGGCGCGGATTTTTCCAGCTTCTCCAGCATGGTATTGTCTATATGACAGAAGAACTTTCCTGTATCAAACAAAGGATTTAACGCCGTAAAATCGAGTTCTTTTATGTTACTAAACCCGCCTTTTTCGAAATATTCAACGTCTTCATTTCCGGCAAAGAGTACAATTGAGACCTTATTTCCTTCTGTCAGCGGAATTAAAACGTCAAGAATATGTTTAACGATACTCTCTTCCTGCAGCTCTGAGCTAATCTGGTTCTGAAAGGAGGTAATCTGATTTATTTTTCCCAATTCCTGCTGCAGCACATAGTGCTCAACCAGAAAATTTGCCAGAAAAGTGACCGCAATGCCAAGTACCATACTAAACATCGTGATAATAATTAAATTTATCTGCCTTATACTGCCAAATTCACTTACTATCCTGTTATACAGCCATAAATCTATATTATAAACTGCCAATATTACACAGACAGCGCAGATTCCATATATAATGCCTACTACTACACGTTCCCGGATTTCAAACAGACGCCCTTTATAAAGCATATATGCAATCAGGAACACATTGACCAGACCGGATAAAATATCATATGGAAATGTATTTCCCGGAATCATCATTGCCATATTTCCTATCAGAATGCATATCAACCCAGCGAAAAATGGCAGCAGCTTTTTTGCCATCTGCCGGTCATCATGAACAACCCTGTAAACCATCCTTCCCATCAGTATCAGATATGCAGCTACAGGAATAAGCACTATCGTAATTCCCCAATCCACATGATAGGTATATCTTATATTTCCCTCCACCTCGACTAGCTTCGGAGCCGGCAAAATGACTCCTGATGTAATATTAAGCTGATTTAGCAGCACCGTTGCTGCAAGGATGAAATACGCCGTTTTCCGTTTAAACGAATTTGTATATATACTGAAAATATAGTAATAACATACCGGCAGACAAAATAATCCACATAATGATACATCATACCAGAACTTAATGCCGGGCGGTACCTGAAGTCTCATGCACAAAGAGCCCGTTACCCAGATAACAAATGCAACCAGCAGCCACCGGAACTTTTTAATTAGAGGCTCCTTTACCGGTCCTAAAAAGCACAATAACAGAAAGATATAACATATACACGCTCTGATATGTACTTCAATAAAATCAACATGTCCCATATTGCTCTCTCCTTAATTACTTGTCTACATTATAGCAACTTACAGGAAAAAAGAAAATCTTCTTCGGACACAAAAATGGAGCAGAATTTGTAAAATTCCACTCCAAGTATCTTCTTTTATCGCATATCTGCCACATTGATTCGCGTAAGAGCTTTACGCAGTGCAAATTCAGCGCGTCTTATATCAATATCTGCCGCATGACTGGCAATACGGTTCTCCGCACGGTCTTTCGCGGCTTTCGCGCGGTTTAGATCTATTTCATCCGGCCACTCTGCTATCTCTGCCAGAAAAGTTACCTTATCACCCAGAATCTCTGCAAAACCTGCATGAACTGCTGCAACAGTTTCTTTCTCGCCGTTGTATATGGTAACTGCTCCCGGAGCAAGAACCGTAGTCAGCGGAATATGATTTGCATATACGCCGATTTCACCGGAAACAGTAGTAAATTCCACAAACTCTGCTTCTCCTTCATACAAAATACGGTCCGGTGTAATAATTTCAATCTTGAAAATATCTGCCATAGGTCTTTCCTTTCTGCTGTATACCAAAATCCATTACGCACGCACACGGGCGCGAACTTCGTCGATACTTCCTGCATTTAAGAAATAGCCTTCCGGAATATCATCATGTTTTCCTTCGAGAATTTCACGGAATCCCCGGATGGTTTCAGAAATCGGAACATATTTTCCTTCTAAACCTGTAAACTGTGTAGCAACGGAAAATGGCTGAGATAAATATCTCTGGATTTTTCTTGCGCGGTTTACAACAAGCTTATCGTCTTCTGATAATTCATCCATACCAAGAATCGCAATGATGTCCTGTAATTCTTTGTACTTTTGTAAAATTTCCTGCACGCCGCGAGCCACTTCAAAATGTTCCTGTCCTACGATATTCGGATCAAGAATACGCGATGTAGAACCAAGCGGGTCTACCGCAGGATAAATTCCGAGCGCTGCGATGGAACGGTCTAGTACTGTCGTTGCATCTAAGTGTGCAAACGTAGTTGCCGGAGCCGGATCGGTTAAATCGTCCGCCGGAACATATACCGCCTGCACTGATGTGATAGAGCCATTCTTTGTAGACGTGATGCGTTCCTGTAAAGCTCCCATCTCTGTCTGAAGCGTCGGCTGGTACCCTACCGCTGACGGCATACGGCCAAGAAGCGCTGATACTTCCGAACCTGCCTGTGTGAAACGGAAAATATTGTCAATAAATAACAGCACGTCCTTTCCGTCTCTGTCCCGGAAATATTCCGCCATAGTAAGACCTGTAAGAGCAACACGCATACGCGCTCCCGGCGGCTCATTCATCTGTCCGAAGACCATCGTTGTCTTATCAATAACGCCTGATTCCTTCATTTCATAATATAGGTCGTTGCCCTCGCGGGTACGCTCGCCTACACCTGCAAATACCGAATATCCCCCGTGCTCTGTGGCAATGTTATGAATTAATTCCTGAATAAGAACGGTTTTACCTACACCCGCACCACCGAAAAGGCCGATTTTTCCTCCTTTTTGATACGGACAGAGGAGGTCAACGACTTTAATACCGGTTTCTAACATTTCCTGAGATGTTGCCTGCTCCTCAAATGGCGGAGCCGATCTGTGAATTGACCAGTGTTCCTCTGTTTCTGGCGGCGCCTGCTCATCTATTGGCTCACCCAGTACATTGAAAATTCTTCCCAATGTATTCTCACCAACCGGTACTGTAATAGGCGCACCGGTTGCAATGGCATCCATTCCACGAACCAAACCGTCCGTTGGTCCCATGGCAATACATCTTACTGTATCATCACCCAGATGCTGAGCAACTTCTACTACCAGTTTACCACCATCTTTAAGTGGTACGTCAATAGCATGGTTGATTTCAGGCAGGCTGCCCTCCTGGAATTTAATGTCCAGAACGGCGCTGATAATCTGTGTGATTTTACCAACATTACTATTTGCCATTTTATGCTTTCTCCTTATATAAATTTATTATGTTCAGCCTTTGTCGCTTCCGGACGATCCTGAACTAAGATATTGCATTCGCTCCGGCGATAATTTCCGTAAGCTCCTGCGTTATCGCACCCTGACGGGCTCTGTTAAATTTCAGCGTCAAATCACTGATAATCTCGTCTGCATTGCTGGTTGCTGAATCCATTGCCTGCATTCTGGCTCCATTCTCACTTGCCACTGACTCTACAAGTGCGCCATAAAACAAACTGGTTACATATTTTGGAATAATCATATCCAATGCTTCTTGTGTGTTTGGCTCATAATTCATCATGACAGCATTATTTTCTGTTTCTTCCATACCTGATGTATCTACCGGAAGCAGCTTTGTCAAAGTAGGAACATGAGTCACAGTATTTTTAAAATGGGTATAAGCCAGATATATTTCCCCAACTTCTCCTTTTGCAAAAGAGTCAAGGACTGTTCTGCAAAGGCTGCTTGCATCCGCATATGTTGGGTTGTCCATGATATCAGACCGATCTTCCACAATATGATATCCACGCCGCGCTAACATATCATGCCCCTTAGAACCTAACGCATACACATCTAAATCTTCTATTTTGAAGCCTTCGTTTGTAATGAGTTTCACTATATTGGAATTATATCCCCCTGCAAGACCACGATTGGAGGTAATCACAATCACAGCCTTGCGTTTTGATTCGCCCGCTGTCAGATACGGGTGGGTAATATTTCCACTCTTCTTCATCATAGAACTTACTGTTTTATACATTTGATCCGTATAAGGGTTTGTTTTTTCGGCTCTGGTTCTTGCTTTCTGCAATTTAACGGTAGAAACCAGCTTCATCGCTTTTGTAATCTGCTGAGTGCTTGTGACACTGTTTCTTCTACGTTTAATATCCCGCATTGAGGCCATAGGTTACACCTGCTTTCTGCCGTTAGTTACTTGAAGGCTTTTTTGCATTCTTCGATTGCTTTTATAAGTGCTTTTTCTGTTTCTTCGTCTAATATCTTTGTTGTGCGAATTGCTTCCGGAATTTCCGGATATCTGGTATCCACATATTCAAACAGTTCTTTTTCAAAACGAAGAACCTCTTCCACTTCAATATCTAAAAGATATTTCTGTGTTGCTGCATAAATAATCATAACCTGCTTTTCAACCGGCATTGGCTGATACTGAGGCTGTTTTAACATTTCCTTGATACGGGCTCCCTGCTCTAACCGCATGGTAGTATCTGCATCAAGTTCAGAGCCAAACTGGGCAAATGCTGCCAGTTCTGTATACTGTGCTAAATCCCCTCGGATTGGCGCAGCAATCTTCTTCATGGCTTTAATCTGGGCCGAACCGCCTACTCTCGACACCGAGATGCCTGCGTTTACAGCCGGACGGAAACCTGCGTTGAATAATTCTGTTTCAAGGAAAATCTGTCCGTCGGTGATAGAAATAACGTTTGTCGGAATGTATGCAGAAACGTCACCTGCCTGTGTTTCAATAATAGGAAGGGCTGTAAGAGAACCTCCGCCTAGCTTGTCGGAAAGTCTTGCGGCTCTTTCCAGTAATCTTGAATGCAGATAGAATACATCCCCCGGATATGCTTCACGTCCCGGCGGTCTCTTTAATAATAAAGATAATGTACGGTAAGCAGCCGCATGTTTGCTTAGGTCATCATAAATAACCAGTACATCTTCTCCGTTTTCCATCCATTCTTCACCAATTGCGCATCCTGCATATGGTGCAATATACTGGATTGGTGCAAGTTCACTTGCTGTAGCTGCAACTACCGTCGTGTATGCCATTGCACCAAACTGTTCTAATGTATTTACAATAGAAGCAACCGTAGACGCTTTCTGACCAATCGCAACGTAAATACATTTTACCCCCTGTCCTTTCTGGTTGATAATGGTATCTATCGCTATTGCTGTTTTACCTGTCTGACGGTCTCCGATGATAAGCTCGCGCTGTCCGCGTCCAATCGGAATCATAGAGTCAATCGCCTTAATACCTGTCTGTAAAGGGGTATCTACTGACTTCCTTGCGATAACACCGGATGCAACTCTCTCTACCGGACGGAATTTATCGGATTCAATCGGTCCTTTTCCATCGATAGGCTGTCCGAGCGCGTTTACAACTCGTCCTAACATTGCATCTCCAACCGGAACCTCTACAACACGTCCGGTAGTTTTTACGGTATCTCCTTCGTTTACACTCTTTTGTTCACCGAGCAATACTGCGCCTACATTGTCCTCTTCAAGGTTTAATACCAATCCATATACTTCACCGGGGAATTCCAAAAGTTCACCCTGCATTGCATTTTCCAATCCATGTATTCGGGCAACGCCGTCTGCCACTTGAATAACGGTACCAACATCGGCCACTTCGAGCTTGGAAGCGTATCTTTTAATCTGCTCTTTAATCACAGAACTAATCTCTTCCGGTCTTAAATTCATGATGCGCATTCACCTACTTTCAACTGTATTTTGGTTAATTCTCTGGTTAAATCATGTAGTTTTGTCTGGATACTGCTATCCACAACACGGTCACCAATCTGAATTACCATGCCGCCAATGAGCGCGGCGTCTACCTGATAGTGCATATCAAATTCCACATATTTTGTGGTTTCTGACAGACGTTTTACAACTGCTGCCTTCTGCGCATCAGACAATTCCATCGCAGAAGTCACATAAGCGGTTCCGATATTTTTATGCTCCTTAACACGATTTAAGAAATATTCGAAAATCCCATCCAACTCATTATAGTGACCTTTTTCCACAACCATGCGCATAAGCCCTGTTAATTCCCCGGATACACATTCTTTGAAAATGTCTTCTATCAGCGCCACCTTTTCATCTTTTGATACTTTTGGATGGTTCATCAGTTTGCTTAAGGCCTGATTTCCCTGCAATGCCGCCCGTACTGCCGCAACCTCTTCTTGTAATGAATCCATCTTTTGTTCTTCGAGGGCAATCTCAAACAATGCCTCACCGTATGTGCCTGATACTAGCTTAGCCATGTTGAATCCCCCATCTCTTTCAGCGTCTCTTCTACCAATGCGTCCTGAATGGTTGTATCAATAGAAGCGGACACAACTTTTTGTGCCATCAATGATGCAATCGCAATCATTTCCTGCTTTACATCATCCATTGCGTGTTTCTTTTCAAGCAGAGCTTCTTCCTTGGCACGCTTGACAATACGCTGTGCTTCTTCTTTTGCCTCTTCGATGATTCTCGCTTCATTCTTCAAGGCTTTTTGTCTTGCTTCACTTAGGATTACTTCTGCTTCTTTATCAATATTTTTCAGCTTACTTTCATACTCTGCTTTTAAAGCTGCCGCACTTTCTTTATCGTCCTTCGCATCCGATATTTCCTTTGCAATGCGTTCCTGTCTGTCCTTTAACATTTTTCTTGCCGGATTAAATAACAGGTTGGACATCACCAGAAAAAGTACAAAGATGGCAGCCGCCATCAGTAACGTATTAAAGAGAAGCTGAGCGTCTAAGTTAAATAAAAATGTCTGACTTGACAGCAATCCCTTACTCTCCTTTCATTTTCTCTAACTGCCCATTTTAACCCAAAGGTTTTACGAAGAGTAAAAGCAATGCAATAACAAGACCATAAAGACCGGTTGTTTCTGCTACGGCCTGTCCCAAAAGCATTGTTGACATAATCTTACCCTGAGCTCCCGGATTGCGGCCTACTGCCGCAGCTCCATGACCGGCAGCGATACCCTGACCTACACCAGGTCCGATACCTGCGATAACTGCTAAACCTGCACCAATTGCTGAACATGCTCTGATTAAATCCTGTCCGTTAATATCCATAATATAAACCTCCTGAAAATATTAAAAAGTTGTTACTTGCTTATTTTAAGCCTAAACCGTTAGTTACTATTCTGTGTCTCCACAGGCATTTGCGATGTATGTCATAGTCAGCATACAAAATACATACGTCTGAATTGCTCCTGAGAACAAATCAAAATATATGTGAAGTATTCCCGGCCACCCTATTGCAATAATTTGCAGTAATCCATAAATCAGTGACATAATAACCGTTCCCGACAATATATTTGCAAACAGACGAAGCGATAAAGAAATCGGAACAGCAATGTCGCTTATGATGTTAATCGGCAGCCAGACCGGCAGCCAGGGCGGCAGCGGCGAACATTTATCAATCCAAATCTGTTTCAGGCTATTATGCCGAAGTGTATTGATGTGGATCAGACTAAAGGTAATCAGTCCAAGACAAAGCGTAGTCCCATAGTCTGCGGTTGGCGGTCTAAGACCTAACAGACCGGAAATATTGCTTATCAGAATAAATAAAAATATCGTTCCGATATAGTTTATAAATCCCGGCGCCCATTTGTCCATTGAGCCCCTTACCATGCCTTCCAATGATTCTATGATCAGTTCAATGATATTCTGGAAAGCATCCGGGACCTCTGTCGCTTTTTTCAGCTTACGGTTCGCTACAACTGCAAAGACTATCAAAATTGCCATGACAATCAGAATGCAGGCGTGTGATGTCGTAATCCAGACTGTCTGCCCTAAAAATTCTACCGGAATAATTCCGTGAATCATAAAGTCAATATTTTCTGCTGACAATAAAATCGCTTGATTCACATAGTCACCTCCTCACTTATTATTTCGCTATTTTCATTCTCTTCGCAGGAAGCAGTATCCTCTCTTCCCAGCAGTTTGTTGACGAACCTTGTTAGGAGCGGCTGCATATAAGCCGAAAACTTTAGTCCCATTACTCCCAAAAAAGCCGTAAACACATTCCCGATTTCAAAATAGCCCAATATAAAAAACAGGATTACTACTACAAAGTAACGCAGTGTTGATTTCACCGCCACCTGTTTGTTCGTACGTTCCCCGCCATAAAATGTTACCGTATCATATATGACAACCGCCATATTGATTCCCATTCCGATGGCAATGGCGATTCCATACCATAAGCCGATAGAATACGCCCATTTATCTTCCGCAAACCATACTCCCGTAAACTGGATAATTACCCCATAAATGAGAATCCCTGCCACCAGTCCCGGTAATGACTCATTGATTCTTTTTAACATCTTTCTCCTTTTTTGTGTCCTTGTCCTTTAAAAAGCCCTTAACCATCCTATAAATATTCGTATATCCGGCCAAAGCTCCCATAAAGAAAAGCGGAATCACAATCCAACCCATGTCAAATTTATTGCCAGCCCATACTCCCAGCGCTGTACATAAGCCAATTGGAACCATCATATTGATTCCAAATTGGAGCACCATAGTAAAAGCTTGTACAACTCCCTTTTTCTCATTCTTTTTCATATAATTCCCTTACTAAACACAAAACTTACTTTCTATTATATCATTTATGGCCAATTTGTCTAGAAAATAACCAACTATTTCATTATCTAACTGAAAAATAGAAGACAGCCTGCAGCTTAATTTGCAGAACTGTCTTTTCTTTTATTTTGTTCCGAAAATACGGTCCCCTGCATCACCAAGACCCGGAACAATATACTTGTGCTCATTTAATCTTTCATCCAGTGCCCCAATATATAAATCCACATCCGGATGTGCAGCCGTTAATGTCTGTACCCCTTCCGGCGCAGCAATAATACATACAAAGCGAATATTTTTTACCCCTCTGTTCTTTAACATCTGGATAGCCGCTACCGCAGAGCCGCCGGTCGCTAACATTGGGTCTACTACAAACACTTCACGATTCGCGCAATCGGCCGGAAGTTTGCAAAAATATTCTACAGGCTTTGCAGTTTCTTCATCACGATACAAGCCAATATGACCTACCTTTGCAGCCGGAATCATTGCCTGCATACCTTCTACCATACCAAGCCCGGCACGTAAAATAGGTACAACTGCCAGTTTCTTTCCTTTTAGTTCTTTTACCGTCGTCTTACAGATTGGTGTTTCAATCTCAACATCCGTTAATTCCAAATCTCTGGTTGCTTCATAGCACTCTAGCATAGCCACTTCGCTCACTAACGTGCGAAAATCCTTAGAACCTGTTTCTGTTCTTCGCATAATGCCAATTTTATGCTGAATCAGCGGATGATCCATTACTACAACTTTTGCCATTTTATTCTCCTTCGTTTAAAAAAACAACTAATTTTTTAATAGATTTACGCAGTGTCTCATAACATAGTCCATAAGCCGGCAGAGCGCCTCCATATGGATCTAATATTTCCAGTTCATCTCCCACAAATTCTGTTAAAACATATACATTTTGGACATTTGGAAAACGATTTAAGATTTTCTCTCTGTGCGAGGTTTCCATCGTAAGAATCAGCGTGCTTTCCGAGAAGTCATCCTCAGACAATTCTACAGATACAAAATCCGGAATGCTGATTCCATTACTAATCAATACCGCTTCTGCTTTTTGATTCATTGGTTCCGGAAAAGACACAATCAGACCTCTCGCAAGGATCTCAATATCCCTTTTGAGCATGAAGTCCCCTAAAATACCTGCTGCCATAGGTTCACGACACGTTCCGGAACGGGCAACAAATACAACTCTATCATATTGTTTCATCCCTATTCCCCCTATCTATACATGAATAACCTTGTGTCCCGCAGCCTTTAATAAACGGTTCATGATTGCCTGTCCGATTCTTGGCGTTTGAAAACTTTCCGAGTAAATGACTTGTACCTCTAACTCATCACAGTCCCGAAGAATCTTATACATATGTTTTGCAATAGAATCCTCATCATCGCGTTTTCCCATACAAAGCACTATGTCTGCATCATACGCCTGCTGTGTTTCCTCCGTCGCAATTACAGCCACTTTTCTGCCTTCCTGCTTTGCCTTTTTGGTTCGGATATTGATTTCTTTCACAACTGCATCCTTATCTCCATCCACAATAATCATGTCGGCTTTTGGTGCATAGTGCTTATACTTCATACCGGGAGCCTTAGGTTTGGTTGTATCATCCGCCGCAATGATGCCCGGATCCATGATAACCGCTTCGCCTAATACTTCTGAGAGCATTTCCGGTGTAATATATCCGGGACGAAGAACCATTGGAACCTGTTCTGTCAAATCGATAATTGTAGACTCAATGCCAATTCCCACAGGACCTCCATCTAAAATCATTGCGATTCTTCCACTTAGGTCTTCTGCCACATGTGCCGCTTCTGTCGGACTTGGACGACCGGAGGTGTTCGCACTTGGAGCTGCAATCAGCTTTCCGCTCTTTCGAATCAGCTCCAGCGCTATGGGATGATTCGGCATACGCACGGCTACCGTATCCATTCCGCCGGTTGTTGCATATGGAACGCTTTCCTTTTTTTGCATAATCATGGTAAGCGGCCCCGGCCAGAACGCATCTGCTAGTAGTTTTGCCTGCTTTGGAATCTCCTTCGCCACTCTTTCCAGATCCGCAAAATCTGCAATATGGACAATTAAAGGATTATCCGACGGTCTTCCTTTCGCAGAATATATCTTCCTTGCTGCCTCCGGATGAAGCGCATCGCCGCCCAGCCCATATACGGTTTCTGTCGGAAATGCTACAAGCTCTCCTTCCGCTATCAAATTTCCCGCTTCCTGCATTATAGAAGCATCTATATGTTCTAAATCAATTTTATAAATCTTTGTATCCATTCTTTGATTATAATATACCTAAATTTGCCTTGTCAACAAATAGGAAACTCCGGATAGAAAAGCTTCCCCTTGCACTTTAAACCATTTTGTACTAAAATGGTCTTAGGTCGCGAGACTTAATAATGATCATTATTATTATAAGGAGGAACAAATTATGGCATACGTTATTTCAGACGCTTGTGTAAGCTGTGGAACATGTGCAGGTGAATGTCCTGTAGGAGCAATCTCTGCCGGTGATACTCAGTATGTTATTGATGCTGGTGCATGTGTAGATTGCGGTACATGTGCTGCTGCTTGTCCAGTAGGTGCAATTAGCCAATAACATGGAACCTTTGGTTCCGAAGAATCGCTTAGCGATTTATCCATAACAAAAAAGCCTGTCATACTAACTGACAGGCTTTTTCTTATTTTTTGAGAAGAAGGATTTCTTCTTCAATCCTCCACGAATCGCTGCGTCCAGTTTACGATAACGTTCTTCCTGCGCATTGTCCTGCTCGCGCATCAGATAGTTCATCTCCTTTAAAACCATTTCCTGCACATCACGACCGATTGTCTGGCTTAATTCTTCATTATTCTGTGCAATTGCCCGTCCTACGATATCACTCATCAGTTCACGAAACTGACTCATGCGCTCCTCGGGAGAAAGTTGGGAAACACCGTCTTGCGGTTGCGCAGTCTGCGGCGCAGATGCCTGTATGGATTCATTTCCCAAAACCTGCTGTGCAGCCTCTTCCTGAATCGGTTCCAAACTTCCGCTATGTAATATCATACGAATTGCCTTAAGCTGATATCCCTGATCCTTTAATTCTTTTATCTTCTGAAATTCCTTAATATTTTCTCTCGTATAATACCTGTGCCCCATTTCATTTCTAGGAATGGTAAGCTCCAGTTCCTCTTCCCAGTAACGTAATACATGTGTTTCTACATGCACCATATCCGCCGCATCCGAAATCATGTAACGCACTTTATCCACACTGCTTCCTCCTTTATACATAAATTCATATATCATTTATTATAGAGGTTGTCCCATGTGTATTCAAATAAATTCGCTCGCCTTTTTTCGACATTTCATATATGCCGGATAGACCGTCCAAGGCTTAATGTTCTAGGTTTGCGAACTTCGTATATTCCGGCAGCCATGCCAGCTTGACGGTTCCAATCGGACCATTTCTCTGTTTTCCGATGATAATTTCTGAAATACCCTTTTCTTCGCTGTCTTTATTGTAATAATCGTCACGATAAATAAACATTACTACGTCGGCGTCCTGCTCAATAGCTCCGGATTCACGAAGGTCAGACATCATAGGCCTATGGTCCGGTCTTTGCTCTACTGCTCGTGATAGCTGTGACAGCGCGATTACCGGAACGTTCAATTCTCTTGCAAGCGCCTTTAGGGAACGGGAAATATCCGCAACTTCCTGCTGGCGGGAATCTGAGCGCCCGGAACCTGTCATAAGCTGCAAATAGTCAATGATGATAATCTTTAAATCATGCTCTAATTTGTATTTTCTGCATTTACTGCTTAAGTCACCGATACTGATACCCGGCGTATCATCAATAATCAAGGACGAATCACCAATGATTCCGGCTCCCTCTACCAGCTTTTCCCAATCCGCATCTGAAAGGTTACCTGTACGAAGCGCCTGTGCATCTACGCGGGATTCCAAGGAAAACAGACGGTTTACCAACTGTTCTTTTGACATTTCCAATGAAAAAATCGCAGCACACATATTTTCATGAAAGGCAACGTGCTGGGCAATATTTAAGACGAATGCTGTTTTTCCCATTGAAGGTCGTGCGGCTACCAGAATCAGGTCAGACGGCTGCAAGCCTGCTGTTTTGTAATCCAAATCCGTAAATCCGGTTGGAATTCCTGTTACTGTTCCGGATTGCTTAGAAGCCTTCTCGATTTTCTCAAGCGCGTTCATAACAACCTGACGTATTGGCACAAATTCACCTGTACTCCGGCTGGTTATTATCTTGAACACATCTTTTTCTGTTTTATTTAAGATGCTTTCTAAAGATTCCTTGCCTGCATAACATTCGTTTTGGATACCTTCTGTAACACGAATCAGTTTACGTTTTACAGAATTGTCTTTTACAATGGCAGCATAATACTTTACATTTGCAGATGTAGGCACGGCGGTAATTAAGTCTCTTACATATTCCAGACTGGATACTTCTTCTGGGACATCTTTTTCTTTTAGTTTATTCTGTAATGTCACAAGGTCCACAGGCTGGCCTGCATGAAACAGTTCCGCCATAGCTTCAAACAGTATTCCGTACTGCTGATGATAAAAATCCTCTTTAATCAGAATTTCCATAGCTGCTACAATCGCATCTTTATCCATAATCATAGAACCGATTACAGACTGTTCTGCCTCTAAACTATTTGGCATTATTCGCTTAATCAGTGTTTCCTCCAAGGGAAATTCCTCCTATCCTTCCACTACCTGTACAGATAATTTTGCAGTAACCTTTGGATGAAGCTTCACCGGAATCTCATAGGTTCCAAGCGCTTTAATCGGGTCGCTTAACTGCATCTTTTTCTTGTCCAAATCAAGATTTGTCTGCTTTTTGGCTTCTTCTGCGATTTCTTTTGTAGATACGGCGCCAAACAATCTGCCGCCATCTCCGCATTTTACCTTTACAACAACCTTCTGTTCTTCTATTTCTTTACTGAAAGCAACGGCTGCATCATACTGCTCCTTCGCCACTTTCTCTTCATGCTTTTTCTGAAGCTTTAAGTCATTTAAATTTTTATTATTTGCTTCAACACCCAGTTTCTTAGGAAACAATGCATTGCGCGCATATCCATCACTTACGTCGACAATGTCACCCTTTTTACCAAGTGATTTTACATCTTCTAATAGAATTACTTTCATTCTACAATATCTCCTTCTCTAATCATTTCATCAAGAGTATCACAAATCTTGCGTTTTGCTTCCTCCAGCGTACAGTTGTTCAACTGCGCACCTGCCGCGTTTACATGACCGCCTCCTCCGAGACGCTCCATGATAATCTGTACGTTAATCTCATCAATCGATCTGGAGCTTACAAAAATACGTCCGTTATATTCGGTCAGTACAAAGGAAGCTTTAATTCCTACAATATTTAACAGTTCGTTTGCAACCTGGGCGCCTACTATAGTCGGACTCTCAACCTTTGCAGCCGGACATACAGAAATTGCAAATGATTTCCGGTAAACTTCCGCACGGCGGACACCCTCCGCGCGGGCTTTGTATGCATCCATATCATTTCGAAGCATTTTTCGCACACGCGTTACCTCTGCCCCGGATCTTCGCAGGTATGCTGCTGCCTCAAAAGTTCTTACACCTGTTTTACTCATAAAATTATTGGTGTCAATTATAATTCCTGCATAAATACAATCTGCTTCACGGGATTCCAGTCTGAATCCCTCCTGAAAATACTGAAGCGCCTCTGCAACCATCTCACAGGCACTTGAAGCATAAGGCTCAATATAGGACAGAACCGGATTTACAATAATCTCTCCGCTCTGTCTATGGTGGTCGAATACGCATATATACTCTGTTTTTTCGAGTAATTCCGGACACTCCGTATAACTTGGCCGATTCGTATCAACTACCATAACCAATGTATTGCGTCCCACCATCTCAAGCGCGGCATCACTATTAATAAACATATCTGCCGGATAACCCTTTTCTTCTGTAAAACAGTCAATCATTGGGCGAACGGAGGATGTGATTTCATTTACAACAATCTGCGCCTTTTTGCCAAGAACCCTTGCCGCGCAATAAATACCGATTCCTGCGCCAATCGAGTCAACATCAGACAGATGATGCCCCATAATCAGCACATTATCTCTGTCTTCCATGATTTCACGAAGAGCCTGTGCTTTTACACGGGCTTTTACGCGGGTATTACGATCTACCTGCTGTGTTTTGCCTCCGTAATAATGAATTTCATCCCTGTTTCTGACAACCACCTGATCTCCTCCGCGAGCAAGCGCCAAGTCGATGGAAGCACGGGCATATTCATAGTTTTCGTTATAGTTGTTGCCCCGGATACCTACGCCAATACTTAAGGTTACAGCAATCTCGTTGCCCACCTTAACAGTTTTAACATCTTCTAAGATGCTGAACTTATCTTCCTCCAACTGCTGCAGATATTTGTATTTGAAAACAACAAAATACTTATCCTTTTCAATCTTACGGACCAATGCATCAATATTGGTAAAGTACTGGTTTACCTTTCTGTCAATTAGTGCGGTAAGTAAAGAACGGTTTACATCTTCAAGACTTTCTAAAGCCTCATCATAGTTATCAATATAGACTAATGCCGCAACCTGCTTCTGTTCACGGTTTTCGATTTTATAGCGGTATAGCTTGGTTTCATCGAACAGATATAATGCTGTAAGATATTCGTTGGTCTCCGTTGCCTCGACAATATCTGTCCCTCCAAGAAAACTTTCAAACGGAATATTGTTAATGGAAGCACGATACAGCTTATCTTTATGCTCGAAACGAATATCCGCCACATCTTCTGTCCGAAATAAAAATTCCTTCGTGATTGCCGGGAAAATACATGTAATTGATTTATGGTATTTCTTGTCCACGCCCGTAACCTGACTAAACTGCTCATTCAGCCATAGAATTTTACCATTTCTGTCTAGCAGGGCATATGGAATCTGAAAATTATCCAACAAGCGCTTTTGAACGGTGGAATAGCGCGTTGCGAAATTTACCACCTCATTTGCAATATACTTTCCGCTCCATATATGCATTCCTAATGCAACAATCACATAAATCAGCAAAAATGCAGATACTGTAATGCCGCTTCTTACATCATAGAAATATACGCTTATGTTCGCTGCGGCAAACAACAAGCCCACTAAAAGCGGCCAGTTAAAATGTACCCACAATTTACCCTTAAATTTAACATTCTTACTCATACATGGTCTCCTCTTTGATTCTTTCCGGCATCAAACCGCCGTCATGAATAAATCCAGATAGATACAAATTAGTATAACATTTTCCATGCTTTAAATAAAGTATTTTTCATTGATAAAAAATGGATTTTAACGACAAGAAAGGGACCTCCCAACATATAGGCAGTCCCTTAGTTTTACACACAATATCTATTTAAAAAACAGAAATTATTCTTTATCTACTGCTACTTCTGCAATAGATTTTGTAAGACCGGCAATTCCCTGGATTTCCGAAGGAATGATAATTTTCGTAGCCTTTCCATCGGCTGCTTTTGCAAATGCCTCTAAGCTCTTAAGCTGAAGTACGGCTGAATCCGGAGACGCTTCCTTTAACATTCTAAGACCGTCTGCATTCGCCTGCTGAATCTTAAGGATTGCCTCTGCCTGACCTTCCGCTTCCTTGATTGTCGCCTCTTTTTTCGCTTCTGCACGAAGGATTGCTGCTTCTTTTTCCGCCTGTGCATCAAGGATTGCAGATTCTTTGTTACCTTCCGCAACAAGGATTGTGGAACGTTTTTCACCTTCTGCACGAAGAATTGCTTCACGACGTTCACGTTCTGCTTTCATTTGTTTTTCCATAGCGTCTTGAATTGCTCTTGGCGGAATGATGTTCTTTAATTCTACACGGTTGATTTTAATTCCCCAAGGGTCTGTTGCCTCATCAAGCGTCGCACGCATCTTAGTATTGATTGTCTCGCGTGATGTGAGTGTTTCATCTAATTCGAGGTCACCGATGACGTTACGAAGTGTCGTTGCTGTTAAGTTCTCGATTGCCATAATCGGATTTTCAACACCGTACGCATAAAGCTTAGAATCCGTAATCTGGAAATATACGACCGTATCAATCTGCATGGTTACGTTATCCTTGGTAATAACCGGCTGTGGCGGGAAATCAACGACCTGTTCTTTTAAAAGAACCTTTTTGGCTACACGGTCGATAAATGGCACTTTAAAATGCATACCTACCTGCCATGTATCCAGATATACCCCAAGACGTTCAATTACCATAGCGTGCGCCTGTGGTACGATTTTTACGCAGCTTGCTAAAATAATAAGTGCTACAATAATGATTAAAACAACTACAAAAATTACAAATGGTGGCATAACTATTCCTCCTCTACCCTTTCTACTATAAGTTTCACACCCTTTATCTGGAGAACCCGAACGAGTTCGCCTTTTTCAATAATAATATCGTCATCTACGGAGCGCACTGCCCAGTCCTGTCCGTGAACGATTGCTCTGCCGCTTCCATCCAGATTACTTACGCGTTCGGTTACCCGTGTTTCTTCACCTATCGCTCTGTCGGCATTTGTTCTTTGCTTCTTTCCATCCAGAAACTTATCTGCCCATGACCTTGTGGCTGCCAGAAGTCCGAATGCTACAACAAGAAATGCAATAATCTGTATAATCAGACCTCCGCTTAACATCGCGACTAATAATGCCGCAAGGCCGCCTGCTGCAAACCATATGGATGTAAGCGTTACGGTTGATATTTCCAGTGCAACAAATACAATGATTACAATCAGCCATAATAAGATGTATGGATTGAATCCATTAAAAATATCAAGTACCGTTCCTATCATCTTTCTCCCCCCTTTCTTTTTATAGCTTCATTTTAATTCATAAGGTTTCTTTCTACAAGCGCTTTAAGGAAGTGTTAAGGTTATTTTATACTAATGATAAATGCTTTCTTATATCCGCGTTTGTTCTGAAATAAAGCAATCTCCCATCCATGCATTTCTACGATTCTTTTTGCAATGGATAAGCCCAATCCGCTTCCGCCTTTTGTTCTGCGGGATTTATCCCCCACTGCAAACGGCTCAAAAATGTGTTCTGCCACTTCCTCTTCAATTGGTTCTCCATTATCAGAGATGACAATTTCCCTACTATAGAATACATCGTTTAATTTTATGGTAATCTCCGTCCCTGGCTCATTGTGACGGATAGAGTTATTGATTAAATTGGTAATTACTCTGGATAACTGTAGGGAATCAGCCATTATCCTGCAAGGTTCCTCTGGGATATCTACCACTAAGTCCATTCCGTTTTCTTCTGCATCCGAATATAAAAGCGCTGCATTTTCCCTTAGAAGCTCTGCAAGATCTATTTCTTCTTTTTTCAGGGCAAAATTATCACTGTCTAATTTCACATATTCATACAAAAGGTTTATCAGATTATTCATTCGCTCTGACTTATTCTCAATCGCTTCCAGATACTCTTTTCTCTTTTCCTCATCCGTAACCATTCCATCATTTAATGCCTTGGAGTATCCTGCAATCGTAGTAATTGGCGTACGCAGATCATGCGCAATATCCGACAGCATCAGATTGCGTTTCTTCTCATATTCCTGCTGATATGCAGTCCTTTCTTCTTCTAAACGCTGTACTTCTTCCACCATGATTTTCGTAAACATATTTATCGCTATCAAAATAGGTGTTATAAATAATACCAATATAATCAGGAGCAGTATAAGCGGATGTTTATTTAATCCTATTTCCTGGAAATACGTCACTAACATCAATACCAGATATTCTGCCAGAATTACAAATATCAGGCTGACCAGAAAACGGCTGAAGATAAATATCTGGAAATCTACATCTTTCTTCTTTCTCATATACACCTGCCTATTTTTCCAGACGATAACCGAGTCCGCGTATGGTTTTAATATATGCCGATGGCTCTTCATCTAGTTTATCTCTTAATTTGCTGATACATACCATAATATTATTATCCGCTACAATAAATTCCTCTCCCCAGCCATATTCATAAATCTGCTGTTTTGTAAACACTTTGCCGGGATGTTTCATAAAAAGCTCCATGATCCTGTATTCTACAGAAGTAAGTTCAATTACAGCCTCTCCTTTTTTTAATTCACAGGCATCGGGGTCTAGTGTTAAATCTTTTACTTTTATTTTCTCATGTACTCCGGCACTGGTTCCTAAAGAATAGAATCTGCGGATGTTGGAATTTACCCGGGCAACTGCTTCTAACGGGTTAAATGGTTTTGCCATATAATCATCTGCGCCAAGATTTAATCCGAGAATTTTTTCTGAGTCTGCATCTTTTGCCGACAAAATCATAACAGGGATATTACTTCGCATACGAATCTCCTTTAACACGCGGTATCCGTCCATTTTCGGCATCATAATATCCAAAATACATAAATCGACATGCTGGCGATGAAGAATCTCTAAAGCCTGCTTTCCGTCCTCAGCTTCTATTACCTGATAGTTTTCGTTTTCCAGATATAACCTAAGCAGTTCACGGATTTCTTTTTCGTCGTCTGCTATAAGAATCGTATACCCCATACTCATCCCTCCGGTGCCGTATACGTTTTCTGCTGCGGCTGCTGCACATGAAGTGCCGGACGTCCGTATATTATACTAAGCTCTTCGTATAGTGCCACGTTCGTCATATTTATGTATGGACTTACATAGAAAACAGATAATATTCCTAAAGTAAAAACGGACAGAATATGCCATCCAATAAATGAAAGGTCTAATACAAAGGCTTTCATCTTCTGCCCCATCATCATTTGTCTGCTGATGGTAAAAGCCTGTTCTTTGGTAAGATTTGGATTCTCTGCCAAAAGGTAAGGAATCATCCGGTATTCATATCCTTTTACAATACCCGGAATGATAAAAAGCCATGTCCAGAACATCGTATATAATGTTCTTAGGAACATTATCTTAGCCACATTTTTGTAGGAGCTGTCAAACGCGAACGCAATCTCTTTTACCTCAGCTTTTTCATTTAAGGACTTAAAGAAGAACCGTTTTGCACCAACTTCGACCGGATTTCCGATAAATGCCGCCCAAACCATTCCCACCGCCACCACAATAAGGTAAACGATTATAAAACATACAATTACTATGAGAAATATGCTTACAAACACGAGTCCGATTTTTTCCGCATCTATATCCGGATTATTTCTTCCATCAAAGAAAAAATCATCCTCATAGCCATATACATCATCATAATAGTAGCCATCCTCATAGTCATACCAGTCTGGAAAATCATCCTCCGTATCATCAAAGGACTCATTATAGATGGTTTCAAAATTATTTGTGATTACGGATTGTGAACCTATTCCTACCGCTATTACGTTAACTAACAGCGATACGAGAACCACTTTCCAATAATTCAGCTTGAAAGTATATTTTGCTTTTTCTTTTAACTTTGCTCTTGACCACATATCAACTACCTCCTTTATTTTGTGCTATAATATTAACATTGTATTCTTAGAAACAAACTCAAATTATCTTAACCTATCCTTAATCCTATCTCATATTTCGGATATAAAATGCCACATGATAAGGAATTCTCTCTTCCGGGGAGTCAAAATTCGTATTCAAAAGTTTCTTTATGTTATTGATACGGTAGATTACCGTATTGCGATGGGTAAACATCGCTTCTGATACCGCCTGAATGCTTCTGTCGTGCTTTAAGTATAATTCTAATGTTTCTACATAATTGGCATTATGCTTTTTGTCGTATTCCACTAATACAGACAACGGCTCTTCCCCCATCTCCTTTAACAAGGCCTCATCCTTTACAGAATATAAAAGACGGTAGATTCCCATATCTTCATAGTATAATAAATCCATCTTCTTACGATACGCCATTGTTACTGCTGCTTTTGCGCGCTCATAACATACATACAATTGGGAAATATCCCTAAGACAGGAGCCGACCCCTACATACATGGGTACGTCCGGCATCCGCATTTTTACACGGTTTACCATACCCTCGATTATCTCTATCATATCCTTCCGGCTCACATCATTCATAACTAATACAAAATTTGAATCATAGTAAAAAAAGCATCCGTTATGACTAATGTTTTCCAGATATAGCTGCATTCGATAACCCAGACGCTTGCGCTCTACCGTGTCCATCGCATCCAATTCATCTGTCGTAAGCAGCGCTATCTGAAACATCCCATCCACATCAAAGTACGGCAGCAGTTCGGTTCTGTACTTTATCTGATTATCCGGCTCCTTAATTGCCCGAATAAACGCATCCTGTATGCGCTCATCTGCAATCCCCTGAAAAAACACCCGTGCTGTAATATCTTTAATCATCTCCGCTAATATAATCTCCCAGGGAACCGTTAGCAGAGGGAAATTATGCTCGTCGCACAATTCAATAATTTCCTGTGGAACCTCTTTTATATATCCGCCTGTATTTATGATCAGCCCTGCTGCATGGCTATCCAGCAAAACCTGTACCAGTTCACGCAGTTTTTCCGTACTGCTGAACCCAATTCCCGTTGTAACTGCCAGTTCTTTCCCTGCAAAATGTTTTGTTACATTGATGTCTTCCAGCATCAACAGCCAGCTAATAGAATTAGACCATCCCTGTTTTCCTCCGATTAATTCCATCTTATACTCATCCTTTGCAAATAACAGCATATCTTCGATTGTATATCCCATATCTTCCCTCCATGAGCAGACGGTACGCTTTACTGATTCCGATTATACCATTCTTTGTGCTATCAGTACATATTTTTGTAAATTTTTTATATTTTCAGTCTATTGGATTTTTTTCTTTTTGTGATAAGATAACTTATGTAGAGAATAATACCTCTATTTCCACATAAAAATCATTTTTTCATAATATTTATTCCTAACACACAAAAAAGAACTCCGATGAGGTAGCTACTCATAAAACAGTATCAACAACTAACTGAAACAGGGTAGCTGTCATGCAGATTGCGACAGAAAGCGGGTAAGAAGTTAAAAACTTCTTGCCCGCTTTTTCTATATCGAGTGGAACGATAGAACAGCATTTTTCCGCTTTCGAGGAATATGATGCTTCTTATTTTTCACTCTCTAACGCCTCCATTTCTTTTTGCATTAAGCGCAAGGCAATCCTCCGCCTGCGGAAAACTGTGCTTCTGTTAATGCCGTATATCTGACTGATTTCTGTGTCGCTGTAACCGAGATAGTACCGCAAAAACAGCACTTCCCGTCGTTTTTCCGGCAAGCGCAAAAGCGCGGC
>CALWLL010000058.1 GCA_944381555.1 uncultured Agathobacter sp. | reverse complement strand
CAGATTTTCTGTTTGATAATTCTCATATATATTGTGGTCAGCTTTTACTGGAACAATTACAGGAAAACTAAATCCAGACATACAATTATATTTCAGTGGATGCTGATAATTGGGATAATCTATTTGTTTCTTGATATGATTACCGTATATACCGTAAATCACCTTACAACCGTCAATCCCATACTTAACAGGTTTTTGCACTGGATGTTCTTGTTAAGTATTTTCACTTTCCTTTTTTTGATTTTTGTATATTTATGTTCGTTATGTGAAATCGACTTTAGCAGTAAAAGAATGAAGGCATGTATGTTTATGCCATTTTTCCTCAGTGTTATTATTGCAACCATCAATATTGGCAGTCTTGAGTACATTATTGGAAAATCCACAAACTATTCCATGGGCGTTTCCGCTTATGTATGCTATGCTATAGGTTTTGCATACATGCTGTTAGGAATGGGTATTTTTTATAAAAGGAGAAACTATATTGCAAGCAATAAGGTAAGGCTTTTGCTTATTGCCTTTGTTGTGGTAATAGGTACCATTGTTGTGCAAATGATATTTCCTGAAACTTTAATTTCCAGTATAGCTGCCACAGCCATGCTGTTAGTAATATTTATGAATGTGGAAAACAGTGCGGTAGCGGAATTAGACAATATACATCAGGAGATGATATACTCTTTTGCCGATATAGTCGAGAGCAGAGACGGCAGTACGGGGGAACATATTAAGCGGACAACCGTTTATGTCAGGCTCATAGCAGAACAACTCCGAAAAAAAGACAGGTATTCCAACATATTGACAAAGGATTACATAGACTGCCTGATAATGTCTGCTTCAATGCATGATATAGGAAAGATTGCTATACCTGATGCAATTTTGCAGAAGCCGGAAAGACTGACAGATGAAGAGTTTGATATAATGAAGCAGCATACCGTAAAAGGAGCAGAACTAATACAGGATGCATTTTACAGTTCAAATCAAATGTATAGCAAAATGCTGTATGATATTGCTATGTCTCATCATGAAAAGTGGAACGGTAAGGGGTATCCCCTGGGCTCGCAGAAAACGGAAATACCACTATGCGCAAGGATTATGTCTGTGGCGGATGTATTTGATGCCGTATCTCAAGACAGGTGCTATAGGAAGGCAATGTCATTAGACGAAGCCTTTGGTATTATAGAAAGAGGAATTGGTACAGATTTCGATCCGGAGATCGCTGAGGCTTTTATAGGTGTACGAAAACAGGTTGAAGCGGAGTATCAGAAATTTGTGACAAGGGAGATGAAAGCTGAATCAGGTTTCTGATAACGTCACGATCCTACCTCAATCAGATTGCCATCCAAATCATAAAAACGAATCGTTTTCTTTCCAAAACTATTCGTCATAAGACGGTTCACATATTCAATGGAAGGATATAACCGCTCCAATTTTACCATGAATGTCTCTATATCCCGCTCTTCAAAATACAATTCGCAGGAATGACTCTTGGGAATAATATCTTTTTCCGGAAGTTCTTTCCAGACTGTCTCCTCCTGAAGCACAAGACCTTCCGTTAAAATCACATTCCCATCTTGATTAAGTATTGCTTCAAGTCCAAAAAGGTCATGGTAAAATTGTTTTGATTTTTCGATATCTTTAACCACAATCAGAATATTCTTCAGTTTCATTTCGTATTTCAAACCTCTCCCCGTAATAAGCAACATATCCATTGCTTTTTAAGCTCTATAATAGTTTTTTTGTCCACTCTGCTTCCTTAAATCCCACAAGCACAGTTCCTTCACCTATCACAAGCGGTCGTTTTACGAGCATTCCATTTGCAGACAGCAATTGGAGCTGTTCTTCTTCACTCATAGCCCAAAGCCTGTCCTTCAATTGCATTTCTTTATAAAGTAAACCACTGGTATTGAAAAATTTCTTAAGCGCAAGCCCACTCTTCTCATACCAATCCTTCAATTCCTCATAGTTCGGATTATCTTCTACAATATGACGTTCCTTATATTGTATGCTATGTCCATCCAGCCATTTCTTAGCTTTTTGGCAGGTAGAACATTTCGGATAACAAATAAATTGCATCTTGTACCTCCTTATCTTATATCACACTTTCCATTCTTCAATTATTCAACGCCAAACTCTTTTGCATATCTGATTTTACCATAGATATTAGAAGCATTTTCAACTATTTTATAGGCCATAAAATTCTCTCTTGGCGCGTCAAAAGGAGCGAATATTCCCAAAGTATCTGCCGGTACATATCCTGCCCTTGGATAATATTTTTCACTTCCCAAAACAACGGAATATTCATACCCCAAATTCTTTGCAATTTTATGCCCCTCTTCTATCAACGCAGTTCCGATTCCCTGCCTTTGGTATTCCGGCAGCACAGATAACGGCGCCAACGCTAAAACAATATGACTTTCAACCCTTGCTTTCGTAAACATAATATGAGCAACAATTTCCCCGTCTTTTTCAGCAACTAAAGATAATTCCGGAATATATGCTTCACTTTTTCTTAAAGCATTTACTAAATCCTGCTCATTTCCATCGGAATGTTCCGCACTTTCAAAAGCTTTCTTTACTACGGAAAATATAATATTATAATCTTTTGTTTCTTCTTTTCTTATAAGCATAAAACACATCCATAAAATTCTTCCTTAACAGCGGTTACACTGTTTTCATAAAATCCTCCAAACGCCTTGAAAATAAAGGATTTATCACAATGTGTCCGCCTTATTCCTATCATGTTAAATCAACCCTAACGTGATTGACGCATATATTTTCAATGGCATCTTCGCTAAAGCCATCCTTTTCTGCTTTGATTTTTAAATTTTCAAAAGTAAAATCCGCCAACCGGTATTGACTTTCATCCTTCTTTACATAAAAAAAGGTTTGGCACTCACATTTACAGTTTTTCATTGTAATATGATCCGCATAGGAGAGCGGAATATTTTCCCGCCCTTTTAAATCAAAAAACTGCGTCCAAGGATTCACATTGATAAAATTTTGTATTTTTCCTTCCACTTCTTCTACCGTGATATATTCGTAATGTTGCGGTGTGTCCGGACGCATTTTAAGCCAGAGCAGGTTATATCCGGCACCAACCTTTATTCTCCGAATCAATATGTTTCTGTTATGTACCGATTCTGAACCACAGGTTAAACATCCATGACAAAAGCCATACTCGCAGTCCTCCACCAGAATTCGTTCATTTGAGCCGTTTTCCTCTGCATTATCTGCCCAAGGGCCTTTTCCGCCCTTTAGAACTACTGCATCATCATTCACTTCCATATAACAGTTTTTTACTAAAATGTCTGTGCAGACATCAATATCAATTGCGTCGGTACTTGGCGCTTCTACAGGAGATGCCGGTGAAAAAATATGACAATTCAAGTATTTTACATGATGGCATTTATAAAGATGTGTAGTCCAGAAATGCGCATTTACCAGACACAAATCTGCAATGATTACGTTACTGCAATTGGACAGATAGACCAGCCTCGGACGCTGTTCGTCCTTATTGGTGCAGTCCGGATTCCATTTTCTTCTAAGCCAGAATGCCTTCCATGATTGCAGCCCGTTTCCATCTATGGTTCCCGGTCCGCACATGGTAAATCCATCCACGCCATCCACGTTTATTAAAGCCGTAAAATACAGACAATTCTCTCCTTCGATACGTGTCTTCTTTATCTCATAATCACAAATATTGGCACTTCCTTTTAACACGCCGCCTTTTGAAACATAGAGATGAACCCCCTGCTTGAAAAAGAGTGAGCCGGTCATGTACGTCCCCGCCGGAACCACAATCACACCACCGCCATTTTCTGCCGCAGTATCAATCAACTGCTGCATCTGCTCTGTATAAATTTTTCCGTCATCAAAAATCCCATAGTCTGTCAAAATATATTTCTGTCCCAGTTCTTCAATTTTAGGGACGTTCGTATCGTAAAACCACTCCCCAACCGGTGTACCATCCGGAAAAAATTCTCTTACCATATGCTTCTCCTGAAATTATTTTTTAAAAACAATATTTTGCCTCATCAAAATATTGTTTTGTGATGTCAGTACCTTTCTTTTCTTACCGTCCTCATTCATTTATAATAGCTACCTGCTTTCGCCCATGTACCTTTGCAATAAAAGAATGATATGTACCTGATTGCTTTAACGGGTAAACTTTTACACATAGAATATATTTGTCTAATTGTTCTTAGTGGATGATTATCTAAAACCCTCGCCAGTAACACCACTCAATCCACCTGCCATGAGTGTGCAATTTAGATGCACTACCCACGGTCTTCGTTAAACCGGGATTTCAAAAAATGATGCAACGGTTCCCTATCGAACCTGCAAAAATTGACATGATGCACCACTTTGCACCTGCCATAGAGAAGATTAGATTTGTCAAAATAGACGAGCCTTGACTGGCTCTGTTTAGATTTGATATCTGCCCTTCCTATGGCACCACCTGCTAAGTGCAATTGTACCATAGTTTTAGCTTTTCGGATAGATGTTCCGATTTAAAAATGAGCAAAAGAAAGCCCCCAACCTTAATTTATTGGAGGTTTGCAAATAAAAAGAGCATTGACCTCCCATTTTTGATATAATATCCGTGACCAAACTTCTACCATAACAAAAGGAGACAATGCTCATGGATATTATACAATATTTACTTAAAATAATTCAACAACTCTATGCAATGAATTGCTTTTTATTAAAACTTCTCTGTAGATATATGCCTCTGAAACAGTGGGCTCATGATGATTCCAACTCTCCAAAATACCAAAAATTCAAGATTGATGAACTTCCACTTTATTAACAATCAATCTGTAATAAGTCTTACGTTATCTGTGACAAATTGCATCATCCAAACATATGTAATCTATAACACAACGCAAAAAAGACACCAACCCGTTTCTCATCACTAGAATGATTCCTCGCTAATGTCTTCTTCTCATCTATACTTCTTATATTTAGTTTTTGTTACCCCTTCTTTAACGTGCCGGACCAGCACCTCTCATTTCTTTTTTTATCCCTTAACCCGTTGCAACAGAGTTATGACCTCGCAATGCAGCGTATGCGCGAACTGGTCGAAGGTCCGCACCTTTTTCAGTTCATATCCGCCCTCACACAATACCTTTAAATCTCTTGCCAATGTCGCGGAATCACAGCTTACATACACAATGCGTTCCGGCCTCATCTTAAGCATCGTGCTTAGGCAGGCATCGTCGCAGCCTTTTCTCGGTGGGTCTACTACAATAACATCCGGGTGCAGCATCTCCTTCGCCCCGCCGGAATTTTTTTCACCAGCCATTCGCAGTTTTTCATAAAAATCCGGAAGCACTTCCTCTGCCTTACCCACAAAAAATTCCGCATTGGCAATTTTGTTTAAGGCGGCATTGCTTTTTGCATCTTCAACCGCCTGCGGGATAATCTCCACACCGTATACCTGTTTTGCTTTTTGCGCCAGAAACAATGAAATCGTACCGATTCCACAATACAAATCCCATACTTTCTCATTGCCTGTAAGTCCGGCATATTCCAATACCGTACTGTACAATTTTTCCGTCTGAATGGGATTTACCTGATAGAAAGATTGTGGAGATATACGGTAAGCTACTGCTGTATCCGTAAGTGCAAATTCCTCTGCCTGTCCCACCAAAGAATCACCCGTACGGCGCAAATGGATATAATCCGTAATATATGGTTTCCCCCAAATGCATTCTGTTACATCTCCCAGAATTACATTGGTATTTTGGGTATTGCTATTGATTGAGATGGAGGTCATTTCCTCCATCTGCGCTAATTTTTCCACAAGCGCCTCCTGCGCCGGCAGCTTCTTTCCATTGATAATCAGACACACCATGATTTCTTTTGTAGTAAATCCAAAACGAATCAATACATGACGAAGAAGCCCCCTTCCGGTGGCTTCATCATAAGCCGTTATGTCATTTTCCCGCATCCATGCCCTGATAACCGCAAGAATCGGTGCATTTTCTTCTACGCCAAGAAGACAATCCTCTACCGGAATAATGCTGTGCGTTCTCGCAGCGAAAAATCCCATCACAATATTGCCTTCTTTATCTGTTCCAACCGGAAACTGCGCCTTATTACGGTAGCGGAACGGCATTTCCATCCCCACAACCGGAAGCATTTTTTCAGCGATTTCTTTCTCGTCAAATCCTCCAATACGGATTAGATTGCCCCGAACCTTCTGCTCCTTAAATTCTAACTGCTTCCCATAAGACAATGCCTGAATCTGACAGCCTCCGCAACGTCTGTGATGCGGGCATTTAGGCTCAATACGAAAAGTGGAAGGCGATATTATCTCTTCCACTCTTGCATATCCATAATTCTTTTTTAATTTTGTTGCGCGGGCGCGAATCACATCACCAATCAATGCGTCTTTTACGAAAAAGGTCATGCCGTTATAACGGCCAATCCCTTCTCCGTCTACGCCCATATCTGTTATTTCCAAATCGAAAATATCATTCTTTTTCATGATTTTTTTCTCCAAGAACCATTTCCGCAAATTAAGCCTCTAGCAGCTTGTTTTACGGAAATTTGACTCTAACAATCTGTTATAGCCCTGCCATTCTAAGTTATTATCCGCAACTCCCGAAAGAAGTTCCTTCATCGTCTCCATCTTTGCATCCAAATTGTCCGCAAAGCTAAGACACACAGCTTCAACCAGAGCCGGTTTCTTCGGCGAGCCAAATTCCAGTTCTCCGTGGTGTGCCAGAATACAGTGCTTTAATTCATTTGCAAGCACAACCGGAAATCCTTCAATCTTCTTGATTTCATTGCTCACCCATTCACAGCCGATTACGATATGACCAAGAAGCTGCCCTGCATCTGTGTAGTCATTTTCCGGAAAAGCAGACAGTTCTGCCATTTTTCCAACATCATGGAACATTGCCGCAGTAAGCAGCAAATCACGATTTAAAATCGGATAATTCTTGGCAAAGAAATCGCAGTTTCTGGTAACACTTAACGTATGCTCTAACAGCCCACCCACAAATCCATGATGCACACTCTTTGCGGCAGAATGAAATTTAAACTTTTTCTCAAATGCTGCATTATCAAAAAATGCATGAAGCAGCCTGTTTAAATATGGATTTTTAATAGAGTTGATATATCCCTTCAGTTCTGTGAACATACCGTCAATATCATAGTCGCTGATTGGAAGGTAATCCCTTGGCTCGTATTCACCTTCCTCTGCTTTTCTGGCACGCTTGACGGACAATTGCAGATTGCCCTGAAAACTGGTTATATCCCCGGTTACAGCCACATAATCCATTACATCAAACTCATCAATCCCTACAGAACCCGGATCCCATATCTTTGCATCAATCGTACCCGTTTTATCCTGTAAGATCACATTATCGTATGGCTTTCCGGCTTTTGTTAAAGCCGCCTGTTTAAATTTGCATAAATAAACATCATTTATGCGGTCTCCCTCCCGGAAGCTTTCAATATATTTCATAATTCCTCCATTTATTGCAGGACGCCGATTTCGACCTCACAATTTATTTCTATATAGTCATTCCCATTCTGACGCTGAACTGTAATTTCACAGGTTGTTCCCGGAATAAGCATGCCTATTTTGGTACTATATGTACCATCTGTATAGATTTCTTCTCCGTTTATGCGCGTAATCACATCTCCGCTCTGCAGCCCTGCGAACATTGCAGGCGAATCGGTTTGTACCTCTTTAATAAATACGCCCTTTGGAATCTCATAAGCCGCAGAAATATCATTCGTTACCGTTGATACATACAATCCCACATACGGAATATCCTTTCCGTCTATCAGACGGTCAATTATTGCGCCAATCTCAGAAATTGGTACTGCTGTTAACGTACTGATGTCCTGCGAACCGCTGAACGCCTGTATTACCATTCCCACAATTTCACCTTTGGTATTGATGAGAATCCCGCTGCTATTCTCACCGGCAACAATATCTGTGGTAAAAACGCCATAGTTTTTATCCACTGTTGTAATGTGGTTCGTAGTAGAAGTAATGTTTCCCGTTAATATGGAATAATTAGTTCCAGGCGAACTTCCCAGAGCAATAACGATGGAACCATTTCTTACAATAAAAGAATTTCCGAAATCTGCAATGGCGATTTCTTTCTCTGTTTCTGCTTCTACCAGCCTTTTTTCAACTGTAAGAATGGTAATGCCTGTATTGCCATCATATTTTAACAGCGTTGCATCTGCACTTGTCCCATCGATAAACGTAACGCGTACATGAGAGGCATCCTGAATAACCCTTTTCTCCGTTAATACATAAAAATAATTATCATCTTCCGACACAAGAACGCCCGATCCCTGTCCCTTCGTCTCGTAGGCATTATTCAGCCAGTCGGTTTCACTCACAACCGTTGTTACGGTTACGACAGATTTATTAACCTTATTACCGATACTATATAACTCGTCTTGAATTTCCTGATAATCCTCAATAGACAAACTATACTCCGGCTCAGTTTCTCCATTCCCTGTATCGGGTTCTGTCCCGCTCTGCGTTTGTGACTCGGATTCCGTCTGCGAGTTTTCTGTCTCTGTTTCACTGTTTTTCTCTGTATCCTCTGTAGATTCTGTATTTCCTGCCAGAAGTGCGCCCCTAAGCGCCGGCATGAACATAAACATAACCACACAGGCAGAAAGGGCAAATACCGCACCGCACAACGCTGCTAATCCCAGCTTTCTTACAATGCGTTTTGTATTGATTGGTTTTTCTTTTATCTGTTCACGAATAAATTCCATTTTTTCCTCTAAATGCGTAAAAAAGTTAGATACCATTTTATTATATTAAGAATTATCTTTGCTTGCAACCATTTTTGCCTTTTCCAAAGGCTTAAAATAAGCTATAATATACCTGTCTCACGAATAATCACAGCGCCTTTGGCGCAGGAAAGATATGGAAACAGTCAATGAATCAGAAAGTACTAACAACATTAGAATACTATAAGATATTAAAGCAACTGGCTGAATATGCGGCTTCCGACGATACTAAGAAAAGAATCTTAGAATTGGTGCCGTCCACAGATATTGAAGAAATCATTCATTTACAGGAAACCACCAAGGATGCTCTCAGCCGCTTGTACAAAAGCAGCAGCCTTACTTTTGCAGGACTACATAACATTTGCGGCTCTCTGAAGAGACTCTCTATCGGAGGCTCTCTCAACATGGCAGAACTCCTTCAAATCAGCTCTCTCTTAGAGGTTGCAAAAAGAGCAAAGGCGTATGACCGTTCTGACCGTGCCGATGATAAGACAGACTCTCTGAGCGGATTATTCTCTCAGATTGAGCCATGCGCACCATTACACGAAGAAATCAAGCGTTGTATCCTTTCCGAAGACGAAGTAGCAGATGACGCCAGTCCCGTATTATTTAAAATCAGAAAATCCATTCGTGGTATGAGTGACCGCATTCATGCGCAGCTTACCTCTCTTATGAATAACACTACTACCCGGGGATATCTGCAGGATGCCATCGTAACCATGCGTGACGGGCGCTATTGTCTTCCTGTTAAGGCAGAGAACAAATCCAACGTTCCGGGTATGGTACACGACCAGTCCTCTTCCGGCTCCACTTTGTTTATCGAGCCAATGGCAGTTGTCAACTTAAATAACGAATTGCGGGAACTCTATATCAAGGAAAAGGAGGAGATTAACGCCATTCTCGCTCGCTTGAGCGACATGGTAGCCGGATATGCCGCAGGCTTGGAAAATGACTTTACCGTCTTGTCGGAATTGGACTTCATTTTTGCCAAAGCAAACCTCGCCAAATCCTACAATGGCGTTGCGCCTGTCTTCAATGAGCGCGGTTACATCAACATCCGCAAAGGCCGCCATCCGCTTTTAGACCCTAAAAAGACCGTTCCGATTGATGTATATCTTGGCGATACATTTAAACAGTTAATCGTAACAGGTCCAAATACCGGCGGAAAGACCGTAAGTTTAAAAACCGTTGGTCTTCTGACCCTGATGGGGCAGGCAGGACTGCACATTCCGGCCGGCGACCGCTCAGAACTTGCCGTTTTTGAAGAAGTATTTGCTGATATCGGGGATGAACAGAGTATCGAGCAAAGCCTCAGTACGTTCTCCTCCCATATGGTAAATATCGTAAGCATCTTAGAAAAGGCGGATGACCGCAGTCTCGTTCTCTTTGATGAATTGTGTGCGGGTACAGACCCTACGGAAGGTGCCGCTTTAGCCATCTCTATCTTAAACAAGCTCCATCTCTATGGCGCTGTCGCTATGGCAACCACACACTACAGCGAGCTTAAGGTATATGCTCTTACCACAGACGGCATTGAGAATGCCTGCTGTGAATTTGACGTTGAAACCCTTAGTCCAACCTACCGCCTCCTAATCGGAATTCCGGGAAAGAGTAACGCATTTGCCATCTCCTCAAAGCTTGGCCTGGATGATTCTGTTATTGAAGACGCGAAAGGCAGACTAAATACCAAGGACGTTGCATTTGAAGATGTTCTTTCCAATTTGGAGGCAAGCCGTATTACCATAGAAAAAGAACAGCAGGAAATCAAAGCATACAAGACAGAAATTGAAACGCTAAAGAAACAATTGGAAAATAAACAGGAGCGCTTAGACCAAAACCGCGAGAAAATTCTACGAGAAGCAAACGAAGAAGCGTTAAAAATAATCAAAGAAGCAAAAGATTTAGCGGATGAAACCATCCGTAATTTCAATAAGTACGGGCAGGGAACTGCTTCTATGAGCCAGATGGAAAAAGAGCGTACCAACCTGCGCAACAAGATGTCCGAAAAAGAAAAGAAACTTTCCGACATCAAAAAAGCAGAACCTCAAAACCACCAGCCTCCAAAGAAGCTTCGCATCGGGGATTCCGTTAAAGTCCTGTCCATGAACCTAAAAGGAACCGTTCATACGCTTCCGGACGCGAAAGGCAATCTTTTTGTCCAGATGGGTATTCTTCGCTCACAGGTCAACATCAAAGACCTCGTTCTCATCAATGAGGATACCTTAAGCCCGTCTCAAAAATACGGCACAGGCGCAGGAAAAATCAAAATGGGGAAATCCGCTTCTATTTCTACCGAAATCAACCTGATTGGCATGATGACGGACGAAGCTGTTGCAAAACTGGATAAATACTTGGATGATGCCTATATCGCACACCTTCCTTCCGTGCGGATTGTGCATGGTAAAGGAACCGGTGCTTTGCGTAATGCCGTACATCAGCATTTAAAACGCTTAAGCTATATCAAATCCTATCATTTGGGAAAATTTGGCGAAGGAGATGCAGGCGTAACGATTGCAGAATTTAAATAAGACAAGGAGGACCGCTATGGTTGCAAAAACTAAGATTTTGATAGTAGATGATGATAACAACATTGCAGAGCTCATCTCTTTGTATCTTACAAAAGAATGTTACGAAACCAAAATTGTAAATGACGGAGAGGAAGCCCTCATCGCATTTGAGCAGTATAATCCGAATCTGATTCTGTTGGATTTGATGCTTCCGGGAATTGACGGCTATCAGGTATGCCGGGAAATCCGCGCCAAATCCAATGTTCCGATTATTATGCTCTCAGCTAAGGGGGAAATCTTTGATAAGGTTCTCGGCTTAGAGTTAGGCGCAGATGATTATATTATGAAACCGTTTGATTCCAAAGAACTGGTTGCGCGTGTAAAAGCCGTACTTCGCAGATTCCAGCCTCTCAAACCGCCTGCCGCAGGAACGTCTTCTGTACCGTTGTCGGCAAAATGCGTAGAATACCCGGATTTAACGGTGAATCTGTCCAACTACTCCGTTATTTATAACGGCAAGCAGATTGATATGCCTCCAAAGGAAATAGAACTGCTCTACTTCCTTGCATCATCCCCAAATCAGGTATTTACCCGGGAACAGTTATTAGACCACATCTGGGGATACGAATATGTTGGCGATACCCGCACGGTAGACGTTCATGTAAAACGGCTCCGTGAGAAAATCAATGACCATGATGCCTGGCAGTTATCCACCGTATGGGGCATCGGATACAAATTTGAGGTTAAATAATGAAACATGCACTTTACCCGAAGCTGCTCGGCAGTTATCTGTTATTTGCAGTTCTGTCCCTGTTTCTTTTAAGTACATTCACACAATCAATCGCAGAAAACTATATAGAAAAAAACGAAGCCAAAAAACTATACCGTGAATCCACGATTATGGCTTCCGGGCTGCGGGAAGACTTTTCGGGCTCTCAAAGTCCGCTTTTCGATATGCAGGAGGAATATGAAATTATTGCAGGATATCTGGGGGCTGAAATATGGATCATTGACAGTCAGAAAAACCAGCTTATTGATTCCTCCGATTCTCTGGTTTTAGATATGGCAGTACTGCATGAGCCCAAAAGAATTGAAGACTTTAATGTGGCAGATTTTGGAAGCACTTATTATCAGGTTGGAACCTTTTATGGCTTATTTGAAAATGATACGCTTACTGTATACGCACCAATCACAGTAGACTATAAGGTGCGCGGTTATGTACTGATACATAAGCCAATGTCTTCTGTTTTAGCTTCCGCAGACAGTATCGTAAACATCGTGTTTGCCTCTGCCTCCGTCATTTTCTTTTGCTCGCTCATTGTTCTGCTGGCATTTACTGTTTTCGTATACCGTCCAATCCGAAAGATTACTCATGCCGCAGATAATTATGCCAAAGGTGATTTTAAAGAAAAGATAAATATACAATCCAATGATGAAATCGGATATATCGCAAAAACTATGGACTACATGGCGACAGAACTGGATACGCTTGAAGATGAGCAAAAAAAATTCATCTCCAACATATCCCACGATTTCCGCTCGCCACTGACCTCCATCAAAGGCTATGTCGAAGCCATGATGGATGGAACGATTCCGGTAGAGATGCAGGAGAAATATTTAAACATCATCTTGTTTGAAACGGAACGTCTGAATAAGCTGACACAAAGCATTTTGGATTTAAACCATTTCCGGGGACAGGGAATGTTATTGGACATCTCAGAATTTGATATTAACTCCATGATTCGGACCACGACCCAGACCTTTGAGGGAACGTGCAGCAAGAAGGAATTATCCTTCGACCTGATGCTGACCGCCGAGCAGTTATTTGTAAAAGGCGATATGGGAAAAATACAACAGGTTCTATACAACCTGATTGATAATGCCACCAAATTCTCTCATAACAACTCTGTCATTACCATTGATACCACTGTCAAAAACGGTAAAGTACTTATCTCTGTCAAGGATACGGGCATTGGTATTCCAAGCGGGAGTATCAAAAAGATTTGGGAGCGTTTCTACAAAACAGACCAGTCCCGGGGCAAGGATAAAAAAGGGACTGGCCTTGGCCTTGCCATTGTAAAAGAAATCATACAGGCTCATAATGAGAATATTAACGTAATCAGTACCGAAGGGGTAGGAACCGAATTTATCTTCACTCTGCCGCTATCAGAAAAGGAATTGTAAAAAATCGCTGTAGGTCTATATGCCTACAGCGACTTTTCTTTCTATTCTTCTGTTTTTTCCACCGGCACTACAACTGCAATGCCAAGCTCTTCTAACTGCTTATCGTCTACAGTTCCCGGAGCCTTCGACATTATGCAGGAAGCATCTTTTACCTTAGGGAAAGCAATAACTTCACGGATATTGTCTGTATGGGTTAAATGCATAATGATACGGTCAACACCATAGGCAAGACCTGCGTGTGGCGGAACACCATAAGAGAATGCGTCTAATAAGAAGCCGAACTGTTCATGCGCGCGTTCTTTCGTAAAGCCAAGCACCTCGAACATCTTCTCCTGAATGTCATCCTGATGGATACGAACGGAACCGCCGCCAAGCTCTGTACCGTTAAGCACGCAGTCATATGCCTTTGCACGAACTGCGCCCGGATCGGTGTCTATCTTATCCCAGTCCTCTTCCATTGGCATGGTAAACGGATGATGCATAGCCATAAATCTGCCTTCCTCTTCCGACCACTCTAATAATGGGAATTCTGTTACCCATAAGAAATTATACTGGTTTTCATCCATAAGACCAAGCTCTTTCCCCATTTCCAGACGGATTGCGCCAAGCACATTCCATACAAGGCTTGTTTTGTCTGCCGCAAAAAGCAATAAGTCGCCGGCTTTTCCATTCATGGCTTTCACAAGCGCTTCCATTTCTTCATCTGTCATAAATTTTGCAAAGGAGGATTTGTATGTGCCATCTTCGTTAATGCAGATGTAAGCAAGCCCTTTTGCTCCATAGCCTTTTGCAAACTCTACTAATTTATCAATTTTCTTACGCGGCATATCACCCTGACCTTCTACGTTAATACCGCGAACAGAACCTCCGGCTTCAAGCGCGCCTGTAAACACACCAAATCCACAGCCCGAAACGACATCCGACACATCTACCAGCTCCATACCAAAACGGGTATCCGGCTTATCCGAACCGAAACGGTCCATTGCTTCCTGCCAAGGCATTCTTGGAAACGGAACAGGAATATCTACACCTATCGTTTCTTTAAATACATGCTGTAAAAGTCTTTCGTTTACATCTAATACATCTTCAATATCCACGAAAGATAATTCCATATCTGCCTGTGTAAACTCCGGCTGACGGTCAGCACGAAGGTCTTCGTCACGGAAGCAGCGCGCAATCTGGAAATATCTGTCATAACCGGAAGCCATCAAAAGCTGCTTGAAAATCTGCGGAGACTGTGGCAGCGCATAGAAATGTCCCTGATGCACACGGCTTGGCACAAGATAGTCCCGCGCACCTTCCGGTGTTGATTTACAAAGAATCGGTGTTTCGATTTCAAGGAATCCTTCATCCGCCATGAAATCACGCATAAGGCGAAGCACTTTGCTTCTCATCATGAGTTTTTTCTGGATATCCGGTCTTCTTAAATCCAGATAGCGGTATTTTAAGCGGATATCTTCTTTTGTTAAGCTGTTTTCTTCGATTGCAAATGGCGGCGTCTGGGATTCGGATAACACACGAAGACTTTCTGCGATAACTTCAATATCACCTGTCTTTAAATCTTCATTTACCGCTGCCGCACGCTTGCTGACAGTACCTTCCACTGCAATTACAAATTCACTTCTAAGCGTGCCTGCTTTTTCAAAACCTTCTGCTCCAACATTTTCCTCGTCAAATACAATCTGCAAAAGACCGCTTCTATCTCGTAAGTCAACAAAAATTAAACTTCCTAAGTTTCTTCTTTTCTGCACCCACCCCATAACGGTTACTTTTTCTCCGATGTTGGCACTCGATACTTCTGTACATCTGTGGCTTCTATGTAAGCCTCTCATTGATTCTGCCATTTCTTTTTCCCTCTTTTTCTATGTTCACTTTAAATTGATTAGTTACAAAAAAATTCAACAAATTCTTCATATCCCTCGGCCGAAAGCTGATCCTTTTGGAACTTCTTATTCTTATTCATCCTTACCACAAGAACCTGTTGTCCGTTTTCTCGCGCCAGCTTTGCCTGCTTTATGACATCAACCAGCTTATCTGCCGGATAGTTTTTCTCTATGAGATATGCTACCTTCTTCGGGCGTTTTGGAATCTGGAAGCCATTTTCCATCAGAAGGAGAATGATTCTTTCAAAACCGATGGAAAAACCGCAGGCAGGAACATCATTGCCTGTGAACTTTCCTATCATCTTATCATAACGTCCGCCGCCTCCGCAGGCTGCGCCAAATTCCGGCATGGAAATTTCAAAAATAGTTCCTGTGTAGTAGCTCATGCCACGTACCAGGGTCGGATCAAATACGAGTGTAAACTCTGCCGCCTTTGTTGCATTTACGGCTGTGGCAATTTCTGTCATATTTTTTACCACATCATCATCCAAATATCCGCCTAATGTATCCGAAAGGAATAACACTCCCTCAGAAACATCCTTCTTATCCTCTAACAGCTTGAACAGGCCAAGATATTTCTCTACCGCCTCCTGACTGTAACCATTTCGAATCAGTTCTTCGGCGCACCCCTCTGCTCCAATCTTGTCCATCTTATCTAAAGTGATAAATACGCTGTCGTAATCCTCCTCGGCAAAGCCACTGTAAGCAGCCATTGCTTTCAAAATGCGCCGCTCATTGATACGGATTTCAAAATTTTTAAACCCAAGCTTTCCGATTGTCGTTGTGGTCGCAGTAATCAATTCGATTTCTGCAAGATTCCCTGGCTCGCCGAGTATATCAATATCGCACTGTGTGAACTGGCGGTAACGTCCGCGCTGTGGTCTGTCTGCACGCCATACAGAACCAATCTGAAGCGCCTTAAACGGCGTCGGAAGATTGTTTGCATTATTTGAATAGAAACGGGTAAGGGGTACGGTTAAATCATAGCGCATACCAAAATCTACGACATCTTCTTCCGATACGGCGGTTTCAAGGTTTAGTTTCTCGCCGCGTTTTAATACTTTAAAAATAAGTTTTTCATTTTCCCCACCCTGCTTATTTGACAGGTTTGCAATATTCTCCATGCAAGGAGTTTCAATTGGGGTAAAACCAAAACTTCGATAGGTTTCCTTGATAACATTTGTTACATAATCGCGGATTTCCATCTCTGCCGGCAGTATATCCTTCATGCCGTTTACCGGTTTCTTGCTTAACGCCATTTTATTTCCTCCATCTTTTTGATTTTCCTATTTATCATTTCATCTACACGTTCTAAATAATTCTTTACATCCTTTACGTTTTCCACACGCTCAATACGCTGGCTTCCGTCAGGATTTGTCTCCGGCAAAACAAACTTTGTCGTTGCACCGGCACCAAGTGCCATTATAGTCTGTTTCTCTTCCATAATCAAGATATTATATACGCCTGCTTTGCCGTCTTTTGCATATCCGACATTCTCCATATTGCCCGCCATGCCCTTCTGACGGTAGAGATAATACGGTGACAATCCCATCTCTTTACAATAATCTGCACACAAATCCATATGCTCCTGCGTATTGACCATCTGCATATCCTTGTAATCATCCTTAAAAATCGTAAGCCTTGCCGCACGCTTTACTGCCAAAGAATGAATGGTAATATTATCCGGTCCCATCTTCTTCATCTCTTCCATCGTGTTTCGGACGTCCTCAATACTTTCCTGCGGCAGACCCATAATCAAATCCATATTGATATTATCAAATCCAAGCTCTCTTGCCATCTGAAAGCTCTCTTTCACCTGCTCTACCGTATGATGCCGTCCGATCAGGTCTAGCGTTTCCTGCTTCATCGTCTGCGGATTGATTGAAATGCGGTCAATATCATGCTTTCGCAATACCGCTAGTTTTTCTCTGGTAATCGAATCCGGCCTGCCTGCCTCTACCGTAAATTCAATACAGTGCTGTAAATCAAAACTACACTTAATCTTACGAATCAGCCTGTCTAACTGTTTTGGATTTAAGGTTGTAGGCGTACCTCCGCCAATATAGATAGAATTTAATTTTTTATGGTAAAACTTCTGTGCTGTAAAATCAATTTCTTTTTCCAAGGCATCCAGATAGGCGTCTACCTGCTTACTCCAGACTGCCAGCGGGTAGGAGGTAAATGAACAATACAGGCATGTACTTGGACAGAATGGAATCCCAATGTATAAACTATATCCGTTCTCATAATCTATCTGTGACAATAATGTCTTTTCCCTCTTTGCAATGTCAATGGAAAGCTGGATTTTCTCATCACTTGCAAAATACGTTTCTTTCATATATTTTGCAATTTCTTCCTCACTATGTCCTTCTTCCATGAGCTTCATCGGAATTTTTGTTGGGCGGATGCCCGTTAAGGTTCCCCACGGAAGCTGCGTATCCAAACCTTCCTTTAAGAGGTCATATAAATGTTTTTTCAGCGTATTTTTCACTTCTTTTCTATCTGAAAAGTCCACCGCAAAATCACATGTGTGTGAAATTACTCCGCCAATCAGCCATTGTATGGAAATCTCTTTTTCCATATAGGAGATAGCAAAAACGTGCTCTGCTTCATTGGTGTACTTTTGTGTTTCTTCGCAGGTATAATGCGTTTCTATCTCTTCTTTCGGAAAAAATGCTTTGATCAGCGAATACACATCATATTCAAATTCGGTTTTGTTATAACGAATCACTATCATAGGTAAGGGTTATATTTCCTCTCTGTTTCAATGGTTGTAACATCATTATGACCCGGATATACCGTAATATCCGAATCCGCATCCTGCGGGTCATGTAAGGCCATAAGCTTCTCTCTTATGGAACGGACAAGCTGCGACATGCTTCCGCCCGGAAAGTCGGTTCGCCCTACAGACCGTGCAAATAAGGTATCCCCTGAAAAAAGAACTTTTTCTTCCGGCAGATAATAACAACAGCCGCCTTCTGTATGTCCCGGCGTGTGAATCACCCGAATATCAAATCCCGCAAGCTGTAACTCTTGATTGTCTTTTAAGTATACATCTGCATGATAACTCTCGTTTGCTCCCATCAGCCATCCTACATTTTTGTCAGGACTTTTTAGAGTATCCTCTTCGAGCTCATGCGCATAAACCAAAACATCAAACTCCTTTGCCAAAGTCTCTGCCGCACTCACATGGTCAAAATGTCCATGCGTCAGAAGAATCGCGACCGGTGTATATCCGCCTTCCCTGATTTTTTCTGCTAATTTCTGACCGGAGGCGCCCGGGTCAATGATAAAACACTCTTTTGTATCTGCGTTTGCCGCCACATAGCAATTCGTCTGTACCATGCCGACTACATACTGTTCCACTTTTACTCTGCTCATTTTGATACTCCTAAATAATACGGAAAGAGTCCGCAAAAACACGAACTCTTTTACTGAAATTTGTTCCCGTGAACCACTCATCCTGTAGTACGCTGAATCTCAATTACACTGTCTATCTGACGCAGTCTTTCCACCAGACTGTTCATCTGCTGTCTGCCTTTTGTATGAAAGGATACATCAATTGTTGCGATTCCCTGTTTATTTGCTCTTGAGTGGATACCTAAAATATTGATATCACGCTCTGCAAACACTCTGGAAATATCCACAAGCATTCCCGGCTTATCGTTACAGAAGATTTTGATTTCTGTGTAATAATCTCCTAATGCTTCTGTTTCAGCTCCTTCCTGCCATTCTGCTTCAATAAGACGCACCCGTTCCGCATCTGAAAGATTGATGATGTTGATACAATCCGTTCTGTGTATAGATACGCCCCGGCCTCTTGTCACAAAACCTACGATTTCATCTCCCGGTACAGGACTGCAGCACTTCGAAAAATGAACTGCCATATCATAAAGACCTTTTACAATAATTCCGCTTTTAGACCTTTTTGTCTGTGGCTGCTGTTTCGCATCCGAAAGATTCTCTAAGATATCCTCATCCGATAACGGAATCATGTGGTCCTTTTTATACTCTTCATACATACGGTTTACAACCGCACCTTCTTTTAACCCGCCATGTCCGATAGTTGCAAGGCAGGCCTCCCAATTTCGGAAACCGTATTTGCGAAGAACCTTTTCCTGATACTCCGGCTTATTGATATCATAAAAAGGAATCCCTTTTGCCTTGGCATAAGCAAGCATAACTTCCTTGCCTTTTAAAATATTATCTTCTTTAAACTCACTTCGGAACCACTGGTTAATCTTGTTTTTCGCCTGTGTGCTCTTAACGATATTCAGCCAGTCCCGGCTCGGCCCCTTACAGTTTTGCGAGGTAATGACCTCCACCCGGTCACCATTTTGAATCACATAGTCGATTGGCACCAATTTTCCGTTTACTCTGGCTCCAACCATTTTATTCCCAACCGCAGAATGAATGCTGTAAGCAAAATCAATCGGCGTAGAACCGGTTGGAAGGTTCTTTACATCTCCTGTCGGCGTAAAGCAGAATACTGCATCCGAAAACAAATCCAAATCGCTCTTTAATAAGCTCATGAACTCCTTATTGTCCGACATATCCTGCTGCCATTCTAAAATCTGCTTCAGCCAGCTTAACTTCTCTTCTTCTGAAACCGTAGTAGAGGTTGCATTGCCATTGTTCTCCTCTTTGTATTTCCAATGTGCGGCAATACCATATTCGGCAGTACGATGCATTTCTGCGGTCCGGATCTGAATCTCAAACGGCTGGCCGCTCGGCCCAATCAATGTCGTATGCAGAGACTGGTACATATTAGGTTTTGGCATCGCAATGTAATCTTTAAAACGTCCCGGAATCGGTTTGTATTTTTCATGCATAATTCCAAGCACGGCATAACAGTCTTTCACAGAATCCACTATCACGCGAATTGCAAAAAGATCATAAATCTGGTCAATGGTTTTATCCTGATTTACCATCTTTTTATAGATACTAAAAAAATGCTTTGCCCGACCGGATATCTCTGCCTTGATTCCCGCTTCCGTTACCTGCTTTCGTACCATCTCCACAAGACTTCCGATATATTCCTCGCGGACTTCCTTGCGGACGGCAATCTTTTCTACAAGGTCATAATACGCTTCCGGATTCAGATATTTCAAAGACAAATCGTCTAATTCAATCTTGATTCTGCTGATACCCAGACGCTGCGCAATCGGACAGTAAATTTCCTGTGTTTCGCGCGCGATTCTCTGCTGCGCCTCCGGGGATTGGTATTTTAAGGTACGCATATTATGCAGTCTGTCTGCCAGCTTAATCATAATAACACGGATATCCTTTGCCATAGCAAGAAACATCTTGCGAAGGTTCTCTGCCTGCATCTCCAGACGGTCTGCATTTTTATCTTTCGGGTCTTTGATATTATCTGTCAAATGCAGATGCTGGAGTTTCGTAACACCATCTACCAGAAGAAGAACCTCTTCGCCAAATTCATCTATCATCTCCTGCTCCGACATAATAGTATCTTCCAAAACATCATGTAACAGACCTGCGGCGATAGTTTCCTTATCCAATTCCAATTCTGCAAGAATGATTGCAACGCTAAGAGGGTGGATAATATATGCCTCTCCCGATTTGCGCATCTGCCCCTCATGAGCAGCATAAGCGGTCCTATAAGCCTTTTCTACCAATGAAATATCTGTTGACGGATGATATTTACGGATACTGGTAACCAGCTCCTGATACAACTCCTCAGGACTTGCAAATTCTTTTACGGTTTTAATCGTATTGCTTCCAACACGAAACTCCTTCTCAATCTTCTCTAATTCCTCCATTGAAAAATCAGCCACAGGACTCACCTCCTTTTCCTCTTTAAACTAAACTTTCCAAAAACTACCTTTCTTCAAAATTATAATTTATATATTATAAATAATTTAAAGGCAAATTGCAACATTTTGCAGCATCTAAAGTGTCACATTTTCACAAAAAAATCACTGAAACGTCAAAATATAGCGTTCCATTTTCCTTCCATCCACCTCTATTTCCTCTGCACGCGTAAACGATAATTTTTCTGCCAGCCGGATGGACGGAATGTTTTTGGCGTCTATAAGACAGTTGATTCTTGGAAAATCCGTCATGCTTTTTGCAATTTTAAGGATTTGCTGACATACCTCAGCCGCATATCCCTGTTTTTGATACTGTGTGCCAATCAGATATCCTAATTCTAACTCAATTTCTCCATTGTATTCACGATGCTCTAACCCGGCTCTTCCAATCAGCCGTCCTGTTTCCTTGGAAAACACCAGCCACATCCCATATCCGTAGAAGCGGTACATATTGTTAATATATGCGCTTTGAAACTCTTTTTCTTCTTCATACGAATACAAATTTTCAGTAAACCTGACGATTTCTTCATCTGCATATAACTCAAACAGTGCATCTAAATCCTCTAACGACAATTCTCTTATGATACACCGTTTTGTTTCTGCAATCTTCCAAGGAATCCCATGATAACGCTGATGCACCTTTTCCAGGAAATTCGCATCCACTTCCCCGAAGCCTTCTGCAATCATATCTACTCCATAGTATGTCTGATTCGGAATCGTTAGATTCTTATATGCCATGACCGCAAGACCATATTCCCTTCCCCATGCAATGCTTTCATCCTTCGCCGCAACAAAAAGCGTTTTTCTTCGCGCCCCTGCATTTTCCTGCTTTTCAAAGAAAGCGATTACCTCCTCTAAGGAACGAAATACCTTCACTTCATATGTATCTTCATATTTGTCAAGAAGCCGACCTACTTCTGTTTCTATCCCAATTAATTTTTTTAACTTCAACTTCATACCTCAAAAGCACCTTCTTCAGATTAAGAAATGAGCCATGAACACAGATTTCATGCATTCATGACCCATTCCAAATATCCACTCAGATTATCTGTTATTATTTGTCTTTGGTTGCGGATATTCCACGCCAAAAGTATCTACGGTAACACGTTTCATAACCTGTTCCTCCAGCGGACGGTCGTTGTAATCTGTTGCCGTTTCAGCAATCGCATTTACTACTTCCATCCCTTCGATAACCTTGCCAAACGCCGCATATGCTCCATCAAGGTGGGGGGAAGTTTTATGCATTACGAAGAACTGGCTGCCTGCTGAATCCGGCATCATAGAACGCGCCATAGAGAGAACGCCCTCCGTATGTTTTAGGTCATTTGCAAAACCATTCTGTGCAAATTCACCATCGATTCCGTATCCCGGACCGCCCATGCCTGTTCCTGTCGGGTCTCCGCCCTGAATCATAAATCCGCGTATGACACGATGAAAAATGATTCCATCATAGAAATTCTTATTTATCAAGCTGATAAAATTATTTACTGTGTTTGGAGCGGTTTGCGGATAAAGCTCCGCTTTAAAAATGCCTCCGTCTGCCATTTCAAATGTTACTATTGGGTTTTGTGTCATAAAATTTCCTCTTTCCGGATGCGCCTGCGCATCCTTTTATTCTAAATGATTGCATTTACCAACCATCTTTTACTTTGTAAGCGCCTCTACCACTTTTGGAAAATCCATAAAATGGGAGGCTTTGACTAAAATACTGTCGCCCTCCTGCACATAAGAACGCAATGCCTTTATCATATCGTCCCGTTCTTCAAAATAATAAGTCTCGCACCCGGTTTCCTCTTCCTTATTCCACCGGTTCTCTGCGCCGGCTTTATACTCTCTTGCCAAATTTCCCGCGCAAAAAAGGGTATGTATTTTTTTCTCTGCCACGCACCGGCCTACTCCGTAATGCAGTTCCTTTTCATTTTCTCCAAGCTCGCCCATATCGCCAAGCACCGCTATGGTTCTTCCCTTTGCATGTGACAACACATCAAGCGCCGCTTCCATGGATACCGGATTGGCATTGTAGCAGTCGTCAATAACCTCCATTCCGTGTACCTTTATAAGATTGGTTCTGCCTGCAATGGTTTTTGCTTCAAGAATGCCTTTCTTCATTTCATCCAAAGTAAGCCCGAGTTCCAGACCAACTGCGGTTGCAGCCAAAGCATTATATACATTATGCTCCCCCGGAATGGTAATTCCGGCCGCAAACACTCCCTGTGGAGTATGAATATCTGCTTTCATTCCTTCAAATCCCAGATTTCTTACATCCGTCGCATAAATAGATTTCTCTGCCATAGGCATACCATTTTCATCCGTCTTGGGTTCTTTACCTATTCCATAAAAAACGGCAGGTCTTCCATTGACCTCTTTTTGGGTAGAAAGTTTATCGTCATCGCCATTTAAAATCGCGATACCGCCCTCTCTCATATGTGCAAAACACTCTGTTTTCGCCTGTAAAATCCCTTCCCGCGTACCCAGATTTTCCAAATGGCACAAGCCGATATTGGTAATTACGCAGATATCCGGATTCGCAATTTCTGCAAGGCGGTGCATTTCATTAAAATCCGAAATACCCATTTCTAAGATTGCCGCCTCATGTTCTTTGCGGATTCCCAGTATGGTAAGTGGGAGTCCGATTTCATTATTAAAATTTCCTGCTGTTTTATGTGCTGCATATTTCTGTGATACGACAGAAAAAATCATTTCTTTGGTACTGGTTTTTCCGACGCTTCCTGTGATTCCCACCACCTTAATCTGCATGCTTCTGCGGTAAAAAGCCGCCAGTTCTTTTAGCGCTGTCTGTGTAGATTGCACAAGAATGTATGGTCCCGCCGGATTTTCTAATTCTCTTTCAGACAACACACAGCAAGCCCCTTTTTCAAATACCTGCGGAATAAAGGTATGTCCGTCTACCCGTTCTCCCTTGATGGGAATAAACAGATAATCTTTCTCAACAAGCCGGCTGTCTATAACCGCTCCACAGATTACCTTCTCTTCTAATTCCACAGGCCCCATATAAACACCCTTACATGCAAGGGCAATATTTTTTAGTGATAAATTCGGCATGTTACTCATACTTATTCCTTCTCTCCCGAATCTTTATAATCATCCGGTTATTGATATCTTTTCATAGAGATTTCAATAATCTTCTCACAGAGCTGATTAAAATCCATACCAATTACTGCTGCCTCCTGTGGGAGCAGGCTTGTTGGCGTCATTCCCGGAAGCGTGTTCACTTCCAGACAATAAATCTCTCCCCCGGTGCTGATTAAGAAATCAGAACGGGAATATGTGTCTAATCCGAGCGCTTTTGCCGCCGCTTCTGCATAAGACCGCATCTGTACGGCCGCTTTCTCAGGAATGTCTGCCGGACAGGTTTCTACTGCACTTCCAGCCTTATACTTATTCTTATAATCATAGAATCCCTCTATCGGTGCAATCTCAATAACCGGCAAAGCCTTTCCCTCGATAACCCCACAGGAAAATTCCCGTCCCTGTACGAACTCTTCAATAATCAGTTCATCTTCCCAACGGAAGGCTTCATCCAAAGCAGCCTTAAACTGTTCATAATCTCTGACAATTGTTACACCAATACTAGAACCGCCGCAGCATGGTTTTACCACTACCGGAAGACGAAGTCCCAAAGATGCCACATCATCATTTCTCTTTTTCTTCGTCATGACAATGCCGCTTGGCGTCGGAATGCCGTTTGCCCGGAAAAGCTGCTTTGCAATCCCCTTATTCATCGCGATGGCGCTGCTTAAATGATCGCTTCCCGTATATTTTATGCCAAATAAATCGAATGCCGCCTGTACCTTACCATCTTCTCCGTTTTCCCCATGAAGCGCCATAAACGTAATATCTGCCATCTGACATATACGAATCACGTTTGGTCCGAAAAAACAATCTGACTGGTCCTTTCTGGATTCTTTTATCATTTTCAAATCCGGCGCCTCTTCCGAAATATCCGATGCCTTAACGCTGATTTCCTCTGCACGGTCAAACACGCCGCTTAAATCTTCTTCCTTGTCGCTATATCCCATAAAAACATCGAGCATAATTACCCGGTGTCCGTTCTCTCTTAATGCTTTTGTAACCATGCTTCCTGTTTTAAAGGAAACATCCCGCTCGGTGCTAAGCCCGCCTGCTAATACTACGATGTCCATAAAATTGCCTCTCTTACTCATTTTTCTGCCAAATGACAGACTATATCTATATTATAGTATCACGTTTTCGTGTTCATAACAAGAAAAAGAACCCCCAAACACAATCCTCTTTTTAGAATAATAAAGAAGAGTTCTGCTTCTTCCCATGCAGAACCCTTCTGAATTTACTGTGTATATGATTCTTTTTTTAAATGATTCAGCAAAGATACCATCTCCACAAACAATTCTCTGCTAAAATAGTCGTGCTGCTTTACTAAACTGCCATATTGATAAATACGTTCTTCTAACAGATTGGTATCCTGGATTCCTGTTTCAAAAAAAATCTTCCAAAGCAGGCAAATCTTTGGTGACTGACATTCCCTCATAACATCTGCGACTTCTTCCTGATATTTTTCCTCCGCAAGCATCCTGCATATGTGCTTTGCTATGCATATATCTTTCGTATAACCGCCACCCCCTCTCGAAATTCTTATTTTCTCATCCCTCTTAACCATAATCCTATCCCTTATAAAAAGCAAGACGCGAAACGCGTTAACGCGTTTCGCGACATTCTGCTGCTATTTCATTTCATGAACTCATTCTATCTTAATTTTATTCCGGCTCGATAATTCCGTATGTGTTGCCTTTCCGTTTATAAACAACATTTACTTCATCCGTTTCCGCATTTACGAATACGAAGAAATCATGTCCTAGTAATTCCATCTGAATACACGCATCTTCCGGGTACATTGGTTTTAAATCGTATCGCTTAGAACGGACGATTTTGATTTCTTCATCCTCTTCCTCCGGTTCCTCCAGATACTCTGCTTTAAAGTTGGCCGCTGCGTTCATTTTCTTAGAAATGATCTTCGTTCTATATTTTAATAATTGTCTTTCGATTGCCTCCTCTGCTAAATCAATAGATACATACATATCATTGCTAACCTGCTCTGAACGAATGGTGTGTCCCTTTGTCGGAATTGTCACTTCAATCTTCTGACGTTCCTTTTCCACACTTAATGTAACATTTACATCTGTGTCCGGCTTAAAATACTTCTCCAGTTTCCCTAACTTATCCTCCACTGCGTTTTTTAATCCTGGTGTTAATTCGATATTTCTACCTGTGATTGTAATTCTCATGATGTCAACCCCTTTGCAGTTTATTAGATAAATGCCAAGCAAAAAATGACAAGCGTTTATCTTAATAAGATTATATAACAACTTGTCATTTTAAGCAATGTTTTTATTCAATTTTAATATTTTAAATCAAATTGTCGGACAATTTATCTCTGCACATTTTCCTCTGCCAGAAGCACTTCTAGCTGCGAGGAAAGAGTTTCCCATATTTCCATATCCGCCATGATTTCCTCTTCAAGAGCGTCTATCTGCGCTTGAATTTCTGTTAACTTCGAATAGCTGGACTGGTATTCCGGGCGAAGAAGCTCCTTCTTCAATTCATCAAGTTTCTCTTCCTTTACTGCCAGTTCTTCCTCTGCCCGTTTTACCTTCTTTTCAACCTTTGAACGTTCTTTTCCGATGTTGACATTTGCCTTCTTTGCACTTTCTATAGTGTTTCCCGCAGATGCACCGGATACCTGTTGTCCGCCTTTATTGCTAATTAAGCCGCCTAACTCCATAGAAGCCTTATACCCTCCGGTATCAGCAGCCGCTTCTTTGTCTAGTTTTTCCTGATATTCCTCATATCCAAACTTATACAGGTTGGTTGTTCCATCTTCAAAAACCAGAAGCTGCGTTGCCACCTGCTTTACAAAATAGCGGTCATGAGACACGAAAATAAGCGTTCCCTTATAATCCTTGAGCATGGTTTCCAATGTCTCTTTTCCGATAATATCCATATGATTTGTAGGCTCATCGAGAATCAGGACATTTGGTCTTCTCTTTAATATTTTACACAATGCCAGCCGCACCTTTTCCCCACCGGAAAGCATACTGATATTCTTAAATACCTCTTCTCCCGTAAAAAGAAACGCCCCCAACGCATTCCGTACTTCGGTTTCTGTCAGGTTCGGAAATTCATCCCAATAATCATTAAGCACCGTTTTACTGCTCTGATACATTGCCATCTGCTGGTCGAAGTATCCTACCTGCACATTGGCTCCATACTTATATTCTCCCGAAAGCGGCATAATTCTGCCCACGATGGTCTTTAAGAAGGTTGATTTTCCCAAACCGTTTCCGCCTAATATTCCCAGTTTCTCACCCTTTTTTAAATCGAGATTAACCGTAGATAACGGCGTTTCATATCCGATTTCCAAATCCGATACGAACAACACGTCATTTCCGGTTTCCACCTGCGGCTGGAAATTCGCATGGAATGTTCTGTTGTCAAAACGGTCCGGAGCCTCAATAATCTCCATATGCTCAATGGCTTTCTGTTTCGAGCGCGCCATTGATACCTTGGTCGGTTTTCCCTTAAAACGGTCCACCATCCTCTGAAGACGTTCAATTTCTTTCTGCTGCGCAATATGGTCTTTTAACTGCTTCTCATAGTTCTCCTTCTTGCGCGCCATAAAATTGGTGTAATTCCCCGGATAGCGCTTTGCTGTCCCATATTCGATTTCATATACCACGTCTACTATGTTATCCAAAAACATACGGTCATGCGATACAACTACGACTGCCTTCGGATAATTCTTCAGATAGCCTTCCAGCCACTCAATGGTTGTAATATCCAAATGGTTCGTCGGTTCATCCAAAAGCAGAATATCCGGCTTACTTAACAGCAGCTTGATAAATGCTATCTTTGTCTGCTGTCCGCCCGAAAAATCACAAAGCGGTTTCTTTCTCTCCTCTTCCGAGAAACCAAACTTACGAATCAATACCTCATATTCTTTTTCAAAGTAGTATCCGCCCAAATCACGGAACTTCTCTTCCAAAGCAGTATAGGCCTTTACTTTTTCCTCGGAGTGGTCGGTCTCCAATGCCTTTGCGGCTGCTTCTACTTCTGCCTTCATGGCAATCATCGGTGCAAACACCTTACGGATTTCTTTTTCTAGCGTAAGCTGTGGGTCATCAAATGCAATCTGCTTTAAATAGCCAATCTGCGGTTTTCCGCTCATGGCGATAGAACCTTCTTCTCCATCCTCCTGATATAACTCTACATCTCCGTTGATGAGTTTGAGCAGAGTTGTTTTTCCGCAGCCGTTTCGCCCTACAACTGCGATTTTTTCTGTATTTCTTATCTCAAAATAAATATCATGCAAAATGACGTCATCGCCAAATACGACTGCGCCATTACTAATCTGGTATAACATTTTACCTCCTGCTATCCGGCATTCCCAGCAAATAATTTATAAACTGCCTTGCCGTACGTCCGGACAGTCCTCCGCGACTTAGCTCCCATTTGTTTGCTTCTGCCTTAAGTTCTTCATCGGATAAGGTAATTCCCTCGCGTCTTGCAATTTCAATAACAATATGAAAGAACTCTTTCTGGCTTGGTTTTGAAAAACTGATAGTAACACCAAAGCGGTTTACCAGTGACAGCTTCTCTTCAATAGTATCCGAATGATGCTTGTCATTCTCTGTATCCACATCATTTCTGTCCCGCCAGCTTTCCTTAATCAGATGACGTCTGTTTGAGGTTGCATAGATTAAGATATTATCCGGTCTTGTTTCTACTCCGCCCTCAATGACCGCCTTTAAATACTTATATTCAATTTCAAATTCTTCAAAAGACAAATCATCCATATATATGATGAATTTGTAATTACGATTCTTAATCTCGGAAATCACCGCAGACAGATACTGAAACTGATGCTTGTAGATTTCAATCATACGCAGTCCGTCATCATAGAACTGATTTACAATGGCCTTGATGCTTGTGGACTTTCCAGTACCGCTGTCCCCAAACAGCAGTACGTTATTCGCCTTGCGCCCGCATACAAAAGCCTGTGTATTATCCACCAGTTTCTTTTTCTGGATTTCATAACCAATCAAATCATCCAGCGTAACCGTATCCATGTTATTGATTGCTTTAAAGACAATTCCGCCATTTGGGTTTTCCTCAATACGAAATGCCTTGTTCATACCGAACATTCCCACACCGTAATCTCTGTAAAAATCAGTTATTACTTGGAAAAATTCCTTCGCATCAGAAGTGTTTTCTAATCTTCTACTTAAAGCGCGTACTTTTTCACTGACATTCCTGTTATACATCAGTTCTTTTTTTACAATCGCCTTATAGTTGGAAATCCGTGAAAAACAATCAATCCCAAGCGTCTGTTCTATCTTGGAAAAATCATAATCGAACAGTGCCTTAAAAATTCTAAAATCATTTTCCACTAATCCATTCACACTGCCGTCACTGGCTCCAACCTTCTCACAGGTAATACTGAATGGATTCTCATTCATCATAAGATAAAAGGTCAGATAGTTATGCCATAGATTATTGTCAAAACCATAATCTGTTGCTGCCTTCAAAATACGTTTTATCTGCGCATGAATGTCCCGCACCAGTTCCATTTTATCATATTCCTTCTTTTCAAAACGCGCAAAAATTTCTCCCATTTTATAAAGAATTTCCTCTTTGTCTGCAACGCCATACATAAGAAGCTGTGCAATTTCCTGATACATAACTGCCTCCCTTTTGAACTCTGTGTTCCTTTACCGTACTTCCTGATTTACAATAAGTCCTAATGCCTCCTCCTCTTCGTTGATAGAGCCTTCCGGAAGTCTGTACTTATCGCTTAATGCGTAAACGGCATTTGTAAACCATTTCGCTTTTGCTTCTCTTAATTCGCCCACATAGCTGTGTGTTTCAAACTCATTTTCCTTAATCTCAATTAAACCTACTGCAATATTGGAACAATGGTCGGATACACGTTCAATATTGGTTAAGAAATCCTGAAGTATCCACCCAAGCTCAATCGTACATTTTCCTTTACGAAGCCGTTTGATATGACGCTGTTTTAACTCAGCGTTTAAACCATTCACCACTTGTTCCAACGGCTCCACCATTTTCGCTTCTTCGAGGTTATTATTTGCATAGGCATCTACTGCTGTTTCAATAATTTCCCGGACCGCATTTGTAAACACCTCAAATTCTTTCATCGCATTCTGTGAAAACTTCAATTTCTTATCATGCATTTCTTTTGCAGATTCCATAATGTTCACCGCATGGTCTGAAATGCGTTCAAAATCATTGATACAATGAAGCATAACAGAGATGGATTTGCTATCTGCGTCTGTCAAATCCCTGTTATTTACTTTAACAAGGTAGGAGCCTAACGCATCCTCATACCGGTCTACTGCTATTTCCATATCCCTTACTTTCTGAAAGTTTTCTTCCTTATAATTTCCAATGCTGTCTAATGCCAGATAAAAGGAATCCCTTGCCACTTCCGCCATTTTAATAGCGACTTTTCTGCACATTTCAACCGCGAATGCCGGCTGGTCCAAAAAACGTTCATCCAGAAGCGCAAACTCATTTGTTTCATCCTTCTTATCGGACTCTTTCTCCGGAATGGTAAGTGTTGCGAGCTTAACCAATACAATCGCAAATGGGAACCAGCACACCGCACAAGTAATATTAAAGACACTGTGTACAACTGCAATACCCGTAGCAGAAGCCGCTTCATTTAAAAATTCAAAATGAATAAATGCATTTGCTATATAAAATACTGCCATAAATACAATTGTACCGATTAAGTTAAAGTACAAATGAATCATGGATGCTCTTTTTGCATTTTTACTTGCACCAATGGCAGACATAATTGCGGTAATACATGTGCCGATATTCTGCCCCATAATAATCGGAATTGCAGAACCAAAACTTACCGCCCCCGTTGCGCACAACGCCTGTAGAATACCTACGGATGCAGAAGAACTCTGAATGACGGCTGTAAGTATAGCGCCTGCGAGCATACCAAGTACCGGATTGGAAAATGCTGTTAGGATATTGGTAAATTCGGGAACATCCTGTAACCCGCTTACGGCATCGCTCATGGTATCCATACCAAACATCAGGATTGCAAAGCCGATTAAAATCAACCCAATATCATTTTTCTTCGTGTTATCCTTCGCGCTCATTATCATAATTACACCGATGATTGCTAAAACCGGAGAAAATGATGTTGGTTTTAACATCTGCATAATTATGCTGGAGCCTTCTATCTCTACGAGAGAAAGTAACCATGACGTCATGGTTGTACCAATATTGGCGCCCATGATGATTCCTACTGCCTGCTGCAGCTTCATGATTCCTGAATTAACAAAGCCTACTACCATTACTGTTGTGGCTGAAGATGACTGAATTACCGCAGTTACACCCGCGCCAAGCAGCACCGCCATCAAGCGATTAGAGGTCAGCTTCTCTAAAATACTCTCTAATTTCCCGCCGGATAATTTGGACAAGCCTTCGCCCATCGCATTCATCCCATAAAGGAATAATGCAAGACCACCTACCATCGTTAGCAAATCAAAAAAATCCATGTCAGACTCCTTTTCCAATAAGTTTTTTACCAAAACTTTACTCATACGAGGTCATTATTACATACAATTTTTATTTTGTAAACTTAAAGATATTCTCTTCTCCTGCTTAATTTCAGCACATGGACCGCCGCATTTTCAAAATGAGTTAATATTTTAAAGCATTGTAAAAAAATATATACATTCTATTAAAATTTCAAACTTTTTTCACATTTCTATCTTATTATGACATAGCTTGAAAACTACCATATAGGAAAGGAGGGAAATCCTTTGGCAGATCAGATAATCTTTAAGCGATATGAAATCAAATACATAATTACGACAGAGCAGCTCGAGCGGATCAGAGAAGAATTTAAAGCATACATGATAGCGGATGAGCATGGCGAAAGCACCATCTGCAGCTTATATTTTGATACCCCATCGTTTCAGTTAATCCGGCGTTCTATTGAACACCCTATATACAAAGAAAAACTCCGGCTGCGAAGCTACGGCGTCGCTCATTCTGACACTAAGGTATTTGTGGAGTTAAAGAAAAAATATAAAAAGGTTGTTTATAAGAGGCGAATCACACTAAAGGAACCGGATGCCATGCGCTATCTGCTTTCTGGTGAAATCGATAAACATTCGCAGATTACTGACGAGATTGACTATTTTAAAAACTTCTATCCCGATATTGCGCCGGCCATGCTTCTGATGTACAGACGCGAAGCGTACTATGCCAAAGATGACAGGGACTTTAGGGTTACCTTTGACCGTGACGTTCTCTGGAGAGATTATGATTTAACATTGGATACGGGAATCTACGGCAATCCGATTTTAGAACCAAATCAGATTCTTATGGAAGTAAAAACAAAGGACGCCATTCCATTATGGATGACCAAAATACTAAATGACAACCATATATATAAGAAATCATTTTCCAAATATGGTACCGCCTATCAGACCAAATTAAGAAATCAAATGAAAGAAGGAAGATAAATCATGGATAATTTATTTAAAGGACTATTTGAAACAGGCACAACCACAACTATCTCTGTGTCAAACTTTTTACTCTGTGTTGCCGTAGCGCTTTTGGTAGGACTTTTCCTGGCACTTGTATATACCTATAAGAGCCGCTACACTAAGAGCTTCGTCATAACACTTGCCATCCTGCCGGCTGTTGTATGCGTTGTAATCATGATGGTAAATGGAAATGTCGGGGCCGGAGTTGCCGTAGCCGGGGCATTCAGCCTCGTGCGCTTTCGTTCTGTGCCGGGTACTGCCAAAGAAATCGGAACCATCTTCCTTGCAATGGGCGCCGGCCTTATCGCCGGTATGGGTTATCTTGCCTACTGCGTACTCTTTGCCCTTGTACTTGGCGCCTGTATGTTCTTCTACAACTGCATTGGCTTTGGCAATATCAAAAAAGGCTGTCTGGACAAAACCTTGCGCATTACCATTCCAGAAGACTTAAACTACACAGAAGTATTTACAGACCTTATGGAACAATACACAACACAGTATGAAATCATTCAGGTAAAAACAACCAACCTTGGAAGCCTTTTTAAATTAGTGTACAATGTTACATTAAAGAACGCTTCCCAGGAAAAAGAATTTATCGATGCACTTCGCTGCCGCAATGGAAATCTGGAAATCTGCATGGCCCGTCAGGAAAACAATATGTTTGAATTATAAAAGCGTGTCCCTGCGAAAATATCAAACCGACCCCCGAAAGTTAGATATTTGTTCTAACCTTTGGGGGTCGGTTTATATAATTCTGCATTTTTACAGGTTTGCTTTAATCTTCTCAATCATTTCAGCATATTCATCTTCTGATAAATATACTCTGTCGGGATTCATCGCAAATACGTCTCCCCATTCAAACGGATCGTCCTCATATTTCGGAACCAGATGCATATGAAGGTGACAGCCCGTATCCCCATAAGCGCCGTAATTTACCTTCTTAGGTCCAAATGCTGCATGAAGCGCCTTAGCCGCGCGGGCAACGTCTGCCATAAAGCGGTTGCGTTCCTCATCACTGATATTTACGATTTCACTTACATGATCTTTATAAGCCACAATGACACGTCCCGGGTGGCTTTGTTCTTTAAACAGAATCAACTGGCTCACATCCAGATCACAAATCCCGATGCCGAACTTATCTAAAAGCCCGCCTCTCATGCAGTATCCACAATTACAATCCTTCATTCCTTCCCCGCCTTTCTTCCAATATCAAAAAGATACATTGATTTTGTTATAAAAATAGGATAGACTCTTTATGAAATCTATCCCGCAAGTCGGCGTGACAGGATTTGAACCTGCGGCCTCTTCGTCCCGAACGAAGCGCTCTACCAAGCTGAGCCACACGCCGATATTTCCATTATAATGAAATTAGATTGAATGTCAAGATAGAATTTTTAAATCCAGGAGAATAATATGAAAAAAACCGTACTTATTACCGGTGCTTCTCGTGGCATCGGCCGTGCAATTGCCGAAAGATTTGCCCAGGAAGGATACCCTCTTGTAATAAACTGCCGCAACTCTGCTGCAGAACTCAGCAAATTCCAAAAACATTTAGAACAACTCTATCACATTCCTGTTTTAGCATCTGTGGGGAATATTGGAGAGTATGAATATGTAAGCAGATTATTTTCACAGATAGCTGAACAATGTTCCGGTGTAGACATTCTTATCAACAATGCAGGCATTTCACACATGGGTCTGTTAACAGATATGTCGCCGGAAGAATGGCAGAACCTGATAAGTATTAACCTATCCTCTGCCTTCTATACCTCCCAGCTCGCCATTCCGCATATGTTGTCGCAGAAAGCAGGAAAAATCATTAATATTTCCTCTGTCTGGGGTAATACCGGTTCTTCCTGTGAAGTAGCATACTCCGCAAGTAAAGGCGGCTTAAATGCATTTACCAAAGCACTTGCCAAGGAGCTTGCTCCAAGCAATATCCAGGTCAATGCCATCGCCTGCGGATGTATTGATACTGCTATGAATGCGTGTTTTTCTGCAAATGAACGACGTGCTTTAGAGGATGAGATTCCATCAGGACGTTTTGGAACACCGCTAGAAGTTGCCAATCTTGCATTTATGCTTGCCACTGATCACAACTACCTGACCGGCCAAATCATTACCTTAGACGGCGGCTGGTGTTAATATTTTATTTTAAATAAACGCATAATTTTCTCGGAATCCAAGAAAAATTATGCGTTTCGCGTTTTTTAAGCTGTTCTATTTCATCATAAAGTAGAATAGCCACATGAAAACAAAAGAACGAAAGTATTCTGAAAAAAATCTGATTCCAACTGAATATCCATCCTTTTCTGAACGCCTGCGCTATGTGATGGTTCTTAGGGATTGCTCCTGTCATGAACTTGCAAACCGTCTGTTTCTCGCCTATTCCACCGTAAGCGGTTACCTGTGCGGCCGGCGTTTTCCCGACTGTAACATGATTCGCCGAATCGCTATTGAACTCAATGTCAGCGCCGACTTTCTTCTGGGGCTGAGCGACCAGATAGACTAATGCCGGGCGTGCGTCTGCTGCATGCCTTTATACCCAATCGGTACCGCAAAGAGGTTATTGCCTTTCTGCGAGGCCTTCTGTTATCACTTTTAATCATTCTGCCACAAACACGATTGTGGTCCTTGCAGGTACCCGGATAGTATATGCCCCAAGTTTCTCTGTCATGCTGTCGAAATCCACTCCGTCTTTATATTCGCAATTCGTATTTACCTTCACTTTCCACTCCATACCATTACTTAAACTTGGAAGCTGCAGGGTAAGCGGTTCCCAAAAAGCATTCATACAATAGAAGATAATATCGTCTTTTGTATCGTCTTCATTTCGTCCCGCAAACATAATTCCAATCATATGTGTGTTACGCTCTGTAGCACTGTTATACGGATGCCCGTTGTGAAAACTGATTTGCGGAAACTGACATACTGCCGGCTGCGTCTTTTTCCTTAGAACCGGATGTCCTTTACGGAATGCAATCATATAACGCACAAAATCATGAACCTCCCGGTATCGTTCTAATCTGTTCCAGTCTAACCATGAAATAATATTATCCTGACAGTAGGCATTATTATTTCCAAACTGGGTATTACAGAACTCATCTCCTGCAAAAAACATTGCAGCACCACGACTGCACAGCAGAGCCGCAAAAGCATTCTTTATTAAGCGCAGGCGTAGTCCATTTACCTCCGGGTCTGTTGTTTCACCCTCATGACCACAGTTCCAGCTATGTCCATTATTGTCGCCATCTGTATTATTCCAGCCATTTTTCTCATTGTGCTTATAGTTATAAGAATACAGGTCATACATAGTAAATCCGTCATGACAGGTAATGAAGTTGACCGACGCAGAGTGTCCGCGTTCTTCCGGATGATATAAATCCGTTGAACCCGTGATACGGACCATCGCGGCTCCTGCTGTTCCCTCATCACCCTTTAAAAAACATCGCATATCATCCCGGTATCTTCCATTCCATTCTGCCCAGCGGTTCCATGATGGAAAACTTCCCACCTGATACAATCCGCCGGCATCCCATGCCTCGGCAATTAGTTTTGTCTTACTCAAAACAGCATCAAATGCCAATGCCTCTAAAATTGGCGGATTTGCCATCGGCGCGCCATTCTGATCACGCCCAAGAATGGAAGCAAGATCAAAACGAAAGCCATCCACGCGGTAGTCTACAACCCAATGACGAAGACAATCCAAAATGAGGCTGCGCACAATCGGATGGTTACAGTTCATTACGTTTCCGCATCCGCTGAAATTATAATATTTTGCATCCGGTGTCAGCATATAATAGATATTATTATCAATCCCTTTAAAGGAGAAGCAAGGTCCCTGCTCATTTCCTTCCGCAGTATGGTTAAATACAACGTCTAAAATAACTTCAATACCATTCTTTTTTAAATCATAGATAAGGCGTTTTAACTCTTTTCCCTCATAATGATGTTCTGCCTGTGAAGAATATCCCGTATTCGGCGCAAAAAAGGAAACTGTGTTGTAGCCCCAGTAATTATAAAGCTGAACGCCATCCACCACACGGGCACTTTCCATCTCGTCAAACTCAAAGATAGGCATTAACTCAATTGCATTGATTCCTAAATCTTTTAAATACGGAATCTTTTCCCGAATGCCTTCAAAGGTTCCCTTTGCGGTTACGCCGGAGGACTCATCCTTTGTATATCCCCTTACATGGGTTTCATAGATGATCAAGTCTTCAATCGGTGTATTAAGCTGTCCTACTTCGCCCCAGTCAAAATCATTTTTTACAATACGGGCTCTGTATTCAAAGTCTTTTCCGCCTTCCGGTTTTTCTCCCCATCTGTGCTGGCCGGTAACAGCCTTTGCATATGGGTCTAAAATTACATTATTTTTATTGAAACAAATTCCCTTCTCAGGAATATTTGGCCCGTCGAAACGATAGGCATATTCAAATGAATGCATTTTCAAGCCATAAACCAATATAGAATAGGTATCGCCAATACGGTATTCTTCCGGAATCGGAATTACTGCATATGGTTCACTTCCATGCGGTTTGTATAACAGTAATTCACAGCTTGTAGCTCCATGAGAACTGATCGTAAAACTTACTCCGCTTTCCGTCTGATATGCCCCGTTCATACGGTAGAAACCCGGTCTTACCATGTAACCGCTGATTTCTGTCATAGGGCACAGTGCCATTGCGACCATGCCATTTAAATCACGCAAATCATAATCTTTCCAATTATTTACTCTTTCTGATTTATCATTTAAACGCCATTTTTTCAACCCAGTTACCTCTTATTCATTAATAATTAGATTTCCTTCTTTATCAAAAGAAATTTCACTGTATGGTGAGGAATATTCGTTCATTTTATCTATGATGTCCAAGGCCTGCTCCCCCGCTGCGATAACAGGCTGATAGTTATTAGAATTATTCTTGCCGCTGAGACGGCTTGGAATAATTCTTGCCTCTACATCATCCTGCACTTCTCCATCTACAAAGGTAAATGTCTGCTGAAAGACAATGGTATTTTTATCACTTGGGTTGCGGTTTGCCCCAAAGCAGAAATTGCCCAGACTGTAGCAGATCATTTTGCCCTTATAATATTCTATTCCCTGCAATACATGAGGATGGTGTCCGATTACCAAATCCACACCCGCGTCAATGAGCCTGTGCGCCGTCTCCTGCTGGTAGTCCGTCGGATAATAATCGCGCTCAATCCCCCAGTGACAGCTTGCAATGATAACGTCCGCGCCCTCCTGACGTGCTTTTTCAATTCCTTCTAATAAATACCGTTCATTCTCCTCTGACAGAAGGTTTGCTGACAGCATCGCAACCTTAATTCCATCCTCTGTTGTATAATATGCCACCGTATCGTTATACGCATACAGTACACCGGCCTCCGTTAATGCTTCCTGTGTATCTGTCAGGCTTGCCGTTCCATAATCCTGCGTATGATTATTGCCCAATGAGCACGCCTCTACAGAGCTGCTGGCTAAGATTCCAACATACTCCGGATGTCCTTTAATATTAAACGTCTTTTCCACGCGCTCTGTTTCATCCGTAAGCACACATTCCAGATTTGCTAATGTTAAATCATCTGCTTCAAATACTTCCCTGAAATTTTCAAAAAAGTAGTCCTCTCCATTTTCATCATAATACTGATGAAAGGAACCTGTATATCCATGCGTCTGAAGCGCGCCAATCGCGCAATCCCCTACCGCAGTAATGGTAAATGTTGTAACTACCGGCTCTGTTTCCGTAACAGACTCCTCCTCTGTAACAGTATGGCTTTCCGTTTCTTCCGTTATGCTTTGTGATATCTGCTTACTGCTTTCCTCCGTACCTTCGGCCGCTGCATCGCCGCAGCCTGTAAGAAGTAATGCCGCAAACAGAACTATTGGTATCTTTATCCTATTCTTTTTCATATGTAGCTCCTATCTATTTCTGTAAAATATCCACAAGATGGCCGCTTGCCCCCAGCAAATCCGCACGCTCACAGGTTGCAAGATGATACTGAATAAAATACCGGAATTCTTCTTCGTCTAATGCGTTCAAAAACGGACGGATATAATTCGCCGCACCATCTGCCGCAACAACCTGTATCCGTTTTAATCCGGCTTCCGCATTAAGGGACTCTATATCCTCTGTCCGCACAAAGCTGTATAACTCATTCGCGCTTTTGGTACAATGAAAGTTTTCATCCAGCATTTTGTTTTTTATGCCCTCCAGAATATGTTTTTCTTTGAAGGCATATGTTATAACACTGTACTCATTCATAATATATGCTGCAAAAATAATTCCGCCCGGTCTTACCACACGTTTTGCTTCGCAAAGCGCCTTTAATTTTTCTGTTCTTTCATGCAGATGATACAAAGGGCCAAAAAGCAGTACCACATCAAAGGCATTGTCCTCAAACCGCCGCAGCTTCATGGCGTTTCCCTGATAGGCTTTTACATTGCTTCCCTTTGCCTTTAGACGGGCCAGATTATGCTTCACCAGCTCTACCGCCGTAACATCATAGCCTTCTTCTGCCAACGGCACACTGTATCTTCCCGTTGCCGCACCTACATCCAGAATCCTTATCTGCTCTCTTGTCTTATCCTGCTCCATTCTCTCCAGATATTTGTGGATGTATTTCATAGAGGTAATAAACTCTACCTGTCCATGTCTGGAATCCAAACGCTTCTCTTCGTTAAATTTATTATAATATAACTCTAGTTCTGTCACTGATAAATTATCTTCTTTCTTAAATTTTCACACAGATTTATTATAGTATAGAATCGCGTTTATTGAAATACAAAATATCAGTATTGTTGCACATTAAATAATGTATTATAATTATTTATTATATAATGTTACTTAAGAAAGGACGAAAAAAATATGTATGACAAATGGTCATTAGACGTACTTTATACCGGATTAGACGATCCAAAATTCACAGACGAATTCCATCAGATTGATGCGTATGTAAAGAAATTTAAAGAAACTGCAGCCGTACTTGGAACAAAAGACGAACGCACAACAGCCAAGGAATGCTTATCTTTGTTAGAGGATTACAACAAAATTCTCTCAAGACTTGCCGGATACTGTTCTCTTCGCCAGAGCGCGGATACCAACGACGGTGAAAGCGTATCCTGCTTAGGACGCATCATCCAGAAACACAACGATACCATACCATATGCAACTGCAATTGAGAAATATCTTTCCAACATTGCTGACCTTGATGCAGTCATTGGTGATGACGAAATGCTATGCGATTACTCTTACTATCTCCATGAACTTCAAAAATCAGCGAAATATCTTCTCAGTGAAGAAGTGGAAACCGCGCTTGGCGCAATGGATATCAGCGGCGCAAATGCATGGAGTGATTTGCAGGGTTATCTTACATCCTCTGTAAAAGTAGACTACAAAGGGGAAACTACCACGCTCTCTGCCATCCGCAACATGGCTTATGACGCTGATCCGGCAGTTCGTAAAAGTGCTTATGAGGCGGAAATAGCTGCGTATGATAAGATTAAAGATGCCGTTGCATTCTCATTAAACAGCATTAAAATGCAGGACTTATCTGAATGCAAACTGCGCGGCCACGCTTCTCCATTGGATAAGGTCTTATTCAAATCCAAAATGCAGAGCGAAACATTAAACGCACTCTTAGAAGCCATGAAAGAATATATGCCTTCTTTCCACAGCTATTTAAGAGCCAAAGCCGAAAGCTTAGGATATAAAAACGGACTTCCTTGGTATGAGCTTTTCGCACCAATGGGAAAAAGCGATAAGAAATACACCGTAGCAGAGGCGAAGGCGTACCTTATGAACATTTTTAAAGCAGAAAACCCTCGTCTGGCAGAGATTACCGACCGGGCCTTCGAAGAAAACTGGATTGATTTCTTCCCGCGCGAAGGAAAAGTCGGCGGTGCGTTCTGTGCGGGCTTAGAAACCGAGAAGGAATTTCGTATCCTTACCAACTTCGACGGTTCTATGAGTGATGTTGTCACATTAGCCCACGAATTAGGACATGGATACCATGACTTTATGATTTTTGATAACAGACCTCTTAATATGAGTTACTCCATGCCTGTTGCAGAAACTGCTTCCACTTTCAATGAAAATATCGTTGTAAACTATGCCATTGCACATGCAGCAAATGACGAAGAGAAACTTGCGCTGTTAGAAGGTCAGTTAAGCGATGTAACACAGATTATCTGCGACATCTACTCTAGATTCTTATTTGAATCTAAAGTAGTGGAAAACCGTTCAAACAAGTTCATGTTTGCAGACGAATTATGCAGTATTATGTTGGAAGCCCAGAAAGAAGCTTATGGCGACGGACTTGACCATGAAGTTCTTCACCCATATATGTGGGTATGCAAGAGCCACTATTATAGCGCAGACTTAGGCTTCTACAACTTCCCATATGCATTCGGCGGTTTATTTGCCCGGGGATTATATGCAAAATTCCGTCAGGAAGGCTCTGCATTCCTCGAAAAATATAACTATATGTTAAAGGAAACACCTGTCAGAAGCGTAGAAGATGTTGCAAAAATCTGCGATATTGACTTGACCAAGAAGGAATTCTGGCTGATGAGCTTACATTCCTATGATGAAGCTATCGAAGAATATAAACGTCTTGTAAAATAAAATCAAACCCCTTTTATCAGTCCGGATGCCTGATAAAAGGGGCTTATTTTTATATCATGGGAAATACTGCGCACATTAACGTGCGAAAATGCCATTTATTTTATCAATAAACGCTCTAATTCCTCACACAGCTTTTTCGCGTTTTCATACTCTTTATTCTTTAAAAGATTTTCGATACGCGTCTCTAATTCTTTTCTCTTCTGTTCATGCTCCAGATAATCCTTATCAAAATGATTTTCATAAATCATCCTGCGGAAAGAACGGATGCGCATCTTACGGACAGTTTTATCCTCCACAAACAGCACATAATCTGCACAGTTTGCAATTGTATAGAAATCATGGGATACCATAAGAACCGTTCCCTTATACTCTGCAATTGCTTTTTCCAGAGCAATCTGTGAATAAGTATCTAAGTGGCTGGTTGGCTCGTCCAAAAGCAGCAGATTTGCATCGCTTACTGCAATCTTTGCCAACTGCAAGAGGTTTTTCTCTCCACCGGAAAGCGCCTCAATTCTGCTCTTTAGCATATCTGCATCGAAATAATAATCCTTTAAATATTCCGCAATCTGCGCGTGGTTTTCAAAACCTAACGCTTCAAATTCCTCATAGATAGTATTTTCCTCATGCAGCATCTCTCCATGAATCTGTGATAAAAACCCCACTTTTGCTTCTGCGTCAAGCGAAATGAACGGACTGCTATTTTTATAAATATCCCGAAGCAGCGTTGTCTTTCCCGTTCCATTCGGTCCGACAATTGCCACCTTTTCGCCTTCTTTTAACTCAAAACTTACATTTTCAAGAAGCACTTCATCATAGACTACGGTATACCCCTCTATTTTAAGAATGGTTTTCTTCGCCTCCGGTATATCCCCATCCGGCTGCTGTACTTCTTCCAAAACTTCCGGCAGCACAATCTTCGGCTGTCTTAGATTTACAAAAGGAGCTTTGATACGTCTTGCCTCTAACCGTTCCAGATACGATACTCTTGCATGAAGCGCTTTTCCTCTCGAGGCACTGGTAACACGCGTAGCATTCACTCGAAGCTTGTCCACGATTTTCTGGTTTCGTTCAATCTCCGCCTGCTCCTTCGCCGCCTGCTCCTGCAATTCGATTTTCTTGGCAAGAAGGGAAAAATTATATTCCATAAAGTTTCCATCAAATTCCTGAATATCACAATCCTCTAAATGCAGAATTTTGTTAAAGCAATGCCAGAGCAAATATCTGTTATGCGTAATCGCAAGAATCGTTCCTTTGTATGAGTTAATCAGATCCCTTAATCCGTTTAGGTTTTCAAAATCCAAAAATACGTCCGGTTCATCCATGACAAGAATGGATGGCATACGAAGAATCTGCTTAATTACCTGAAGCAGCTTATACTCTCCGCCGCTAATTTCAGACAGCTTAAGCGTTTCGAGATTCTGTAAACCAGCCACCTTCAGTTCTTTACGGATATTACTCTCAAAATTGTCTGCATCCATTGACATGGATTCATCTAAAATGCTTTGGTAACGCTCCATAAGAATATCAATGTTTTCTGCGGTTTCCATCTCTTTGCAGACCTCTTCCATGTCCCTTTGCAGCTTCACAAAGTCTTCTGCAAGAAATTCAAATACCGTCACATCCCGTTCTTTTTCCTGTCTGTCAAACTGACTGGTAAATCCATAACGCCCGTTTACATCCCGAATTATCTTGCCGTCATATAAATATTTGCCGTCATGCAGCAGAATATCCACAAGCGTTGTCTTTCCTGTCCCGTTGCTTCCAATCAGTACGCAATGCTGCCCGTCCTCAATGGTAAAAGAAACTTCTTTATATAAGTCTTTTTCCGGAAAAGCATAGGATAGTTTTTCTACCTTAATCATTTATCTTTCTCCCAACTATTCTTCGCGGCATACTTTTTGAAATGCCAGCCTTTTTTCTCCATCTTCTAAATATATGGTTCCGCAATGCACAAATCCGCATTTTTTGAGCATATTCTGCATAACATAATTATCTTTGTGCGTATCAATCTTTACATTCGATGAGTGCGAACATGCCCATTGCATACAAAAAGAACCGGCTCCCTTTACGCTTCCGGCCGAAGCAATGCGATGCACCACTGCATATTCTTCCCCATTGAGCCATTGTCCTTCATAGATCTGCTGATATGCCGGGTCTGCCTCATGTGCATAGTAAAACACCGCCACAGGCTCACCGTTTTCCACACACACATAGCTTTTGCCCGAAAGAATATCCTGCTTTACCTGTTCCCCGGAGGGCTTGTTATTTCCCCACTGGTTTGGATTCTCATGCTCCGCCATGAATTTACGGGCTCTTTTGTATATCTCCATTACCTTATCTAACTCATCAATCCGGGTTTTTCTGATTTCCATTCCATACTCCAATGTTAGTTAATTGCTTTTTCTCCGCTAAAATTCATTACACTTGCAGCCACTAATATAAGAAATGTAACAAATAAAGAGGCTGCCGTAACCAAACCATTTATCAGGGTTGCAGTTCCACTGAGCACATTGCTCATAAACAGTGAGAAATTATAAATTGGAATCGCATAGGAAATGATTGGCGCCTCTCCCATCTGAAAAGCCGACGCTACTGCTGCTACAATCACGATGTAATATACTATCATGGACAGATTCGTAGCTTCTTTTACCGTTTTTGCAAAACAACTGGCTAGTACAATTGCCGCAACAAATACCAGAGATAAAAAGGCAAAACCGATTAGCATAACAACTATCTGACCAGCTCCAAGAGCTGCTCTCACGATTCCCATAGCTGCTTTCCCTGTTGCCTTCAGCGAAATCCAGTCTCCAAGCGTCAGTATCACAAAGTATATCACACTTGAAGACACTCCAACAAGCGTACTTCCAAGCAGTTTCCCGAAAATGAGCTGGTTGGTGCTTATCGGCGTAAGTACCTGCTTTGCAAGAATCCCACGCTCCTTTTCTCCTGCAAAGGTATCGCCCACGACACTTACCAGATTCATAAACAGAATAATCTGGAGCAGATACGGAAGCATAAAGGAAAGCGACAAATTCTTTCGTTCCATTTCATCACTGGTGTCTACCACCTCTAAAGCAAAGTGTTCCACACCTGCGCCCTGACCTGCTGCATATGCAGCCTCCATATATGGCTTTATCATATATTCTTCAATATTTGGAAGCAGCGATTCCACAGCACCATCTAATGAATTATAATACACATTTACACCGGTTTCCATGAATTCCACAAAAATTTCATCTAAATTTACCTGCTTATCTTCCAAAAATGCAGCGTATTCTTCCTTCGAGCCGTTTTCCAATTGGAGAATAACCCCGCTCATATCGTGGCTCTCCTCCCGTATCTGCGCGTTAAAGAAGCATACCCGGTAGGTGTCTGCATGAGCCTCTCTCTCCAACTGCATAGACGTCAGTCCAAGTGAAAATGCTACGAGCAGAATCGGCATGACAAAGATGGAAAACAACATTTTTTTATTTTTTATTACTTTAAAAATCTCATGTTTTACAAAAGTCCAGACTACTTTCATCTTACCACCACTTTTTCTTTTTTGACTCTTTTACAATAGATGCTTCCATTTCGTGGTTTCTTTCATAAAGGCTGATAAATGCTTCTCTTAAATCCTTCGCCTCATTTGCAGCAATCACTTCCTCTATTGTTCCTTCCGCCACATTTTTGCCATCAATAATGATTCCGACTCTGTCTGCCAATGCTTCTACAACCTCCAGAATATGTGTAGAAATCACAAGCGTTTTTCCCTTTTCCTTTTCCATCAAAAGAAAGTCTTCTACCTGCTTCTGGGTCAATACGTCGAGTCCATTGGTCGGCTCGTCAAAAATAATAATCTTAGGATCATGCAGCAGACAAATCGCGATAGACGTCTTCTGCTTCATGCCGGTCGAAAAAGTCTCATATCTCTTATCAGCGATTGGTGTAATATCAAAATAGGTAAACAACCTCTCTTTATTCGTCCGAATCGCTTCCTTGTCCATCCCATAGAGATTTCCATAGAAATCTGCCAGTTCATTTGGAGTAAACTGTCCGTCCAGCCGAATCTCCGTAGTTAAGAACGCGATATTTTTCTTAATCTCTGTTGCGTCTTTTTTCACGTCCAGACCATGAATAAAGATATCGCCTGAGGTTGCTTTTAACAACGTAGACAGCATCCTCATAGTTGTAGTTTTTCCCGCGCCGTTTGGTCCAAGAAGTGCAAATATTTCACCCTGTCTGATGTGAAAGGAGAGGTTTTTCACCGCCTCCTTATCTTTAAATTTCTTTGTGACATTTTCTATTCTTATCATTGCTATTACCTTTCCGCTTATTGTTCTTTCTGCTCTAACTGTTTTACGGATAAAAAGATAAGTATCACTACCACTGTTATTCCAAGCACACTGCTAATAAGCAGCTTACTTATCTCTAAATTTCCTGTTGCACTTTTTAGTAACATCTCACTCAGATTTGCAAATGGAATGTAAGACCACAGGGGACTTGAGGATATCGCGCTAATCTGCGTTAATGCCGTAAAAGCAATTGTTCCGAGGCTTGCATACATTCCCGCATCCTTTACCGTATCAAAATAGGTTGACAGATATACCATCACTGTCACAAGAATCATAAGGCTGATTCCACAGGCAATTACAACCGTACTCCAGAAAATTACCGGATTCCCAACATATTTTAAGACATTCATCTCCGGCGAAAAATAAGCAAGTCCACACAGCGCGCACACAATCTGTAATGCACCGCCAATCAAACCGATTGCTGTTACAAAAAGAATTTTTCCAATCAGGAACTTCCAAATATCAATTCCCGCCAGACGGATGGAATCATAACTTCCGCGTTCCTTTTCGCCGGCATACGCATCAATGGAAAACGTTGTCATCGGCTGACCGACTAAGAATACGAATATCATGGAAAAAATTCCAATCAGCGATGTTAAGTTCTGTTCCCATATATCTTTTTCTGATGCTGTATCCAGCCTTACAATTTCCGGATTTTGTTCTATGTAGTTTTGATATAAATCTTCACTGCTGCAATACATGGCAAGTTCCCTTACCAATTGCTGCGACAACAGCAGGTTATCGCCTGATTTTAGTTTTGTAGCATCATAGCGAACCTCTGCCGACTTCTCTTCTAAATCAAGCACCAGCATCACGTCTGTCTTGCCATTGTCATACAGTTTCTTTAATTCTTCTGTTTCCTCTGTATATATCAGCACCCCGTCAAACTCTTCATTTACTGCAAGAAATTTCTCCACATAAGCCCTGTCCTTAGTTACAATTGCAAGAGCTTTCTTCTCATGTGACAGCACTCCTGACATAAAAACCCACATCATCAGAAGTATCAATACACATGGCACCAGAAATGTTGAAAAAATCACTTTCGGCTGCTTTAAGAGCCGCTTTACTTCTCGATTAAATATTGCTAACACGTTATCTCTCCGTTTACTTATTGTTCTTCTTTTCCAGCTTCATGCTTGCAACAGAATAGCTTATTATTAATGTTCCATAAATAGCAAATACACATATTACCGGAAAAATACCCGTATTGAGGAAAAGCTGTCCCAATAATGTAATAAGCCACATAAACATACAAGCATACTGTCCTGCCTTAAAAGCTTTATATCCTGCCTCGAAAATTACCTTTTGCTGTGCTTCATCACAACTTTCCAGCCAAACTTTATTAAACCCGGTATCTAATGCGTCTCCGCGCTTTTCCGGATTTAACTTTTTCTCCAGATTGACTACCCGTACGGTTAATACAATCACTGCAATCAATCCTATAAGCAGAATTGCTACTGCAAATACCGCTAAAGACAGCACAAACTCTTCTCCAAATGCTATCTCTGCGGTCAGCGAGAAAAAGAAGTAATGAATGACCATAAAAATACTATTCATAGTAGTTGCGATTCCTAATTTTGTTTCAATATTCTCAATCACATCTTCGTCTTCCCCATCCCACTTCGCCGCCATTCTTTTCGCTTTGAAATAGTACATATAGGAGCATCCAAATACGACTGCATCTAATAGCACATATATAAATGGGATTGCTGCGGATACAATCTGAATTACTTTCGCGATGCTATCCATATGGCCTTCCCCAACATTGATAATCGTGCTTACCGCCATAGCGCTTATGAATCCGCCCAGCATGGATAACACCATCAAAATAATGAATTTAATAAGTGTTTTTCTTTTGGTTTCTGCATTTTCCTTTTTCATGTCAATCTCCTCACATAATAAGTGTTTCTCCCCTACGCTTCTTTCAAATATTATCCTTATGGTTCCTCGGGCTCTTCCTCATAGACAAAAATGTCTTCTACTGATGCATGACATACCTTTGCAATCTTAAGCGCCAGCGTAACCGATGGAGAATAGTCTCCTCTTTCTATCTGGCTGATGGTCTGCCGGCTGGTTCCTACTAAGGCCCCCATTTCCTGTTGATTCACACCCAGCTTTGCCCGATATTCCTTTAAATGATTAAGTAACGGCATATGTGCCTCCGTTTCTCATGTTTTATGCGTCAAACTTCATTTGACAGCTTTCCTTTGCAAATTGACAAGTTTCCTTGTCATGCTAGTATATTAACATTGACAAGAAAACTTGTCAATACTATTTTATGATAATTGGTTCTATTGTTCCACAGGCAATCTTTCTTCCTGAATCACCTGCCGGCTGTGATGTAAAATCATCACGATTATCATGCACGATTACCGTTTTACCAATCACATCCTCCACTCTAAACCGGTTGGTGACAAAAACCGTCAGTGCGTACCCGTCATTTTCAAATAGCGGCGGCATATCGCCTGCATGATACGGGTGGTCACAATTGTTTGGGTTATAATGGCTCATGGCATTTGCAAAAGAGTCGCTTTCATTTCCGGTGCATGAAGTACCATTGTGAATATGCACCGCGTATATTCCCTGTCTGCAGATATCCTCTCCCACCGGCAGCCCCATCACTTCTGTCACAACAAGTACCCCCTGGGGCGTCTGATAAAACTGCGCCACGCCTCTAATTTCGGGATATTCCATGTTTCCCTGAATATGCGCGGCAGCAGCCGGAGTTTCCGAAAATATTTTCCATAAAATATCCAACTGTGTAAAATACATTTTGTTTTCAGACATCATAATCATCCTATCCTTTTGATAGTATTAGTATATGCCTCTGTAAAAAAGCGGTGCAAAAGAGAAGCTGCTCCGAAAGATTCCCTTCTGTTCACAAAAACGCGGAAAGCAAAAAGACTTTCCGCGTTTCTTTTTCAAGTTTCTAATTATTGCTTTGGGTTGTTCTTGTCACTTTGTAACAAACAATTTTCTCAACCTCTAAATTATCGTTATACCATATGAATGCAGTGCTTGGTTCCTCACTTATTACTTGTCCCAATTCTTCCTTCGAAATTTCAGTATATGTATGGGTACTTGTTTCCGTAGTACCTATTACAAGAGTCTGAATATCCAATATATAGATTTGTGCATCAGAAGCAAGCCTATCCTCTGCCAGTTCATCGGTATTTCCACTATAACGTATCCCTCCAATCAAAACAGAGTCTCCTTTTAAATCTACTACGTTGCAATAAGAACTGTATCCATCCATGTAGGCTCTGCATTCTTCCGAAACACTTGGAGCTGGTCCATCATAATAAAACTCCACAACTCCCATATCTGTCTGAAGCAGCAAAATCTCATCATCATAGCGGATTATCTTCATTTCTCCCACTTCTGCTGTTTTATCTTCTCCATATATGGTAATGATTCCCGTTTCCTCATCATATGAGTAATTCTTATAAGACAGAGAATTTCCAATTCCTTTGCCGCATTCTTCATAATAGCAGCATTTTCCAAAAGTGGATAAGTATAATAATTGCGTACATTTCTCATCTGCTTCACAAGTTATCACAGGATGCTTCCAAATTTTTCTGGCTAACAGCCTTGGATATTCTTCTGCACTTATTGTTTCCTCTTCCTGAAGTCCCGAAACACCCGTTCCACACTTCGTTACGGATAAAAGCATAGTAATAAGCAATAATGTTGTTAAAAGTTTCTTCATATATTTTACCTCCCTGGGTGTTGGTACGTTACATATTTTCCCACCGGTCCTTACAACCAGTGCTGGTATTATTTTACTATAATTCTTTCCTTTTTACTATTTAAACCTGACAATTTTTTCCATAACAAAGTTTGTCAGGTAAATTCCCTGCCTCTCTACTTTCTGTTCTTTTACAACTTTATACCCTCTTTTTTCGAAAAAAGGTCTTGCTGTAATCGAAGCATGGGTATGAATAGTTCCCCGAACCGCTTGCTCTAATTGTTCGCAGATAGCAGTAGCGATTCCTTTTCCCTGATAGTCCGCGTGAACATATAAACGGTCAAGATAGCCGGTTTTATCAATATCTCCAAAACCTACAAGGATTTTATCCTCAACCGCAACAATACTAAAGTGTTCCAGAAGTGATTGATTCCACTTTTCTAAATCCAGATGCCCTGTGGCCCATACATCTAACTGCTCTTTTGTATAATCTTTTGCATTGACCGTATGTACGGTATTATAAAACAACTCCGCCAGACCTTCACAATCGGATGGCTCGTATTTGCGAATCTCCATGTTTTCTTCCTCTCTGAGAAATGATTTTCTCTGCGCTTTCATCACTCTTTTCCCCTGAAATACAACCTTTTCTTTCTGCCCTCCGGACATAAGGCAGCCCTTCTCCGGCCGCAATTGTGTATTATCCATTTAACTTCTGTGAATATACATTCTTGTCATCTCCATCTCCCCGTCTCCCTGCACCATACATAAAAATTCCCATCCATAACGCTCATAAAAGGAGGTGTGGTCTGTTACAAGATACAAGGTATCCATCCCTTTTTCCTTCATATCTGCACATACATAATTTAGTAATGCACCGGCTACGCCTTTCCCCCTCCTGTCTTCTTCCGTATAAACAGCACAAACATTCGGGGTTAAGTCTTTTCTGTCATGAAAATCATTCTCAATAACTCCTGCCCCGCCAATGATTCTATTCTTCTCCACAACAACATACCATTGGGGAACTGCATTTCCTTTATTAAGACAATCATCTATGCTCTCCAGATAAGCCTCTAATGGAATCCCCCATTTCTCGTGGAACCATTGTGCGGCTTGCTGTTTCATCTGCGGCTTATCTGTCAGCCGTACTATTTCATAATTCATTTGAGAAGTCCCACCTCATCCTTTTATTTATTGTTTCTATATTATACCAGATTGTACAGGATTATCCATACATATCTGGTATTTTAAAGAGTCATGGATGACGGGCGGGCAGTCTCTGGAAATTGTGGATAAAACTGTGCAACCCGAAGGAAAGTTCATCATTTACAGACAAATTATAATATGTTACCATAACAACAGAATAAAGAAGGGCACATGATGTGTAAGGTGAGGAAATGTATAACAGATAATTTGGTTTAAGTCAGACACATACGATTGCAAAACCTGTGCAAGACAGGTTTATTTTGTGTACGCTTAAGTTGGATTATCGCAAGAGACATTTCCTTTTTCTTTTGAAAAAAGATATAAAGGTCTATTTCGCTCTGCTGAGGATGCGCATCTCACGAAAGGGAAGTAAGCATTTTGCGGTACCGCTCGTGCAAAAAAAAGTGTGTATCGGGCGTACACTTTGTTCTAAATACAGGCGAAAGGAGAACCTATATGTTACAGATAAAAAAATTAAATTTGACGCATAAAAAAGATTTAAGGGTTATACTGGAAGATTTTAATCTGGTTCTAAACGATGGCGATAAAGCAGTCATCATCGGAGAAGAGGGCAATGGAAAATCGACGTTAATGAAATGGATCTATAATCCCTCGCTTATAGAAAGCTATGTCGAAGCGGAAGGCGAAAAAGTAAGCGGTAGAGAGCGATTCGGTTATCTTCCTCAGGAAATGCCCGAGGAAGATAAGCAAAAGACTATTTATGAGTATTTTTCTGAGGAGGAATTGTTCTGGAATAAAACACCAAGAGAGCTGGCTGTCATTGCAGGGAAATTTGGAATGACAACGGAGTTGTTCTATAGTGAACAGAAAATGGGAAGTCTTTCAGGCGGCGAAAGAGTTAAGGTTTCGCTCATGCGGATTTTTATTCAGGATGTAACCGTTCTTTTGTTGGATGAGCCTTCTAATGATATTGATATCGCAACGCTTGAGCTTCTTGAAAAAATCATCAATAGCTGGGAGCATATTGTACTTTTTATTTCACATGATGAAACGCTGATAGAACGCACGGCTAATATGGTAATTCATATTGAGCAGATTATGCGGAAAACAAAAGCAAGATATACCGTTGCGAAGCTGCCCTATAAAAGGTATATAGAAGAACGTCTCCATAAATTTAAACGACAGGAACAGCAGGCACTGCATGATCGCAAAGAGAAAAAAATCCGGGACGAAAAATACAGAAAAATCTTGCAGCGCGTAAATAGCGCATTAGAAAACTGTTCCCGACAGGATCCGGCCACAGCAAAAAATCTCAAGGATAAAATGCATACCGTTAAGTCCATCGGACGAAGATTTGAAAAAGAGGATGCACATATGACGGAAATGCCGGAACAAGAAGAAGCAATCTTTTTCAAACTGGGAGATAAAAACGCATACATTCCCGCCGGAAAAACAGTCATTGCATTTGAACTTTCTACGCTTATGACTTTGGATAACAAGAAGACTTTGGCTGAAAATATTAATCTGAAAATAAAGGGTGGGGAAAAGATATGTATTGTTGGAGCCAATGGCGCCGGAAAAACCACTCTCCTAAGAAAGATTGCCGAAGAACTCCTAAGCCGAAAGGATATTAAGGCAGAATATATGCCACAAAACTATGAGGATATACTTAACCCGGCTGTGACGCCTGTTGATTTTCTGGACAAATCCAAAGATAAGGAAGAACGGACAAGAATCCGGACATATCTTGGTTCTCTTAAATTCACTGCTGACGAAATGGAGCATCCGATACAGGAATTATCCGGAGGTCAGAAGGCTAAAGTGCTTCTTTTAAATATGAGTTTAAGTGGAGCAAATGTTCTTATATTAGATGAACCGACAAGAAATTTTTCCCCCCTGTCGGGGCCTGTAATAAGAAAAATGCTCCGGGAATTTCCCGGAGCGGTTATTAGTATCTCTCATGACAGGAAATACATTGATGAGGTGTGTGATAAAGTATACGAATTAAACAGCAATGGATTGCAATTACTGAATGACAGAGCATAAGAACAGGCAATGGGGTGCATAACTTTTGATATGCCCCCCTTTTTTATCCAATCATTATTTCTTTGATTGAAATCTTCTTTATTCTGTCGGAATACACAAGCATCAGGATTTCATAAACGATAATAAAAGTAACAAGTGAAAGGAACATGCCTGGAAAATCAAACGCATAAGCAGGAACGCCATCCACATCTTTAAATACAATATCAACCATAATCCGAAGCAATGTATACTGATATATTGTTCCAAGAGCAAAACCTATATAGGATATTGGTCTGTACCCACCAAGAATTGCCTTGCAGCATTCTTTTTGAGAATAACCAAAAACCCTCATCATAGCGATTGTCTTGGTGTTTCCTTTTATTACTGTCATGATAGCAAGAAATAATGTCGTAAATGCCAGAACAAGACCGATCATGAGCATCATTGCCCCATCATTTCACTCGACAAATCTTTCATACTAAACGACATCTGCGTCATAGCAGAAAAACAAAACGAAGCAAAAATAATGAAAAACACAAGCGATTTTTTAGATTTCAGAGTATTCTTTTTTAAGTCCCCTATAAATGAAACCTCTCTGTTTTTTTCAGTTCTGTGTCTGGGCAATTTCGCAGTAACCTGCAGGTTATCTTTCAGAAACAGTAATACCGGCGTATGCAATTTGTACCAGGCATAGCCAATCGAAAGTACCGAAAAAAATATGGTCGGCAATACTACGAAATAAAGCAAAATAGTCGGATGAAAGTGTATCGCTATTTCTGGAAGCATGTTATCTTCATTTTGAAGAGCATAAAACTTCGGCATCAGAAGAAATGCGCCACTAAATCCTATTACCGTTCCGATAAATGCACTGATTCCAAATACCCAGAAATTCTTTGCAATTTTTAGGTTTGAATAGCCCAAAGCCTTTAATATACCAAGTTCCTTTTTGTGGGTATCAATATAATGCTTGATATAAAACATCAGCATAACAACCAAAGTTATTAACAAACAACCGCCGCTCACAAGACAAACGACTTTTGCTGTCGAAACCTGCGCATTGTAAAAAACCATAGATAATTCCGATGTTATCTCACTCTCAATAGACTGGATGTCAAAATAAAAGTTCAAAAACATTGTACATACAAGTACAGCACAGCAGGAAACAATAGAAATACCAATGAGCTTTGATGTACTTTTTATTCCAATAAGCATATCGTCACCATCCAATCTCAAAGGCAGTCTTTTGAATATCGTTTTGATAAATGTCCGATATTTTGCCACTGTTCATTCTGATGACCGTTTTAGCCATTTCTGCAATATTCAAATTGTGTGTTACCATTACAATCATAAAGCCATACCTGCTTTTTAACTTGCAGATATAATCCAGTACCTGTCGGCCTGTCAACTCATCTAATGCCCCTGTCGGCTCATCGAGAAACAGTACCTTGGGTTTTTTCGCCAATGCTCTTGCAACAGAAACCCTTTGCTGTTCACCGCCTGAAAGTTCGCTCGGATATTTGTGTAGTTTTTCTCTAAGCCCAACAGCTTCGATGATTTCCTTATAATCTTTATTGCCTGCTAAATCTGCTCCCATTTTTACATTTTTGTCAACATCCATGTTTGGCAGCAAATAATACTGCTGAAAAATAAAACCTATGTTTTCCTTACGGAATGCAGTTAATTTATCATCAGAAAGGGCAGTAATATCTACCCCATCATAAAACACTTTACCACTATCGGGGCGTTCAAGTCCT
>CALWLL010000057.1 GCA_944381555.1 uncultured Agathobacter sp. | reverse complement strand
GCACATATTCCCGAATTTCCTTATAAGTCGCCTTACTCTCAGCTGAAGTCAAATCAAGCTCATCCAACTCCAATTCCACCTCAACATAATCATCCGGTTTTTGTTGGGACAAAAGAACAACCGTCTCAACATGCACCGTCGCCGGGAACATATCCATGCAGCAAATCTTCTTCACCTCATACCCTCTCGCCAAAAAGATTTCCAAATCTCTCGCCAGGCTGGTCGGTTTACAGGAAATGTAAATCATCTTGTCTACGCCATAGTCAATGATTTTCTCTATCGCCTTTGGATGAATTCCATCGCGCGGTGGATCAAGCACAATATAATCCGGCTTTTCCTCAATGGTGTCCAGCACCTTTAGCACATCTCCCGCCAAAAACTTACAATTCGTAAGACCATTTAGCGCGGTATTCTCTTTTGCGGCAGCAACCGCTTCCTCAATGATTTCCACGCCAACTACTTCTTTTGCGACCGGAGCCAGCATCTGTGCAATTGTTCCGGTTCCGCTGTAAAGGTCATATACCGTTTTCCCTTTTAATGCGTCTTTGTCATCCGACAGAATAAACTCTCTTGCTGTTTCATACAGCACCTCTGCTCCAAGTGAATTGGTCTGGAAAAAAGAAAATGGCGAAATTTTAAATTTCAGCCCTAACAATTCTTCATAGAAATAATCCTGTCCATAAAGAATATCCGTTCCATCATTGCGAACCACATCTGCCACACTATCATTTTTGGTGCGAAGTATGCCTTTGATTATACCCTTTAAAGGCAAAGAAAGAAGCATCTCTTTCCACTCTGTCAGCAACGCTTCTTCAGTTATGCCACCATAATTTGACGCATCATACTGTGTTGTCATGACAAGGTCAATCAGGATTTCCTGTGTCTTAACTGCCTTTCTCACAAGTAAGTGACGCAGAACGCCTTCGTGCGTTACTCTGTGGAAAAATGACACCCTTCTCTCTCCGAAAAACTTTACAGTAGCCATGAGGATATTTCGGAAATCCTCATCCACAATCTGACAATCCGTTACCGTCAGGATATCATAAAAACTGCCGCGTTTATGCTGTCCTAAAGCCAGTGGCCCGCCTTTAAATCCATCCCCAAAAGAAAACTCCATCTTATTCCGATATTCGTACTGCTTCGGACTTCCCTTAATTCCGAGGAACTCATATTCACATGCATCTCCTATCGCATCTTCCATAAGCGCACGGACTTGATTTTCTTTTAATTTTAACTGCTCTTCATATGGCAGCGTCTGATAAGTGCAGCCGCCGCAGTTATCAGAATGCGGGCACGGTGATGCGACTTCTAACGGTGATTTTTCCACCGTTTCAAGAAGACGCGCTTCGGCTTTTCCTTTTCTTACTTTATTTACCAGAAAAGAAACCCTCTGTCCCGGAATGGTATCTTTTACAATTACCTTTTCTCCTTCATCCGTGATTGCGATACCTTTATTTGGAAATACAATATGGTCGATACGGCCTTCTGCAACTTGTCCTTTTTTCATTAAAAAATAGTCCTTTCATTTTCAAATATTGCTACATAAAAAGATACCACAAACTGACTTATTTTCCAAGCTTGTGGTATCTAATTTTAAGCTTAATTCCAACGGTAATGCCCTGCTATATCGTCCCTGCCCTCTAGGATATCCTGTTCATAGCCTGCCTGCATAGGACTTCCGTGATGAATGATAAACGCGATTCCATTGCCATTGCGTTTATCGGAAACAATTCCGATATGGTCATCCTCAAATATAATGATATCGCCGCCCTGCCACTCTTCAATTTTGTTTATGTCTGTGGTAAGACTTATGGCATGACGTTCAAAAAATACTCTCAAATTTCTCACTCTGCGGAAATCAATATTCTTGTCCGGTGTTGCGATATTGTATTCCTCCGGTGCTTCTTCTATGTCTGCACTTACCATTTCACGAAGGTCGTACCCTGCATTTAAAAAGCCCTGCGCGACAACATCCGTACATACACCATATTCATCATCCGGATAACCGCCGACATAATATGCGCTTTTATATTTCGGCTTTGTAGCAATATATGCCCGTACGCCTTCTAAAATATCCGTCTGGTCATCAATTCCGTCTCCATCATAATCCACACTGCTTTTGTATGTGGTGATTCCAAACTTCGAATTGTAATAGTAATTATGTGGAATAACATTCCATTTATATAACACAGCAATCAGAACGACAGTTATGACGCCTCCTGACACTAGGCATCTTCGAATTATCTGCTTTCTTCTGGTATCCCTGCTGCGTTCTATTTTTGCTTTCATGTCCTCTGGCAATTGATGTCTGCTCATTTCTTCATTCCCTCTTTCGTCCGCCCATTCGTTTTCTTTCACTTTATATCGTGTTTTCTATATTTACATATCCTACCATACTTGGCAAAAAAGGTCTTTAGAGAAGTCGTTAAAGGTTTATGAAGATTTTATGAAGAATAATCATCCACCCGCATAGCGGGTGGTTCAGACTGTAGACAAAATGGCTTTGGGATGTAAATCCCAGAGCCATTTTTCTTTTATCGAGCGAAGTACATTCAAAATGAAATTTTTGTGCGGTTTTCTCTCTTCCAACAATCCCCATTTTGCCTT
>CALWLL010000056.1 GCA_944381555.1 uncultured Agathobacter sp. | reverse complement strand
CTCCTTCGAGTAGTCAGAGCTACAGGAAATAAATCAAAAGTCCACAGTATCTGAATGTATTGAACCACGATATTAAAAGAAAGGAAATATATGATTATTAGCTTCTAAATAATCATACAAGGAAATGATGCGAAAGGGTTTTAAAGTATTATGTTCTGTGGTTATGGCGCTGCTTATGACAGTTGGTACAGCTACGGCTTTTTTTGCTGACACAGAAGGAACAGCTGCGGTTACGGATGTGACCGTTGATCTTACAACGGACAAAGAATCTTACGGTTCCGGCGAGAAAGTGGTGGTAACGGTTACTGTTACGAACAATACGGAAACAGAGGTGTCAGATGTAAATGTCCGCGTAAACTGGCCGGAAGGCTTGTCTTTTGCAGATGCAGAAGATGAAGTGCTGGTATTAGATACGCTTGCGGCGGGTGAGAGCAAGACGTTTGAAGTAACAGGAACGCAGGCGAAAGCTGTGACGCCTGTTTTGCTTGCAGTATTGGCAGCAGTTATTATAATTACTGTGATTGTGGTGCTTATTATAATTTTTGCCAGAAAAAAAGGAAAGAAAGCATCTGCGGCTTTGTGTCTGGCGTTAGCCATAATAATTACCATGATTCCGGCAAATATTACGAATGCGGGCGAAAGGCTGAATGCAGAAGCGGCAATCACATTAAATGGTAAAGAAGCTAAGGTCAGCGCAACGATTACATATAACCAGTATTATCTGAGCAGAGTCAGTCATCCTACCGTTCATGACCCAAGCGTAGTGTATGATCCGCAGTCCGGTATGTATTATATCTTCGGTTCTCACATGGCATGGGCAAAATCAGAGGATTTGATTAGCTGGACGGTATTTAAGAACAATATCAACACCGATTACCGTACGCTTTTTGCAGAACCAATCAAATGGTCACAAAAAGGAAGTAAGACGTATGATGTATCGGGCAATATGTGGGCGCCGGATGTCATTTACAATGAAGAATTAGGAAAATGGACCATGTATATGAGTATCAATGGTGATAACTGGTACTCGTCTATCGTTCTTCTTACGGCAGATTCCTTAGATGGAGACTGGACGTATGTCGGACCTGTTGTATATTCCGGCTTCCAGAATAGGGAACAGGCTTTGGAAACCGATTTTTATGATGTGTATACAGGAGATGACTTCCCGGAGCGTTATAACGAGACAAGAGGCGGCAGTCATTCCTATGGCCTGAATGCAATTGACCCATGCGTATTTTATGATGAAGAGGGACGTCTTTGGATGGCATACGGTTCCTGGTTTGGAGGAATCTATATGCTGGAACTGGATCCCGCAACCGGAATGCGGTTAGCATCCCATACATATGAAACCATTGAAAATGAATCAGATGAATATCAGGGTATTAAGATTGCGGGCGGATTGGTTGTATCCGGCGAGGGTGCATATATTGAGTATATTGACGGATACTATTATCTGTACCTTTCTTATGGCGGATTAACTTCAAATGGCGGTTACAATATGCGGGTATTCCGTTCAGAGAATCCGGACGGACCGTATACAGACTTAACCGGTGATTCTGCCATTGCAAAATCAGGCAATAATAATATCAATAGTGACATTGGTGTCCGCGTAATGGGCAATTACCAGTGGGATTATGTAAAAGCAGGACAGATTGCACAGGGACACAATTCTGTATACTCTGGCGAAAATGGAATTTTTGTAGTGTATCATACCAGATTTACAAATCAGGGAGAGGTACATTCCGTAAGAGTACATCAGCAGTTTGTAAATGAAGACGGCTGGCTGGTAACGGCTCCGTTTGAATATACCGGTGAAGGCCTCTGCCATGTTGACAAAGAGGATGTTGCAGGCGATTATAAAGTGATTGTGCATAAACTGAAAATCAATTATGCAAATAAGAAGTGCAACACGACAGTTGATGTTTCATTAAAAGAAGATGGAACAATAAACGGGGATTTAGAGGGAACGTGGAAATTCTCTGAAAAACTTGGCGCACCGTATGTGACCATGACAATTGATGAGGTTGAGTACAATGGTGTATTTGTAAAACAGAGAATGGAAAACAGCCAAAATGTAGTTATGACATTTACTGTTTTAGGCGATGATGAGATTAATGTCTGGGGTTATATGCCTCCGGTGGAATAAACAATGATTGATTAATGGAAAGGTTGTAAGCTTGAAATGGCTTACAGCCTTTTATGCTTTTGACACAATAAAAATCCAAAAATGCAGGAGTTCTTTTAGTTGCAAAGAAAAAGAAAATTTCCTATAATATACTAAATATGCTCTTAATGGGAGGAGAAATGGAAAATATTTTTGAGATTTTAAAAGCAATTTTATTTGGTATTGTAGAAGGCATTACAGAATGGCTTCCAATCAGTAGTACAGGTCATATGATTTTGCTGAATGAGTTCGTAAAACTGGATGTAAGCAAAGGATTCTGGGATATGTTTCTCGTTGTGATTCAGTTAGGCGCGATTTTGGCGGTAGTGGTGCTGTTTTGGAACAGGATATGGCCATTTGGACTGTCTAAAAACGTGCATGACTTTTTTTCTGACAATGGAGAACAGGGATTTTGGAAGCAGAAACATTGGATCGTCGGACCGATTGCGGTAAAAATGCCGATTATCATTAACTGGTTAAAAATTGTAGCAGCATGTTTTCCGGCTATCGTATTTGTATTGCTGGGACTGGACGAAACCTGTGACAAGTATTTCTATAATGCAGTTGGGGTATCCGTTGCGCTTATCGTATTTGGCATTGCCTTTATTATCATTGAAAGCCGTAATGCGGGTAAAACTCCAAAAGTAGAAGAATTAACGGACATTACATGGAAAATGGCAATTCTGATTGGAATATTTCAGTTGATTGCAGCCGCATTTCCGGGAACTTCACGCTCGGGTGCTACAATTCTTGGAGCATTATTGATTGGCGTATCAAGAAAAGCAGCCAGTGAATTTACCTTTATTCTTGCAATTCCGGTTATGCTTGGAGCTAGTTTATTAGAAATTCTGGATTTTGGCTTTTCCTTATCGCAAGAGGAATGGATGATTCTTCTGGCAGGCATGGCCAGTGCATTTCTGGTATCCATCATTGTGATTAAATTCTTGCTGTCCTATATTCGAAAGCATGATTTTAAGGTATTTGGCTGGTATCGTATTGTACTTGGCGCATTGGTATTGTTGTGTGGAGTTGTTGGAATTATTTAGAGAGAAAGTATATGTTGAAGCTATATGTTGCAGATACCGGACTGATTTCAGACCCACAGGTATATGACAGATTTCTAAGCAAGGTAAATGAGCAGCGGAGAGCCAAGGTTCTCCGCTGTAAAAATGAAGAGGATAGAAGATGCTCCTTATTGGCAGGGGTTCTGCTGCGTTATGGTATAGAACAGGAAGGCATGGATTATGATGCATTGGAGTTTTCCGTTACGCAGGAGAAAAAGCCGGTATTGGTGTCGCATCCGAAGATACATTTTAGTATCAGTCATTCGGGAAATCGTGCAGCCTGCCTGATTTCGGACAGGCAGGCGGGTGTGGATCTTGAAAATAAAAATAGAAGATTGTTTGCAGCCGGACAAAAAAAGCGTCTGATGACAGTGGCAGGGCGCATTTTTACAGAAAAAGAATATGATGCATTTTTAAACGCGCCGGAGGATAAAAGGCAGGAGTTTTTTTTGAAAGCCTGGACAAGAAAAGAGGCGGTTAGTAAGGCCGCCGGAAAAGGGCTGGCAATGGATTTTTCTAAAATTGATGAAGCAGAAGAAAACTACCTGTCCTTTTGGTTAGACGAAGCGTATTATATAAGTATCTATGTGGAAGAGAAAATCGAAGAGGAATTAGAGCTATGTATGATGAATTAACTGCAAAGGATATTCAAAAGATGCAGGAAGAAATTGAGTATCGCAAACTGGTTGTTCGTAAAGAAGCCTTAGAAGATGTAAAAGAAGCGCGTGCGCATGGAGATTTAAGTGAGAATTTTGAGTACAAGGCAGCAAAGAAATTCAAAAATGAGAATGAAAGCCGTATTCGTTATCTGGAGAAAATGATCCGCACCGCAAAGGTGATTCCGGAGGAGTCAGAGGAGGATGAGATAGGAATCAATAATACGGTGGAGCTGTTTTTTGAAGAAGATAATGAAACAGAGACGTTTCGGATTGTCACTACGGTAAGGAGTAATTCTTTAAAAAATCTGGTAAGCAAGGAGTCGCCGCTTGGCGCTGCCATCTATGGGCATAAGGTCGGCGACCGGTGCGAGGTTAAGGTAAATGACAATTATTCCTATTTTGTCAAGATTATGAAAATTGAAAATACGATTGATGATGGAAGTGATGAACTTAGAAAATTCTAAAACCAATATCTATGGAAAACCATAGCTGATTTATACAAGATGTGCTATACTGTGTATATGGGTAGGAAAGCGTCTGCCTATGCATTGTTTTTAGTATTTTTTGCACAACGGAGAGAACATATGGCTGGTAAAAATTTGAGGGGACAATTAAATATGTTTGATTTATTTAAAGCCTTAGATAATGAGCCTGTGGGAGAGGTGCAGATGGTGTCTTTGATGCCGGAGGATACGATAGGGAAAGATGCGGAAATATCGGAGGAAGCGATAGAAACTGCGCCGGAAGAACCGGTACCGGAAAAGACTGCATCGGAAAAGACTGTATCAGAAAAGACTGCATCAGAAAAGACTGCATCAGAAAAGACTGCATCGAAAGAGTCTGTATCGAAAACGCTGATACGGGAGAACGAAAAAACAGAGCGTCCGGTTATGCAGCGTGAATATGAAATCGAAGGCAAACAGATAGAGATTGCCTATATCAATTATAATAAGGTGCGAATTACAGGAACCGGGGAAGAACCGGAAATCCATATATTTGATTCGTCGAAAGAGGCTGTAGATTATTATGTGCAGAAAATGCAGGAATTAGGACCGGAAGAATAGTAAGAAGGAGCTTATCGCTATGAAGAAACAGGAAGAACTATTAAAGCAGCTTACAGAAATGGCTAAGGATACAAAGGCAGGGAAAATTCATTGGAATATTACCTGCCAGACAACAGAATATAATGATCCAAAGACAAAACCGCAGGTAGAAGAGGACGGAATTCTTTGGACGGTAGATGAATGTTATGTGTCATACCACTGCGAATATAAAGGCAGAGAGTTTTTAATGATTACATACGAGATGATTCATAGCGCGGGAGATAAAACCAGAACAACCAATCTGGTATTCCTGCCGCCGCTTGGAGTACGCTATTTTAACATTCATACATTGCTTCCATATTCTGTTGAGGCGTCACAGATGCTTACCTATCAGATTCATGCATTATGGACGCAGCTTATGGATATGTATAAAGCCAATCCTGACAGCGTATCAATGGATGTAAGTGAACGTGTCTTAACAATTGAGGATTAAAGAAATAGGGCTGTTGCCATTTGCGACAGCCCTATTGTGTGATAAAACGGATTATTTTTGGGGGATATATGGGAAGAATATATTTAAATGACGGCTGGAAGTTCACAGAGAAGTTTACGGAAGAACTATGCCGGCCGCAGGCAGAAACAGATGCGCTTACAGATGTGCGTCTGCCGCATACCTGCAAGGAGCTGCCGTTCCATTATTTTGATGAGAATGCATATCAGATGTTAAGCGGATACCGCCGCATCTTATACGCACCGTCTGAATGGGAAGGAAAAAGCGTGCTTTTTACCTGCGAAGGTGCAGCGCATGAAACCGTAGTGTATGTAAATGGACAGGCTGTTTGCAGGCATTCCTGCGGTTATACGGGCTTTAGCGCAGATATTGCAAAGTATCTGCGCTATGGACAGGACAATATTCTGGTAATGAAGGTGGACAGCAGGGAAAGCATAAACATACCGCCATTTGGTTTTGTAATTGATTACATGACCTATGGCGGAGTGTACCGTGATGTGTATCTTGAGATAAAGGAGCCGGAGTATATCAAAGATGTATTTGTAAAAACGGAAATTGCAGAAGGCAAAGAGAAGGAAGGAAGTCTTCATTGTGAGATTGCATTATCGGACGCGATGCTTTTTAAGAGCCTGCATTCTGATGTCATCTGGAAAATAAAAGGATACTTATGCCGTAGTTTTACAGATGTATGTCCCCTGGCCCAGCAGGATAGCTGGAATGAGGAAGCGGTTCTGTTTGAAAAAGAACTGATAGTACAGGAAAATCTTTCATTTACGGTAAAACGCGACGTAAACAATATTCACAGATGGGAAGCGGCGGCTCCGTATCTGTACGAATTAAAGCTGGAACTCATAGGCGGGGAAAGCATTTATGATACGGTAACGACACGTTTTGGATTCCGGCATATGCAATTTCGCGCAGACGGTTTCTATCTCAATTATAAAAAATTTAAAATTCGCGGTTTAAACCGTCACCAAAGCTATCCATATGTCGGATATGCAATGCCGGAGCGTATGCAGAAATTTGATGCAGATATTCTTAAAAAGGAATTGGGCTGTAATGCGGTCAGAACCTCTCATTACCCGCAGTCCCATTATTTTATTGACAGATGTGATGAACTTGGCCTTCTGGTATTTATGGAATTTCCGGGTTGGCAGTATATTGGAGATGGAGAATGGAAAATGCAGGCGTGTCAGAATGTAAAAGATATGATCCGCCAGTTTAGAAATCATCCGTCTATTATGATATGGGGAATACGAATCAATGAATCGCAGGATGATGATGCCTTTTATGCAGAAACAAACCGTATTGCACATGAATTGGACGATACGCGGCCAACCGGAGGGGTGCGGAACTTCAAAAAAAGCCATCTGTTAGAGGATGTCTATACATACAATGAATTTGTGCATGATGGTATAAAGCCGGGCTGTGAACCAAAGAGGAATGTTACCTCGGATATGTCGAAAGGGTATCTGATTACCGAATACAACGGACATATGTATCCGGCAAAAGCATTTGATTGGGAAGAACACCGGCTTGAGCAGGCAATACGTCATGCAAGGGTTTTAGATGCGGTTGGAAAAGAAGCGGATATTGCGGGATGCTTTGGCTGGTGTATGTTTGACTACAATACACATAAGGATTTTGGCAGCGGTGACAGAATCTGTTATCACGGAGTTATGGATATGTTCCGTAATCCAAAGCTAGCTGCAAAGGTATATGCCTGTCAGCAGGAAGAGGAAGTGGTTCTTGAAGTAAGTTCTTCTATGGATATTGGAGAGCATCCTGCTACAAACCTTGGACGCATATATATCTTTTCTAATGCAGACAGCGTCAGGATGTATAAAAATGACTGTTTTATTAAGGAGTATACCAGTAAAAATTCTGCGTTTAGGGGTATATTGCACGGTCCGATTTTAATAGATGATTTTATAGGAGATATGCTTGTATCAAAAGAGGGGTTTGCGCCAAAACAAGCCAAAATGATTGCAGAGGCCTTAAATTATGTTGCGATTCATGGATATCAGACATTTCCGCTGCATATTATCTGGAAGGCCTTGTGCGCAATATTCCGGTATCATATGAAGCCGGAGGAATTGGTAAATTTGTATACCAGATATATTGGAAACTGGGGCGAGACAGCGACCGAGTACCGATTTGAAGCGGTAAGAGATGGTAAAGTTGTCAAAACAGTTGTCAAAAAGCCGATGAAAAAAATCTATCTTAAGGCACAGGCGTCGCATACAACCTTGCAGGAAAGAAATTCTTATGATGTTGCGGAAATCCGCCTTTGTGCAGTAGATGATAACGGGAATCAGGCGCCGTATTTTCAGGAGGCGGTCAAAATCGAAACGACGGGGCCGCTGGCATTGATTGGACCAAAGCTGATTTCATTAAAAGGCGGAATGGGCGGCTTGTATGTAAAGACTACCGGACAGGCAGGCACAGCCACCGTACGCCTTACCAATCCGCAGTTTGATACGGTTGAATTAACATTTGAGATTCTGGGATAATTCTATTTAGGAGAAAAAGATATGATTAGAAGATTAGGAAACGTTTTTGTATTAGATACGCCAAATACTACATATGCTTTTGGAATTATTCCGTCTGGACAGATGGAGCATTTGTACTATGGAGAAAAAATTACGCTTGAAAGTGAAGAGGAAGCTGTTGTTTTAATGGAAAAACGTGCGTGTCCTCCGGGAAATGCAGTTTGTTACAGCCCGGAGCATACGAATTTTTCCTTAGAGGATATTCGTCTTGAAATGTCTTCGTATGGTAAAGGCGATATTCGCGAGCCCTTTATCGAAGTAACCCATAGCGATGGAAGTTATACTTCGGATTTTGTGTTTTCCGATGCAGTAATTAGGCATGGGAAAACAGCGTTTGAAACACTTCCGGGTTCGTATGAAGAAAACGGCTTAGTGGATGAACTAGTGGTTTTTTTAAAGGATGCTAACTATGACCTGACGCTGGAACTGCATTATTATGTTTTCCTGAATCATGATATTATTTCACGCTCCGCAAAGTTAATCAACAGCAGCAATCAGCCTGTCACTTTAGAAAGACTTATGAGCACCCAGTTGGATTTTGAAACAGCAGACTGGATGTTATCAACCTTTCACGGTGCGTGGGGAAGAGAAATGAAGCGTTATGATGTGTCTGTAAATGCAGGCAGATTCGTAAATGATACGTATTGCGGCTGTTCTTCAAGCAGGGCAAATCCATTTATCATGCTGTCCAAAGCAGATACCGGAGAGGATAGAGGAATCTGTTATGGAATCAACTTAATTTACAGCGGCAATCATTATGAGGCGGCAGAAGTAAGCGCTTATGGCAAAACAAGAGTGATGTGCGGTATCAATCCAAGGTCGTTTCAGTTCTATCTTGCGCAGGGAGAGGTTTTTGAAGCGCCGGAAGCGGTTATGACGTATTCTAAGCATGGCTTTAACGGAATGAGCCAGAATATGCATACCTTTGTTCGTGAATGTATTGTCCGGGGAGAGTGGAAGAAAAAAATTCGTCCGGTCCTGCTTAATAGCTGGGAGGCTGCTTATTTTGACATCAATGAAAGTAAACTTCTGAAATTGGCAAAAGCGGGAAAAGAAGCAGGCGTTGAGCTTTTTGTAATGGACGACGGCTGGTTTGGAACAAGGGATGACGATACCCAGTCGCTGGGAGACTGGTATCCAAACACAAAGAAACTTCCAAATGGTCTTGCCGGTCTTGCCAAAAAGGTAAATGATCTGGGACTTGATTTTGGTATCTGGGTAGAACCGGAAATGGTGAATGTAAACAGCAATCTGTACCGTTCCCATCCGGAATGGGTTATGGAGATTCCGGGAAAGCCACATTCCGAAAGCCGCAACCAGAGAATTTTAGACTTCTCAAATCCTGAGGTGGTGGAATACATGACAAAGCAGATGGAAAAAGTATTTTCGTCTGCAAATATTGCTTATGTAAAATGGGATATGAACAGAATCTTTTCCGACTACTACTCTAAGTTTCTGCCGGCGGACAGACAAAAGGAAGTGGCGCACCGCTACATGATGGGACTTTATAAAATGCTGGATTCTTTAACGAAAACCTTTCCGCATATTTTATTTGAAGGCTGTGCGTCAGGCGGCAATCGTTTTGACCTTGGTATGCTGTGTTATTTTCCGCAGATTTGGGCAAGTGATGATACGGATGCAATTTACCGTGTGCATGGACAGACGGGCTACAGCTATGGTTATCCAATGTCTGTGGTCAGTGCGCATGTATCGGATTGTCCAAATCATCAGACGCTGCGCAACACTCCAATGGCAACCAGATTTCAGGTTGCGGCGTTCGGCGTGTTGGGTTATGAATGCAATCTTTGTGAGATGAAGAAGGAAGAGGTAAAAGATATCAAAGAACAGATTGAGCTGTATAAGAAATGGCGTGAGGTTCTTCAGTTTGGCACATTTTACAGGGGAAGAAGGGATAACATCTTTGAGTGGACCTGTGTAAGTGAGGACAAGTCGAGGGCAGTTGGAATGATGCTTCAGGTATTGTTTCATGCGAATACGCATTTTGAACAGTATACACCAAAGGGATTAAAGGAGGATGAAAAATACCTTTTCTATAACCGTGAACTGACATTTAATCTTAAGGAATTTGGGGGGCTTATCAATCAGGTGTCTCCGATTCATATTAAGCAGAATTCGTTGCTTCATAATGCGGTTTCCAAGCTGATTCGTATGCATGGGGAAAAGGAATGCAGTATTGCATCCGGCAAACTGCTTATGGAGAGCGGTGTAAAGTTAAAGCAGGGATTTGGAGCTACAGGCTATTCCGAGGATATCCGTTTCTCACAGGATTTTGCATCACGCATGTACTTTATGGAAAGGATAGAAGAATAATGGCAAAACTATTTTTTCGCTACGGTGCAATGGGCAGCTCCAAAACGGCCAATGCGCTTATGGTAGAATATAATTACAGAGAACGCGGCAAAAAGGCGATAATGGCAAAGCCCACTATGGATACAAGGGATGGAGAGCTGATTATCAGATCCAGAATTGGGTTAGAACTGCCGTGTATGCTGGTAGAAGATCTGGTTCGGATGCCAGATGAGAAACTGCGGGATTATGATTGTGTTATCGTGGATGAAGCACAGTTTTGCAGTAAGTCGCAGATTGAGTTTTTTATCCATTTGGTAGACGAATTAAACATTCCGGTAATATGTTACGGTCTTCGCGCGGATTTTAGAAATGAACTTTTTGAGGGAAGTTTATGGCTCTTAGCATGGGCAGATGTGCTGGAAGAGATTAAAACTGTATGCTGGTGTGGAAAAGCCGCAAGGTGCAATGCCAGATTTAATGAAATGGGAATTATCCGCGAAGGCGATCAGGTGTGTCTTGGCGGAAACAGTTCTTATATTGCATTGTGCCGGAAACATTGGAAAGAAGGGAATTTAGGCCCAGACTTCCATAAATTATTAGAAGAATTTAATTAGGGGATTATTATGAAAAAATCAGGTTATGCTGTAATTACAGGTGCAAGTTCAGGAATCGGGATGATTTTTGCAGAAAGGCTTGCCCAAAAAGGATATCCGCTCGTTCTTGTGGCGAGGCGCAAGGAACGTCTGAAAAATCTGGCTGACAGATTAAAGGAGCAATATGGGACGAAATGCCGGATTATTCCATGTGATGTATCGGCTTTGGAAGAATGTAAGAGGCTGATGCAGGAAATAGAAGACATTTCTGTCGATATTTTTATCAATAATGCCGGATTTGGAGATTGCTGTCCGTTTATGAATGGAAATCTGGAGAAAGAACTCGGGATGGTGGATGTAAACGTCAAGGCGGTCCATACGTTAATGAAGCTGATGCTAAAGCGTATGTGCGATAACAACTATGGGTATATTTTAAATGTGGCTTCCTCTGCGGGATTACTTCCGGGAGGTCCGTATATGGCTGTTTATTATGCAACGAAGGCATATGTAACGAGTATCACACAGGCGGTGGCACAGGAACTAAAGGAAGCAAAATCCAATGTATATGTCGGATGTCTCTGCCCCGGTCCGGTAGATACCGAATTTAATCAGGTTGCAAATGTGGAATTTGCGCTGCCGGGGATTTCGGCAGAGTATTGTGCAAAGTATGGACTTAAGAAAATGTTCCAGAAGAAGGTGGTAATCATTCCAACGATTGGAATGAAAGTATTACTTACATTAGGAAGAATTTTTCCGAGGAAATGGTGTGTGGCATTTACGGGGTTGCAGCAGAAAAAGAAATTATGCAGAAGGTAATTAGAAAATGAAAAAAATCTTATTTATAGCAACAGGCGGGACAATTGCTTCCAAAAAATCAGAAAATGGATTAAAACCGCAGATTTCACCTGATGAACTATTATCCTATGTCCCGGCTTTAAAGCAGATATGTGAAGCGGATACCGTGCAGCTTCTTAATCTGGACAGTTCAAATATGGAGCCGCGCCACTGGATTATGATAGAAGAGTGTATCAAAGAGCATTATAACGATTATGACGGCTTTGTAGTGGCTCATGGTACTGATACTATGGCATATACAGCGGCAGGGCTCTCCTATATGATTCAAAATTCCAGAAAACCAATCGTAATTACGGGGGCACAGAAACCAATCAATATGGATATAACAGATGCTAAGACAAATCTCTTAGATAGCTTTACTTATGCGGCAGATGATAAGTCGCAGGGAGTATCCATTGTATTTGACGGCAAGGTAATCGCCGGAACACGCGCCAAAAAAGTACGTTCTAAAAGCTATAATGCATTTTCCAGTATTGACTTTCCATCGCTGGCAGTTATTCAGGACGGACAGATTATGCGTTACATTCCGATGCTTCCATATGAAAAGGAGGTTCGGTTTTATAATCAGATGAATGAAAATGTTTTTCTTTTGAAACTGATACCGGGGATTTCCGCACAGATGCTTACGTATATCTTTTCGCACTATGATGCAATTATAGTGGAGAGTTTTGGAGTAGGCGGCATTCCAAAGTCTATTCAAAAGACCTTTTATGACTTATGCAGAATGTACCCAAAGAAGATTATTGTCATGGCGACGCAGGTGGCACATGAGGGCAGCGATATGACGGTATATGAAGTGGGAAATGAGATGAAAACGATGTGCAGCTTCTTAGAAACCTATGATATGACGTTAGAGTCTGCCATAGCAAAGACCATGTGGATGCTTGCCAACAAAGAGATTTCTAAGGAAAATCAGGAGGATATTTTCTATAAAAACATCAATTATGATGTAATCTTTGAAAAGGATAGAACCTGTTAGCAAATTCACTAAAATTTACGAAAAAAATTAGTAGAAATCACAATTTACAGCCTCGCAAAACTAAAATATAATAGTAACGAAAAATTACGAAAATATTTTACGGTTGCGGAGTACTTTTATGAAAAAAAGGTATACATATTATGACGGAAATGATTTAGGTGCAGTATATACAAAGACGGAAACTGCATTTCGTTTATGGGCTCCAACGGCAGAACGGGTGCGCATCTGTTTTTATGAAAAAGGGGATGGAACAGAAACTCCTGAAATTAGGGAAATGCAGAAAAATGCAGATGGAACATGGTCCTGCGAAAAGGGTGGGGATTTACATAAGGTTTATTATACCTATCTGGTATGCATTGACGGAAAAGAGCAGGAAACCAACGACCCATATGCGAAGGCCGCAGGCGTAAATGGAAAAAGGAGTATGGTTGTTGATTTAGAGCAGACCAATCCCGAAGGCTTTGATAAAGACAAAGGACCGGTAGTTGAGAAAGAAACTGACATCGTGGTATATGAGATATCGGTGGCGGATACAACAGCGGATGCAAGCTGCGGAGCAAAATATCCGGGAAAATACCTGGGATTGACAGAAAGAGGAACCAAAAACCGCAAAGGAATGGCAACAGGGCTTGATCATATATTAGAACTCGGCATTACGCATGTGCAGATTATGCCAAGCTATGATTTTGGCAGTATTGATGAGAGTAAGCCGGACGAAGAGCAGTACAACTGGGGCTATGATCCTGTAAACTATAATCTTCCGGAAGGGTCCTATTCCACAGACCCGTTTCACGGGGAAGTACGCATAAAAGAATATAAGCAGATGGTACAGGCACTGCATCAAGCCGGACTTGGCGTTATCATGGACGTGGTATATAACCATACCTTTGATATTGATGGGAATTGTTTCCAGAAATGTGTACCGGATTACTATTACAGAAAGACTAGAAACGGGTACTCTGATGCCTCCGCATGCGGAAACGAAGTGGCGTCTGAAAAGCCTATGGTTTCCAAATATATTGTAGATTCCTTAAAATACTGGGCGTTAGAATACCATATTGATGGATTCCGTTTTGATTTGATGGGCTGTCTGGATATTAAAACGATGGAAAAAGCAGTAAAAGAACTTAGGAAAATCAATCCTGATATTATTCTCTATGGGGAAGGCTGGACAGCCGGACCATCCATATTGCCGGAAAGAAAACGCTGCTTAAAAAATAATATATCCAAATTTAACGGAATAGGAGCTTTTTCGGATGACATCAGGGATGCGGTAAGAGGTCATGTATTCTATGAAAAGGAAACAGGATTTGCAAGCGGCAAAACAGGCACAGAGAATGCTATCCGTTATGCGGTTGCTGGCGCAGTCAGACACCCGCAGGTAGACTATAAGGCGTATACATATAGCAAAGGAGCCTGGGCAAAGAATCCCGCAGATACGGTAAATTATGTATCCTGCCACGATAATTTGACACTATGGGATAAACTTACGATTTCAAGACCTGATGCAGGTGAAGAGGAAAAAAAGGCAATGAACCGCTTAGCTGCTTCGATTGTCTTTACGTCACAGGGAATCCCGTTTCTTTTATCAGGAGAAGAGTTTGCACGCAGCAAGCCGGTTGAAGGCAGCGATGAGTTGTCAGAAAATAGTTTCAATCTGACGCTTTATACCAATAGCTTAAAGTATGACAGATTAAGTAAATATAAAGATTTGTATGAGTTTTACAGAGGCCTTATTGCTTTCCGGAAAGCACATAAAGGATTCTGGTTTAAAACGAAAGAGGAAGTACAAAACGGAATCCGCTTTATAGATGGTCTTCCAAAGAATGTAGTAGCGTTTACTGTTGCAGCAGAAGAAGAACTACTGTTTGCAGCATACAATGCGAACCCGGAAAGCGTTGTAATTGAATTGCCGCAGTGTAAAGAATGGAAGATTTGCATTGATGGTGATAAAGCATCCGATAAAGCAATACGGATAGTAGAAGACAGCCATGTGGAAATACAAGGGATTTCCTGTCTGGCTGCAATAGCGGAATAGGAATAGAGTATAACAAGTTAGCCTGTTCGCAGGCTAACTTGTATGCTTGTTGATAAAATCAGTTTTATATTTTGAGTACATGATTTTCTGGCTGCGGTATAGACCGGAGTACCCGGATAACATATAGCTGAATGCAACCGCCAGCAGATAGTATGGCATTCCGTCATATCCGAATAATTCAAAGCTGATAAGCAAAGAACTAATCGGGCAGTTGGTAACGCCGCAGAAGAGGGAAACCATACCGATTGCCGCACACAGTGACGGACTTAACCCAATTATTTGTCCGGCAAGACAGCCAAAGGTAGCGCCAACGAAGAAGGTTGGAACGATTTCTCCGCCTTTATATCCGGCGCCAAGAGTAAGCGCAGTAAAAAGCATTTTAAGCAGGAATGCCTCAGGCAGTACATTTCCTTCTACTGCAAGCTCAATGATGTGCATACCCGCGCCATTATAATCATAGGTGCCAAGAAGGGCAGTAAGAGCGGCAACAAGACATCCGCCGACAGCAATACGAAGGTATGGATTCTTTATGTATTTCTTATATAGATGTTCTGTATGATGAAGGAACGTACAAAATACAATGCTTAAAAAAGCGCATAAGACGGCAACCGTTACGCCTTGTATGGTAGGAAGGAGTTCAAATCCCGGAATTTCCGTAACTTGGAAGGATTCTCCCGAAATGCCCAGAAGAAGAGCAATTGCATGAGCCGTCAGGGAGCTTACTACGCATGGAACCAAAGCCATGTAATACATCACGCCGACGCTGACCATTTCCATTGGAAAAACAGCGGCCGCCATTGGCGTGCCAAACAGTGTGGAGAAAGCGGCGCTCATACCGCACATAATCAGGACGTGTTTATCTTTTTCATCGAAGCGAAACAGACCGCCCAAAGCGTTGCCGATACTTCCGCCGATTTGAAGAGCTGCGCCCTCACGTCCGGCGGAACCGCCGCACAGATGAGTGAGGGCAGTAGACAGAAAAATGGACGGCGCCATGCGCAGAGGGATTTTGTCACCGGAGTGGATGGCTGAAATAACCAGATTGGTACCGCCATCGTTATCATTTTTCATTAGGTGGTAGAGACCTACAATGGCAAGCCCGGCAACGGGCAGAAGATAGATGACCCATCTGTTTTCCAGACGGATATCGTTTACAAGCGTCAGCAGGAAGTAAAAAGCGCTGCTGAAAAGCCCTACAATACTTCCGGTCAGAACTGCAAACACAACCCATTTTAAAGTAATCAGACAGTTCAACAGAACTGGTTTTATATGACGGATATATAAATTTTTCATAAATTAACACCTCTTTTGTTATTCTAATACCTTCTATTAAAAATGACAAGAAAGAACCATCGCAAAACTCGAAAAAAATCGAAAAGGGATGATTTGTAAGGTTGCGGCTGTAGGAAAAGAGTGTTATTATAAAACTAAGGTTTAATGTAGGAGGAGTAGTAATTATGAGAACTAGCGGCGTGTTAATGCCAATATCATCACTGCCATCACCATATGGAATCGGAACAATGGGCAAGGCTGCGAGAAGATTTGTTGACTTTTTAAAGAAAGGCGGTCAGAAGTATTGGCAGATTCTCCCGATTTGTCCAACCAGTTATGGTGATTCTCCATATCAGTCGTTCTCCAGCTTCGCAGGAAATCCATATTTTATCGACTTAGAGATTTTGTGTAAAGATAAATTATTAACCAAAAAGGAATGCGAATCCTTTGATTGGGGAGAGAACGAACGGTATGTGGATTATGGAGTTATGTATATCTCACGTTATGCGCTGCTTAGAAAGGCATACAATCGCTTTATAAAAAAAATCCCACAGGAATACGCCGGTTTTTGCGATGCAAATAAGGAGTGGTTAGATGAGTATTCGTTATTCATGGCATTAAAGGATGCAAACGGCGGCGCGGCATGGTCAGAGTGGGAAGAAGATTTGAAATACCGCGTTTTGGGTGCGCTTGACGCCGCAAGAGAAACGTATGCAGAGGACATCCAGTTTTATAAGGTGCTTCAGTATTTATTCTTCAGACAGTGGAAGGAATTAAAAGCATATGCCAATGAAAATGGAATAGAGATTATTGGGGATGTTCCGATTTATGTGGCCGCAGACAGCGCTGATGTATGGGCAAACCCAAAACAGTTTTATTTAGATAAAGACAGAAATCCAATCGACGTAGCAGGCTGTCCTCCGGATGCCTTTTCCGAAGACGGACAACTATGGGGAAATCCGTTATTCCGCTGGGATGTTATGAAAAAAGACGGGTATGCATGGTGGACGAAGAGAATCTCTGCCATGTCAGAATTATATGACATTGTAAGAATCGACCATTTTCGTGGTTTTGATTCCTACTATGCGATTCCTGCAAAGGATAAGACTGCGGCAAACGGTGAGTGGAGACAGGGACCTGGAATGGATTTATTCCGTGTGTTAGAAAAGAAATTAGGAAAACTTCCGATTATTGTGGAAGATTTGGGCTTTTTAACACCATCTGTTCATAAACTTTTAGAGGATTCCGGTTTTCCCGGAATGAAAGTAATCCAGTTTGCATTTGATTCCCGCGAGGGAAGTGATTATCTGCCGCATAATTATCCGGCACACTGTGTGGTCTATACGGGTACGCATGACAATGATACAAGTATGGGCTGGATGAAAACTGCACCAAAGGAATCGGTAAAGTTTGCAAAAGAATATTTGAATCTTACCAAAGAGGAAGGTTATAACTGGGGTATGATGCGTGCAGCATGGTCATCAGTAGCTGATATGGCAATTGTACCAATGCAGGATTTACTGGGGCTTGGTTCAGAAGCGCGAATGAATACGCCATCTACGTTAGGCGGCAATTGGATGTGGAGGGCAACCGCAGATGAGATTAACAGCAGGTTTGCATCCAAACTTCACAAATATATGCAGATGTATGGAAGATTAAATAGATAAGAAAAAGCGAAGAGAGAATATGTATCATTTTATTGTAAACTTAAATTCCCGTACAGGGAAAGCAAAAAGAATATGGGAAGATATAAGACAGGAGCTGGAACGCCGTGAAGTAATGTATGCGCTTCATGTAACGAAATATGCCGGTCATGCAATTGAAATTTCCCGCAGATTGGTAAAAAACGAAGAAACACCTGTAAAAATCGTTGTGATTGGCGGTGACGGCACGTTTAATGAAGTTATCAATGGTGCGCGTGATTATAGTAAAATTGAATTAGGTTATATTCCAACAGGCTCCGGGAATGACCTTGCAAGGGGGCTGGAGCTGCCGGCAGACCCCTTAGAGAATTTGAATCGTATTCTGGAGTCTACAGAGTATTGGAAAATGGACTTAGGGTGTTTGTCCTGGGATGATGGTGAAAGCAGAAAATACTTTGCGGTAAGTACCGGCGTTGGTGTAGATGCAGATGTTTGCAGAAGGGCTTTATTCTCAGGGCTCAAAAGATTTTTAAACAAAATAGGTCTGGGAAAACTGACATATGCAATATTAACCATCCAGTCGCTTTTTGCAATGCCTCCTATGAATGCGCATATCGTGGCAGATGGTGTGGACCATAATATAAGGGATAAAGTAACCTTTATTGCGATTATGAATCACAAATGCGAAGGCGGCGGAGTTCCTATGGCGCCGCTTGCAGATGCTATGGATGGAAAATTGTCCTTGTGCTGCATTAGCGGGGTGGGCAAATTGAGAGCCTTAACATTATTTCCATCTCTGCTTGCCGGAAAGCATACCAGTTTAAATGCGTATCTTGGCATTGATTTTAAAGAAGCGGACATCGTGTTGAAAACGCCGTTTGTATGGCATACGGATGGGGAAATGTGTTCGTATAATACAGTCATGCATATCGAATGTATTCCGGGAGCAATTAAGATAATGAAATAAAATTTTTTAGGCATAAACAGACCCCTTTGCCCATATATTAGCAATATATGAGCGGAGGGGATTTTTATGGATATATATAAGGACATAGCAAGTCGTACAAACGGAGAAATCTATATCGGTGTGGTGGGGCCGGTCCGGACAGGAAAATCAACCTTTATCAAGCGGTTTATGGATTTGTGTGTAATCCCTTACATGGAAGAAGGTCATATGAGAGAACGCACCATCGATGAATTGCCACAGTCCTCACAGGGGAAAACCATTATGACCACAGAGCCAAAGTTTATTCCGCAAAATGGAGTGAGTATCCGGATTGATGACAATCAGGAAGTAAAGGTGCGTCTGGTAGACTGTGTAGGCTTCGTGGTAGAAGGCGCAAACGGACATATGGAGGGAGAAGAACAGAGAATGGTAAAGACCCCTTGGTTTGCAGAAGAGATACCATTTGAGGATGCTGCCAGAATCGGTACTTTAAAGGTAATAAAAGAGCATGCAACGATTGGTGTTGTCGTAACAACTGATGGCAGCTTTGGCGAAATCTCCCGTGAGAATTACATAAATGCAGAAGAGCAAACCATCGCCGAGATGGAAGAAACCCAAAAGCCATATGTCATTCTGCTTAACAGTGAGCGTCCGTTTAGTGCGGAAAGCCAGCAGTTAAAGAATGAGATGGAAGAAAAATATAATCGCCCGGTCGTAGCGATTAACTGCAAGCAGATGCAAAAAAGCGATATCGTAAAACTATTAGAAAGTGTTTTGTTGGAATTTCCGGTGTCCCAGGTGGAATTTTATATTCCGAAGTGGACGGAAATGCTATCCCCGGACAATGAGATTAAACAGGCTCTTATCCGGTTTGCAACCCAGTGGCTGGAAAGAATTTCAAAAATGAGGGATTTATATCGGGAAGATATACAGGCTGACGAAAGTGAAACAGCCATTTGTAAACCATTTGTCCGAAAGATTCGTACCTCAGACGGAACGGTAGAACTGCGCATAGACGTAGATGATAAGTATTACTATGACTTCTTAAGCAACATCACAGGTATGCCGATTACCAGTGAATATCAGATGATACATATGATTCAGAATCTGTCTGAGAAGAAGCAGGAATATGAAAAGGTAGAAGATGCGATTAACAGCGTAAATGCCAGAGGATATGGTGTAGTATCTCCTGCTTTGGCAGATATTACAATGGAAGAGCCTGTACTGATTACCCATGCAGGAAAATACGGCGTCAAAATACGGGCCAATTCACCGTCGATTCATATGATTAAGGCGAATATTGAAACCGAGATAGCACCAATTGTAGGAAGTAAAGAGCAGGCGGAGGATTTAATCGCATATATAAAAGACGGAGAAGGCTCTGCGGAGGGGCTCTGGAGCGCAAATATCTTTGGAAAATCGCTTGGTGAGTTGATGGAAGATGGTATCCGTGATAAAATAAGCAAGATGGATGATGAATGTCAGACTCAGTTGCAGAATACCATGCAGAAGATTGTCAACGACAATAACGGCGGTCTGGTATGTATTATTATTTAGGAAATTTCTTAAAAAAACAGTTGCATTCTTAGAATAATTGTGATAGATTACTAATGTTGTGAATAAAGAAGTGACGGTCCTCTGTTGTTTGCACAGTGCGCATTAAGAACGTCAAAGTATATAGGAGGTCACAAAAATGAACGCAAGCGAAATTATTAAAAGCATTGAAGCAGAACAGTTAAAAGCAGAAGTTCCTGTATTTTCCGTTGGTGATACTGTAAAAGTTTACGGTAAAATCAAAGAAGGAAACCGTGAAAGAATTCAGGTTTTCGAAGGAACAGTTATTAAGAAACAGGGTGGAAGCAATCGTGCTACTTTCACAGTCAGAAAACTTTCTAACGGTTGTGGTGTAGAAAAAACATGGCCGCTTCACTCACCAAACGTAGAAAAAGTAGAAGTTGTACGCAAAGGTAAAGTAAGACGTGCAAAACTTTACTACTTAAGAGACCGCGTTGGTAAAGCTGCTAAGGTTAAAGAATTAGTAAAATAAACAATTGCGTAATGAAGCGACGTAGCCGATGGCTGCGTCGTTTTTTTCTATCACAGAAAAGTCTGTGATACCTTGCGAAAAAGGCATGATTTTTATATAATAATAGGTGCATTTTTATATCATAGGAAATAATAGCTGGAGATAGATATGAGACGAAGAAACGGATTACAGTTCGGAAAGCAGAGAAGAAAATTTAATATGCCGCTGTTTAAGGAAATTATGGGCTGGATTATTCAGATTTCTATAGTTATATTTATTGCGTATGTATGTATTTATTTCTGGGGTACGCGTACCAGCGTTGTGGGACAGGCAATGGCAGACAACCTGCAAAACGGAGATCAGATACTATTGGATAAATTTGTGTATGTACTGTCAAATCCGCAGTCCGGGGATGTGGTGGTTTTTCTTCCAAACGGCAATGAAAAGTCCCATTATTATGTGCGCCGCGTCATTGGCGTTCCGGGAGATAAGATTCAGATTAAAGATGGGGCAGTATATATTAATGGAAAACTGTACGATGAAAAAATAGAGGTGGCGTCAATGGAGGAAGCCGGAATCGCAGGAGAGGAAATAACGCTTGGCGATGACGAATATTTTGTGCTGGGTGATAACCGGAATAATAGTGAAGACAGCCGTTATGCCAACATTGGCAACGTAAAGAAGGAATACATTGTGGGGAAAGCATGGTTCCGGTTTAATTCCCTAAAAGATATGGGATTTGTACATTAAGACAGAGAGGTAAAGCAGATGAATTTTCAGTGGTATCCGGGGCATATGACAAAAGCAAAGCGTCAGATGCAGGAAGATATAAAATTAATAGATTTGGTAGTGGAGATTGTCGACGCAAGAATCCCGCTTAGCAGCCGTAATCCAGATATTGATGAGCTTGGAAAGAATAAGTACCGGTTGATTTTTATGAATAAAGCGGATTTGGCGGACAGGAAGATAACGGATAAGTGGAGTGCTTATTTTAAAGAAAAAGGATATTTTGTGGTAAGTCTTGATGCGCGCAGTAAAAATGGTATGAAGTCTATTACGGACATTATCATGGAGGCCTGTAAGGAAAAAATAGAAAGGGACTTAAAACGTGGAATTAAAAACCGTCCGGTCCGGGCAATGGTCGTGGGTATTCCAAATGTTGGAAAATCGACTTTTATCAACTCCTACGCTGGAAGGGCATGTGCGAAAACCGGAAATAAGCCGGGGGTAACAAAGGGAAAACAGTGGATTCGTCTAAGCAAAAATGTGGAACTTCTGGATACGCCGGGTATTTTATGGCCGAAATTTGAAGACCAGATGGTGGGACTCCGGTTAGCGCTTATCGGTTCTATTAAGGATGAAATTCTCAACATTGATGAACTGGCGATAGAGCTTATAAAGTATTTAAAACAGGCATATCCGGGTGTGTTGGCAGAGCGTTACGCTATAGAAGAAGCAGAAGATAATATAGAGCTGCTTTGCGCCATTGCCAAGAGCAGAAACTGCGTAAGCAAAGGAAATGAATTGGATTACAGCAAGGCGGCTGTACTTCTGCTGGATGATTTCCGGACAGGAAAGCTTGGAAAGCTGTCTTTAGAGCAGCCGCCGGAGGCATAAAGAGGGAAGAAATAATAGAGGAAACACACAAATGGAAGAGAAGAAAATCGGCGCCATTAAAGCAGAATTAGAAGCGATAACGATAAAAGAGCTGCAAAGGTTTATTGAAACCTATCGGTCAGATGAACGAAGCGGGGTACAAAAACTTGTTGCTGCGGCCCAAAAACGTCAGGAAAAATATCTGGCGGAAATTGCCCGCACAGAAAACCTGAAAAAATATGAAAAAGAGTACGATAGCTTTTGCTATATTGCAGGAATTGATGAGGTTGGACGAGGCCCATTGGCAGGACCGGTTGTTGCCGGTGCGGTTATTCTGCCAAAGGATTGTGATATATTGTATATCAATGATTCCAAGAAGCTGTCTGCTGCCAAAAGAGAAGAACTCTATGATGAAATCATGGAGAAGGCGGTGGCTGCGGAACTTGGAATGATAGAGCCAGAGCGTATTGATGAAATCAACATTCTTCAGGCAACCTATGAAGCGATGCGTCAGGCAGTCGGAAAGTTAAATCCGCAGCCGGATCTGCTGTTAAATGATGCGGTTACAATACCAAATCTTTTGATGAAACAGGTTCCGATTATTAAAGGAGATGCTAAAAGCATTTCCATTGGAGCGGCAAGCATTATTGCAAAAGTAACAAGAGACCGTCTGATGGAAGAATACGACCGTATTTTTCCACAGTATGGCTTTGCATCTAATAAGGGATATGGCTCGGCAGAACACATTGCTGCAATTAAGAAGTATGGTCCGACGCCAATTCACAGAAGGAGTTTTATAGGAAACTTTATCTAACACAGAGAAACGGGGGGGGACAGACATGCAGATTTCCGATTTGGCAAAACAGTATATCAGCACAACTTCATCAGCGGAATCTATGAATGGAACAAGGGGCGTGGAGAGCCTCGTTTCTTCTGTACGCAGTCTGACCGTTGGCAATATTTTTGAAGGAACCGTTAATTCTATTAAAGGAAACCAAGTCTTATTGGGATTGTCTAACGGGATGGAGCTTTCGGCACGCATAGAAGCTGATATGCAGCTTGTGCAGGGGCAGTCTATGTTTTTTCAGGTAAAATCCAATGATGGTGCGACAATTGCCATCCGTCCGTATACCGTAGACGGTTCAGGTGCGAATCTGACGCTTTTAAATGCACTAAAAGCCGCGAATCTGCCGATTCGGGATAGGTATCTGAATATGGCAAATACCATGATGCAGGAGCAGATGCCCATTGATAAAAACAGTATGGCACAGATGGCTCGTATCCTTATGAATCATCCCGATACGAATGTGCAGACGTTGGTACAGATGAAAAAATTAAATATTCCGATTACTGCCGAAATGGCTGCACAATTTGAAAACTATGTGGAGGATAAAAGTGCGGTTCACACTGCTTTGGATAAATTTATTGCAGAATTACCTGCGGTTTTATCCTCGAAGAATATGCCTTTAGAACAGATGAAGGCTTTTGACAGCCAGCTTCTGATGCTTTTGGCAGAGGGGGCAGAGGGAGAACTCCAAAACGGCACAAATGTTAATGGAAATCAGGCAGAAGCGGGAATACAGGATGCGGCTGCAAATGGAAATACATCCGTCAAAACCACAGACGATACGATACAGGGGACAAACGGACAACAGGCGTTAGAGGAAGAGGCGGCAGTAAATGTTCTGCGGGATAAGAACCTGGAAATAAAAGAAGGCGCACAGCAGAAGCAGGCTGTTCCAAACGAACAGAATATGCAGGATATATATAACAGCCAGTCATCGCAGGAATTAGTAATGCAGAATACTGGCCTTAAAAAAGTAATAACTCTTATTAAGAATCTCTTTGGGGATACCCAGATTACCCCTGACGATTCTCCAATGAACATGCTGCAAAAATTAGCCTCACATATTGCAGGCGGAGAGAATGTAACAAAGGAGGCTTTATTACAGTTGTTTTCATCTGAAGATATGAAAAGCCTTCTGAAGCAGATGACAGAAGGCCAGACGTATCTTGCGCCAAAGGATGTGGCAGATGGTGAAAAATTAAAGAAGCTGTATAACCGTTTGGATGATAAAATGCAAAGACTCGAAACGCTCTTACAGAATGCCGGACTTAAAAGTACGCCGCTGGCACAGACGGTAAGTGACATTCATGCAAATGTGGAATTTATGAATCAGTTAAATGAAGCATATATTTATACACAGATACCTCTTAAAATGAGTAATCAGAATGCAAGCGGACAACTGTATGTATACACAAATAAGCGAAATCTGGAAGATCCGGAACGTGATTTGACGGCATTTTTGCATTTGGATTTGGAGCATTTAGGCGCAACGGATGTATCGGTGCGCATGCATAAGAAGGAAGTTGCTACCAGATTCTATATGGACAGCGATGCGGCGTATGACCTTGTAAAAGCATATATGCCGCAATTGGAGGAGCGGCTTCGCGCCAAAGGCTATAACTGTAAGATAGAAGTAGAAAACGGGGGACGTCATGTAAACTTTGCAGAAGATTTTCTGAAAAAAGATGCACCGTCTACAGGGCTGCTGCATAGATACTCGTTTGATGTGCGCGCTTAGCGGGCGGAATTTGGAGCTGTATACAGATTTTAGAAATGTCGAAAAGGAAGGTTAAAAGAAAGTCTGTGGGTAAGAAAAGCAATGAGTGAACAGGATACAAAAACTGCGGTTGCGGTGGCATATGAGCCGGGGGATGGCGCCCCGAAGATTCTGGCTACCGGTAAGGGCGAACTGGCAGAGAAGATAATTGAAAAAGCAAAAGAAAATGATGTGCCGCTATATAAAGACAATAAGCTTGCGGATACGCTCTCAAGACTTAAGATTGGCGATTCCATACCACCGGAGCTGTATGATGTGGTGGCAGAAATCCTTGTCTTTGTAGATGATATGGACCGTCTGAAAGCAAAATTAGACGGCGCAAAGAAAAAATAAAAGCCGCTTGGGGAGAGAAGGGGCTTTATGAAAAACAAGCGCAGGGTAGGCTCTTACTATGAGCAAAAAGCAGTAGAATATCTGCGGCAAAAAGAATATGCCGTTCTGGAATGCAATTATCATACGCGAAGCGGGGAGATTGATATTGTGGCGAAAGATGGAATGTATCTGTGCTTTATCGAGGTAAAATACCGTACTACAAGCGCATATGGAAATCCTCTTGAAGCAGTAGATTTTCGAAAACAAAAGAAAATCCGAAAGAGTGCGCTTGCCTATCTGATGAAACACGGCATGACGGAATGGACGCCGTGCAGGTTTGATGTGATTGCATTTGAGGGCGAACATCTTACACACATTGAAAATGCATTTTAATTTGCAATAATTTTAGTAGGAATAGAGAATGGAATTTATCAAAAAAACAAATCAAAACATATTAGTTTTTACAAATCATATTTTAGAAGATAATTTGGAAGAGAATGCAAAGACAATAGTTCCCTTGCTCCATTTCCCGATGCTTGAACAGTTGGGGATTGTGGAGCATTGCTTTAGCACCCGTTTGGGCGGAGTAAGCAAGGGGATTTATGGGACCATGAATTTTGGCATAACAAGGGGAGATGACCCTGAGGCGGTAATGGAGAATTATCGCAGAGTAGCAAAGGCTATGCATGCACAGGTAGATGATTTTGTGGCGGCCGACCAGACGCATACGACCAATGTTCGGAAAGTGGGACGCGCAGACTGCGGGAAAGGCATAACAAGACCAAAAGAATACAAAGATGTAGACGGGCTGATTACAAATGAGCAGGGAGTTGTCCTGTCTACTTTTTATGCGGATTGTGTACCGTTGTATTTTGTAGACCCGGTGCATAAGGCAATCGGGCTTAGCCATTCGGGCTGGAGAGGTACGGTCAACCGGATGGGGCAAAAGACACTGGAAGCCATGAAGGAAGCGTATGGGACGAATCCCGCAGACGTATATGCGGCAATCGGTCCTTCTATCTGTAAGGCGTGCTATGAGATAAGCGAAGATGTGGCAGAGCATTTTTATCAGGCATTTCCAAAGGAAGGGAAAGAGATTTTTCTGGATAAAGGCAACGGAAAATATCAGCTAGACCTTTGGAAAACCAATGAGATAATCCTGCTTGCGGCAGGAATACAGCCGAATCATCTGGCAGTGACCAACATCTGTACATGCTGCAACGAAAAGCTGTTGTTTTCGCATAGAGCAAGTATGGGAAAACGCGGAAATCTTGGAGCATTTATGTATCTAAAATAGAGAAATGAGGATAACTATATGAAAGTAAAGAAATATGTTGACTATATTACAGACGTAACATGCAGGCTTCTTGCAATCGACAGCCCAACGGGTTATACCAAAACCGCAGCGGAATTTGTAATGAATGAGTACAGAAAGCTGGGATATGAGCCGCGAATGACGGTAAAAGGCGGTGTAATTGCAGACTTGGGCGGAAAGAACAAAGAGAATGGCATTGTCCTTGCCGCACATGTGGATACCCTTGGTGCAATGGTTTCCGAAATCAAGGGAAACGGCAATCTTAAGGTATCTCCGCTTGGCGGAATGAATCCAAATAATGCAGAAGCAGAAAACTGCCGTATAATTACCCGTTTCGACGGCGTATACGAAGGCACCTTCCAGCTTAACAATGCATCGGTTCATGTAAATGGCGAATATAATGATGAAAAACGAAAATATTCAGGTATGGAGGTTGTATTGGATGAAGTGGTTCATTCCAAAGAAGACACCGAAAAACTTGGTATTATGGTGGGCGATATTGTATGTTTTGATCCAAGGACTACAGTCACGGAAAAAGGATATATCAAGAGCCGCTTTCTAGATGACAAGTTAAGCGTTGGAATATTACTTGGATATGCCAAATATTTAAAAGAGAATAGAATTGAATTGGAAAACCGTCAATACCATTACATCACGGTATATGAAGAGGTTGGACACGGCGGTGCGGCTTCCATTCCGGAAGGGGTTACGGAAATGATTTCTGTAGACATGGGCTGTGTTGGCGATGGACTAACCTGTGATGAACATATGGTATCGATTTGTGCAAAGGATTCTCGCGGACCATATAATTATGATGTGGTAACCGGACTTATCAAAGCTGCAAAGGACGAAAAACTGGGATTTGCCGTTGATATTTACCCGTATTATGGTTCGGATGTAGACGTGACCTTATGTGCGGGCTATGACATTCGTCATGGCTTGATCGGTGCAGGCGTATATGCTTCTCATGGATATGAAAGAAGCCACAAGGACGGCGTAGAGAATACCTTAAAACTGTTGATTGCCTATTGCAAATAAGGATAGAAAATCTCCCGATACACTTCAGCATACCGGGAGATTTTTTTATTGATTTTATTTCAGTGAATATAGGTACCCTCCATGTTGTCTACCTGCTACCTCATCATACTTTGCAACATTTTCTTAAGTCCACTCGCAGAAAGAAAGTAAGCGAATACGCAAGTATTAAGAAAGTCATAAGAAAATATTCCGCAGGATTTAATTACAGAAAGCAAAAGGTGTGGTACACTGACTGTATCAATCGGAGTAGTACACCAAAAAAGAGAACGGTGTCACAACTATTTAGGAGGGAAGAACGTGATTCAGCTTAATTACAGAGATGCAAAGCCCATATATGAACAGGTCAAAGAGGGTATTAAGCAGATGGTTTATAACGAAGTCCTTTCTGCGGGTGAAAAACTGCCGTCTGTACGGGAAATGGCTTCTAAGCTCGCAATCAATCCCAATACCATTTCAAGAGCTTATAAAGAATTGGAAAAGGAAGGTATTCTATATACACAGGCCGGAATAGGGACTTATGTGAAAAAAGATTTACATTTAATGGAGAGAAGGACAAACGAATTGTATGAGCAGTTTGATAAAATTGCAAAGCAGTTATTTGGCTTTTCTGTAACACCGGAGGAATTGAGTGACAGGGTACAAGGGCTGGCAGAAGGAGGAAACTTAAATGATTCAGGTAAATAATGTGATAAAAGAATTTGAAGGTTTTCGCGCGTTAGATGGCGTGAATATGCATGTAGGAAAAGGAGAGGTATATGGCCTTGTAGGACCGAACGGAGCAGGAAAATCAACCATCATCCGCCATCTGACAGGCGTATACAGACAGGACGCGGGAGAAGTGTTTATAAAAGGTGAGCCTGTATATGAAAACCGTAGCATAAAAGCTAAAATTGCCTACATCCCGGATGATTTATTTTATTTTCTGCAGGCAGATACAATGGAGATGATGCGTTACTATAAGGGTTTATATCCGTCTTTTGACGAGGAGATGTTCTATCGGCTGAAGGAATATTTTTCGAGTATTGATTTAAAGCGGAATATCCGAAGGCTTTCGAAGGGTATGCAGAAGCAGGTGGCATTCTGGCTGGCAATCTGTTGTAAGCCGGAGGTTTTGATTTTGGATGAGCCGGTTGACGGGCTTGATCCGGTTATGAGAAGGCAGATTTGGAGTATTCTTATGGCGGAGGTTACGGAGAGTCAGGTGACAGTTCTGGTATCTTCCCACAATTTAAGAGAGTTAGAGGATGTATGTGATCATGTAGGCATTATGAATAAAGGGAAGGTTATCATTGAGCGTTCTCTGACGGAATTGCAGGGAAATATTGCAAAGATTCAGGTTGCGTGCCAAAACGGTATGCCGAAGCTCCCACCGGAGTTTAAGGTGCTGCACATGGCGAATACGGGACGTGTGTATACGTTAATCGTAAGAGGAAATCCCAAAGAGGCAGCAGAAGCAATTGCCAATGACGAGCATCAGTTTGCAATTGTAGATATTCTTCCGCTTACATTGGAAGAGATTTTTATTTATGAGATGGGAGGTGTAGATTATGAAGTCAAAGATATCCTTTTTTAATAAAACCATATTTTTGAAAAATGTAACCCTTTACTGGCCTATCTGGGTTGTCTACACCTTATTTCTTTTAGGGGGACTTCCGGTCAACCTGTGGTTTAGTATGCAGGATAGATACAGGATAAAGCCTTTAACCGAAACGCAAATGCTTATGGAATTGTCTGAAGCCATTCAGCCTTCTTATTATATTTGTGTTATTGCATGTGCTGTGGTCATTGCAGGTATGGCATTGTTTAGTTATCTGTACAGAAGCCAGAGCGCTAACATGATTCATTCCCTTCCGGTAGACAGAAGGGAATTATTTGGAACGAATGTGATATCAGGATTGGTGTTTCTTATTGTACCGCAGATTTTTACTTTTGTGCTGACGATTCTTGTATGCTTAGACGCGGGAATTCCGCAGGTAGAATATGTTGGTATGTGGCTGTTAATCGCAATGGTCACTGCATTTATCTCATTTGCATTTGTAACGTTTTGTGCTTTTTTTACAGGGCAGCTTGTGGCATTACCGGTTTATGTGATTATTCTCAATGCTCTTGCATATGCCGTTAATGCTCTGGTTCAGATGATTGTAGAGCTATTCGGGTATGGCGTGTGTGCTGTGGGGCTTTTGGCAGAAGAGATACTGATATGGTTCGCACCGATTGTGTGCTATCTGAGTAAGGTTACAATCAGCTATCAGACAGACGCATCAGGCAGGATTACAGGGTTATCTGTAGATGGGATTGCCTGTATTCTTATTTATTTTATAATAGCAGTTGTTCTCTATGTGGCAGCATATTTTGTATATCGCAGACGCAGGATAGAGAGTGCCGGAGATTTGATTACGGTTGGAATTTTAAAGCCGATTTTTCGCTGGGGTGTTGGTTCGCTTGCAGGATTTTATATTACGATTTTTTTTAGTGTACTGTTTACACAAATCGGATTTGCATTTTCTTACGCAGGCTTTGTGATTGGGCTTCTATTTTTTGGGGCGGTGTTCTATTTTGTGGCAGATATGTTTGTCAGAAAAACCTTCCGTGTATTTAAGAAGCAAAACTGGAAGGGCTGCGGAATCTTTTGCATCGTATTGCTGTTATCACTTGGAGGAGTGGTAGTTTATTCCAATGTGGAAGAAAAACGTATTCCTAAGGCGGAGGATGTAGACTATGTAGGCCTTAGTATGGGATATTATGTAGAATATGAAAATGAAGATGTGGAGAAAGTAATTGATATCCATGAAAAAATATTAGAGAATCTTGAAGAGTATGAAGAATTAGATTTAAGCAGCTATGATGAAGATGTGCATACACAATGGATTTATATCTCTTACTGCTTAAAGGATGGCAGCACCATGAAAAGAAACTATAGAATTCCATACGAAGGGGAAGGAAAGGAAATCATTGATACCATTGAAGAAATAGAAAAAGAGCCGGAGAATTTCCTTAGCTTTCTGTTGGGCAGCGATTACGAAAAACCGCAGAAATTTGGATATGGACAAATCGATATGGATGTCTGTGTAAAAACAGAGAATACAGATACGCTAAGAGTGGAAAGCATATCGGAGGAGCTTACTGCCACACAGGGCGAGAAATTGTATGAGGCCATCATTGCAGATGGATTAGCAGGAAATCTGATGAAATATAACGGTTACTATTTTGGCGAATACGAAGACACTACAAAAACGGAATTGACTTATTGTATTTATCTGGAGACTTATATTTCTGAGGATAAGAGAGATGACGGCGAGTATGCATATAATTATAGAAATGTTTACTTTGGAAAGGACTGTGTCAACATTCTGAATGCAATCAATGAATTAGAATTAAAAAATCTGGAATCCGCAGAGGATATTTACTGGGGAGAGGATGTGCTTTCTGAATAAGCAGAGGAAGGTTCGGGACGATAAAGTCCCGGACTTTTTCAGCTTGTCTGACAGGAAGTTTTATTGTATAGTATTATTGCCTTATTCCATGCAGGAAGAGGTACAGGATTTCATTTTGAAACAGTAAGAGAGGAATTATGAGCAGACAGCATGTTATATATAACATATTACCGGACAGTATCGCAGAAGAGATGGGATTAGAGCCGGGAGATACACTGGTATCCATCAACGGAAAAGAGATAGAAGATGTATTTGATTATCATTTTTTTGTAAATGATATATATATAGAACTTCTGATTCGCAAAGCAGATGGAGAAGAATGGAAATTAGAGATTGAGAAAGAGTATGATGAAGATTTGGGAATCGAGTTTGAAAATGGGTTAATGGACGAGTATAAGTCGTGCACGAATAAGTGTATGTTTTGCTTTATCGACCAGATGCCTCCGGGGATGAGAGAAACCTTGTATTTTAAGGATGACGATTCACGTCTTTCCTTTTTACAGGGAAATTATGTTACCCTTACCAATATGAAGGACAAGGACTTAGAGAGAATCATCCAGTACAAACTCGCCCCAATCAATATTTCTGTTCATACCACAAATCCGAAACTTCGCTGCAAAATGCTTCATAACCGTTTTGCGGGAGAGGCGCTTAAGAAGATTGACCGCCTTTATGAGGCGGGGATTCAGATGAACGGACAGATTGTACTGTGCAAGGGAGAAAATGACAAAGAGGAGCTGGAGAGAACCTTGCGTGATTTGTCAAAATACCTTCCTTATATGGAAAGCCTGTCTGTTGTACCGGTTGGGCTTACCAAATACCGCGAAGGGTTATATCCATTAGAGCCTTTTACAAAAGAAGACGCCATAGAAGTGATTGCGACAGTTGAAAAATGGCAGAAGATTTGTATGAAAGAACATGATATGCATTTTGTGCAGGCAAGTGACGAATGGTACCTTTTAGCAGGACTTCCGCTTCCGGAAGAGGAACGTTATGACGGGTATCTGCAGTTAGAAAACGGTGTGGGTATGCTTCGCCTTCTGATAAATGAGTTTGAGGACGCCCTGAATGAATACCGGAATGATGCCAAGGCAAAAACGGAGGCAATGGAATACTTAGAAGATGAATGTGGCGGCGTACATAAGGTTACCATTGCTACGGGAAAACTGGCGGGACCGTTCATCAAAGAACTCGCAGAGAAGTTTATGAAGGAATTTAAAGGATATGAGGTAGAGGTGGTGGAAATCCGCAATGAGTTCTTTGGGGAGAGAATTACGGTATCAGGTCTTATTACCGCACAGGATATGGTAGCGCAGCTTAAGGGCAGGAATCTTGGAAATGCGGTTGCGATTCCATGTAATATGCTTCGTATGGGTGAAAATGTATTCTTAGACGACCAGACGGCCGAGGATGTGGAAAATGCTTTACAAGTTCCTCTCCTTATTGTAAAATCAAGCGGTCAGGCCCTTTTAGAGGCGATGCTCGGATGTGAGTTGGAAGAGTAATTGTTTAGATATATAGAAAGAAGAGGTAAATCATGGGCAAACCAATCGTGGCAATTGTCGGCCGTCCAAATGTTGGAAAATCGACTCTGTTTAACACCCTCGCGGGAGAACGAATTTCTATCGTAAAGGATACTCCGGGTGTGACACGGGACCGTATCTATGCAGACGTATCATGGTTAGATTATAATTTTACATTGATTGATACCGGCGGAATTGAACCCGACAGCAGAGACGTCATTCTGTCACAGATGCGTGAACAGGCGCAGATTGCGATTGATACGGCAGATGTAATTATGTTTATTGTAGATGTAAGACAGGGACTTCAGGATGCAGATGCAAAGGTTGCAGATATGCTCCGCCGTTCTCATAAGCCGGTTGTACTGGTAGTAAACAAGGTGGACAGCTTTGAGAAATACATGGCTGACGTATATGAATTTTATAACTTAGGCATCGGTGAGCCATACCCGGTTTCCGCTGCGGATAAGCTGGGACTTGGGGATATGTTAGACGAAGTGGTAAAGTACTTCCCGGAATCTGCAAAGGAAGAAGCAGAGGATGACCGTCCGAAGGTTGCCATTATCGGAAAACCGAATGTTGGCAAATCCTCCCTTATCAATAAGCTGGCGCAGGAGGACCGTGTCATTGTATCGAATATTGCCGGAACAACCCGTGACGCAATCGATACCGTCATTAAGTATAATAAACAGGAATATGTTTTTATTGATACGGCAGGAATTCGAAGAAAGAGCAGGATTACCGAAGATATTGAACGGTACAGTATTATCCGTGCGGTGGCAGCAGTAGAGAGAGCAGACGTTGTTATTCTTGTGATTGACGCAACAGAAGGCGTTACGGAACAGGATGCTAAGATTGCAGGCATCGCCCATGACAGAGGAAAAGGAATTATCATTGCGGTAAACAAATGGGATGCCATTGAAAAAAACAACGATACGGTAAAAGAGCATACGCAGAATATCCGTGATGTTTTAAGCTTTATGCCGTATGCAGAAATTCTGTTCATCTCAGCAAAATCAGGACAAAGACTTCACAAAATCTTTGAAATGATTGATATCGTCATTGAAAATAACAGCATGCGTGTTGCGACAGGTGTTTTAAATGAAATCGTAACAGAGGCAGTTGCAATGCAGCAGCCGCCTACAGATAAGGGCAAACGCCTGAAGATATACTACGTAACACAGGTATCTGTAAAACCGCCTACATTTGTAGTATTTGTGAATGACAAAAATCTGATGCATTTTTCTTATACAAGATATCTGGAAAACCGCATCCGTGATACGTTCGGATTCAGGGGAACTGCCCTTAAATTTATTACCCGTGAGCGAAAGGAAGATAAGTAATTATGGGAATGCGTTTGGCAGCATTGGCAATTGGATATGTATTTGGAATTTTTCAGACAGGTTTTATATATGGAAAGCTGCATGGCGTGGATATTCGCCAGCATGGAAGCGGCAATACCGGAGCAACGAATACGCTTCGTAAGTTTGGCTGGAAAGGCGGAGTTGTCACATTCGCCGGAGACTGCTTAAAATCTGTATTTGCAATTCTTTTGGTAAAGTTTCTTTTCGGAGGAAGTTTTGAGGGAGACATTAAGGTATTAGAGATGTATGCGGGGTTAGGTGCCGTTTTGGGGCATAATTTTCCGTTTTACTTAAAGTTCAGGGGCGGAAAAGGAATAGCCTGTACGGCAGGAGTGGCATTTACAGTTTGCCCTGCTGCCGTACCGGTGTGTCTTACCGTATTTTTATTGTGTATTGCGTTAAGCCGGTATGTGTCACTGGGCTCTATCCTTATGGCATTCTTGTTTATTATTCAGGTATTTATATTTAATTACTACGGAATTCTGGGGCTGGAGGAGACGGCAGTTACGGAGTTTAATATTCTGGCATTCATTTTTGGTGCGATGGCGATTATCCGGCACAAGGATAACATTGTCCGCTTAATAAACGGAACAGAAAATAAAATTGGAAAGAAGGAAAAACAGCTATGAGAACGGTTGGAATTATCGGGGCAGGAAGCTGGGGAATTGCTCTTGCAAAGAACCTTTCAAATAATGGGCATAAGATAACAATATGGTCCATTATCGAAGATGAGATTGCGATGTTAAAAGAACACAGAGAATGTCTGGATAAGCTTCCGGGTGTGAAACTTTCGGAAAATGTGGACTTTACCTGTAATCTGGAAGAAACAATTATTGGAAAAGATATGCTTGTACTGGCAGTACCTTCTGTTTTTACAAGAAGCACTGCAAAGAGCATGGCGCCGTATGTTGCAAAAGACCAGAAGATAGTCTGTGTGGCAAAAGGAATTGAGGAAGAGACGCTTATGACGATCACAGAAGTTGTAGAGGCTGAAATTCCTGCTGCTGACGTATGCGTTTTATCAGGTCCTTCTCATGCGGAAGAGGTTGGAACCGGGCTTCCGACTACGGTAGTAGCCGGTGCAAAAACCCAAAGAACAGCAGAGTTTGTTCAGGATGCTTTTATGAACGAATCTTTTCGGGTTTACACCAGCCCGGACGTACTGGGGATAGAATTAGGAGGCTCGCTTAAGAATGTGATTGCACTTGCCGCAGGTATGGCAGACGGTCTGGGATATGGAGATAACACAAAGGCCGCGCTGATTACAAGAGGAATTTCAGAGATTACACGCCTTGCAGTGGCTATGGGCGCCAAAGCAGAAACCTTGACTGGCCTTACCGGTATGGGCGATTTGATTGTAACCTGTCAGAGCAAACACAGCCGTAACCGTAAAGCCGGAATGCTGATGGGACAGGGCATGAGCATGGAAGAAGCAACAAAAGAGGTTAAGATGGTGGTAGAAGGCGTATATTCTGCAAAAGCAGCATTAGCCCTTGCAAAAAAATATAATGTAACCATGCCGATTATTGAGCAGGTAAACATGGTATTGTTTGATGGAAAATCCGCAAAGGATGCTGTGACAGACCTTATGCTTCGTGATAAGCGTATCGAACATGCGGCTTTAGACTGGAACGTGCAAAATTAAAAGCTGATACAAAATTATACATTTGCAGAAAACTTGGAATAGTGGAGAAAAGATGGAAACAATTCGCATTAAATATTTTACGGATAAAATCGAAAAATTGGATTATATCGATGGAAAATCGGACTGGATTGACCTTCGCGCTTCAGAGGAAGTAGAGTTAAAGGCGGGCGATTTTAAATTGATTCCGCTTGGCGTAGCTATGGAGCTTCCAAAGGGATATGAAGGACACCTCGCGCCAAGAAGTTCCACTTTTAAGACATGGGGGATTATCCAGACCAACAGTATCGGGATTGTGGATAATACATACTGTGGGGATGAGGATATGTGGCGGATGCCGGTGTATGCAACCCGTGATACCGTTATCCATGTCAATGACAGAATCGCGCAGTTTCGCATCGTGGAAAACCAGCCTAAGATTGTGTTTGAAGAGGTAAAGCACCTTGGAAATGACAGCAGGGGCGGGTTTGGAACGACTGGGAAAAATTAGAACAGAAGCCATTTCGTCAATATGACAATAGATTTGTGAAATCCTTGTCATTTTGCCAATGGCTTTTTTGCCAGTTTTAGGATAGGATAGCTATAGTAAGAGTTCACAGGAAACTCTTTTTGTATACAGGAGGAATTAAGAAATGGCAAGTTTATCATTAAAGAACATTTGCAAAGTTTACGAAAACGGTTTTGAAGCAGTTAAAGATTTCAATCTTGAAGTAGAAGACAAAGAATTTATCATCTTCGTAGGACCTTCAGGATGTGGTAAATCTACAACACTTCGTATGATTGCTGGTTTGGAAGAAATTACATCCGGTGAATTAAGAATCGATGGAAAAATCATGAATGACGTAGAACCGAAAGACAGAGATATCGCAATGGTATTTCAGAATTACGCATTATATCCGCATATGACAGTATTTGATAATATGGCTTTCGGTCTTAAATTAAGAAAAGTACCAAAGGATCAGATTAAAGCAAAAGTAGAAGAAGCAGCAAGAATCCTTGATCTTGAGAAATTATTAGACCGTAAACCAAAGGCTTTGTCCGGTGGTCAGAGACAGCGTGTTGCTATGGGTCGTGCTATCGTTCGTAATCCAAAAGTATTCCTTATGGACGAACCTTTATCAAACCTTGATGCAAAACTTCGTGTACAGATGAGAGCGGAGATTGCTTCTTTACATAACAGATTAGGTGCTACAATCATCTATGTAACACATGACCAGACAGAAGCTATGACGCTTGGTACAAGAATCGTTGTATTAAAAGACGGTGTTATCATGCAGGTGGATTCACCACAGAAGCTATACAACCAGCCAAACAACTTATTCGTTGCAGGCTTCATCGGTTCACCACAGATGAACTTCATCGATGCAGAATGTGTGATCGAAGGCTCTAAGGTTTCCTTGAAATTCGGCGAATTTTCTGTAGAATTACCAGAAGCAAAAGCTAAGAAATTAATCGAAGGAAACTACAATGGCAAGAAAGTTGTGTTAGGTATCAGACCGGAAGATATCAGTGATTCCGCAGATGCTCTTGCGAAAGGTGCAAATGTAGAATCTGATGTAACAGGATATGAATTATTGGGTGCTGAAGTATTATTATACTACACATTAGCAGGCGCTAACATGACAGCAAGAGTATCTGCTGACACACCTGCCCGTTACGGCGATCACATCAAACTTGCTTTTGATGTTAATAAAATCCACGTATTCGACAAAGAGACTGAATTGACAATTACAAACTAATTCGGTAAAATTAAATAGTTGTAAATTTCTGACAGGGTGTAAAATTTACACCCTGTCTTTTTACGAGGGGGAAACATGATTTCTGCACAAAAAATACTAAACACACTGAATGAAATAAAGGAAATTACAAAACTGGAGCTGGCTCTTTTTCAGATAAACGGTAAGCTTGTTGCAACGACGATGAAAGTAGACGCAAGACTTGAGAAAGTAGTCAGTGATTTTGCTGTTTCGGAAGCCAAACAGCAAATCTATATGTCTTACCAGTTTTATAAGATTGATATTGAACATAGTACAGAGTATGTTCTGGTGACGGACGGCTTTGCGGAGAACTCTTTTGTAATCGGGCAGATGGCTGTTTGCCAGATTCGCACGCTCATCTTAAGCAAAGCGGAGGGTTATGACCGCAACAATTTCATTCAAAACGTATTATTAGGCAATTTGCTTACGGTGGATTTATATGGCAGGGCAAAAAGACTTCATATTGAGGCAAAGCCGCGTGTGACCTTTGTGATTGACACCGGAAATAAGAATACCGATACGGTAATGGAATGTGTGAAAAATCTGTCCGATTTAAAATCTGGGGATTTTGTGACAAGTGTGGACGAGCATAGTGTGGTTTTAGTAAAAGATGTGTCTTATATTGAAAAGGACGGCATGGAAGCAGAATTGGAAGGAATTGCAAGCAGTCTTGTGGACAATCTCCACATGGAGGCTATGGTTAAGGTTCGTGTGGGCTATGGAAATGTGGTAGTACAGATTCCGGATATTGCGCAGTCTTATCAGGAGGCAAAGATGGCGCTTGAAGTAGGCAAGGTGTTTTATGCAGGCATGGATACCATTTCTTATGGAAAGCTTGGTATTGGACGTTTAATCTATCAGCTTCCGATGAGCTTGTGCGATATGTTTATCAAAGAAGTATTCGGCGATACAACTCCGGATATTTTAGAAGACGAGGAAGCCATGTCCACGATTCAGAAATTTTTCGAGAATAATTTAAATATTTCTGAGACAGCAAGACAATTATATGTACATAGAAATACATTGGTATATAGATTAGAGCGCATTGAAAAAGCAATCGGGCTTGATATCAGAAGCTTTGATGATGCTATGACTTTCCGTATCGCCATAATGGTTTTGGCACATATGAAGGATACGCGTAATTAATAAGACAAAATAACTTTTGAGAAAGAGGAACAATTATAATGGCAAAGAAGGTAACATACGATGAGAGCAGTATTTCCATATTGGAGGGCCTTGAGGCGGTTCGTAAACGCCCTGGTATGTATATCGGCAGTGTTTCCCGCAAGGGCTTAAACCATCTGATTTATGAAATTGTAGATAACTCCGTAGACGAGCATCTCGCAGGAGAGTGTGATACAATCTGGGTAACTTTGGAAAAAGACGGTTCTTGTACCGTTGAGGATAATGGGCGCGGCATTCCGGTAGGGATGCACGCAAAAGGGGTATCGGCAGCGCGTATTGTATTTTCTACATTACATGCAGGCGGTAAGTTTGACGACTCCGTATATAAGACCAGCGGCGGCCTTCACGGGGTAGGCTCTTCCGTAGTTAATGCGTTGTCTGCTTATATGGACGTAGAAATCAGCCGGGAGGGATTTGTGCATCATGACCGCTATGAGAGAGGCAATCCAACCGTAAAACTCGAAAACGGACTTCTCCCTAAGATTGCAAAAACAAAGAAAACCGGTACGAAGATTAACTTTCTCCCAGACCCGGAAATCTTTGAAAAGACTTATTTTAAAGAAGAGGATGTAAAGAGCCGTATGCATGAAACGGCATACTTAAATCCGAAGCTTACGATTATTTATGAGGACCGTCGCAAGGATGAAATCGAACACATTGAGTATCATGAACCGGATGGAATAATAGGGTTTGTTAAGGATTTAAACAAGAATCTGGAAACTCTGCATGAGGTCATCTATTTCAAAGGAGAAAGTGAAGGGATTACGGTAGAAGCGGCAATCCAGTATACCAATGAATTTCACGAAAACATCCTTGGTTTCTGTAACAATATCTACAATGCAGAAGGCGGTACGCACATTACCGGATATAAGACAGCCATGACAACCATTATCAATGCGTATGCAAGAGAACTTGGAATTTTAAAAGAAAAGGATGTTAATTTTACCGGCGCAGATGTGCGCAATGGTATGACAGCCGTGGTATCCATTAAGCATCCTGACCCACGTTTTGAAGGACAGACTAAGACAAAGCTGGATAATCCGGATGCCTCCCGCGTAACATCTAAGGTTACTGCGGATGAAATGCAGTTGTATTTTGATAAGAACTTAGAGACTTTAAAAGCTGTGATTTCCTGTGCGGAAAAAGCAGCAAAGATTCGCAAAACAGAAGAGAAAGCAAAGACAAACCTCTTAACCAAGCAGAAATTTTCTTTTGACTCAAACGGAAAGCTTGCAAACTGTGAAAGCCGTGATGCTTCGAAATGTGAAATCTTTATCGTAGAGGGAGATTCCGCAGGCGGTTCTGCAAAAATGGCGCGGAACCGTATGTATCAGGCAATTATGCCTATCCGCGGTAAGATCCTTAACGTGGAAAAAGCCAGTATTGATAAGGTTTTAGCCAATGCAGAAATCAAAACCATGATAAATGCCTTTGGCTGTGGATTTTCCGAAGGATACGGCAATGACTTTGATATTACCAAGCTTCGTTATGATAAAATTATTATTATGGCAGATGCGGATGTTGACGGTGCTCATATCTCAACCTTGCTTTTGACATTGTTCTATCGTTTTATGCCGGAGCTTATTTTTGAAGGTCATGTCTATGTGGCAATGCCGCCGCTTTATAAGGTGATTCCGTCCAAAGGGGAGGAGGAATATCTCTATGACGACGCGGCATTAGAGAAATACAGACGTACGCATACAGGAAACTTTACATTGCAGAGATATAAAGGTCTTGGTGAAATGGATGCGGAGCAGTTATGGGAAACTACCCTTAATCCGGAAACAAGAATGTTAAAGCGTGTGGAAATTGAAGATGGCCGTATGGCATCTGATGTTACGGCAATGCTTATGGGTACGGATGTTTCACCGCGGAGAGCATTTATCCATGAGCATGCGCATGATGCAGATTTGGATATTTAAGACGCAGCAGAAATAAGAAGAGGATAAGAACATGCAAAATATGATGCAAGATAATAACATCATCCGCACCGAGTACTCGGAGCTGATGCAGAAATCATATATTGATTATGCGATGAGCGTAATCATTGCCCGCGCACTTCCGGATGTGCGTGACGGTTTAAAGCCGGTACAAAGACGTGTATTGTACGATATGTCAGAACTGGGTGTAAAATACGACAGACCGCATAGGAAAAGTGCGCGTATTGTCGGCGATACTATGGGTAAATATCACCCACATGGAGATTCCTCCATTTATGAAGCACTCGTAGTGATGGCACAGGATTTTAAAAAAGGACTTCCGCTCATTGACGGACATGGAAACTTTGGCTCCATTGAGGGTGACGGCGCCGCTGCCATGCGTTATACGGAAGCGCGTCTTCAGAAGGTAACGCAGGAAGCATACCTTGCGGATTTGGATAAAGACGTTGTGGATTTCGGACCAAACTTTGATGAAACGGAAAAAGAACCGCTTGTGCTTCCGGTAAAAGTGCCAAACCTGCTTATCAATGGTGCAGAAGGAATTGCGGTAGGTATGGCAACCAGTATTCCGCCGCATAACTTTGGAGAAGTGATAGATGGCGTCATTGCTTATATGAAGAATCCGGATATTACTACGGAAGAACTGATGCAGTACATTACGGGACCTGATTTTCCAACCGGCGGTATTGTTGCCAACAAAGATGAATTGTTATCCATATACGAGACCGGTATGGGCAAAATCAAAATCCGGGGCAAAATAGAAATAGGAAAAGCAAAAGGCGGCAAGGAGAATTTAGTTATCACCGAGATTCCATATACGATGATTGGCGCCAATATCGGCAAATTTCTCTTAGACGTGGCCGCGTTAGTGGAAACAAAGAAGACAAGTGATATTGTCGATATTACAAATCAGTCTTCCAAGGAAGGAATCCGTATCGTACTGGAATTAAAAAAAGGCGCAAATGTAGAAGCGCTTAAAAACCTCCTTTATAAAAAGACAAAATTAGAAGATACCTTTGGTGTAAATATGCTGGCAGTAGCGGACGGAAGACCGGAAACGATGGGACTTATCTCCATTATCCGTCATCACATAAACTTCCAGTATGAAATTGCTACCAGAAAGTACAAAACGCTTCTTGCAAAAGAATTAGATAAAAAAGAAATTCAGGAAGGCTTAATCGAAGCGTGCAATGTTATCGATTTGATTATTGAAATCCTTCGCGGATGTGCCAATCGAAAAGACGCGGAAAAATGTCTGACCACAGGTGATATATCCAACATCAAATTAAAATCCAAAGAATCAGAGAAAATGGCAAAACAGCTTCGTTTTACCGAACGTCAGGCAAATGCTATCTTAGAAATGCGTTTATATAAATTGATTGGCTTAGAAATTGACGCCCTGATGAAGGAACACAATGAAACATTGGAAAAAATCGCTTTTTACGAGGATTTACTTTCACATCGTTCTTCAATGGCAAAGCTGATTATGAAAGAATTGAGCGCTTTTAAGAAAGAATATGCAAAGCCGCGTAAGACAGTTATTGACAACTTGGCGGAAGCGGTTGTGGAAGAAAAGCCAATGGAAGAAAAAGATGTCGTATTCTTAATGGACCGCTTCGGATATGCAAAGACCATTGATGTGTCTGTCTACGAGAGAAACAAAGAAACGGCAGATGCCGAAAACAGATATGTATTTACCTGTAAGAATACGGATAAGATCTGTATTTTCACAAATACAGGGCAGATGCACCTGATGAAGGTGCAGGATTTGCCGGCAGGGCGTCTGAAGGACAAAGGTACTCCAATTGACAATATAAGCAATTACGATAGTAAAACAGAAAACTATATCTACCTTGCGAGCCTGCAGTCGGTTGCCTCAGGCAGGATGGTATTCGGGACGAAGCAGGGCATGGTTAAGCTCGTAGGAGGCAGCGAGTTTGTCGTTGCCAAGAAGACTACTGCGGCAACCAAACTGGCAGATGGCGATGAAGTACTGGCAGTACACGCATTGCAGGGCGGAGAAACTATGGTAATGCGTTCGGAAAAAGAAGTATTTTTGCGCATTGATTGTGCAGCTATCCCGGAAAAGAAAAAGACTGCGGTGGGGGTTCGCGGCATGAAGTTAGACAAGGGAGATGAACTTAAAAACATCTATATCCTTGGAGATGGCGAGAATGAAATCCTTGAAGTAAAAGGAAAAGAGCTTGCACTCAACCGTCTTCATATCGGCAACCGGGATACAAAAGGTGTGAAACGCTAAATATGTCTGTGTTTCATGCTGGGCATGAAACTTGCGGGAGGAACTATGTTGACTTACGAGGAAGCACGAAAATTTGTGGAACAAAGCAAAAGCAGAGGCAGTGTGCTTGGTCTTGCCAATATGAAGGCGCTGATGGATGAACTGCAAAATCCGCAGAATCATATCCGCACGATTCATATTGCAGGAACCAATGGAAAAGGGTCATTTGGTGCTTATTTTTCATCCATTTGCAAAGAAGCCGGATTTAAAGCAGGAAGATACTGTTCTCCTGCTGTCTTTCATCCGCTGGAATGCTGGCAGTATGATGGGAGAAATATAACAGAAGAAGAATATGCACAAGCTATGTCACAGGTAAAAAAAGCCTGTGACATTGTGATGTCCCGGGGCATCTGTCCTACGGCATTTGAAATAGAAACAGCATTAGCATTTGTGTATTTTGCAAAGATGCAGCCGGATATTTTTTTATTGGAAACCGGTATGGGCGGTGAAACGGATGCCACGAATGTTGTGGACCACCCTATCGCCTGTGTATTTACCAAAATCAGCCGTGACCATATGCAGTTTTTGGGAGAAACCTTAGAAGAAATTGCAATGATTAAAGCAGGAATAATGAAGCCCGGAGCAGTCATTTTCTGGGGAGAACAGGAGCCGGAAGCAGAAAGCGTACTGCACCGCAGATTTGCAGAGGTTTGTAAAGCAGGCGAAGAACTGGGAGTCAAAACAACGCTTGGGGATGTTTATGTCAGCAGAACTAAACTGATTTCCCAAAAGCCGGGAGAACTGCGCTTTAGTTATCTGGGCATAAACTATATGACTGCCATGTCCGGCTTGTATCAGATGCAGAATGCGGCTCTTGCCATTGCAGTATTTGATGCCATATGGCCAAAGCTGTTATTTGGGCTTTCCGATGAAATGCAGATGTGGAATGACAAGGATGCACCCCTTGCAGGCTGGATGGATATGGAATATGCAGAAAGACTTGGAATATTAAATGCCAGATGGCAGGGCAGATTTGAGGTTTTGGGAGAAAATCCCCTTTTTATCATTGACGGCGCACATAATGAAGATGCCGCACGTCAGTTGGCAAAGACGATAGAAAATTGTTTTACAAATCAGCCCCTTATATATATAATAGGTGTGTTAGCGGATAAAGAGCATAAGAAAATGTTAGAGCTCATGCTCCCATATGCAGGACAGATTTATACCATTACACCGCAGAATATGCGCGGTCTGGATGGAAAAGTGCTGGCAGGGGAAGCAGAAGCAGTAAGTAAGGCTTTGGGACATCAGGTAGAAGCTGTATACTGTGACAGCGTGGAGGAAGCCGTAAAAAGGGCAATAGAAGAGGGAACAAAGCAGAATGTACCGGTACTGGCCTTTGGCTCCCTGTCTTATCTTGGTCCGCTAAAGGAAGCATATCAAAGACAGATTGGTTCGGAAGAATAATCCGGCCAGAGGATTTTGCGAAAGCAGGAAGAAAAATGTTTGATAAAGAGAAGATTAAAAAAGGCGTAGAACTGATTCTTGAAGGAATCGGCGAGGATAAAAACAGGGAAGGTCTGGCAGAAACGCCTGAGCGTATTGCCAGAATGTATGAAGAAATTTTTGCGGGAATGTATCAGACGGCGGAAGAACCGTTATCTAAGACTTTTTCCGTCAGCAACCGCGAGATGGTTATGGAAAAGGATATTGTGTTTTATTCTACCTGCGAGCATCATTTTATGCCTTTTTATGGAAAGGCTCATGTGGCATATATTCCAAACGGCAAGGTTGTTGGCTTAAGCAAGCTGGCGCGGACGGTAGAAGTATTTGCCAGACGCCCGCAGCTTCAGGAGCAACTGACAGAGCAGATTGCAGATGCCATCATGGAATATTTGCAGCCGAAAGGGGCAATAGTAATGATTGAAGCAGAGCATATGTGTATGACAATGCGCGGAGTAAAAAAACCGGGCAGTAAGACGGTAACTTTTTCCATGAAGGGCGCGTTTGAAGAAAATGAAGCTCTGGTAAACAGATTTTTGACAATGGTAGGTGAATAAAGTGAGAATCGGAAACAAGGATTTTAACACAAAAGAACATACCTATGTAATGGGGATACTGAATGTGACGCCCGATTCCTTTTCAGATGGCGGTAAATATTCCAAACTTGATGCTGCGCTGTTACATGCAGAGGAGATGGTGCGGGAAGGAGCCGCCATTCTTGACATTGGAGGGGAATCTACAAGACCCGGATACACCAAAATTTCAGATGCAGAAGAGATTGAGCGTGTAGTTCCGGTGATTGAGGCAGTAAAGAAGGAGTTGGAGATTCCAATTTCCGTAGATACCTATAAGAGTGCTGTGGCAAAGGAAGCCATTAAAGCAGGGGCAGACATGATTAACGATATCTGGGGATTGAAAGCAGACCCCTATATGGCAAAGGTAATTGCTCAGACAAAGGTGGCCTGCTGTCTTATGCACAACAGGGAGAATACGGATTACAACAACTTTGTATCGGATTTGCTAAAGGACTTGCGGGAGTGTGTGGATTTGGCATTAAAGGCTGGGATTCGTGATGATAAGATTATCTTAGATCCGGGTGTCGGTTTTGCCAAAACATATGAACAGAATCTTCTTGCAATGAAGCATCTTGCCCGGTTGCAGCAGCTTGGATATCCGATCCTTCTTGGAACCTCAAAAAAATCGGTAATTGGAATCAGTCTTGATTTGCCGAAGGAAGAGAGGGCGGAAGGAACGCTTGCTACCACTGCGCTGGCGGTAAATTGCGGATGCAGTTTTGTAAGGGTGCATGATGTCAAAGAAAATGTGCGTGTAATCCGGATGATGGAAGCAATTCTGCACGCATAAGTATTAGATACGTTTATAAGAGCTTAAGAGGAATTACGATGGAAAAACGTGATTGTATCAAAATAACGAATTTGAAGATATTTGCTTTTCATGGCGTTTTTGAAGAAGAAAAAAGACAGGGACAGGATTTTTACATTAACGCCACGCTTTATTTAAATCTTCATGCAGCAGGAAAGAGCGACAGATTGGAAGATGCGTTAAATTACGGAGAAGTAAGCCATTTTATCCATCGCATTTTTACGGAAAAAAGCTATGATTTAATCGAAGCGGCGTGTGAGAATCTCTGTCAGAAATTGCTGTTGGAATATTCCTTACTTTGGGGAGTATCGGTGGAATTGCAAAAGCCCCACGCTCCAATCGGTCTTCCGTTTGAGAATGTATCGGTAACAATGTACCGCACATGGCATACCGCATATATTTCTTTTGGATCTAATTTAGGAGACAGCAGGACGCTTATTGCGCAGGGAATTGAAAAATTAAAGAAACATCCGCTGATTCGGGGTGTAGAAGCCTCACAGCTTTTTGTGACAAAGCCGTATGGACCGGTAGAACAGAATGACTTTCTGAATGGCTGCTTAAAGCTGGAGACACTTCTGGATCAGGAGGAATTATTAGAATTTCTGCATATGATTGAGGAGGAAGCAGACAGAGAACGTATCCTTAGATGGGGGCCTAGGACTTTAGATATGGATATTGTTTTTTTTGATAGCCTTGTATATGAGAGTGATACGCTTGTTATTCCGCATATCGATATGCAAAACCGCTTATTTGTATTAGAGCCATTGGCAGAGCTTTGTCCGAATTACAGGCATCCATTGCTTGGAAAGACGGTAAGCCAGCTTTTAAATGAGTTAAAGCAGGTGGAATATATAAACAAATAATATAGATAAATAAAGAGGATAACAAATGAAAGCAGTACTATTTGATTTAGACGGAACTTTAAGCAATTCCAAAGAAGGAATCACCAGATGCGTGCAATATGCATTAAGTCATTTTGGAATTGATGAGCCGGACAGGGATAAGCTGGAGGTATTTATCGGGCCGCCGCTTGTGGACAGCTTTATGAAATATTATGATATGTCATTGGAACAGGCAAGGGAAGCAACCGCGAAATACCGTGAGAGATACACGCCGACCGGAATCCATGAGACCTCTATGTACCCGCATGTCCGTGAGTGTATTGAGGAATTGAAAAAACAAGGCTATATCATAGGGATGGCATCCTCCAAACCGGAAGAATATTGTAAAATCATACTGGAAGGTTTCGGGATTTTAGAGTTGTTTGATGATGTGGTAGGCGCGACTATGGATGGAAGAATTGATTCGAAGGAAGAGGTTCTTTTAGAGGTGTTCCGCAGATGGAGCCACTATGGCAAACATGAGATGTGCTTAGTCGGGGATTCCATTTATGACGTAGAAGGTGCAAATATGGTTGGGATTCCATGTATCGGCGTAACGTATGGCTTTGGTGATGTGGAAGAAATGCGTAAGGCGGGAGCGGTGGCTTTTGTAGATGATTTGGCAAAACTCCCAAACGTGTTAGAAAAGATGTAGCTTAAGATTTTGGAATCCGGAACATAAGAGAGGTAAATAATTTGAAGCAACAATTTAATCTGGCATATAAAATTTGGGATATTGCGTATCCGGTGTGTATATATTATGCCGCCATTGTAATCGGAATACTGGTTGCACAGCTTGTGTTTGGCGGAGGAAATGAAAACTATATGCTGTGCAAGATTTTCGGAAGCCTTGTGGCAACGTTTGTCGTGTATACGGAATACAGGCATGATTTGATGATTGGGGGACGTTTTGGGGCAAAGCCGCATATGACATTTGAAAAATTATTAAACCTGCTTGCGGTAACCGGAATTATGATAATTCTCTCGGTATCCTTGAATAATCTGATTTCCATGTCTCCATTGCCGGGATTATCCGAAGGGTATCAGAATGCAAGCGATGCGCTGTATGGAAGCAATATCGTTTTAGAACTGATTGGCTCTGCGCTTGTTACTCCAATCTTAGAGGAGTTGTTACATAGAGGCGTTGTATATGGAAGGCTTCGCAAAATGATGGGGTTATGGCCGGCGGTGCTTGTTTCAGCGCTTATTTTTGCAACCCTTCATTTTAACATAGTACAGTTTCTTTATACATTTTTACTGGGGATTGCATTAGCATTTTTTGTGGAAAAAACGAATCGCATTTATCCGGCCGTCATCGCGCACATGGCGGCGAATGGAATTGCGGTGATTCGTACAGAAACAGGTTTTTTAAAGGAAACCGCAGATGGCAGTATTTTTGCATGGGTAATTTCCGCAGCGTTATGTATCATGGGGATTATAGGATGGTTTTTATATAGCAGGAGTATAATAAAAAAGAAATCATAAGAGGTAAAAATATATGCAGAAGATAGTTTTTTTTGATATAGACGGGACAATCTGGGATTGGAATACCAATATTCCGGAAAGTACCATCCGTGCGATTCGAATGCTTCGTGCCAACGGGCATAAGGCTTTTTTGTGCAGCGGGCGTTCCAGAGGAAATATCCGCTCCAAAAAGCTGTTTGACATCGGGTTTGATGGGATAATAGCTGCCTGCGGCAACCATGTGGAGATGGATGGAAAAGTTCTCTATGAGAAGATTCTTGAACCAAAGCTGGTAGAAAGAATCGTGAATGTTTGTGAAGAGAACCGTATGCCGGTTGTACTGGAAGGCCCTTACAGACATTGGTTCAGTGAAAAGGGCTTTGAGAACGATCCGTATATGGAGTATCTGATTGCAGATATGGGAGAGGATGCTGTCATTCTGCGTGGGTACAGTGAGGAAATCCACGTTAATAAGTTTTCAGCGGATGTGCTTCCATATACCAATTTTGCTGCAGTAAAAACGGCGTTGGAAAACGAGTTTGATTTTATGATGCATGATGAGGTGGTACTTGAGTGTACGCCGAAGGGAACTTCAAAAGCAACGGGGATTGCATGGCTGTGTGAATATCTGGGAATTTCCCATGAGGATACCTATGCAATCGGAGACAGCATCAATGATCTGGAGATGCTAAAATGCGTCGGTCATGGAATTGCAATGGGAAATGGCACCCAGGTGGCAAAGGATGCGGCAGAATATGTGACAACGGATATCCATGAAGATGGAATTTATCATGCATTACAGCATTATCATTTGATATAGGGATGAGTTTATAAACATTTAAGAATTCTGTAAACCCTTGATTTTAAAGGAAAAATCAAAAATTATTAGCACTCTTTTTAAAAGAGTGCTAATTTTTTGTTGACATTTATTTTTTCAAGTAATATTATTCTATCTAGAACAATAGTTTTAAGAGAAGGCGCAAGCCTTTTGAAATTAAAGGAGGAATTAAGATGAAATTGACACCATTAACTGACAGAGTTGTTTTAAAACAGTTAGAAGCAGAAGAGACTACCAAATCTGGAATTATCTTAGCTGCGTCTGCACAGGAAAAACCACAGGAAGCAGAAGTAATTGCAGTAGGGCCAGGCGGAATGGTTGACGGTAAAGAGATCGTTATGCAGGTAAAGACCGGACAGAAGGTTATCTATTCAAAATATGCCGGAACAGAAGTAAAACTTGACGGACAGGAATATATCATCGTTCGTCAGAATGATATACTTGCAGTTGTTGAAGATTAATATTTTAAATGTTTTAAAGGAGTGACAAATCATGGCAAAAGAAATTAAATATGGCGCAGAAGCAAGAGCGGCACTTGGTGCCGGTGTAGACAAATTAGCAAATACCGTTCGTGTAACCCTCGGACCAAAAGGAAGAAATGTAGTATTAGACAAATCCTTTGGCGCTCCGCTTATTACAAACGATGGCGTAACAATCGCAAAAGAAATTGAATTGGAAGATGCATTCGAAAACATGGGTGCGCAGCTTGTAAAAGAAGTTGCAACAAAAACAAATGATGTGGCAGGTGACGGTACTACAACAGCTACCGTACTTACACAGGCTATGGTAAATGAAGGCTTTAAGAATCTGGAAGCCGGTGCAAACCCAATTGTTCTTCGTCGTGGTATGAAAAAGGCAACGGATGTTGCAGTAGCGGCTTTAAAAGAAATGAGCAAGCCGGTCAACGGAAAAGAGCAGATTGCCAAAGTAGCAGCTATCTCTGCCGGAGATGAAGAAGTAGGAAACTTAGTGGCAGACGCTATGGAAAAGGTTACAACAGACGGTGTTATCACAGTCGAAGAATCCAGAACTATGGAAACAGAGCTTGATCTTGTAGAAGGTATGCAGTTTGATCGTGGATACTTATCCGCATATATGTGTACAGATATGGATAAGATGGAAGCTGTTTTGGAAGAACCGCACATTTTGATTACAGACAAAAAGATTTCCAATATTCAGGATATTCTTCCAATCTTAGAGCAGGTTGTTCAGTCCGGTGCAAGACTTCTTATTATCGCAGAAGATATCGAAGGAGAAGCATTAACAACACTTATCGTTAATAAACTTCGTGGAACATTTAACGTAGTAGCTGTTAAGGCTCCGGGATATGGCGACAGAAGAAAAGCTATGCTTGAAGATATTGCTATCCTTACCGGCGGTCAGGTAATCAGTTCAGACCTTGGCCTTGAGTTAAAAGATGTAACAATGGATCAGCTTGGCCGTGCAAAATCTGTTAAGATTGCTAAAGAAAATACGGTTATTGTTGACGGATACGGCGATAAAAATGCAATCCAGTCCAGAATCAACCAGATTCACGGACAGATTGAAGAAACAACCTCTGAATTTGATAAAGAAAAACTTCAGGAGAGACTTGCTAAGATGGCAGGCGGTGTAGCAGTTATCCGTGTTGGCGCTGCAACGGAAACGGAGATGAAAGAATCGAAACTTCGTCTGGAAGATGCGCTGAATGCGACAAGAGCTGCCGTAGAAGAAGGCATTATCGCCGGAGGCGGTTCTGCATATATTCATGCATCTAAGAAGGTTGCTGAATTTGCAGAAACTCTGGAGGGAGATGAGAAGACAGGCGCTAAAGTAATTTTAAAAGCTTTATCTGCTCCGCTTTATTACATTGCTGCAAATGCAGGCTTGGAAGGTGCAGTTATCATCGATAAAGTAAAAGAATCTGAACAGGGTATTGGATTTGATGCAGCCGCAGAAGAATATGTTGATATGGTAGCAAGCGGAATCCTTGATCCGGTTAAAGTAACAAGAAGTGCATTACAGAACGCAACATCTGTAGCATCTACACTCCTTACAACAGAATCTGCCGTAGCAAATATCAAAGAAGATGCTCCACAGATGCCACAGGGCGGCGGAATGGGTATGATGTAATATGGAAAATTTCTTAACTATGACGATAGGAAAACAAAAAAACATCGCGCTTATTGCACATGACGGCAAGAAGCAGGAGCTTATTGCATGGTGCGAAAAAAATAAGGAAATCTTAGGACGGCATTTTCTTTGCGGTACGGGAACAACAGCCCGTATGATTACAGATAAAACAGGGCTTCCGGTTCGGGGCTACAGCAGCGGACCGTTAGGCGGAGACCAGCAGATTGGTGCAAAGATTGTAGAAGGAAAGATTGATTTTATCGTATTCTTTTCCGACCCTCTCAGCGCCCAGCCGCACGACCCGGATATTAAAGCCCTTATGAGAATTGCCCAGGTGTATGATATTCCTATGGCGGTTAACCGTGCATCGGCGGATTTTATGTTAAATTCATTGTATATGAATGAAGAATATGAACATCCCGTAATCGATTTTGATATGATTGTAAAACAACGCTCAAGCGACTTAAAAGAGGAATCAGTACAGTAAGTACTGGTTTCTTTTTTTTGGATTTACAGGTAACGCTGTTCACAAAATGAACACATTTTCTGCAAAGAATGGACACATTTATTTCATAAGATAGGAGATATGTTTAAGGAAAAAGAAGGAGTAACATCATGATTGAAATTTCTAATCTTGTGAAAAAGTATGGAAATCATGTGGCGGTGGATGGCTTAAGTCTTACTGTGGAGCCAGGAAAAATCTATGGTTTTCTGGGACCGAACGGCGCGGGTAAGTCAACAACCATGAACATGATTACGGGTTATCTTGGACTGACGTCAGGAAGTATCAGCATAAACGGACATGATATTCTTGCCGAGCCGGAGGAGGCCAAAAAATGCATCGGCTATCTGCCGGAGATTCCGCCCCTTTATGCAGATATGACAGTAATGGAATATTTGCAGTTTGCGGCAGAACTAAAGAAGCTGCCAAAGGCAGAACGGTCAGAGGGAATTGAAAAAGCGATGGAATTAACCAAGCTTACAGATGTAAAAGAGCGTATGATTAAGAATCTGTCTAAGGGCTATAAGCAGAGAGTAGGTCTTGCGCAGGCGGTACTTGGTTTCCCGGAAATAATCATTTTAGATGAACCAACCGTAGGTCTTGATCCGGTGCAGATTATTGAAATTCGTGATTTGATTAAGGAATTAGGAAAAGAACATACGGTTATTTTAAGCTCACACATTTTGTCGGAAATACAGTCCGTATGTGACTATGTATTTATCATTTCAAAAGGGAAACTGGTGGCAAGTGACTACACGGATAAATTGTTGGGCGTGATGTCCGGCAGTCAGGAAATCCGGCTTAAAGTAAAAGGCAGTAAGGAGGAAGTAGAAAAAATTCTGCTTGCCATCCCGCAGGTGGAAAGAGTAGAGATGGAAGAGGATGATTATATTGTCCATGCGAAAAAGGGCTGTGACATCCGTGAAACTATTTTCTATGAATTGGCGGAACAGAGAATGCCGATTCTGGAGATGAATACGGTAACGAAATCCTTAGAGGATGTATTTATTGAATTAACACAGGAAGGAGGAAAGTAATATGCTGGCTATTATTAAACGCGAAGTAAAATCCTACTTCCAAAATGTGTTAGGCTGGTTATTTATTGCTGCGCTTATAGCAGTTTATGGTATTTATTTTTTTGCATACAATTTACAGGGAGGGTATCCATATATTTCTTATGCGCTTTCCGGAGTGTCATTTATTCTTTTGATAGCGGTGCCGATTTTGTCCATGCGCTGTCTGGCAGAAGAGCATAAGACGAAGGTAGACCAGCTTCTTTTGACAGCGCCGGTATCTGTTGGAAAAATTGTTCTGGCAAAATATCTGGCATTGGTATTTGTATTTACACTGGGAATGATATTCGTGGGTGTAACGCCGCTGATTTTATCTTCGTTTGGAACAGTTCCGTTAGGGGAAAGCTTTACGGCACTCATTGGTTTCTGGCTTATGGGCTGTACATTTCTTGCGATTGGGCTATTTATTTCATCCATCACGGAAAGTCAGGTAATCGCAGCGGTATTGTCCTTTGTGGCGCTCTTTTTAGGGTATATGATGAGCTCGATTGTCAGCATGATTACAGAAACAGATAGCATTCTGGCGAAGATTTTGCTGTGCTTTGACCTATATACACCGTTTCAGGCATTTTTGAACGGATGTCTGGATTTGACATCTGCATTTTATTTTGTATCCGTTTCTGCGTTTATGGTATTTCTTGCAGCGCAATCCATTCAGAAACGCAGATGGAGCATGAGCAAAAAGACAATTTCGACAGGCGTTTTCTCAACCACGACAATTGGTGTTGTACTGGCAATCGTTGTAGTAACAAATATGGCGGTAAACAGCCTGCCTGTTACCATAACAGAAATTGATTTCACATATGGAAAAATGTATGAATTATCAGAACAGACAGAAGAATTTCTGTCTAATCTTGAGGATGATATCACAATCTATGTGTTAAGCTCAGAAGAAAGCAAAGATGTTCAGGTAGATGAAACACTAGAGCGTTATGAAGCGTTATCAAAACATGTGACAGTAGAATATGTAGACCCTTCTATCAATCCAAATTTTTATAAAGAGTATACAGATACGACGCCAAATGCCAACAGTGTGATTGTAGTTGGAAGCCAGCGCTCTAAGGTAATCGATTATTATGATTTATATGAATTAGAATACAATTATGACTACTATTCCTATACGACAGAAGTAACGGGGTATGATGCAGAAGGACAGATTACAAGCGGTATTGAATATGTCACTATGGACGAAGAGGAATTGGCCGTTGTATATCAGGTTACGGGACATGGGGAAACAGAGCTTGATACTGCGTTCACAGAGTGTCTGGATAAAGCAAATATCCGGTTAGAGACTTTGACATTATTTAATGAGGATGCAGTTCCTGAAGATGCACAGGCAATTATCATTCATGCTCCGACTACAGACTTTAATGAGAATGACGCCAAGAAAGTAATCGACTATTTGGAAGCTGGCGGAAATGCAATTATTACATGTGACTATACAAATATGGGATTGGAAAATTTCAATTCCATCTTAGAGGCATATGGCTTAAACTGGGTAGACGGGATTGTTGCAGAAAATGACAGACAGTATTATTACAGCGGAAATCCGTTCTATCTGCTGCCGGATGTAAATAGTACGGATTATACGTCAAGCATCGCAGGAAGCTATGTGCTTGCTGTCTATGGTGTAGGCGTGACTTTGCCGGAGGATACTGACAGTATCACCTATGAATCTTTATTGGAAACCTCAGATTCATCTGTCTCCAAAACAAATTTAGAAGAGATTACCACCTCCGAATACGAAGATGGCGATATCAAAGGACCATTTGCGCTTGGTGTAGCGGCGGAAAAAACCATTGATGAGGAAACGACTTCGAGACTGGTTGTATTGGGAAGCGCGTGGATTTTATCGGATGACACAAACAGTATGGTATCCGGAAATCATGCACTCATGTTTACAGATATTATGTCGCAGATGACTTCAGAGACGGAATTGTCATCAAGCGTCATTCCGGTAAAAGAGGTAACGCTAAGCAATCTTACTATTGATACAGCCACCTCTCTGATGTGGGCGCTTATTATCATTGTGATTTTCCCGGTTGCAATGTTGGGATTTGGTATTGTTATCTGGTATTTAAGGAGAAAGAAATAATGAAAAAGCAGAAAAAACAATTGATGATTCTTGTGGGAATTCTGGCGGTATGTCTGTTGTCTTATTTTGGAATCTCATATTATGATGATCTACAGGCGGAAAAAGAGGAAGAAGAAAGTGCTAAAAGTATAATATATGTAACAGATTTTGATGCAGATGATGTAACGGCATTTTCTTATATATATGAAGACGTAACGTACAGCTTTTCTAAGGATGAAGACAATTGGCTCTATGACGGAGATACCACATTGGACATGGACGAATCTGAGATACAGACCGTATTGTATTATGCAGGAAATGTAACAGCAGATGAAAAAATTACAGAATACGAGGATCTGTCGGAGTACGGATTTGACGAGCCGGCAAATACCATAACACTTACGGTAGACGGCACGCAGATAATCATAAGGATTGGCGCAGAAAATGAGATGCTGGGCTTACACTACCTGATGGTAGAAGGTGACAGCAATTTATATCTGGTAGATGATACGCTTATCAGCAATTTTGAAATTACGCATGAAGACTTGGAATATGTGCCGGAAGAAACAGAAACTTCGTCAGAAACGGAAACTTCGTCAGAAACAGAAACTTCATCAGAAACAGAAACTTCGTCAGAATAATCAATTTACAACTTCTCCTTTGGATGTTAATATAATTAAGGTTATATTAGCATTTAAAGGAGATTTTTTCATGAAAAAAGCAAAACAGGTTTTGGCAATACTTGGAATTGTATTGATTATTGGTATCAACGTTGTATTGGTTTTCGCGGCAGCAAGCGCAACAGAAGCTGATTCGAATATGTTTCATGCGGCGGTTGTTACCGTTATCTTGGTACCGGTATTGCTTTGGATATATTTATATATTTTTAAACTGATAAAAAAGAAAAACAGTGAAGAAAAGGACAAACCGGAAGAGTAAGAATAAAGGGCTTGTAAAATTATATATTTTTTTGTTATACTATTGGTTACGCAGAGACGGAATATGTCTCATAATATAAAAACATAAAGGTGGATGAAAAGATGGCATTATTAAAAGAATGGCACAAAATCGCTTATAATGAAAAAGCTGATCAGGGACAGATGCAGAGATTCTGGGCAGACTACTTCTTAAAGGAGCAGGGTGTTTATGAAAAATTATTATCGGAACCGGATACTGTTGTAGAAGGTACGGTAAAAGAACTCGCTGATAAATATGGTCTTTCCGTTATGGAAATGACAGGATTTTTAGATGGAATCAACGATTGTCTTGTTACCCCAAATCCAATTGAAGAGATGGAAGAAGATACAAAGGTCAGTCTCGCGTTTGATAAAGTAAAATTATACAAAGGCATGGTAGCTGCAAATGCAGAATGGCTTTACGGACTTCCAATGTGGGACGATATCTTCGATAAAGAGACACAGAAGGCTCTTTACTTAGAACAAAAGAAATCTGGCACAGTTGTCGTTGGCAAAAAAGTTGGACGTAACGACCCATGTCCATGCGGAAGCGGACGTAAGTACAAACAGTGCTGCGGAAAATAATTTTTGCATAAACTTCTTTACAAATTTGAAATTTGGGAATACAATGTATTAAAAATTAAGTCCATAAACAAAACGTTGATGAGAAGAGTACGTTGTGGAATGTATCAGAGAAAGGCGCCATAAGATTTGCTTATGCGGTGCGAGCGCCTTACAGGAAGCAGCCGAAGACCACCTCAGAGTGACCCCAATCAGGTCCGGCAGACGCCGTTATCGTCGAAAGAGGCTTATATACAGCAGTTTCCGGGAAATGGTTTACACCCTTACAGGAGAATCAGTTGTATATGGAGTAAACCCGGGTGGAACCACGACTTTGTAAATCGTCCCGAATGGTACAGGTGATGTATCATTCGGGATTTTTTATATCATAGGAAAGACCGTCATACGTTAACGAGTGAAAGAAAACAACTTTCCTATGATATAAAAAATGCTCCATTAATAAAAATCAGGAAAGAGAAAGGAAGAGATCAAATGAAAATCACACTCAAAGATGGCTCTGTAAAAGAGTACAGTGAAGCAAAAAGTATCTATGATATCGCATTAGATATCAGTGAAGGACTTGCGCGTGTGGCATGTGCAGGTGAACTAAACGGCAGTATTGTAGATTTAAGAACCATAGTCAGCGAGGATGCTGCATTAAATATCATAACAGCAAATGATCCGGCAGGATTGCAGGTAATTCGTCATACAGCCTCTCATATTATGGCGCAGGCAGTAAAACGCCTTTTCCCGGAAGCAAAGGTTGCTATCGGACCGGCAATTGAGGATGGATTCTACTATGATTTCGACAGCGCGCCATTCTCAAGAGAAGACTTAGATGCAATTGAAGCAGAAATGAAGAAAATTATCAAAGAAGGACATAAAATTACTAGATTTACACTTCCAAGAGAAGAAGCGATTGCTCTTATGAAGGAAAAAGAAGAACCGTATAAGGTAGAGCTGATTGAAGACCTCCCGGAAGATGCAGAAATTTCTTTCTATGATCAGGGTGGTTTCGTAGATTTGTGCGCAGGCCCTCATCTAATGAGTACAAAGGGTGTAAAAGCATATAAACTGATTTCTTCTTCAATGGCATATTGGAGAGGAGATTCTGATAATGCAAGACTTCAGAGAATTTATGCGACAGCATACAACAATAAAGAAGATTTGCAGAAACACATGGAGCACTTAGAAGATATTAAGATGCGTGACCATAACAGACTTGGACGTGAAATGGGACTGTTTACAACAGTAGATGTAGTCGGACAGGGACTCCCTCTTTTCACGCCAAAGGGAACGAAGATGATTATGAAGCTCCAGAGATGGATTGAAGACTTAGAAGAACAGGAGTGGGGCTATGTTCGTACAAGAACACCGCTTATGGCAAAATCCGATCTTTATAAAATTTCCGGACACTGGGATCATTACAAAGATGGCATGTTTGTAATGGGGGATGAAGAAAAAGATAAAGAAGTATTTGCGCTTCGTCCGATGACATGTCCGTTCCAGTATTATGTATACAAGAACGAACAGCATTCTTATCGTGACCTTCCATACAGAATGGGTGAGACCTCTACACTTTTCCGTTCTGAGGATTCCGGCGAAATGCATGGTCTGACGCGTGTCCGTCAGTTTACCATTTCAGAAGGACACAATGTAATTCGTCCGGATCAGGCAGAAGAAGAATTAAAGGCGTGTCTGGATCTGGCCTACTATGTTCTTTCAACACTAGGCTTACAGGATGACGTAACTTACCGTCTTTCAAAGTGGGACCCGAATAATAAGGCAAAATATCTTGGCGATGATAATTACTGGAATTCAACACAGGACGCGCTTCGTCAGGTGTTGATTGAAAAAGGCGTTTCTTTCACAGAAGAGGACGGCGAAGCAGCTTTCTACGGTCCTAAGATTGATATTCAGGCGAAGAATGTATATGGCAAAGAAGATACTATGATTACTATCCAGTTAGACTGTGCAATTGCAGAGAATTTTGATATGTACTATGTGGATCAGAATGGAGAAAAGGTTCGTCCTTACATCATTCACAGAACTTCCTTGGGATGTTATGAAAGAACGCTTGCATGGCTGATTGAAAAATACGCAGGAAAATTCCCGACATGGCTTTGCCCGGAGCAGGTGCGTGTGCTTCCGATTTCGGAAAAATATGCGGAATATGCCCAGAAAGTTATGAAAGAATTAAAAGCAAACGGCGTGGATGCAACAGTAGACAACCGTGCAGAGAAGATTGGCTACAAGATTCGTGAAGCCCGTATGGACAGACTTCCGTATATGTTAGTCGTTGGGGCGCAGGAAGAAATAGATGGTACGGTTTCTGTAAGAAGCCGTTTTGCAGGTGATGAAGGAGTAAAACCTTTGGCACAGTTCATGGAACAGATTTGTAAGGAAATCCGTACAAAAGAAATTCGTAAGGTTGAAGTGGCGGAAGAAGTAAAATAAAATAGAGCATCTGAATTTCTGGGAACTCTGTCATTTGTGAGGCAACGAATGGCAGAGTTTTTCATATCATAGGAAAGACCGTGATACATTAACGCGTGAAAGAAATTTACTTTTCTATGATATTAAAAACGCTCCGCGAAGAATGCGCACCTCGCGGAAAGGAAATAGTCGCTTTGCGATACCGCTCGGGCGCGAAGGTGTGCGTCAAGCGCACAATTTGTTATTTTTTTACAGTATAAATTCAAATCTATGATTTATACTAAAACTGTAATTTCAGACAAATATTTGAGTAAAAGTGGAGGTAGAATCATGACAAGGTTAGATTGCAATGTTACAGGTTGTGCGTATAATAGCAGCAATAGCTGCAGACGGGATAATATTACGGTAGGAGGACGCGAAGCCAATAAGTCATCGGAAACAGTATGTAATAGCTTTTCACCGAAAGGGACAAACACTTTATTAAATGCGTGCTGCGGACCAAAGAAAGAGACACAGGTTTCATGTGATGCCTTAAATTGCAGGTTTAATGATTCAAAAATATGTGCCGCAGACCACATTGGCATAGCAGGAAGACATGCTGTAACGAATGGTGAAACGGAGTGCGGAAGCTTCGAACCGAAATAAAAACGATTTCGTATAGCTCGTCAAGCGTTTTTTCACTGGTTTTTTGTAAATATTTGCAAAAGACCAGCGAAGAAACAAGTGCATAAAAGTGCGAAAATATGCCTGTTACATAAATGCATTGCGTATTTTGTCGAATTATAGCAATAACTTGTCAGCCAGATTGGTTGATTTTTGGATAATGTTATCGTAAAATGTAAAAGAACCAAATCAAGGGAGGTTAGAAACTTGGATTATAATATTAATTTTCCTAACTTACATATTTATCTGGATAATGTTGGTAAGAACATAATGATAGGTGACTTTGCAATAGCCTATTATGGAATTATTATTGCGGTTGGAATGATGGGAGCGATTATGCTAGCGGTTCATCTCGCCAAGAAGACCGGACAAGATTCTGACAAATACTATGATATCGCAATCATAGCGATTCTTTCTGCGATTATTGGTGCAAGATTGTATTTTGTGGCATTTCAGTGGGACTATTACAGTCAGGACCTCACAAGAATTTTTAACATTAGAGAGGGCGGGCTCGCGATTTATGGGGGTATTCTGGCGGCAGTCATTGCTGTATGCGCATATGCAAAAGGTAAGAAAATGAAAATCGGCCCAATTGCTGATGTTGCAGCTCCTGCGGTTGCGTTGGGACAGTGTATAGGAAGATGGGGAAACTTCTTTAACCGGGAAGCCTTTGGCGGATATACAGATAATCTTCTGGCTATGCAATTGCCGGTTTCTGCGGTTAGAAGCGGAGAAATTACCCAGGAATTAAGAGAAAACATCGTTTTTGTTGACGGAGTTTCTTATATTCAGGTACATCCAACCTTCTTGTATGAATCCTTATGGAATCTTGGTGTGCTAATTTTCTTATTGTGTTACTTGAAACACCGCAAGTTCGAGGGTGAGGTATTCCTATTATATCTGGCGGCTTACGGGACAGGCAGGTTTTGGATTGAATCACTTAGAACAGACCAGTTATTGATACCAGACACAGACATTCCGGTGTCTCAGGTTTTGGCAGCAGTAATGGTGGTTGTTTCCATTGTTTGGATAATTATAAAAAGAAAAACTATCAAAATTAAAAAGTCTAATGAAGAACTTTAAGATAATGGGTGAAAAAAATGAAAAGAATAGTCGAGCTCAAATCAGAAATTGAAAATTTAAGAGATGAGTTAAATGAGTCAATTGTAAAGGATCAGTATGAAGTATATTACGCAAAAAGCGTACAGCTTGATAAGCTGATCGAAACGTATATTGAAATGGAAGAGCAGATTCCGGCATAAGAAAAACTAAATAGTTATAAAAGGCGTACGAGTTTATCGTACGTCTTTTTTTGTGCTAAAAACCAAGTACTTTTTTCTGAAAAGTATTGATTTTATGGACTTTATGGAGTAATATAGTAAAAAAGTGGAGGAAAGTGGAGCGAAAAGCCATAAAAGTGGAGGAAAGTGGTGGATAAGTTGATAAGTATGTTGATAACTTTTCAACACACCTGCCTCTGAATAAAAAAGGGAAAGGAGAAATCGCCATGTTCATGGGAGAATACAACCATACAATTGATGCTAAGGGCAGACTGATTGTTCCGTCCAAATTCCGTGAACAGCTTGGTAATGAATTTGTAATTACCAAGGGCTTAGATGGATGTCTTTTCGTATATTCCAATGAAGAATGGGCAAATATTGAGAAGTCCTTCCGCGAAAAACCACTTACTTCCAAGGATGCAAGAAAATTCATGCGTTTCTTCTTTGCAGGTGCAGCAACCTGTGAGGTGGACAAGCAGGGAAGAATCTTAATTCCTACAAACTTAAGAGAATATGCAGGCATTGATAAAGATGTAGTTTCTGTAGGTGTTTTAAGCCGTGTGGAAATCTGGAGTAAAGAAAAATGGCAGGATAGCGGTGATTATGATGATATGGATGAAATCGCTGAACATATGGCTGAACTTGGGTTTGGAATTTAATCGTTGAAAGGATAGAAAAGCATGGAGTTTAATCACTATTCCGTATTATTGGATGAGACAATTGAATATTTGAATGTGCGTCCGGGCGGGATTTATGTAGATGGAACTCTTGGCGGAGGCGGACATGCTTATGAAGTATGCAAACGCTTAAATGGTCAGGGCAGATTCATTGGAATTGACCAGGATGCAGATGCAATTCGTGCTGCGGGTGAGAGATTAGCCGGGTTTGGCGACATGGTAACTATCGTAAGAAGCAATTATTCCAATATGAGACAGATACTGCGGGAGCTGGGAGTGGAGAAAGTGGATGGCATAGTCCTTGATTTAGGCGTTTCTTCCTTTCAGTTAGACACTCCTGAGAGAGGATTTACTTATCGGAGTGCAGACGCCCCTTTAGATATGCGAATGGATGACAGACAAACGCTCACTGCGAAGGATATTGTGAATGAATACAGCGAAATGGAACTGTTTCGCATCATCCGGGATTATGGGGAAGATAAATTTGCAAAGAACATCGCAAAGCATATTGTAAACGCAAGAAAAAAAGAACCGATTCTAACAACGGGACGGCTGAACGAGATTATTGATGCAGCAATTCCGATGAAAATGAAGGCTACGGGAGGACATCCGTCTAAACGTACATATCAGGCAATCCGAATTGAACTGAACAGGGAATTGGACGTATTAAGAGATACCTTAGATGACATGATTGAGCTTTTAAATGAGGAAGGAAGAATTTGTATCATTACCTTCCACTCTTTAGAAGACCGCATTGTAAAAACAATTTTTAAGAAGAATGAAAATCCTTGCACATGTCCAAGCGATTTTCCGGTTTGTGTATGCGGCAAAAAGTCAAAGGGACATGTAGTGACAAGAAAACCGGTTATTCCGTCAAAGGAAGAACTGGAAGCAAACAGCAGATCGAAGAGTGCGAAGCTTCGCATCTTCGAGAAGCAGACAGAAAAATAATCATTTTCATTGGAGCAATAAATTATGAGCAGAACATACTATATAAACGGAAGTGCAGTCAGGGAATTAGAAACTCAGCCGGTCAGACGGCCGCAAAGACCTGACAGACGCAGAATAGAAGAAGAACAGCGCAGAAAACGCAGAAGAAACGCGGCAAGGAGAAACAGGGAACGCGCCTTGTATATGAGCAGGGGGTATGTTATGTTTCTTTCTGCCTGTGTTGCAGTTGTTGCTTTAGCGGCAGTATCCCTAATTCAGATGCAGTCGCAGGTAAGTCAGAGAATGAAGAATATTGCGGCATTAGAGAGCCAGATTACAGATTTAAAGGCGGATAATGATGCCCGATATAAGGAGATTGTCACATCAGTAGATTTGGAGTATATTAAAGATGTAGCAATTAACCAACTGGGAATGAATTATGCATCAGAAGAGCAGGTCAGCTACTTTTCTGTAGAAAACAACAATTTCATGGACCAGTATGAAGATATTCCAGAGTAATTTAGGAGTAACAACGTGACAAAAAAGACAAATAAACCGAAAAAACCGGCGCTTAAGTTCTCCAAAGGAATGCGCAAGAAACTCATGGTGTTATTTACGGTTTTAACACTTTGTTTATGTGCGCTTATAGGCAGACTTATGTATATCAATTATACAAGCGGCGAAAAATACGAAAAGAAAGTATTATCCATGCAGTCATACGATAGCGTAACCATCCCGTATCAGAGAGGTGATATTCTCGACAGTAAAGGAACGGTTCTAGCGACAAGTGTGGCTGTTTATAATGTCATCATGGATTGTTCTGTTATGAACGCAACTACGAAAGTAGACGGCGAAGAGGTAAAGAAATATGTAGAGCCAACCATAGAAGCATTATTAGAGTGTTTCCCGGATTTAGAAGAAGAAGCCCTTCGCAAGAACCTTGAAGAACGGCCGGACAGCAAGTATATCATTTTAAAGAAAAAACTTTCTTATGATGAAATCCAGCCGTTTATTAATCTTCAGGAAGCGGTAGACGAGGATGAAAATAAATTAAATCCCAATATTAAAGGCGTATGGTTCGAAAAAGAATACAAAAGAATCTATCCATTCGATTCTATGGCAAGTTCCGTCATCGGCTTCGTTTCATCCGGTAATGTAGGAACCATTGGATTGGAAAATTACTATAACAGTACTTTAAACGGGATTAATGGCCGTGAATACGGATATCTGAACTCTGACAGTGATTTTGAAAAGACGGTAATTGCGCCACAGGATGGAAATACTCTGATAACGACCATTGATGCGAATATCCAATCGGTTGTAGAGAATAAGATTAAGGAATTTAATGAGACTTATAAGGATAATTACAGAGAAGGAGACGGTAGTGCAAATACCGCTGTGATTATTATGAACCCGAATACCGGAGAGATTCTTGCAATGGCGGAATACCCGACGTTTGATTTGAATAATCCAAGGGATTTGACAGGGATTATGACAGAGGAAGAAAAAGAAGAGGCGACTTCGGAGGAAATTTTAGAGGCATTGAATGCAATCTGGAAGAATTACTGCATCACGGAAACGTTTGAACCGGGGTCTGTCCAGAAACCGTTTACGCTTGCGGCAGGTCTTGAAACCGGTTCAATCAATGCTAATATGACGTTTGAATGTGATGGACATGAAGTTGTTGGCGGTCATACGATAAACTGCGTAAACACACGCGGACATGGTCTTGAAACATTAGAGAAAACGTTGATGGATTCGTGTAATGATGCCATCATGCAGATGACATATCTGATTGGTGTGCCTAATTTTTCAAAATATCAGAGCATTTTTAATTTTGGACAAAAGACAGGGATTGACCTGCCGGGAGAAGCAAATACGGCAGGATTGATTTATACAGAAGAAAATATGACAGCAGTCGATCTGGCAACAAATGCTTTCGGACAGAACTATAATGCAACCATGATTCAGGTTGCGAGCGCCTTTTCGTCAGTTATCAATGGCGGATATTACTATGAACCGCATCTGGTAAAAAAGATTGTAGATGCAAACGGGAAAACTGTCTCTACAATGGAACCAACGGTACTAAAGCAGACGATTTCACAAGGAACCAGCGATTTGCTGAAAAAATATCTTTACAGCACAGTAACAGATGGTACTGCGGGCTATGCAAAAGTAGATGGATATTCTATGGGCGGAAAAACCGGAACCGCAGAAAAGCAGCCGCGAGATGAGGAAAATTATCTCGTTTCTTTCATAGGATTTGCACCATACGAGAATCCGGAACTGCTTATTTACTGCGTAGTGGATGAGCCGAACTCAGAAGAACAGGACCATAGCTACTATGCGCAGAATATTGTCCGTGAAATTTTAGAAGAGGTGCTTCCTTATATGAATATTTATCAGGATGAAGAAACGACAGGTGCCAACGAAGGACTTGGAATTACGGGCAAAGACCCCTTCTATAATAATACTGCCAGCGAAGAATAGAAACATTCATAACCTCATAACGGCCTACATAAGATACAATAAGGCAATTATGAGGTTATTTTATGGAAAGAAATAAGACATATAACCGCAGAAAAATTTGTATATTTGGCGGGATTGCGTTTTTGTGCGGATTCTTTCTGGTTGGACGACTAATATATCTTATGCTGTTTCAACATGATTATTACTCAAAAAAAGCAATCGATCTGCAGCAGCGGGAAAGACAGATAAAAGCCGCAAGAGGCGAGATTGTAGACCGCAACGGTGTGGTTTTAGCAACCAATGAGGCGGTCTGTACCATATCGGTCATTCATAATCAGATTACGGATGAGGAAAAGGTTATCGCTGTTTTGTCTGAAGAACTGGGGCTTTCGGAAGAATATGTCCGAAAAAGAGTAGAGAAAGTAACTTCCATTGAAAAAATTAAAAGCAATGTTTCAAAGGAAACAGGTCAAAAAATTTTGTCTTATCAATTAGATGGTGTCAAAGTGGACGAAGATTACAGACGCGTATATCCGTATAATGAACTGGCGTCTAAGGTACTGGGCTTTACGGGTTCGGATAATCAGGGAATCATTGGTCTGGAATCAAAATACGACAGCGTCCTGCAAGGACAGGATGGCACGATACTTACCTTTACCGATGCAAGGGGACGCGAGATGGGAGATTTGGAGGAAAGCAGGATTGAGCCGGTTGAAGGAGATACGCTAAAGATTACCATAGATTATAATATTCAGGCATTCTGCACACAAATGGCACAAAAAGCATATTTACAAAAAGAGGCAGACAGTGTCAGTATATTGGTGATGAATCCGCAAAACGGAGAAATGCTTGCAATGGTAAATTATCCTGAGTTTAACCCGAATGATCCGTTTACGCTTATTGAGCAGTACAGTGAATATACAGGAACGGAAGAGGAAAATAATTACCTGAATGAAATGTGGAGAAATGGATGCGTAAGCGATACCTATGAGCCAGGGTCTATATTTAAGATTATCACAACGGCTGCGGCCTTAGAAGAAAATGTGGTATCGGTTAACGAGAGCTTTTACTGTCCGGGGTATATTTTAGTGGAGGATAGAAGAATCCGGTGCCACAAAACAGTGGGGCATGGTTCACAGACGTTTGAAGAGGGATTGGAAAACTCCTGTAATCCTGTATTTATTACAGTAGGCTCGCGTTTAGGGGCGAGTACATTTTATCATTATTTTGAGAAGTTCGGACTGTTAGATAAAACCGGAATTGACCTTCCGGGAGAAGCGGCAACGATTATGCACAAAGAAGAGAATATTGGGCCGGTAGAACTTGCAACCATATCCTTCGGACAGTCCTTTCAGGTTACGCCTATACAGATGGCGACTACAGTTTCTTCGTTAATTAACGGGGGAACGCGGGTGGTGCCGCATTTTGCCATGAGTATAACAGACAGCCAGACCCAAACAGTGCAGGAATATACCTATGAGGGTCTGGAGGGAATCTGCTCGGAGGAAACCTCCGAAATGCTGCAATATTTATTAGAGCAGGTAGTCTCGGATGGCGGCGGAAGCAAAGCATACATAGAAGGTTACGAAATCGGTGGGAAAACAGCAACATCCCAAACCCTGCCGCGTTCTCAAAACAAGTATATATCTTCCTTCCTTGGTTTTGCACCGGCAAGCAATCCCGAGGTACTGGTTATGGTAATTATTAACAATCCGCAGGGAATCTATTATGGCGGAACGATTGCGGCGCCGATTGCACGGGAAATCTTTGAAAACATCCTGCCTTACCTTGATAAATAGTGTAAAATAACGTATACTGGAAAGTGGCTTTTAAGATACGTTTTGGAGGATGACCATGTATTTAGACAATAAAAATGTATTGGTAGTCGGAACCGGAATCAGCGGGATTGCGGCTGCCGAGCTCTTAATAAAACAAAAGATTGCGGCAACGCTTTTTGATGGAAACAAAGAACTGGATGTTGAGAAACTTTATGAAAAAAGTAAAGTGCTGCGGCAGATTCCACTTCTGCTTGGCGACTTGACAGAAGAACAGATAAGCAGCTTTGATATAGCGGTGCTTAGCCCGGGAGTCCCTATTGATCTGCCATTGGTAAATAAGATGCGTGACAGGGGAGTTGTAATCTGGGGAGAAATCGAACTTGCATACTATTTTACAAAGGGAAAAGTAGCGGCAATTACCGGAACCAATGGAAAGACTACAACAACGGCTCTTACGGGAGAGCTTATGAGCAGTTATTTTTCTGACGTAAAAGTAGTGGGTAATATCGGCATTCCATATACATCCGTTGCGCTCGATACAACAGAAGACACCGTAACGGTTGCAGAAATCAGCAGCTTTCAGTTAGAGACAATGAAAGCGTTTAAGCCGGTAGTGTCTGCAATATTAAATATCACGCCGGACCATTTAAACCGTCATCATACGATGGAAAATTATATTCGTGCGAAAGAAAGCATTACCATGAACCAGACCAAGGAGCAGGTATGCGTACTGAACTATGAAGATGAAGTCCTGCGTGAATTTGCAGAAGTATGTCCTGCGAGAGTGGTCTTCTTTAGCAGCCGTCACAAGCTTACAGAGGGATTTTATTACGCAGATAAAGAAATCTATTATGCACATGACGGAGTGGAAGATTTGGTCATTGCTGTAGATGAACTTAATATTTTAGGCGAGCACAACTACGAAAACGTTATGGCAGCCTGTGCAATGGCAGTAAACTTAGGCGTGCCGATGGAATCCATCCGCAAAGTACTTCGCCGTTTTCAGGCGGTAGAGCATAGAATTGAGTATGTAACGGAAAAGAAAGGCGTCCGTTTTTATAACGATTCTAAGGGAACGAACCCTGACGCTGCAATCAAGGCAGTTAAAGCAATGAACCGTCCGACCTATCTGATCGGCGGAGGTTATGATAAAGAGTCTGAGTATGATGAATGGATTGAAAGTTTTGACGGAAAAGTAAAGGAACTGGTTCTCATAGGACAGACTGCATCCAAAATTGAAGCCTGTGCCCACCGTCATGGATTTATGAATACGGTTATCTGTGAAACATTTGAGGAAGCAATTCGTTATTGCTATGAGAAGTCCGTTTCCGGTGATGCGGTATTGCTTTCGCCGGCATGTGCAAGCTGGGGAATGTTTGCAAACTATGAGGAACGCGGACGTATTTTTAAAGAAATTGTAAGAGGTCTTAAGGAGTAATTTGGGTGGCAGAGAAGAAGCGTAAAGGAGCAGAACGCAAAGAAAAGGCAATTTCATATTTTGATTATAATCTGCTGTTTCTGATTATTTTTTTGGTGTGCTTTGGATTGGTTATGCTTTACAGCTCCAGTTCATATATTGCGGCAAACTCCGCTTTATTTAATTATGATGGTGCATATTATTTAAAGAAGCAGCTTCGGAATATTATCCTTGGAGCTGCGGGAATGATAGTTTTAACATTCATTGACTACCGCGTATGGAAACGGTTTTCCCTTCTGGCATATATGGGCTCGCTGGCTTTGTGTGTGGCGGTAATTTTTGTGGGCTCGGATTCTCACGGCTCTACGCGCTGGCTGGACATTGGACCGATTTCCTTTCAGCCTTCTGAAATTGCAAAGATCGGTATTATTTTGTTTTTGGCAATGATGCTGGAAAAAGTAGCAAAACAGCTTAAATCCGGCTGGAATTTGTTAAAAGTGTTATTTATGGTTGCGCCGGTTATTGTAGTTGTAGCAATCAGCAACTTAAGTACTGCTGTAATCCTTGCCGGTATTGCGGTCTGTATGCTGTTTGTGGCAAGTCCGAAATATTCGCATTTTATAGTGGTAGGTATTGCCGGCGTATGCTTTGTGGCGGTATTTATTGTTACGGCAGGGTATCGTATGGGACGAATTGAAGCATGGCTTGATCCGGAAGCCGCAGGAGACCTTGGGTATCAAACCCTTCAGGGATTATATGCCATTGGTTCCGGCGGTCTTTTTGGAAAAGGACTTGGAGAAAGCTTACAAAAGCTCGGTAATGTTCCGGAATCCCAGAATGATATGATTTTTACAATTATCTGTGAAGAACTTGGATTATTCGGAGCAATCAGTGTTATTCTGCTGTTTATGCTCCTAATCTGGAGAATGATGATTATTGCCAACAATGCAAAGGATTTATATGGTTCCCTGATTGTTGTCGGAGTAATGTCACATATTGCGATTCAGGTTATCCTTAATATTGCGGTTGTAACAAATTCAATTCCTAATACAGGCGTTATTCTGCCATTTATAAGCTACGGAGGAACATCTTTTGTTTTCCTGTTATGTGAGATGGGATTGGTACTTAGTGTTTCCAGAGGAATCAGACTAGAGACGATTAAATAGCTTGGAGTAAGTATGATGAAAGAACAACGTAAAGCCCGGCGCAAAAAAAAGACGCGTCTGAAAGTAATATTGCTGGCATTTCTTTCCCTGATTCTTGTGGTTGTTGCATCAGCACTGCTTGTTGTAAAAGTGTTTGTTGTAAAAAACGTAAAAGTGGAAGGAAACGTGCTGTATGACGAGAGTTTGATAAAGTCTGCGGTCTTAAACGATGAATATTCATGGAACAGTCTGTATGTGTTGTTGAAATACACGTTTATGGATACGGAGCAGCTTTCATTTATTGATGCTATGGAAATTGAAATGGAGGACCCCAATACCCTTAAAATTACGGTATATGAAAAAGGAATGCTGGGATATCTTTACATTCCGGCGATTGGGGAAAATGCATATTTTGATAAAGACGGAATTGTGGTAGAGACTTCAGAAAGGATAATTGAAGGTGTTCCCAGAGTAGAGGGAATGCAGTGCAGCGAAGTGGTGCTGTATGAGAAGCTTCCAATTGATGATAAGCTGTTAAAACAGCTATTAACACTTACACAGACTTTAAAGAGGGCAGGACTTGAGCCTGACGCTATCCGGTATGGAACAGAATATGAGCCTGTTTTAACCTATGGTTCTGTGTCAGTAAACCTAGGTTCTTTGGAACTTCTGACCCAAAAAGTTGAACGGATGGAAAAGATTCTTCCAAAGCTTGAGGGAATGGCCGGAACACTACATTTAGAGAATTGGACGGAAGAAACAACAAATATTGTGTTTCAGAAGTCAGAATAATGAAAAAAATAACAAATTTCTGTTGATTATTTGAAAGAAAAATTATATTATATGGTATATGAGTATACAGAGTGGTCTTATTAGGCTCATATGTAGCTTATGATACGAATTTAGAGAATTAGAATTGATATAAATCTTGGGAGAGAAAGAGGAGGAAACCCCGTGCTGGAGATTAGAACAACAGAGGCAGATGCTAGTGCAAAAATTATCGTAATCGGAGTTGGTGGTGCTGGCAATAATGCTGTTAACCGTATGATTGATGAAAATATTGGTGGAGTAGAGTTTATCGGTGTCAACACTGATAAGCAGGCTTTACAGTTATGCAAAGCGCCTACTCTGATCCAGATTGGTGAGAAACTTACCAAAGGTTTGGGTGCCGGAGCAAAACCTGAAATCGGAGAGAAAGCTGCGGAAGAAAGTTCAGAGGAATTGGCCGCTGCAATGAAGGGGGCAGATATGGTATTTGTTACCTGTGGTATGGGCGGAGGAACCGGTACCGGAGCGGCTCCTGTTGTGGCTAAGATTTCCAAAGAGCAGGGTATCTTAACTGTAGGTGTGGTTACAAAACCTTTTAAATTTGAAGCAAAACAAAGAATGATCAACGCAATTGATGGTATTGAGCGTCTGAAAGAGAATGTGGATACATTAATCGTTATTCCAAATGATAAACTTCTTGAAATCGTTGACAGACGTACAACGATGCCGGATGCGTTAAAGAAAGCGGATGAAGTGTTACAGCAGGCGGTTCAGGGAATTACAGACCTTATCAATCTTCCGGCTCTTATCAATCTTGACTTTGCAGACGTATCAACGGTTATGAAGGATAAAGGAATGGCTCATATCGGCATCGGCAGTGCCAAAGGCGATGAGAAGGCAATCGAAGCGGTTAAGCTTGCAGTTGCTTCCCCGCTTCTTGAGACAACGATCAATGGTGCAAGCCATGTAATTATCAATATTTCCGGTGATATTTCCTTAATGGATGCAAATGATGCCGCAAGCTATGTTCAGGATCTTGCAGGTGAAGATGCTAATATTATTTTTGGTGCGAAGTATGATGAAAAAATGGTCGATGAAGCTACGATTACCGTTATTGCTACCGGATTAGATATCGCTTCAAGAAATACTTCAAACGTATCGAATCTTATGAACTATGCACAGCAGCCAAGAACAACCGTTGGTACAAGCTTTTCCGCGCGTACTGCACCATCAGCAGGCGGATTTACAGCAGGAACTACAGTCAGACCATCTACAGTGGGAACATCAGGTACGGCTGCAATGGGGAATCCGGCATATACTTCAGGAATACAGAAACCGCGTCAGCCGGAAAGCACAGTAAAGCCGGTAGAAATCAATATTCCGGATTTTTTAAAGAATTCAAAACGCTAATATTTATTTATACACCAAAGACGAGATTCCCTGAATCTCGTCTTTTTATGTAATAGGAAAATGCCTTAGACGTGGCGGAAGGAGATGAAAATGTTTAGGTGTTAGGAGAGACATACATATTTTACGCTGACATATACTTTATACAGAACCTTATAATGAAACTTGGGGTTCTTGGATTGACGATAAGAATACTAAAAATACAAATGACAAAACCTGTGATGAAAGTAGTAGCAATAGCAAGTGTAGGAACTATTTTAGAAATCGCAGGTCTTTTTTTTGTCCCAAATTACCAATGGTTTATAGCGTTGGTTCATCTGATAGAGGTTCCTGCAATGATGGCAGTTCTGCTTGGAAAACAGCGGGAATATATCGGAAAAGGCATCATCTGCGGCTATTTCTTTGTCCTTGTCATTAATGGAGTGGTTGAGGTGCTGTGGAATCTGATCGGAAACGGATGGTTATATCCGTTGTTAGTGCTTGCAGGAAATATTCTGGCTGCATTCGCAGTCTGTTACGCAGTGCGAAGATGGCAGATGAGTAAAGGCGTCTATCCTGTTGACATTTATCTTCCAGACGTTATTTGGACTGCGAAGGGCTATTATGATTCCGGCAACCATTTGAAAGACCCATATACAGGAAAAAGTGTACATATTATTTCATCAAAATTAGCCCAAAAATTAGAGTTTCCGTCAGAACAGAAGGTGTGCATTCCATATCAATCATTAGGAAACGAAACGGGTCTGATTGATGTATATTATGTAGAGATGATACGAATTAAAAAGCAGTCAGACTGGGTGGAGCAGAGCAATGTACCGCTGGCAGTTGCAGAAGACAGCCTTTTTGCAGGAAAAGGATATGAAATGATTTTAAATGAAGAGGTGTGGTAGAAGTGAAAAATATATGGAAACAGATATGGGAATTAGCATGCCGGTTGTGGCAGAATATTTTCGGAAAAGAGGATACGCAATCCGTATTTTATATTGGGGGTTCAGAAGCTCTTCCGGCGCCGCTTAGCGCAGAAGAAGAGAGAGAATGTCTGTGCCATCTGGTGGGAGAACATAGTGAGGAAGCAAGAAAAAAACTGATTGCACACAATCTGAGATTAGTCGTGTATCTGGCAAGAAAGTTTGAAAACACGGGAATTGGGGTAGAAGACCTAATCTCAATTGGAACGATAGGACTTATTAAAGGAATACATACATTCAATCCCGAAAAGAACATAAAACTTGCTACCTATGCGTCGCGCTGTATTGAAAATGAAATTCTTATGCATCTAAGAAGAACAAATAAGTTAAAACTGGAAGTATCTTTTGACGAACCCTTAAACATGGACTGGGATGGAAATGAACTCCTGCTTTCGGATATTTTAGGAACAGAAGAAGATGTGATATATAAGGATTTGGAAACAGAAGCAGAACTGGGACTGTTAAGAAAAGCAGTAGAGAAGCTGTCTGACAGAGAGCGGGAAATCATTGAGCTTAGATATGGCTATAACAGAAAAAATGAAAAGGAGATGACCCAGAAAGAGGTGGCAGATTTACTGGGAATATCACAATCGTATATATCCAGACTGGAAAAGAAAATTATGCTAAGACTGCGGAGGGAGATTCAAAGAGCCGAGTAGAAAAAAGACAATTGGAAATTCATAGTTTTTTTAGAAAAAATATAAGGCATATATCAGATGGAAATGTTATAATGAGTGAAAGAATGATAAGGAGGTAAGCCTATGAATATTGAATTTCTAGGTGCTGCAAGAGAAGTAACCGGTAGTTGTCATTATGTGACCTTTGGAGACGTTCGTCTGTTAGTAGATTGTGGAATGGAGCAGGGACCTGATTTGTATGAGAATCAGCAGCTTCCGGTGAATCCGGCCACCATTAACTATGTATTTATTACACATGCTCACATTGACCATTCAGGCTTACTGCCGTTATTGTATAAGAATGGATTTCGCGGACAGATTTTTTCGACGAAGGCTACCCACGAATTATGCAACATCATGCTCCGTGATTCTGCCCATATTCAGGAGTTTGAAGCAGAGTGGAAGAATCGTAAGGCCCGCAGGGCCGGCAGACCGGAAGTGGTGCCGTTATATGATACCAATGATGCAAATGGAGTTTTACAGCATTTTATATCCTGTAATTATCATGATAAGATAGAGGTTTGTGAGGGACTTTCCGCTCGATTTGTAGATGCAGGTCATCTGTTAGGCTCTTCCTCTATTGAGATGTGGATTACAGAGGACAATGTGAAGAAGAAACTGGTGTTTTCCGGTGATATTGGTAATGGCAACCGTCCGCTGATTCGTGACCCGGAATATATCACAGATGCAGATTATGTGATTATGGAATCTACATATGGTAACCGTATACACGAAACACCGCCTGATTATGCAGTAGAACTTGCAAAAGTTCTTAAGGATACGTTTACAAGAGGCGGAAATGTGGTGATTCCAGCCTTTTCTGTAGGAAGAACACAGGAGATGCTGTATTTCCTGCGCCATATCAAGACAGAGGAGCTGCTGCCGGAGTTTCCGGATTTTGAAGCCTATGTAGACAGCCCGTTGTCGGTAGAAGCAACAAATATATTTCATTTGAATGTGGTGGAATGCTTCGATGAAGAAGCTCTGGAACTGGTAAATGAAGGCATCAATCCGATTCGTTTTAAGGGGCTTAAGGTATCGGTTACAAGCGATGAATCAAAGATGATTAACTTTGACCCGAATCCGAAGGTTATCATTTCTGCGTCAGGCATGTGTGAGGCAGGCCGTATCCGTCATCATTTAAAGCACAACTTATGGCGTGAGGATTCGACGATATTATTTGTAGGGTATCAGGTGCCGGGAACGCTTGGGAATGCACTTTTAGGAGGTGTGAACAAGGTAAAGCTCTTTGGTGAAGAAGTAGAAGTCCGGGCAAAAATCATAAATCTTCCGGGTATTAGCGGCCATGCGGACAAACAGCAGCTGGTCGAATGGGTAAAAGCCTTTGGAAACACTCCGGCAAAAGTGTTTGTGGTTCACGGAGATGAAGAAAATGCGGTTGCTTTTGCAGAAACGGTAAAGAGTTTGGCAGGGTTAGAGGCTGTTGCACCATATAGCGGAGATGTCTTTGATTTAGAGACGGGTCTGTGCATCAAGCATGGAACGCGTAAACTTGCGGAGAAGACAAAAGCCAAGAAGGCAGAGGGCGTCTTTGCACGTCTTGTTGCGGCAGGAGAGCGTCTTATGGCTGTTATTCAAAAAAGTGAAGGTATTGCAAACAAGGATTTGGCTAAGTTTGCAGACCAGATAAATTCACTATGTGATAAATGGGAACGGTAGGCAGGAAACAATCGGATGAAGCAGGGAAAATTTGAAATCATAAATGAGCATATGAGAAAGGGGACAGCTATTTTGGGTGTCCTCTTTGATATGGATGGCGTAGTGCTTGATACAGAGAAATTGTATACCCGCTTTTGGCAGGAAGCTGCCCATTATTTTGGGTATCCAATGACAAAGGAGCAGGCGCTTGGCATGAGAAGTTTAAACAGAGGAGCAGGTGTTAAAAAGATGCAGTCTTATTTTGGAGAAGAGGTCGATTACGAGGCAATCCGGAATAAGAGGATGGAACTTATGGATGCATTTGTAGCACAGGAGGGAGTAGAGAAAAAACAGGGGATACAGGAGCTTTTGGATTATCTGGATGAAAAGGGAATGAAACGGGCAATTGCAACATCATCACCTTTGGAGAGAACGAAGCTGTATCTGGCATCGGTAGGTTTGGCAGACAGATTTGACGCGCTTGTCAGCGGTTACATGGTAGAGAAAGGAAAACCGGAACCGGATATTTATTTTTATGCTGCCGGAAAGTTAGGTCTAAAACCGGAAGAATGCATGGTGTTAGAGGATTCACCGACAGGAATTATCGCGGCATATCGCGCAGGATGTCTTCCCGTTATGGTACCCGATCAGGATAAGCCGGATGAAGAAACAAAAAAGCTGCTGTATGCGGTGGCGGATTCTTTGGAGGATGTAAGTAAACTGTTGGAAAAATAAAAGGAGCCTTGATTGATGAAATTGGTTATATCATCAATCAGGGCTCTTTTGTATCACAGGCAAGCGATTACTGGCCTGCTATGGTAATTCCTTTGACAAGTACAGATGGAGAACCGCATCTGTGTGCGCTAAGTGCCACAGGGTTGAACTTTAAATCTTCACCGACAGATGAGATATTTTTCAATAACTGTAAAAAGTTGCCCGAGATAGTAATTCCTTTGACAGGACCGGCTTTTTTACCGTTTTCGATTCTAAATCCACCGGATGAAAGCGAGAAGTCACCCGTGATAGGATTAGCACCTGCATGCATACCTTCTACAGAGGTAATATATATTCCGTTTCCAGCTTCTTCAAATAAGTCGTCTAAACTTCCTTTTACAGGATTGATGTAGAAGCTGTAGTGGTTGATTCCGACAGGTGAGGAATAGGAGGCTTTAAATCCGTTTCCGGTTGTTTTTACACCGGCTTTTGCGGCGGTTGCAAGATTGTGAAGGAATGTAGTAAATTTACCGTTTTCAATTACATTCTTTGGTGCGGTTGCAGCGCCTTCGTCATCAAAGGTTGCTTTTACAAGAGCTTCTTTGTAAAGCGGATCATCAGTAAGCGTAATAATTTCTGCCGCAATCATTTCGCCTTCTTTGTCTTTCAATAAAGAAAGACCTTTTTGGGCTGCTTCTGCGGAGAAGACAGAAGAGTATGTGCTAAGAAGGCTTGCCATAACTTTGTTAGAGAATACAACCGTGTATTCTCCGCTGTCTACAGAAGTATAGCCAATTGTTTCGATTGCGTCTTTTACGGCTTCTTTTGCAATCTCTGCTTTATCAAAATTGTCCATTTTACCGGACTTGATATGTATGCCGTTATACATTTCTTTTCCGTCAGAAACGATTGCCATTCCATACCAGTAATCAAATGCCGCGTTGTCAACCAAATCCAAACCGTTGGAGTTGAAGATGGCTTTTTCGGAAGAACTATATCCTGCATAAGACTGCGTGCCGTCAATTACGCGCTCGTCCTGTTTATAGAGTTCGCTCTGCAAATCAAGCGCAAAATCAACTAACTGTGCGGCAGATGGAATCTTTGCTTCTTCTTTTTCATATGTAAGATAGGTATCTCCCTGCTTATGGATGAAAGAAGGAGCTTCACTTTCTAAGGTTTTTGCATTTTGGATTGCGCGTAATACGATGGAATTTGCTTCTTCCTCTGTCATATTTTCCGTAGAAGCATAGCCGGTCTGTCCGTTTACGATACAACGGAAGCAGATGCCAAGGTTATTGGCAGAATTAAAGCCTTTTACCTCTTTTTGAAAAATTTCAACGCTGGTTTCATCTGACTTGCTGTAATATAATTCATAATCGTTTAAGTTATTCTCAGATGCATATTTTATAACTGATTTTTTAAATTCCTGATAATTCATTTGGGTCCCCATTTCTGCGCTGTATTTTTGAGTATAAGCAATTTTGAGCCAGACAGCGCGCAGACTCAAAGTGCTTTGTTCTATCCTAGGAAAGACCGTGACGCATTAATGTGCCAGAGAGAACAACTTTCCTATGATATAAAAACGCTCCGCTAAGGATGCGCACCTTGCGGAAAGGAAGTAATCGCTTCGCGATACCGCCCGGGCGCAAAAGTGTGCATTGGGCGCACACTTTGTTCTAAATTATGGAATATTTAGCGTCCGCCTACAGTAATAGAAGATACACGGATCATAGGCTGGCCGACATCTGTCGGGATACTGCCGGAGGAAGCGCCGCACATACCCTGGGCACGCTCTAAATTCTGACCAACCATATCAATATCCATAAGGATTTCCGCACCTTTTCCAATAAGTGTTGCACCCCGGACTGCTTCGCAAACCTTGCCGTTTCGAACGATATAGCCCTCGTTTACGGCAAAATTGAAATCGCCGGTAACCGGATTGACAGAGCCGCCGCCCATAGATTTTGCATAAAGCCCATATTCGATAGAGGCAATGATATCTTCGTTTTTGTCCGTTCCCTCTGCAATAAAAGTATTTGTCATACGGGAGGTTGGCTCGAACATATAACTCTGACGACGGCAGTTTCCGGTAGAGGCCATGCCCATACGGCGGCCGTTTAATTTGTCAATCATATATGTCTTTAAGATACCGTTTTCAATCAGTACATTGCGCTGGGAAGGAGTACCCTCATCATCAATGTTAATGGAGCCCCAGCCGTTTGGAATCGTACCATCGTCCAGAGCGGTAACTTTTTCATTTGCAATCTGCTTTCCAAGTTTTCCGGTAAATACGGACTGTCCCAATGCAACAGAGGAGGCTTCAAGGGCATGACCGCAGGCTTCATGGAAAATAACGCCGCCAAAACCGTTACCGATGGCAACCGGCATTTTACCAGCAGGAATATAACCTGCGTTAATCATAACCATTGCCTGACGTGCGGCTTCTTCTCCGATTTCTTTTGGATTATGTAATTCAAAGAATTCCAGTCCCATGCGTCCGCCAGGAGAGCAGGAGCCGGTCTGGTTTTCGCCGTTTTTGCTTGCAACCGCACTTACTGCCATACGCGTACGGATCTGTCTGTCTTCTGCAAGCAATCCTTCTGTTGTTGCAATCAGAATATTGTGGTCAACATCTAAGAAGCTGCCTGTGACCTGTGAAATATCGGAATGATAATTCCTGGCGCTTTCACACGCTTCCCGTAATAAATCAATTTTTACTGTGTTTTCTACAGAAGACGGAACAATATGGATTGGATGAATATCACCGAAACGGCGTTCTCTTAAAACGATCGTTTCCATTTCGCGGGTTCCCAAAAGAGCATCCGCAACCTTTTGGGCGCAGCTTAAAACAGCTTCGCCAGACAAAGAAGAGGCAGAACCGGATATACATCGTGTTCCTTTGAAGATACGAATTCCCACACCGGAGATAACACCGTCTGCGATTTTATCTACTTTGGATGAAACCATACTGATGGTTTTTGATTTAGTGTATTCTGCATATATTTCAGCATAATCTGCACCTGTTGATGATGCTTTCCATAATGCTTCATTTATTAAGTTTTGTGATAATAACATGATTTATTCCTCCTAACACTGATAGTAATAGAATAATGAATTTTCGTTAGTAAGTCAACGAGAAATGCGCACCTAGCTTAAGTAGGTGCGCATGTGTTTTAAAGCATTTTTTTCTAAGCGGGAAACCTGTGCCTGGGAAATGTGGATTTCTTCTGCAACTTCAATCTGGGTTTTCCCTTCATAAAACCGCAGCCGGATGATTTGTTCATCCCTATCGTTAAGCTGCTTCATGGCAGTAGAAAGAGAAAGGTCTTCAATCCAGTTTTCTTCTTTGTTATGTTTGTCGGAAATCTGGTCCATAACATAAAGGGTATCGCTGCTGTCGGTATAAACTGGGTCAAACAGACTTAAAGGCGTCTGAATGGCATCCAGCGCATAGACAATTTCCTCTACGGATAGTTCACATTCTTTTGCAATTTCTTCAAGTGTGGGTTCGTGAAACGAGGTAAGGGAAAGCATTTCTTTGGCATGGATGGCCTTATATGCAGTATCACGAAGCGAACGTGGAATGCGATAGGAGCTGTTATCCCTAAGATAACGGCGGATTTCTCCGATAATCATCGGAACGGCATAGGTTGAAAATTTCACGCCGATGGTAGGGTCAAAGTTGTCAATGGATTTCATAAGACCGATACAGCCAATCTGGAATAAGTCATCTAAGTTTTCATTATGATTGGAAAAACGTCGGATAACAGATAATACAAGCCGAAGATTTCCCTGAATATAGATTTCTCTGGCTTCTTTGTCGCCTGCTTTGATTTTTTTGAACAGTTCTTCTTTTTCTTCTTCTTTTAGTATAGGCAGTTTTGCTGTATTTACGCCGCAGATGTCTACCTTATATGTGCCCATGAAAGCCTCCTGTAAATAACATATTTATTATGTAAGTTTTTACAGTTGAAATCCGTTTTATACGCGAAGTTTTTGATTTGGTTGCATTTTATACAAGCTTGTGATAAAATCAGCAAGTTACAGACGGTGAGTTCGAGACCTTCCTCACCGAGCCGCAAAGACGGTAAAAAAACAAAACTAAAGGAGATAAATGAATATGAAGAAAACGAGTGTAACAATGATTACGCAGGCGGCAATTATCGCTGCATTGTATGTGGTGCTTACCATGATTGCAAATTTTCTGGGGCTGGCAAATTATGCGATTCAGGTGCGTTTTTCAGAGGCTTTATGCATACTGCCATTTTTCACGGCTGCGGCAGTACCAGGGCTTTATGTGGGATGTCTGATAGCAAATATTATGACGGGAGCAGGAATATGGGACATCTTATTTGGAAGCCTTGCAACCTTAATTGGGGCGGTTGGAACATATCTGCTTAGAAAACATAAATTTCTTATGACCTTACCGCCGGTAATCGCAAACATGATAATTGTTCCGTTGGTACTACGGTACGGATATGGAATTACATGGTATTATGAAGGAAAGGACTTCGCAATTCCGTATTTTGTAACAACGGTCGGGATTGGAGAGATTGTCTCAATCTGTATATTGGGAAGTATTCTCTTAAAAGTGCTTATGCCATATAAAAACGTTATTTTTAAAAATAGTTAACGGATATATAAAAACGGAGATATATAAAAACAGGAGGAAGCTATGAAGAAATTATTGGATTTAATTTCCGAAGAAGTAACAAAAGCATTCGTAGAATGTGGTTATGATGAAAAATACGGAAAGGTTACGCTGTCAAACAGACCGGACCTTTGCGAATATCAATGTAACGGCGCTATGGCCGCAGCAAAGGAGTATAAGTGTGCTCCGTTTATGATTTCGGACAAGGTTGCAAAAATTCTTGCTGATGTTCCAATGTTTTCTATGGCAGAATCCGTAAAACCGGGTTTTTTGAACTTAAAACTGGATGATGCATATTTAGCATCCTATTTAAATGATATGCAGTCTGATGAAGGTCGTTTAGGATGTGATAAGGCCAAAAACCCGAAAACGATTATTGTGGATTACGGTGGACCAAACGTGGCAAAACCGCTTCATGTTGGACATCTTCGTTCTGCAATTATCGGAGAGGGTATCAAGCGTATTGGTAAATTTGCCGGTCACAATATGATTGGTGATGTGCATCTGGGGGACTGGGGTCTTCAGATGGGACTTATAATCACGGAACTGAAATTAAGAAAGCCGGAATTGGTATATTTTGATGAGGCATACGAAGGAGAATATCCAAAAGAAGCGCCGTTTACCATTTCTGAATTAGAAGAAATCTATCCGGCAGCCAGCGGTAAATCCAAAACAGATGAAGCATATAAGGAGGCTGCACTAGCTGCAACCAATGAATTACAGCAGGGAAGAAGAGGCTACCGTGCTTTGCTTGCGCACATTTTAGAGGTATCGGTAACAGATTTAAAGAAGAACTATGAAAAATTAAATGTATCATTTGAATTGTGGAAGGGCGAATCTGACGCGCAGCCATATATCCCGGATATGGTTGCAAAAATGAAAGCGGATGGTTTTGCTTATGAAAGCGAAGGTGCCCTGGTGGTAGATGTAAAAGAAGAATCCGATACCAAAGAGATTCCGCCATGTATCATCCTAAAATCCGACGGAGCATCTCTTTACAGTACCACAGACCTTGCAACATTAGTCATGCGTATGGAAGACTACAATCCGGATGCTGTTATCTATATCACGGATAAACGTCAGGAACTGCACTTTAATCAGGTTTTCCGCTGTGCAAAAAAGACCGGAATTGTAAGACCGGAAACCGAGCTGGTACACATCGGTTTTGGTACGATGAACGGAAAAGACGGCAAACCGTTTAAAACGCGTGACGGCGGCGTTATGCGTCTGGAATACCTGATTGAGGAAATCTATGAGGAAATGCTTAAGAAAATTCTGGAAAATCAGAAAACAAAGGATAACTTAGACATTTCTATGGAAGAAGCACAGGCTACCGCAAGGAAGATTGCCTTAGCTGCTATCAAATATGGGGATTTATCTAATCAGGCAAGCAAGGATTATATTTTTGATATTGACAGGTTTACTTCCTTTGAAGGAAATACAGGTCCATATATCCTGTATACCATTGTCCGTATCAAATCGATTCTCGCAAAATACGAATCAACAGGAAAATCATTAGCAGACTGCCGCTGCACAATCGAAGCGGCACATAATGAGCATGAAAAAGATTTGATGCTTTCCTTGTCCCGTTTCAATGCGGTGGTGGAGAATGCGTATGAAGAAAATGCACCGCATAAGATTTGTGCATATATTTACGAATTATCGAATGCGTTCAACGGATTCTATCATGGAACGAAGATTCTTTCAGAATCCGATGAGAACGTACAGAAATCCTATATCGGATTGTTGGAACTTACAAGGAGCGTCCTCGAAATCAGTATCGGGATGTTAGGTTTTGAAGCACCTGAACGGATGTAATAAAGCATTATAAATCCAGTTTATATCTGACATTCCAAACCTTCATATCAAATGATATTGACAAGACAGGCTTTATTATAGTAAAGTGTTACCAACATGAAAAACCGTTGAGAAAGAGTAGTAAGCATTAACGTGAAATTACAGAGAGCTGCTGAGGGTGGGAATGCAGTATGGATGTTTTTGCCGAATGGACTTTTGAGGGTGCTTTTGAACAACAGTAGGGAGCACCGGGAACCGAACCCGTTATCAATTCGGCATGTATGATAGTACATGAATGAGTGGGCATTTTTGTCAAGATGAGTGGTATCGCGGTAACTAGTTTATTACCGTCTCAGATTTAGAGTATTCTAGGTTTGAGGCGGTTGTTTTTTTACAGGGACCCGCAGGAGCCTGTGACGAAATCATTTGCCACTTACTCCGGAGTCAATGAGGTTGCATTGCAGCCGGGATCTCTTTGCTTAACAAAATTATTAAAGCACAAGGAGGACATTTTCATGAAAAGCAGAATCAAATCATTATTTGCAGCAACATTAACCCTTGCTGTGGCACTTGCCTTAACAGGATGTGGAGAAAGCACAGGTTCAGGTGACGGAGATTACAAAGTAGCGATTGTAAAATATGTAGATGACGCATCTTTAAATCAGATAGAGGATGCGATTGTGGCGCAGTTAGAGGCAAAAGGAAAAGAAGCCGGAGTGACATTTGACATTGAATTATATAATGGTCAGGCGGACAGCACGATATTAACCCAGATTGCGGAGGAAGTGGTAGCAGATGAAGCGGATGTAGTAATTCCGATTGCAACACCTGCGGCAGTACTTATGCAGTCAGCAGTAGAAGACACCGATATGAAAGTTGTTTTCTCAGCAGTTACCGATCCGGTGGATGCAGGTCTGGTAGAAAGTCTTGAAGCGCCGGGGGCAAATATAACCGGAGTGTCGGACGCCATTGACACAGACGCTATTATGAATCTGATTCTTTTACAGAATCCGGATATTAAGAAAATCGGTTTACTTTATAACAAGAGTGAAGCATCTTCCCTTGGAGCGATTGAAGACGCAAAAGCCTTCTGTGAGGAGAAAGGCATTGCGGTAGTTGAGAAAACCGGTACAAATGTAAATGAAATCCAGACAGCCGCATCTGTCATTGCCGCAGATGGCGTAGAAGCTATCTTTACACCGCAGGACAATACGGTAATGCAGGCAGAAATGGCTATTTTTGAAATATTTACAGAGGCAAAGATTCCACACTATACAGGTGCAGATTCCTTTGCATTAAACGGAGCATTTTTAGGATATGGTGTGAATTATGTTGACCTCGGAACAATCACTGCCGACATGGCATACGATATCCTTGTAAATGGTGCTAATCCTGCAACAACGCCTGTTAAGACTTTAGATGGCGGCATTATCACCGTCAATACACAGACGGCAGAGGCATTGGGAATTGACTATACTATTTTTAAAGAACACTGTACAGAACTGAAAGAAACCGTGACTAAAAAGGAATTCTAAGGACCGGTTAAAGGAGAAACATTATGGGTTCTATCATTAGCTTATCAATTATACAGAGCGCATTGGAACTTGGGTTTATATATTCCCTTATTGCGCTTGCCCTGTTTATATCTTACTCCATACTGGATATTGCGGATTTATCGACGGATGGCTGTTTTACCTTAGGGTGTGCGGTATGTGCCATGTTTACCATTGCGGGGCATCCGGTTCTTGGACTTTTTGCAGCTATGGTATCCGGTGCGTGTTCTGGATTTGTTACTGCATTTCTTCAGACGAGAATGGGGATTGCACCCATTCTGGCAGGTATCATTGTAAATACAGGACTTTATACCGTAAATATTGCGGTTATGGGATTTGCTTCTAATGTGAACCTGTTTGGATGTGATTCCATTTTTACATGGGGCAAAGAAGTGATAGGCGGAACATGGTATAAACTCATTATTGTTGCGGTAATTGTAATTGCGGTTGCTGTTGTAGTCGCCCTGTTTTTAAATACAAGACTGGGGCTTTCCATCCGCGCGACAGGCGATAATCCGGATATGGTGAGAGCTTCCAGTATCAACACAAAACTGATGATTACCATTGGGCTGTGCGTGTCAAACGCTCTGACCGGACTTTCCGGAGGCCTGTTGGCGCAGTACAACCGCTCCTGTGACATCAATTTAGGAACGGGTATGGTAACGATTGCTCTGGCAAGTCTTATCATTGGCGAAACGCTTATGGGCAGAGGCGGAATTAAAATGCGTATCCTTGGTGTTATCGTGGGAAGCTGTCTTTACCGCTTTATCGTTGCAATTGCCCTTCGTCTGGATGTTCCGGCGGAGAGTCTTAAGCTGGTTTCAGCGATTATCGTTGCTGTTGCCATAGCTTTCCCTTATATGAAAAAGCAGATGGAATTTGCCGCAAGCAAACATGCGGCCAAGCTGGAAAATGAAGAATATATACGGCAGATACTAAAAGAGGGAGATGGAGGTACAAAGGAATGAGCAAAGCAGCAGTAAGCAGTGATAATATGCTGGTTCTTCGCAACATTGCCAAGACCTTCAACTTAGGCACAGTAAATGAAAAGCGTGCCTTAAACCAAGTAAATTTAGACCTGAAAAAAGGTGATTTTGCTACAATTATTGGAAGTAATGGCGCAGGGAAATCAACACTTTTTAACGCTATTACAGGTTCCTTTTTCGTAGATAGAGGTTTGATTATGTTAGACGGGGAGGACATAACATATCAAAAAGAGCATATCAGAAGCCGAGTAATCGGCCATTTGTTCCAGGATCCGCTAAGAGGCACAGCGCCACATATGACTATCGAAGAAAATATGGCTTTGGCTTACCTTCGTTCCTCCAAGTCGAAAAACGCGTACTTTAGCCGCATCAATGCAAAAGATAAGGCAAAGTTCCGCGAACAGCTGTCGCTTCTTGGCATGGGTCTTGAAGACAGGATGAAACAGCCTGTAGGGTTATTGTCAGGAGGGCAGAGGCAGTCTCTGACCCTCCTTATGGCAACCTTTGTAACCCCTAAGATTTTGCTTCTTGATGAGCATACAGCGGCATTAGATCCTGCTACGGCAGAAAAGGTATTGCAGCTTACCAGGGATATTGTGGAAGAAAGAGGCATTACCTGTCTTATGATTACACATAATATGAAACAGGCATTAGAGCTTGGAAACCGTACCCTGATGATGGATGGCGGCAATATTGTGCTGGATACCAAAGGAGAAGAGCGCAAAGGACTTACTGTGGAAGAGTTGCTGGTAAGATTTCGCCGGAATGCAAAGAAGCAATTGGATAATGACAGGATTTTATTATCATAAGATTTTTTTATTGCTATTTTCTTAACAATCCACTAAAATTATTATATTGTTTTTAATAAAATAGGAGGAAAATATAATGTATCCAATCGTTCGTAAAGAAAAACTGGCAGACCAGATTATTCTTATGGATATCAAAGCGCCGTTAGTTGCTAAGAAATGTTTGCCGGGACAGTTTATTATTGCAAAAACAGATGAGACAGGGGAGCGCATCCCGCTTACCATCTGTGATTATGATAGAGAGGCAGGAACGGTTACGATTGTTGTGCAGACAATAGGCGCCGGAACGCTTCGTATGATGGACTTAAACGAGGGTGACGAACTTATGGATTTCGTCGGACCTTTGGGATGTGCATCTGAACTCTGCGAAGAAGAGAATCTCGAAGAAACCAAAAAGAAAAAAATCGTATTTATTGCAGGGGGGCTTGGAATTGCTCCTGTATACCCACAGGTAAAATGGCTCCATGAACATGGTGTTGAAGCAGATGTTATCATGGGTTCCCGTAACAAGGACCTCTTATTCTATATGGATGAAATGAAAGCCGTTGCTAAGAATGTATATGTTACTACAGATGACGGAACATATGGTTTTCACGGAAATGGCTGTATGCAGTTAGAAGCGCTCTACGAGGAAGGCGTTCATTATGACCATTGTGTTGCAATCGGACCAATGATCATGATGAAATTTGTCTGCCTGCTAACGAAGAAACTTAACATTCCGACCATTGTTTCCATGAATCCGATTATGGTGGATGGAACCGGTATGTGTGGTGCGTGCCGTCTTATGGTTGGAGGCAAAGTAAAATTTGCCTGCGTAGACGGACCGGAATTTGACGGACATCTTGTTGATTTCGATCAGGCGATTGCCAGACAGAATCAGTACAAGACTGCGGAGGGCCGTGCAAAACTGGCATACGAAGAAGGAGATACCCATCATGGCGGATGCGGACATTGCGGAGGTGACGAATAATGGACGTTTTAAAGAGAGTACCGGTACGTGAGCAGGAGCCTGCGGTTCGTGCTAAGAATTTTGAAGAAGTATGTTATGGATATAACGAAGAAGAAGCGGTAGCAGAGGCTTCCCGTTGTCTTAATTGTAAAAACGCCATGTGTATAAAAGGATGCCCTGTTTCTATCAACATTCCTGCGTTTATTGAACAGGTAAAAAACCGTAATTTTGAAGAGGCATACCAGATTATCTCGGAATCTTCCGCACTCCCGGCAGTATGCGGACGTGTCTGTCCACAGGAAAGCCAGTGTGAAGGAAAGTGTATCAGAGGATTTAAAGGGGAACCGGTTGCGATTGGGAAACTGGAACGTTTTGTGGCTGACTGGGCAAGACAAAACAAAATTAAGCCGAAAAAAGCAGAATCCATGAACGGACATAAGGTAGCCGTTATCGGCTCAGGTCCGGCAGGTCTTACCTGTGCGGGAGATCTTGCAAAACTTGGATATGACGTAACCATTTATGAAGCATTGCATGCTCCGGGCGGAGTACTTGTATATGGCATTCCGGAATTTCGTCTTCCAAAAGATGAGGTAGTTGCAGAAGAGGTTGCAAATGTAGAAGCGCTTGGTGTTAAGATTGAAACAAACGTAGTCATTGGCAAATCAATAACGATAGATGAATTAATGGAAGAAGAGGGCTATGAAGCTGTATTTATCGGCTCCGGCGCAGGTCTTCCGAAATTTATGGGAATCCCGGGAGAACAGGCTAACGGTGTATTCTCTGCAAATGAATACCTGACAAGAAACAATCTTATGAAAGCATTCAAAGAAGGCTATGAGACACCGATCAGCCGAGGAAGCAAAGTAGTAGTAGTCGGCGGCGGCAACGTAGCTATGGATGCCGCGCGTACGGCGCTTCGTCTTGGTGCGGAAACACATATCGTATACCGTCGTAGTGAAGAAGAACTTCCGGCACGAGTGGAAGAAGTACATCATGCAAAAGAAGAAGGCGTTATCTTTGACCTTCTTCAAAATCCAACAGAGATTCTTGTGGATGATAAGGGATGGGTAAAAGGTATCCGTATTATCAAGATGGAGCTTGGCGAACCGGATGAATCAGGCCGCCGTCGTCCGGTAGAGATTCCGGGTTCAGAGTATGAAATCGAATGTGATACGGTAATCATGTCACTTGGAACATCACCAAACCCACTGATTTCTTCTACTACAAAAGGCTTAGACACGAATAAGTGGAAGTGTATCGTTGCGGAAGAAGCAACGGGTGCCACCTCCAAAGAAGGTGTTTATGCCGGAGGTGACGCGGTAACGGGTGCAGCTACGGTAATTCTGGCAATGGGTGCGGGAAAAGCGGCTGCTGCCGGAATTCATGAATTTCTTTCTAATAAATAAAGTTTGATGGTTATGCTATGAGATGGGTTCTTGCATATTGGGTATATACGTCCTTTGGAATGTGCGTATGCAATATGCAAGGACCCGTTTTTTATATCATGGGAAAGAGAAAGCAATTGTCACCAGCTCTTGCAACAGTGCGGAAAATAAGTTATAATTTTTATAATTATGTAAGTATGTTCGATAAGACAAAAAAGTGAGGGAAAATAAGTGCGTAAGCGAATTAAGCAACTGGCCAGAGGCAAATTCGAATACGCGAAACCAGAGCTTCAGATTTCTGAGAAGGAAATTGCATTTACGGTAATGGAAGGGGAAGAATATGAGGGGAGTTTTACAATCAGCAGCTTGAATCATAGCAAGCTTCGCGGGCTTGTTTATTCCACCAACCCAAGAATGGAATGTCTGACGCCTCAGTTTGAAGGGGAAACGGTTCGGATTCGGTATCAATTTCATAGTTTTGGTCTAAAAGAGGGGCTGAATGAGAAGGGGGATTTTGTCATTATCTGTGAACAAAACGAAATCAGTCTTTCTTTTTGTGCGTTTGTTTCTAAAAAATATGCCGATACCTCGATAGGAACCGTCAGGAATCTTTATGATTTTTCCCAGCTTGCCAAAGCCAACTGGAGCGAAGCGTTCCAGTTGTTTTATCATAAGGATTTTTCCAATGTAATCAAAGAAAATGAGATTAAGGAGAGGATGATTTATCGCGGCATTGTAAGTGCCAAGCCCTCCAATCAGAACATGGAAGAATTTTTGATTGGAATCCGTAAGAAGGAGAAGGTGTCGTTCTCCATAGATAAGAACCAGTTTGAACTCTGCGAAGTAACGGAAAATGTAAAAGAAAGCATAGAGATTAAAAAGGATAACTGGGGATATTTAGAAATCAGTGCTGTTTGTGATGGTGATTTTGTTCGAATTGAAAAGAAAAAGATTAAAACAGAGGACTTTATTGGAAGCATATATGCTTTTGAGTTTTATATTGATGCCCACAAACTCCACGCAGGAAAAAATTTTGCCCGGATAACGTTATCTAGTGTCTATGAGATACAGACCATAGAGATTACAGCACAAATTGGAAGAAGAACGGCTGTTGAAACAGATAATCAGGTGCCGGCTGCTTTACAGAAAAAGGAATGTCTGGCAGGCATTATGGAGCTGTATCAGGCATATCGTTTGAAACGCATTGTGACCGGTGTATGGGCGAATGAGACGATTGAAATCCTAAATCATCTACATGCGCTTGAACCGGAAGAACCAATGCATATATTGATGAAAGCGCAGTGTCTTATTATCAATCGGCGGCGTCAGGAAGCCGAGTGGATTCTGGACGATTTTAAGCGGGAATGGATCGACAGGAAATCTCCGGTCTGGGGTTATTATTTATATATCATGACCTTAATAGAGCGTGAGCCAGCCTGTGTGGACAAGCTGACAAAAGAGATTGAAGGTATTTTCCGTGAAAATCCGGATTCTGTATTGCTGTTCTGGGTACTGTCCTTTTTACAGGAGAAGTACTTTAATAACAATGCCCTAAAGCTAAAGTCCATTGAATACTGGGTAATGAAGGGCTGCTCCTCTCCATATCTTTATTTAGAGGCATATTATCTGATTTGGCAGGATCCATATCTGCTGACAAAGCTGGAGAGTTTTGAACTCCGCGTTCTCCGCTGGGCGGTTCGGCATCGTGCCATTACCAAGGACATTGCGATTCAGATATTCCAGATAATGGAAAACAAAAAGGAGTTTAAGCCGGTATTATACGATTTATTATGTGCGGCTTATGAGGTAAATCCAAAACCGGAATATGTAGGGGTCATTTGCAGATATCTGATCAAGGGACAGCAGTATGACAATAAGTACCATCATTGGTTTAAGACGGGTATTGAGTTAGAACTGCGGATTACAAGCCTTTATGAGGCGTATCTTTTGTCTATGGATGAAAGAAAAATTGTTCCCGTACCAAAGATTATTCAGATGTATTTTCAGTATGACAGTGGTCTGCCTTATAAAAAGATGGCGGTATTGTATAACAATATTATTGCGTCAAAAACCACGAATCCTCAGGTGTACCAAAGCTATTGCCGTACTATGGGCAAGTTTGCAATGGAACAGATTATAGCAGGTCACATGGATGATAATCTGGCGGTTGTTTATGATGATATGTTGGATCTTGGGGTAATTAACACTGAGATTGCCCGCTCTTTGTCCCGTATTATCTTTACCCACAAGGTAGTTGTGTTTGATAAAAAAGTAGTTCGTGCCATTATCTGTCAAAGGCAGATGAAGGAGCCGCAGATTGTTCCAATTGTAGACAATACGGCATATTTCCAACTCTATTCTAAGGAATATGTTATTTTATTCGAGGATGAAAAGGGACAGCGTTACACGGGAAGTATTGTACATCAGCTTCAAAGTCTTATGGATGCGCATAAATATCTGGAGAAATGCATGGAATTTGCGCCGCATCAGCTCCCATATCTGATTGCCTATTTTGATACAAAACAAAGCTATCTGACCTTTGCGCCGGAGGATAAGGAGTATTTTCGGATTTTAATGTTCTCTGAGGCAGTCAGTGCAGAATATAAGTCAAAGCTGCTGCCAGAGATTTTAAGATTTTATCAGGTAAATGCATATGATGACACGATAGAGGAGTATTTAACCAAAGCAGATTACAGTAAGCTTGAGAATTCTGCCAGACGTTTTGCTATGGAACTTCTCGTGGATAATCATCTCTTTGAATTTGCATATGAAAAAGTCATGGAATATGGCATTGACCAGATTGGTTCTGCGGCAAAAGTGGCTCTGGCCAGCCATATGATTGCAGAAATGGAATATGAAGAAGATGAATTTCTAGTTCGGCTGGCCGCAGCGGCATTTTGCACAGGAAAATACAATGATAAGATATTAGCATATCTGTGCCAGCATTATAGCGGGCCGACGAAGGATATGCAAAAGCTTTGGCATGCCGCAGAAGTCTATGATATTGAATTGTATGATTTATCCGAGCGGCTGTTGGTGCAGGCTATGTATGCAGAAAACTTAATACAGGATTGTATGCCGGTATTTGTGTATTATTATGAAGCTGGCGGCAGGGATTTTGTAACTCTGGCATACTTAACCGAATGTGCGCATCGTTATTTTGTAGATGGTGAGACAATGCAGGAAGATATTTATGAACTGGTTCAGGCGAGGTACATATATGAGTTAGAATTAAATGACGCCTGCAAGCTGGCATTGCTTAAATTTTATTCAGAAACCGGAAGTCTTACAGAGCGTCAGCTTAAAATTGCGGACGAGCTCTTGGCTGAGTACACAAGACGTAATATGCATTTTGCATTTTATAAACGTTTAAATCAGGAGCTTATATTAAAATATCATCTATATGATAAGGTGTTTTTAGAATACCGCACAAATCCTCGCAGCCATGTAATGCTTCATTACAGCAGAGATGAGGATGGAGAAAATTTCATCAAAGAGGATATGTGGGATGTTTATGATGGCATTTTTGTAAAATCTTTTGTTATGTTTTTCGGTGAAACGGTTCAGTATTACATCAGCGAGGAATATGACAACGAGATTCAGGTAACGGAAAGCAGCCGTATTGTAAACAATGACGTATACAACAAAGATGATGTAAGCAGATATAATCTGCTGAATCAGATGTTGATTTCCAACACCCTGCAGGAAGAACAGGAGCTGTATCGTGTGATGAAGCAGTATGCGGAGTATAATGATATTACAAAGAGGATATTTCAGCTTCTTTAATTTTACCGGAACGGAGAACACATGGAGCAAAGAAAAGAACACATCTACATCGGGATTGATATTAATGACCGGTATGCGATGATAAGCTATTACCAACTGAATATGGCGGAGCCTGAGACGGTAAGTACCATCGCAGGCAGCGGGTATTATCAGATACCGACGCTTCTGGCGAAGAGAAAAAGCCTTGGGCAGTGGTATTATGGAGATGATGCCCGTAAAATGGCAAAAACTTCCGAAGTAATCTGTGTGGATTCTCTTCTTAAACGTGCCGTAAATGGGGAAACGATACGCATAGAGGATGAAACCTTTGAAGCATGGGAGTTACTGGCGCTCTTTCTGAAAAAGGTTATGGAGCTCCCGAAGAAGCTTGGCAATGTAGCTGCCTACGACCGGCTGATTCTGTCTGTAGAGCGCCTTTCAAGGGCAAATATGGAGGTTTTCTGGAAGATTGCGCCTAAGCTGGGGCTTTTACCGGAACAGTTTATGGTAATCGACCATAAGGAAAGTTTTTATTACTTTGCTTTAAGCCAGCCTGACAGTCTGTGGATTCATGATGTGTATCTGTTTGAGAGTGACGGAAAGAATATACATTACTACGGATTGAAACGTAATACCAGAACTGCTCCCCAGGTAATATCCATTAAGGAAAGCATCAAAACTCCAATGGAGGAGAATAAAGACGAGGAATTCTTAATATTGCTTCAAAAGGCCTTTGAGAATCAGATTGTTACTACGGTTTATCTGGTGGGCGAGGGCTTTGAGGGGAAGTGGATGAAGGATTCCCTTACATATATTTGCCGGGGCAGGCGCGCGTTTATGGGGAATAACCTGTACTGTAAGGGTGCTTGCTATGCAGGATTTTTGCGTGACCATGATGAGAATTGGAATTTCATTTATATGGGGGAAAATGAGATGAAGTTCAACCTGAGTCTGAAGGTCAGAGACAAAGGGGAATTATCCTTTTACACCCTGATAAGTGCCGGAAAAAACTGGTTTGAGGCGAAGGGGGAATGTGAAGTAATACTCTCCGGAACGGGTGAAATTGATTTTTGGAAACAGCTTCCAAACAGCAGAGAGGCTGTGATTGAAACTTTAGAATTGACCGATTTACCAAGCAGGCCGGACAGAACGACACGTCTTCGGATTACCGCAGTACCGGTATCGGACGAGAAGATTGAAGTAAAGATTCGCGACCTGGGATTTGGAGAGATATACAGAGGGACAGATAAGGTATGGAAATATACCATGACTATGTAATGGAGACAGACAATGGGCGAAATATTATTTTGTAATCAGCCGATAGCTGCTTTGCCTTACTACATTGAGGGCATTTCATGGAATGTGTATTCCTTAGAAGAACTGTGTTATTACATTGAGAATAATACTTATCTTTTGGAAAGAGATTTTATGACGGAGGAGCTATGTACCTGGATTGGCAGGGAGTTAAAAAATGAAAAGCTCGCAGAGCGGCTGCGGGATATCATGAGGATGGATGGCCGTTTGTCGGAGTATGTACTGGCAATTCTGACGGAATGCGGTTATTGCCCAAGAGACGCCATCAAAGAAATTGTGCGTCTGGTTCGTGAGATGGAAGAAAAGTCTGACTTTGAATGCAATAAAGTCCGTGCAGACCGTCTTATGGAAAAGGAAAAATATTTAAGCAGTATTTATGAATATAAGAACCTGCTGGAGTCGGATGATGCCGGGGAACAGCCGCCGGAACTTATCGGTAATATCTGGCACAATTTGGGAACAGCCTATGCCAGATTGTTTCTTTTTCAGGAAGCTGTACATTGCTATGAAAAGGCATATCATTTGAATCAGAATGAGGAATCTTTAAAGGAATCACTGATGGCTTGCCAATGTCTTAAGGGTGAAGCGGGTTTTATGGAAGCGGCGTCAGCAAATGGATTAAGCGAAGAAGCAATCACCAGTATCAAAAATAAGTTGTCTGCTGCCGGCCAAAGCGAAGAAATAAAAGAGTTTGAGAAGCAGTTGGAAGGTATTGCAAAGCTGTGCGTCAATGGACAAAAAAGCGAATATCAAAAAGCAGTATCCGATATTATTTTTAATTGGAAAGAAGAATATAGAAGAATTTGTAGGATTTGATTATGTCTTTTTTAGATTTGTTTAGAAGAAAAAAGAACAAGAAGAAGGAAGTTATTGAGGAAAATATAAAGCCTGTAGTATTAACGGACCAACCGGCTATCAATCATTATGTCATTAATCTTTGCGAACAGATGATTGATATTTCCCGTGAGTTGGAAGGCATGCGCAAAGAATACGATCAGGTGACGGCATATCTGAATGATATCACTATCGTAGAAGGATTAGAGGGCACACAAAAGGAATTGCTTATGGATGTGGCAAACAATGTGTCCAAACTTACAAAAGCGCGAAATGATTATCTGAATGCAGAGCATAAGATTTCAGATGAAACTTTTAATCAGATGAATGAACTAGAGGCTGAAGTGCCGGATATTATCAAGAGGCTTAAAGCCAATGAGACTTATCTGGATGCCATCAGGCGGGATTTAAATCATCTGGCAAGTGAGAAGGTAGAATGGAGTATCCTTCGAAATGAAAGAATGGAAGAACAAAAAAAACTGCGGAAGTTATCGTATCTGCTGCTGTATATATTTGGCGGAGCTGCGGTGATAGTGACCATTTTGTCCATTATGCTTCAGTGGGACTTCCTTCCGATTATTCTGGTAGCTTTTTTAGCAACGCTTTTTGGCTCCTATATTATCATTCGTATGCAGGAGTGTGCGCGTGAAATAAAAAAATGTGATATTAACCAGAATCATGCCATATCTTTGGAAAATCGGGTAAAGATTAAGTATGTAAACATTAAAAATGCAGTAGATTATACCTGCGAAAGGTTCCATGTAAACAATTCTTTAGAACTGACTTACAATTATGAGCAGTATATTGAAGCCTGTAAAGAACGTGAGCGTTTTAAACAGAACAATGAAGACCTGGAGTATTTTAATGGCAGGCTTGTTCGTATTTTACAGGGACTTCACCTGTATGATGCAAGAATATGGCTCAATTATGCGAATGCGGTTATTGATCCAAGAGAAATGGTGGAAGTTAAGCATGATCTGTTTTCGCGCAGGCAAAACCTTCGAAGCAGAATAGAATACAACCTGAATGCAATTGAAGAGATGAAAAAGGAAGTTGAAAAGTACATCGATAAGATGGGAAGTAAAACACAACAGGTCCGAACGATTTTAAGGAGAGTGGATGAAATTAACCGAGGGATATAAACGTTGAACTTACAAAGAGCCGCAGCCGCGCATTTATGCGCGGTTGCGGCTCTTTTTCTCTCACAAATTGCGATTTTATGAATAAGATGTATTGTATTAGATTAAGTAGGAGAATGAAGTATGGAAAACTGGAGAAGCTGTACACAATGTTCAGAAGACAGATATTTGCAGGATGACTGTAACAACTGGGCAATTGCAATGGCTTATGTCCCATGGCAGAATATGAATCAGGTTTATGAACCAGCTCAGGCACTTCGTGCAGGAACCCTGTTTCCGGAATTGGAGAAGCCTTTTTGTGATACGATGAGAAGGGGGGTAAGAAGATGAATCGAAAACAGATGTTGGAGTGGGTACAAATGTTATCTTTTTGTGTAGTGGATATGCAGCTTTATCTCGACACCCATCCGGATGATGAAGAGGCATTCTGTTATTTTAAGGAAGTTGTAGATATGTATGAAAAAGCAAAACAGAAATTCGAGGAAAACTTTGGACCTCTGACGGCAGCCTCTGCTGCAATGCATGGACAGTGGACCTGGTCAGATATGCCATTGCCTTGGGAAGGAGTAAGATAGTATGTGGGTTTATGAAAGAAAATTACAATATCCGATTAATATTACAAGACCAAATCCTGCTATGGCGAAGTTTATAATGAGCCAATACGGTGGTCCTGATGGTGAGATAGGAGCATCTATGCGCTACCTATCCCAAAGATATTCTATGGAAGACCGTAAAGTGGCGGGGCTGCTTACGGATATCGGTACGGAAGAACTCGCACATATGGAGATGGTTGCGGCGATCATCAGACAACTGACAAAGGGCTGTAGTGCAGAAGAGTTAAAGGAATCCGGTCTTGGAGAATATTATATCGACCATACCGGTGCAGTCTGGCCACAGTCTTCGGGTGGAATTCCGTTTACTGCTAACCAGTTCCAGAGCAAAGGAGATCCAATAACGGACCTGTTTGAAGATATGGCAGCAGAACAGAAAGCGCGTACCACATATGACAATATCCTTCGCCTTGTAAAAGACTATGAAGTGGCTGACCCAATTAAATTCCTTCGCCAGAGAGAAATAAATCATTTCCAGCGCTTTGGCGAAGCTCTGCGCCTTATGACAGACAAATTGGATAGCAAGAACTACTATATGTGCAATCCAAGCTTTGATAAGCATTGTGGAAAATAATTTTCCTGCACCGGTAAAATTTTGGTATAGATATAAAATTTGATTGATTTTTTAGTTCCGGTCTACTATACTAAGGATATCGAGTAAGAGGTGGAATAATTGAAAGCATGGCTTCATTCCAGAGCCATGCTTTTTAATAAGTATTTATGGATGGAGGATTTGTATGGATGTATCGTTTTCGGCATTTTTGCAGGAAATTGTGTCAAATCCGGCTTTGTTTGTAACAACGCTTTTAACCATAGGCGTTATTTTTGTTAACGGTTGGACAGATGCGCCAAATGCCATTGCTACATGTATCACGACCCGGTGTATGAGCGTGCGTGCAGCAATTATTATGAGTGCTGCCTTTAATTTTCTTGGCGTACTCGTTATGACTCATATTAACAGTTCTGTTGCAAGTACCATTAGCAATATGGTTGATTTTGGCGATAATACCAGAAATGCGATGATTGCCTTGTGTGCTGCGCTTTTTTCTATTGTGGTATACAGTGTGGGTGCCTCGTACTTTGGAATTCCGACGAGTGAAAGCCATAGTCTGATTGCGGGTATTACAGGTGCCGCAATCGCCATTCAGAATGGACTTGGCGGTGTAAACGGTGCAGAGTGGAGCAAAGTTATCTATGGACTTTTTGCAAGTGTGATTCTGGGCTTTGGTTCAGGCTGGATTATCTGTAAGCTTATCATCATACTTTGTGCAAGGCTTGACAGACGAAAAACAAACACCTTTTTTAAAGGCGCACAAATCTTTGGAGCCGCAGCAATGAGTTTTATGCATGGAGCTCAGGATGGCCAGAAATTCATTGGTGTTTTGTTCCTGGGGCTGGCTTTTTCACATGGACAGTCAGATGTTACAGGTACAACGATACCGATATGGCTGATGCTTTTGTGCAGTATTGTTATGGGACTGGGTACGAGTGTCGGCGGTGAGAAAATTATCAAATCCGTTGGTATGGATATGGTAAAACTGGAAAAATATCAGGGCTTTTCAGCAGACCTTGCGGCTGCGTTCGGATTATTTGTATCGAGTGTTTTCGGTGTTCCTGTTTCCACAACACATATGAAAACGACAGCAATCATGGGTGTTGGTGCAGTAAGGCGTTTGTCATCGATTAATTTTAGTGTAGTCAAGGATATGGTGCTGACCTGGGTGTTTACGTTTCCGGGTTGTGGGCTGATTAGCTTTATCATGGCGAAAATTTTTATTATGCTTTTCTAAGCTGGTATATAAAAATAAATATAAATCAGGAGAAAGATTATGTCCAAAAAACAAGACACTTATTATTTTAATAATTTCATTGAGTGTACACAGTATGCATGTCAGGCTGCCAGATTGTTAGAAGAAACGGTGCAGAATTTTGATGCAGAAAATCTCAACAGTTATTTTGAAAAAATGCATGAGATAGAGCATCAGGCAGACCTGAAAAAGCATGAACTGACAGAAACGCTGGTAAAAGCATTTATAACTCCGATTGAGAGAGAGGACATCGTTCAGGTAAGTCATAATATTGACAATCTTGTGGATAAAATTGAGGATGTGTTAATCCGTATCTACTTTAACCGCGTTACAACGATACGTCCGGATGCGCTGGTATTGGTACAGATTATTACCAAATGCTGTGATGAAGTTTTGATGCTCATGAAGCAGTTTGCTGAATTTAAGCATTCCAAGCAAATCAAAGAACATATTATAAAGATTAATTCTTTGGAAGAAGAAGCGGACAAGCTTTATATTCGCTGCATGTATGATCTGCATGACAGCACAGCGGACCCACTTGAAGTTATTGCATGGAGAGATATTTATACATATTTGGAAAAATGTGCAGATGCTGCTGAACATATTGCAGATATCGCTGAAATAGTAATTATGAAAAATACATAATTTCGTATATTCCTCAAAATCATTCATGCATTATTTTGTGTTGGATATAATAAAGCTAACAAATAAATTCAGAATAAATATCAATTAAGCGGAGGTAACAAAGAATGAAGTACTATTGTCAGGAAAAAGGAGATGTCCTGCGCGCTTTAGGGGTTGACGACAAAGGTCTTACGTCACAGGAAGCGCAAAAACGTCTCGAAGAAAACGGAAAGAACAAGCTGGAGGCTGCAAAAGGGAAATCCCTGATACAGCGTTTCTTTGAACAGCTTGCAGATCCAATGATAATCATACTGCTTATCGCTGCATTTATCAGCGGAGTACTCGCCGTAGTTAAAAATGAGAGCTTTGCAGATGTAATCATCATTCTTGCCGTTGTTATTGTCAATGCTGTTTTAGGCGTTTATCAGGAAAGCAAGGCTGAAAAAGCGATTGAAGCCTTACAGGAGATGTCTGCTGCTACATCAAAGGTAATGCGTGATGGAAAAGTGCAGGTAATCCATAGCGAAGATTTGGTTATTGGTGATGTAATCCTGCTTGAAGCAGGCGATGCTGTTCCGGCCGATGCCAGAATTCTTGAGAATGCCAGCCTGAAAGTTGAAGAGGCTGCATTAACAGGCGAATCCGTTCCGGTCAATAAGTTTATTGACTGCATTAACTTAAGGGAAAGTGAAAAAGATGTCCCTCTTGGAGATCGTAAGAATATGGTATACATGGGAAGTACAGTTGTGTATGGACGTGGTACCGCTGTTGTAACTGCAACCGGAATGGAAACCGAAATGGGTAAAATCGCGGATGCCCTGCAACAGGCAGAAGAAGGAGAAACGCCTTTGCAGATTAAGCTGAACCAGTTATCGAAGACTCTGACATGGCTCGTTTTGGGAATCTGTGTCATCGTTTTCGGTGTTCAGCTCATTCGTGCAGGAAGATTTGACTTTGAATTTGCACTGAATTCCTTTATGGTAGCTGTTTCGCTTGCTGTTGCAGCAATTCCGGAAGGACTTGCTGCCGTAGTAACGGTTGTTTTGTCTATTGGAGTTACCAATATGTCAAAACGCAATGCGATTATCCGCCGTTTAACTGCTGTAGAAACCTTAGGATGTGCGCAGATTATCTGTTCGGATAAAACCGGTACATTAACACAGAATAAAATGACAGTCGTTGACAGCTTTTCGGATGACGAGACTTATCTGGCATCTGCAATGTCGCTTTGCAGTGATGCGGAAATAGATGCAGAGGGCAATGTTACCGGCGAGCCTACAGAAATGGCGCTGGTAGCATGGGCGAATAAGCTTGGACAGCCAAAAGGTGATTTAAAAGAACGTTTCCCACGTAGCGGAGAAGCACCGTTTGACTCTTCTCGTAAAATGATGTCAACGGTTCATGCTGCAGAAAAAGGTTATGTTCAATATACAAAAGGCGCTCCTGACGTAATCATCGGAAAATGTACCTGCTACCGCAAAGGCGGCGAAATCCTGCCGATGACGGAAAGCTATAAAGAAGAAATCCTTGCTGCAAACAAAGCGATGGCAGACAAGGCGCTTCGAGTTCTGGCATGTGCGGAGCGTATCTGGGAGAGTGCTCCGGAACAGTATGAAGCAGATTATTTAGAAACAGACCTTTGTTTTATCGGTTTAAGCGGTATGATTGATCCGGTACGTCCGGAAGTAAAGGATGCGATTGTGGAATGTAAACATGCGGGCATCCGCCCAATCATGATTACCGGTGACCACATTGATACAGCCGTTGCCATTGCAAAAGAACTGGGTATTATTACAGAGAATACCTGTGCCGTAACAGGTGCCCAGCTTAATGAAATGAGCGATGAAGAGTTTGCAAAAAAGTATCAGAATATCAGTGTTTATGCACGCGTGCAGCCGGAACATAAAACGCGTATCGTCAATATGTGGAGAGGCGCCGGATATGTTACTGCCATGACAGGCGACGGCGTAAATGACGCTCCATCTATCAAGTCGGCTGATATCGGCGTCGGAATGGGAATTACGGGTACGGATGTTACGAAAAACGTTGCAGATATGGTTCTTGCGGATGACAACTTTGCTACTATCGTAGGTGCAGTAGAAGAAGGCCGCCGCATTTATGATAATATCCGTAAAGCAATTCAGTTCCTGCTCGGTTCTAACATGAGTGAGGTTGTTAGTATCTTTGTTGCAACCTTGGCTGGATTTACAATTTTAAAACCGGTACATCTGTTGTGGATCAATCTGGTTACAGACTGTTTCCCGGCGCTTGCGCTTGGTATGGAAAAAGCAGAGCCTGGAATTATGCGGCGCAAACCTAGGGATGCAAAAGCAGGAATTTTCTCAGGCGGTATGGGTGTGGATATTGCATATCAGGGATTGCTGGTTTCCGTATTTACGCTGGTTTCTTTCTTTATAGGTCATTATATGGAGACAGGGGAATGGGTAATTTCTGATAGCGCACATGGTACTACAATGGCATTCCTCACAATGTCTATGGCAGAAATTTTCCATAGCTTTAATATGCGTTCCCAGAGAGGCAGCATTTTCAAACTTGGTTCGCAAAACAAGACATTATTCTTAGCGGCTGTCGGTTCGCTGCTTGCAACAACGTTAGTATGTGAGGTGCCTTTCCTTGCAGATATGTTTGGATTTACAAGAGTAGATTTTATGGAATATCTGATTGCGATAGGTATTGGCGCACTGATTATTCCGATTGTTGAGCTGGTTAAACTGTTCCAAAGAAAACTGGCAAAAGACTAATTATGTATTAAAAAACAGCAGTTTCGGCAGTTATATGCCAAAGCTGCTGTTTTTTGCGTATAATGGACAGAAAGGTTAAGGCTGAAATCTATTGAATAAATTTTTGAATTGGTATATAATTACCTGGCGTTATAGCTGATTTTAAGCTGCGAAGGCGGCAGAATGAGAGGAAATTATGAGCAAAGTAAGAACAAGATTTGCGCCAAGTCCTACAGGCAGAATGCATGTTGGGAACTTGCGTTCCGCGTTATATGAATTTTTAATTGCAAAGCATGCAGGCGGTGAATTTATGCTTCGAATTGAAGATACGGACCAGGAGCGTTTTGTAGAGGGGGCTGTAGATATCATTTACAGAACTATGGAAAAAACGGGACTGATTCATGACGAAGGTCCGGATAAAGATGGCGGTGTTGGTCCATATATACAGAGTGAGCGTATGAAGACCGGTATCTATATGAAATATGCAAAGGAATTGATTGAAAAAGGGGAGGCCTATTATTGCTTTTGTGATAAAGAACGTCTTTCAACATTAAAATCAGAAGTAGTAGAAGGCAAAGAAATCACAGTATACGATAAACACTGTTTACATTTATCCAAAGAAGAAATTGAAGCTAATCTTGCGGCGGGGAAGCCGTTTGTGATTCGCCAAAACATTCCAGATGAAGGAACCACAACATTCCATGATGAGCTTTATGGAGATATTACTGTGGACAATGCAGAATTAGACGATATGATTCTTATTAAGTCGGACGGATATCCTACATACAATTTTGCAAATGTAGTAGATGATCATACTATGAATATCACACATGTCGTTCGCGGCAACGAATACCTTTCATCTTCGCCGAAATATCAGCGGTTATATGATGCATTCGGATGGGAATCACCGGTTTATATTCATCTGCCGCTGATTACAGATGAAAATCACAAGAAATTATCTAAAAGAAGCGGACATTCTTCTTTTGAAGACTTGATTGAACAGGGATTCTTAACAGAGGCAATTGTAAACTATATTGCGCTACTTGGATGGAGCCCGGAAGATAACCGCGAAATCTTTACATTAGATGAGCTTATTCGTGATTTTGATTATAGAAGAATCAGCAAATCACCGGCTGTTTTTGATTATGTGAAATTGAAATGGATGAATGGTGAATACATTAAGGCGATGGATTTTGATGCATTTTATGAGATGGCACTCCCATACATCAGGGAAGTGATTACCAAAGACTTAGACTTGAAAAAGATTGCCGCTATGGTAAAAACACGTATTGAGGTGTTTACTGACATCAAAGAACATATTGATTTCTTTGAAACGCTGCCGGAGTATGATGTTGAAATGTATACACACAAGAAGATGAAAACAAATAAGCAGACATCTCTTGAAGTATTGACAGAAATCCTGCCGGTTTTAGAAGCACAGGAAGATTATTCAAACGATGCTTTATATGCGGTTCTTTGTAAATATGTAGAAGAAAAAGGCGTTAAGAATGGTTATGTAATGTGGCCAATCCGTACCGCCGTTTCCGGAAAACAGATGACTCCGGGAGGTGCAACAGAGATTATGGAGCTTCTTGGAAAAGAAGAATCTCTTGCACGTATAAGGAAAGGTATTACATTATTATCGAAATAAATGGTATCTGTGCAAAAGGGTTTACACAGAACAGATGCCATATCTGAGGTTATTCATGAATTTTAATAAGTCTCAAACATCGGCCATCCGGCATAAGGATGGTCCGGTGCTTGTCTTAGCAGGGCCGGGTTCCGGCAAGACAGCAACTCTGGTAGAACGGACTAAAAATTTAATACAACAGCATGGGGTTAATCCGTCCAATATTCTGGTAATTACGTTTACAAAGGCGGCTGCAAATGAGATGAAGAGCCGGTTTGAACGGGAGATGACGTCATATAATGGCGCTTATGGGCGTGTTACCTTTGGGACTTTTCATGCAATTTTCTTCATGGTACTAAAGTTAGCCTATCATTTCGAGAATGGGAATATTATTACAGAAGAAGTCCGCCATCAGGTTATGCGTGAGATGATTAGCCGTTTTGGTCTGGATTACCGTGATGAAAACGAATTGATCAGCGGTCTTTTTGGGGAAATCAGTATGATTAAAAATTCCCGTATATCATTGGAAAATTTTTATTCCACACAGTGTGGAGAGGAAATATTTCGTAAGATTTATAAAGAGTATGATATTTTTTTGAGAAAGCATAAGCTGATTGATTTTGATGATATGCTGACAATGACCTATGAGCTGTTTTTGGAACGGCCGGATATTTTAAGCGCATGGCAGAAAAAGTATCAGTATATTCTTGTGGATGAATTTCAGGATATCAATCAGATTCAGTATGCTATTGTCCGTATGCTTGCAGAGCCGGAAAACAACCTGTTTATGGTGGGGGATGATGATCAGTCCATCTACCGTTTTCGAGGCTCGAAGCCGGAGATTATGCTTCATGTGCCAAAGGACTATCCTAATGTGAAGCAAATTCAGTTAGATACCAATTACCGCTGTCAGTCTATGATTGTAGATGCATCCTTAAAGCTGATCGGACACAATACAGAGCGTTTTCCAAAGGAGATTCATGCAGCGCGTCCAAAAGGGCAGGACGTGGTATGTAAGCAGTTTGAAACCCAGCGGGATGAGATATTGTATATTATAAAAAAGATAGATGAGCAGCTTGGAAAAGGGTACCATTTATCAGATATTGCGATACTATTTCGTACGAATACACAGCCGCGATTTCTTATGGAACAGCTTATGGCGTACAATGTAGATTTTAAGACACGCGATAAGATTCCAAATCTCTATGACCATTGGATTGCGCGGGATATCAGAACCTATATGAATATTGCACGCGGAAGCCGTATGCGCAAGGATTTTCTTATGATTTTAAATAAGCCAAAGCGTTATATCAGCCGTGATTCTTTATGTGAAAGCCATGTGGCATTTGATGAGTGGGAGAAACTGTATGACGGGCAGCCCTGGGTGGCAGAACGGATCGAGAAGCTGCATTATGACATCAGAATGTTAGAGAAGATGAGCCCGTATGCGGCTATTAACTATATACGTCATGGGATTGGATATGATGAGTATATTACAGAATATGCGGAGTACCGCAATATCAGTAAGGAAGATTTATTTGAGATATTAGAAGAGCTTCAGGCCAGTGCCAGAGGTTTTCGGAATTACGATGCATGGGAGCTTCACATGAAGGAATGTGAAGAAGAATTAAAAGAAAAGGCAAAGCGTAAGAATGAGAATACAAATGCGGTTACCCTTGCTACTTTGCATAGTGCGAAAGGCTTGGAATTTAAATCTGTTTTTATCATTGATGCAAATGAAGGCATTATGCCATATAAAAAAGCTCTTCTTGATAAAGATATCGAAGAAGAGCGTCGTTTATTCTATGTCGGCATGACCCGCGCTATCCATGATTTGACCATATGTTCCGTAAAAAATATGTATGGAAAGCGTAATGAGATATCCAGGTTCGCTGTAGAGGCGGGGCTGTATGAAATGGATCATACCAAACAGCCTCCGCAAAAGCTTTAGTCATCAAGGGAATCATAAAACGCTTCATCCAGCAGCTCATCATACCGGTCTGCCACAGCCTCGTATTCCTCCTCATCGGAGATGTACTCTACGGATGGAAGTCCTTGTTCGTCTTCATGGTAGCGGTATAAGTATACAGCGCCTTCTGCATTATCATTTCCTTTTTCATCAAGAGGCATAAGTGCAATATAATCTTTTCCGTCTGCTTCAAAGATGGTAAGGATGCGGCATTCAATGACGCCGTTTTCTGTGTCTAAGGTTACACGGATATCATCGATTTCATCTTCTGTAACTGGTGTGATTTTTTCTGTCATAAATTCTCTCTTTCTGCCGCTATGCGGCCCCATTTGTTTTGATATAGTCTAGTTTTATATAATGGATTGAATATATAAAGAAGGGTGATCTAACAGGTTGACAAAGGTTTTATCACGAAGCTGGACAATGGGACGCGTAAGCCGCGTGTTGATGTATACTACCCGCGCAACTTCATTATTGCTTAATAATACGTCGCAGTTTAAATAAGAATCAGCGATTTTTTGAAGGAAAGTTGTAATGTATTTTGGATGATATTTCTGCAGGCCTTCCTGTTCAAAGAAGGAAATCACCTCAAATGGACACAGCCCGCTTCGGTAGCAGCGGTCCGCAGTCATGGCGTCATACACGTCTGCAATCGAAACAATACATTCAAAATCCTCTAACTGTTCAAGTTTGTAACCGAAAGGATAGCCGGAACCATCACAGCGTTCATGGTGATGAAGCACAGCGCGTTTTATTCTGGGGTCAAGGTCCTGATTCTTGATGCAGTCATATCCAAACTGTGCGTGCATTTTTACAAATTCATATTCGTGTCTGCTAAGTTTATGCGGCTTCATAAGGATATTGTCAGGAATCTGACATTTTCCGATGTCATGCAAAAGCCCTGCAAGCGTTAATAAATCCAAGGTTTCTTCATCAAAACCACTCCATGTACCAATCAGACGGGAAATGATAGCTACGTTCACGGAGTGGGCAAAGGTAGAATCATCAATCTGTTTCATAGAGTGGAGCATACCAAAGAGAGAAAAATAGCTTTCGCCATTGTCAAAAACCTTAACGGTCTGCTGGATTAATTCCGATGCATTTACCTGGGTATTTCTCAGGATAATGTCATTTACAGAATTTTGAAGCATATTGACATTAGCAGAGTAGTTCTTTTTGAAAGTCTTGTATTCTTCAGAATGAAAAATACGTTCTAACTGAGTACTTTCTATACTGGAACGGGCTTGTAATGCCTGCTGGATTTCCTTTGGAAGTTCACCGTCATATATATTGATTTCCGATATGGAATAATATTTTAAGTGTGCAATCATCTGTCGGGTGAGTAACGAATCCTTTCGGATTATCAATTGACCGGCTTTAGAGAATACATCCTCCGCTACCATCATGCCGACAGACAAGTCTTTTGTCTGTACAAGTGTCATAAATTCACCTATTTATTATACAAAAATACTATATACAATATTATATATGATAAAACGGGAATGTCAATGAAACGGGCGAAAAGTTGTATACAAAACCAATGAAAAAAGGTATAATAATGTAAGTTAAAAACCACTGAATTGATATACTGAAAATACGGAGGCATCTATGAGTTTAGTAGTAAAAGAAGGAAATTATCTCACGCTTGGCGCAGTTGTGGCAAAAAATCAGGCTACATTTACGTTTGAAGGGGAGAAGGAGGATGTCTGTTGTATTATTCTTATATCAAAAGCGACACAGGAGAGAAAAGCCGTTCTTGTGCCGGAGGAATACTGTCTGGGTTCTTTGCGTTCGGTTACGATTTCGGGATTTAATCCACTGGAATACGATTATATATACGAGATTAACGGTACGGAGCTGTTAGACCCATATGCGCGTGTCATTGTGGGCAGGGAAATATGGAATGACGCCGGACGCGAAGCGAAGAAATATCGTCTTTGCGCCGGTTTTATGACGGACAATTTCGCATGGGGAAAAGATAAGAGACCGGAGATTCCAAAATCACAGATGGTCATGTATAAACTTCATGTAAGAGGATTCTCTATGGGGAATAAATCTGCGGGAAAGACAAAGGGGACATATACTGCCGTAAGGAATAAAATTCCCTATTTAAAGGATTTGGGAATTACAACGGTAGAACTTATGCCTGTTTATGAGTTTGAGGAGCTTCCGCTTCAGAAAGGATTTCAGCCGATTCCGGATTATGTAAAATGGGAGGCGGATAAGTCGGATATGATTCTGCCGGTTGTCACGAAAAAGAAGAACAAGCGGCTGAATTACTGGGGATATGGCGAAGGCAATTATTTTGCAGTAAAGGCTTCCTATGCCGCAGAACCTAAAAAGGCTTCCACAGAGTTTAAGCGATTGGTAAAATCACTTCATGAAAATGACATGGAATGTGTCATGGAAATGCATTTTACGGAAGGAACGAGCCATCATCTGATTATAGATGCCCTTCATTACTGGGCAAGGGAATACCATGTGGATGGATTTCATATTATAGGCCAAAATCTGCCTATCACAGGGATTGTGCAGGATGCGGTTTTGAGCAGAACAAAGATTTTTGCAGAGGATTTTCAGGGTATTCGGAATGCCCGAAAATACAAGAATCTGTTTGTATATAAAGACGAATACCAGTATCCGGCAAGGCAGCTTTTAAATCATTACCAATGCGACATTCGTGAATTTGTAAATCAGCAGAAGAAGCAGAGCGAGGAATACGGGTTTGTAAACTACATCGCAAACAACAATGGTTTTACAATGGCTGACCTTTTTATGTACAACGACAAACACAACGAAGAGAACGGCGAAAATAACGGTGATGGTCCGGATTACAATTTAAGCAATAATTACGGAGTGGAAGGACCTACCAGAAAGCGTTATATTTGTAATCTTCGGAAGCGGAGATTGCATACGGCATATATGATGCTGATGTTTGCGCAGGGGATTCCGCTTATTTTAGCCGGAGACGAGTTTGGCAATACGCAGCGGGGAAATAACAATGCCTACTGTCAGGATAATGAAACCGGCTGGGTAAACTGGAGCCGGTTTACCCATACGAAAGAGGATAGAGAGCTGCTAAAGGGGTTAATTGCTTTCCGTAAAAAGCACAGTCTTATTGCAAAGGAAAATCCATTCCGTTTCAATGATTACCGTTCTATGGGAGTACCGGATTTATCTTATCATGGAGAACATGCATGGATTTCACAGTTGGATTCGGGCAGAAAGAGTCTTGGTATGCTTTATAGCGGTGCGTATGCCCAAAAAGGGCAGGATAACAGCGATATCTATGTGGGATATAATTTCTACTCAGAAGAGGTGCAGCTTGCTCTGCCAAAATTAGCAACGGGAAAGAAGACAAAGAAAAACTGGTATCTGCTTATGGACGCATCAACAGATACGGTGATTTTTGAAAAAGCACAGTATTTAGAAGAACAACGTTATGTAAGACTTCAGCCGCATAGCGTATGCTTACTCATAAGTAAAGACGAGAAATAAGAGGATACAATTAGAATCATGAAAGTATGGAAACATTTTTGTACGATTACCAACCATAAATTACTGGTTATGAAGGGATGTTTTCGTCTGGGATTATATAAACAGGGGCTCTTGCACGATATGTCTAAGTATGGACCGACAGAGTTCCTTCCCGGATGTAAATTTTATCAGGGAACGATGAGCCCGAATAATGCGGAGCGAAGAGCAAAGGGCTATTCGGCAGCATGGCTTCACCATAAGGGAAGAAATAAACATCATTTGGAATATTGGATTGACTATCCTAGCGGCAATAAGGATGGAGAGAAAAAAGCCATGACCGGCATGAAGATGCCAGTCCGCTATGTTGTGGAGATGTTTGTAGACCGCGTATGCGCTTCAAAAAATTATCAAAAGGAGAAGTATACAGATTCGAGTGCGCTTATCTATTACAATAACAGCAAAGACCATTATCTGATTCACCCCGATACGCGGGTACTTTTGGAATATATGCTGGAAATGCTCTCAAAAAAGGGTGAAAAAGAAACCTTCTCCTTTATAAAGAATGAAATACTAAAGGACAAGGTTCCATATGAAAGAACGGAATTAGAAATCAGGAAACATGCACTTTAAATCTTCGGGAAGAGGAGATGCAAAATGCATGTTCTTTTTTGTAAGAGGATGTATGAATGCTAAAGAAGAAGAGTGTAATGCCTGCCGCCTGCAATAAGTATAATCGGGATTGTATAGAAAATCGCCGATAATCGGATGTCCGATATATTTCATATGTACGCGGATCTGATGCGTACGTCCGGTTTTAAGACGAAGCTCGGCAAGAGACAAATCCTTCTCTTTATCATAGGCGATTCGTTTATAATAGGTAACGGCTGTTTCACCATTTTTGTAATCGACATGGCGCTCAATCGCAGAGCTGCAAATTCTGCAAATCGGAGCATCAATCGTACCGGATTCCGGTAATAATCCCTGTACAATGGCGCGGTAAGTCCGATGAATTTCTCTGTCTGACACCTGTCTGCTTAAGATTCCGGCACTGAGCAGGTGTTTTGCAACGATTGTCAGACCGCTGGTATCTCTGTCTAAGCGGTTAATGCAGCGGAAAGTAAAATTTTCGCCCTTTTCCTGATAATAGTACAGAAGTCCATTGGCTAAGGTTCCCTCATGATGGTTCATGGAGGGGTGAACCGGCATATCAGAGGGCTTATCTACAACAAGGAAATCCTCGTCTTCATAGATGATGGGAATCTCTACAGGCATTGGCAAAATGCTGGTTTTGGTTTCCTCTTCAACCAGATGAAGAAAGAGGGTATCGCCGCAGAGTAATTTATCATTGACATAAGCCCATGTATTATTGCGAAGGATTCCTTCATGGGTCTTTTTTAATTGGACAATTGCCTGATGAGGAAAACCTTGCGCTTTTAGGAATTGCCCGATGGTTTTATTATGAAATTCTTCTGTGATAATATAAGTCAGTCGTCTTTCCATATCGTGATTATATCATTTTTTATCGCAATGGAAAAGCACAGAAAACATGACCTTTTCATAGAATGTAGAAAGCAAAGTAAAAAGGTGCAATGTGAAGGCTTTTTTAACACCGTTGTCCTGTGAGGAAGAAAAAGATTGCCTGGAGCGCTTAAAAAACGGGGACCAGAGCGCCAAGAAAGAACTGATTTTGCACAATATGCGCCTGGTTGCTCATGTGGCGAAAAAGTATCAAAGCGGCGAAGAAGATATAGAGGATTTGATATCCATTGGAACGATTGGCTTATTAAAGGCAGTGTCTACATTTGATATTGATTATGGAAACCGATTCGCTACATATGCAATCCGGTGTATAGAAAATGAATTACTGATGCATTTTCGCAGAAGCAAAAAAACAAAGCTGGAAGTTTCCCTGTTTGAGCCGATTGGTACGGATAAGGAGGGAAAGCAGATACACCTCATGGAGGTGCTTCTGGGGGATGATGTAGACGTAGCACAGCAGATGGAGATACACCGGGATATTGATATTTTAAAGAAGCATCTGGATAATGTGCTTACCAAAAGAGAAGCAATGATTATCAGGAAGCGTTACGGTTTATGCGGTGAACAGGAATTAACACAGCGTGAAATCGCACATAGTCTTGGAATTTCACGTTCATATGTATCAAGGATTGAAAAGAAGGCTCTGGAAAAACTTAAGAATTTGCTGACAGATTAATCTTATTTTGAAAAAAGGTGAAATTTATGTTATTATAATTTCATCTTTTTTCTTTGCATGGTTCTATGCGGTTTCCCATATAATTGGAACAGGAGAAGACATGTACAGTACAATTAAAACAGCGATTCTGGAAGGAATACATACCAGATCTATTCAGGTAGAGGTAGATATAAGCAGCGGTATGCCCGCCTTTGATATGGTGGGACATCTGGCACCGGAGGTGCGGGAGGGAAAGGAGCGTATTAAAACGGCGCTGCACAGCATCGGCGTTATTCTGCCTGCGAAAAGGATTACGGTAAATTTATCTCCGGCAAATATCAAGAAGACGGGAACAGGTTTTGATTTGCCGATTGCAATTGCAATTTTACAATCTCTGGGGGTTATCAGCAAGGAAGCCTGTCATGGCAAAATGTTCATAGGAGAATTGAGCCTGAATGGGCAGATTCTATCTGTTAACGGCATCCTTCCCGTTGTATCAGACGGAGTAGAAAACCAGATTTTTGAATATGTGATTCCAAAAGATAATGAGGGTGAAGGCAGACTGGTATCTAAGGCGCAGGTATATGCCTTCTGTAGTTTGCAGGAGGTCATTAACTTTCTGGATGGAAAACCATATAAAACAGAATACAAGAATATAGAAGAGATGCATCGTGGACCGGAAAAGGATTTTTCAGATGTGTGCGGGCAAAAATTTATCAAAAGAGCATGTGAAGTCGCTGCCGCCGGAATGCACAATATGCTTCTAATTGGAGCGCCCGGAGCAGGAAAGACTATGATAGCGGAAAGACTAGCTGCCATTCTGCCGCCCTTGTCGGATGAAGAACGGTTAGAATTATCCAAGATATACAGTGTATGCGGTTTATTGTCCAGTAAAAATGCCCTAATACAGACCAGACCTTTTCGCTCGCCGCATCATACCATCACACAGGCCGGTTTAACGGGCGGCGGTGCGGTTCCAAAGCCGGGAGAAATATCGCTTGCACATAACGGGGTGCTGTTTTTAGATGAATTACCGGAATTTCAAAAGAAAACATTAGAGATTCTTCGCCAGCCAATGGAGGAGCATAAGGTGCATTTGGTGCGTTCTCTGGGGACGGTTACATATCCTGCAAATTTTCTTCTTTTGGCAGCCATGAATCCCTGCAATTGCGGCTATTACCCTGATATGAAGAAATGCAGGTGTTCAGAGAGCGGTCTTAGAAGATATTTTGATAAAGTGTCACAGCCGCTGTTAGACAGAATTGATATATGCGTAGAAGCACCTACGCTTACCTATAGTGAAGTTGCAGGAAAGGATAAGAGTGAATCTTCAAAGAGTATACAAAAACGGGTGCTGGAATGCCATCAAATTCAATGTGAGCGGTATAAGGAAGAGCGCTTTTTTCATAACAGCCATATTCCCGCATCACGGTTAGAAGAGTTTTGCCATCTTGGAGTTAAAGAGCGCCACTATATGGAAAATATCTATTTGAAGTTGTCGCTGACAGCCAGGACCTATCACAAGATTCTTCGTGTAGCCCGTACAATTGCAGATTTGGAACAGTCCAATTGTATTCAAATCCGTCATCTCAAGGAAGCTGTCTGTTACCGGAGTGCAGACAAGAAATTTTGGGGAGGTGGCAGCTTATGAAATATGCATATTGGCTGGATAATATCAAAGGAATCGGAGCGGCGAAAAGGCGCTGCTTATTTGAAGCGGCTTCCTGCGCCAAAGAAATATACGAAATGCCGTTTTCCAGAATGAAGCATATTCCGGGACTGACAGAGAAAGATGTACGGGCCATTCATCTTAGCCATCGGGATTGGGATTTGGATAAAGAATGGTTTCATCTGATGGAGCAGGGAATCGGATTTGTATCAGCAGAACAAACCAATTTTCCAGAAAAACTACAGAATATTCAAAATCCTCCTTATGCATTATATTATATAGGAAAGCTTCCTGACGAAACGCGCAAATCCGTATCGATTGTCGGGGCGCGGGGGCGAAGCGCCTATGGCAGCGAGGCTGCACAGAAGCTGGCCAGGGCTTTATCCAATCATGGGGTACAGGTTATCAGCGGTCTGGCAAAAGGAATTGATACAGATGCCCATAAAGGCGCTTTGGAGGGACAGGGTGACACCTTTGCAATACTTGGGTGCGGTGTGGATGTGTGCTATCCAAGTGAAAACCGCTACCTATACCAGAGAATTATCGGAAATGGGGGAATTATATCCGAGTATCCGCCAAAGACTGCGCCGGTTTCCGGATATTTTCCAATGCGTAACCGGATTATATCGGGACTGAGTGACTGTGTAGTCGTAATTGAGGCAAGAGAGAAGAGCGGTTCTCTTATTACAGCAGATTATGCTATGGAACAGGGGCGGGATGTGTATGCCCTTCCTGGAAGAATTACAGACCGTTTGAGTGCAGGATGCAATCACTTGATCAAACAAGGAGCAGGAATTGTGCAAAGTGTCGAAGATTTTCTTGCAGATTTAGATATATTCACAGAAAATCTCTGCTGCCAAGTGGATTTTCAAAAAAATCTACTTGAAAAAGATGAACGCTTGGTGTATAGTTTAACAGATTTTCATCCAGTGGGATTGGGAACATTAGTCGAAAGGACAAATTTTTCCATCACGCGTATTTTGGAGATTATTGAAAAGTTAGAATCTCTGGGATTGGTGAAAGAAACCTTTACAAATTATTATGTTCGAACTATTTTCGATAAAGATTAACGATAAGGAGCAGTAAAATGGCAAAATACCTTGTAATTGTGGAATCTCCTGCAAAAGTAAAAACAATCAAGAAGTTCCTTGGGAAAAATTATGAAGTGTTAGCTTCCAACGGACACGTTCGCGACCTTCCGAAGAGTTCCTTGGGAATTGATGTGGATGGTGATTTTGAACCGAAATACATTACAATACGTGGAAAGGGTGAAGTGCTTGCGAAACTTCGCAAGGAAGCAAAAAAAGCAGAAAAAATCTATCTTGCAACGGACCCTGACCGTGAAGGAGAAGCAATTTCATGGCATTTAAGTCATGCTTTGAAGCTGGACGGCAGGAATGTCAGCCGTATCAGTTTCAATGAGATTACACAGTCAGCAGTTAAGGCCTCTTTAAAAAATCCAAGAGATATTGATATGGGACTCGTAGATGCACAGCAGGCAAGGCGTGTGCTTGACCGTATGGTAGGCTACATGATAAGTCCGCTTCTTTGGGCGAAAGTAAAACGTGGTCTTAGCGCAGGACGCGTACAGTCTGTAGCGCTTCGGATCGTGTGTGACAGAGAAGAAGAAATAAATGCATTTATACCGGAAGAATACTGGAGTCTGGAAGCAGCTCTTATTCCGGAAGGGGAGAAGAAACCAATTTCTGCAAAACTTTTTGAAAAAAACGGGCAGAAGCTTTCTATTTCATCCAAAGAAGAAATGGATGCAATTCTGTCAGATTTAAATGGAAAAGAGTTTAAGGTTGTTTCTGTGAAAAAAGGACAGCGTCACCAGAAAGCACCGCTTCCGTTCACAACCAGCACGTTACAGCAGGAGGCCTCTAAAGCATTAAATTTCCCTATTTCTAAGACTATGCGCATCGCACAGCAGTTATATGAAGGCATTGACATAAAAGGGGTTGGAACTGTTGGTCTGATTACTTACTTAAGAACAGATTCAACCCGTGTTTCAGAAGAAGCCGCAAGCATGGCGCATAGCTTTATCGCGCAGCATTATGGTGCAGAGTTTGAGGCAGAAACCTTTATGACGAAAAAGAATGGAGGTAAGATACAGGACGCGCATGAGGCGATTCGTCCTTCTGATATCAACCGCACCCCGTCAGATGTAAAAGACTCGCTTACAAGAGACCAGTTCCGTCTGTACCAGCTTATCTGGAAACGTTTTACGGCCAGCAGAATGGCAGGCGCTGTTTATGAAACCACAACCGTAACCATTGGGGCAGGGGATTACAGTTTCCATGTATCGACATCAAAACTGGATTTTGAAGGTTTTATGTCTGTATATGTAGAAGCAGATGAAGAAAAAGAAAAGAAACAGACGGTGCTTAAATCTATAGATGAAAAAACAACGCTTGAACTGGTGGAACTAGAGCCAAAGCAGCACTTTACCCAGCCGCCGGCACATTATACAGAAGCATCGCTTGTTAAAGCATTAGAGGAATTGGGAATCGGACGTCCGAGCACATATTCACCAACAATTACAACTATCATTGCCAGAAGGTATCTTACGAAAGAAAATAAGAATCTGTATGTAACAGAGATTGGCGAGGTGGTAAACTCCATAATGAAGGAATCCTTCCCAACGATTGTAGACGAGAACTTCACTGCCAATATGGAGTCCCTTCTGGACGGTGTTGCAGAAGGCAACGTAAACTGGAAGACCGTTGTTTCCAACTTCTATCCTGACCTTTCCCTGGCGGTAGAAAAAGCAGAAGCAGAATTGGAAAAAGTAAAAATCGAAGATGAGGTAACAGAAGAGGTCTGTGATGAATGCGGCAGACACATGGTGATTAAGTATGGCCCGCATGGTAAATTCTTAGCATGTCCCGGATTCCCGGAATGCAGAAGTACCAAACCGTATTTTGAAAAAATCGGCGTAGCATGTCCGGAGTGCGGAAAAGATCTGGTAATCAAAATGACAAGAAAAGGCCGTAAATACTATGGTTGTATTGATAATCCAAATTGTGAATTTATGAGCTGGGGAAGGCCGACGAATGAGAAATGTCCGCGTTGCGGCAAATATACTATCGCAAAAGGAAACAAGATTGTATGTTCAGACGAGCAGTGTGGCTGTGTAGTGGATAAAAAATAGAACAATTTTGAAAATTTTGTTGAATTGTCAGAAAAATTATGCTAAAATTGCACATATACGATATACAATGAAATTGTATTGAGGAGGAGACCAAATGAGTGTCCAGCTTTTGGATAAGACCAGAAAAATCAACAAACTTCTTCATAATAATAATTCTTCTAAAGTAGTATTTAATGATATCTGCGAAGTTCTTACCGGAATTCTGGAATCAGATATTCTTGTTATCAGTAAGAAGGGGAAGGTGTTAGGCTCAAGTGTCTGCACCGGTGTAGACGTTATTAAAGAACTAATCGTTGATGAAGTCGGTGGTTTTATTGATCCTGTTTTAAATGAACGTCTTCTTGGTATATTATCAACCAAAGAAAATGTAAATCTTGAAACATTAGGATTTGGTGAGGGCTCGCGCAGATACCGTGCGATCATTACACCAATTGATATTGCGGGAGAACGCCTTGGCACTCTGTTCGAATATCGCAGTGACAGGGAATATGATATTGATGATATCATTCTCACAGAATATGGAACAACGGTAGTCGGGCTTGAAATGATGCGTTCTGTAAATGAAGAGAATGCAGAAGAACAGCGCAAGGTTGCAATTGTTAAATCTGCAATCAGCACGTTGTCTTTTTCAGAGTTAGAGGCGATTATCCATATATTTGAAGAATTAGATGGAAAAGAAGGTATTCTTGTAGCCAGCCGCATTGCGGACCGCGTGGGTATTACACGCTCTGTGATCGTGAATGCACTTCGTAAATTTGAGAGCGCCGGTGTTATCGAATCCCGCTCATCAGGTATGAAGGGTACTTATATCAAGGTTGTAAATGATGTGATTTTTGATGAGATAGATAAGATGAAGAAAAGTAAATAGTCTATATTTTGTGCATTTTTAACAAAAGGTGAATAAACACCTCAAATTATGGAATAGGTAAAGGGACTTACATTTGTAGGTTCCCTTTTTGCTTTTTTTACTTGAATTTGTGGGAAAAATTGACAGAAATTACTGCGGGTTACACAAAAAAACTGTACAAAAAAGTCGACAAAATTCTACAAAATCTTCCAAAATGGGTTGAGTTTTTCCGACTTTAATTTATAATAAATATGATGTAGTAGCATACCCTATTTGTGCGAGGAGGGAGAAAATATGATTTCAACGAACGCTTTTGACTATATTAATGTTTTGGACAAGGCCGCAGATGCAAGCTGGACCAGAGAGAGTCTGATTGCAAATAATATTGCAAATGCAGATACGCCCGGATATAAAAGACAGGATATTGATTTTCAGACTACGCTTAAGAATGAACTTGGAAGATATAAATATACCAGTTTAGATAAAAAGATTCAGAATGTAGACCTTACACAGCTTAATCCTGAAATATATACCGATTCTGCGAATTATTCCTATCGTTTAGACGGAAATAACGTAGATATTGATACGGAGCAGGTGGAACTTGCTTCTGAACAGATTAAGTATCAGGCGCTTACTACAAGCATTACCTCAGAGTTTCAGAGATTACAAACGGTGTTAAAATAATTGGGTTGAAAGGAGTATAGAATATGGGTTTATTTCAGGCATTTAATATTAGCGCTACAGGTATGACGGCGCAGCGTTTCCGTACAGACATTATTGCTGAGAATATTGCAAATGTTAATACGACTTCAACAGAAAGCGGCGGACCATACCGCCGTAAGATTGTTACATTTCAGGAAAAGGATGTAACGCCTTTCAGTGAATATTATTCAACATCCAGAAACAGAGCGGTTGGAAATGGCGTTAAGGTTACTTCTGTAACAGAAGACTATACAACAGATTTTATTATGGAATACGATCCGGCAAATCCGGATGCAGATGAGAACGGATATGTTTCCTATCCAAATGTAAACACAGTAACAGAGATGACGAACCTCATCGATGCAACGCGTTCTTACGAAGCAAATGCAACAGCGTTTGACGCCAGCAAAAACATGGCGCTTACAGGTTTATCTATCGGAAAATAAAAGGGGATAAATAATCAATGGATATTTCAAGTTTAGCAGGTATAGCCGGAGTGACGGGAATTACAAATACATCCAGTCTTTCAAATTTATCAAAATTATCAGAAGAAGATATTACAACAATATATTCCGCATATAACGACGTGCTTTCTTCTCTGACGGGTTCGTCAGATGTAAAAAGCGGAGATTTCAGCTCTATTTTAGACAGCATGATAAATGCGGTAGATGAAACGAACAGTTTGCAAAACTACGCGGAGCAGGCAGAAATCCAGTTCGCGCTTGGCGAGTCTGAAAATACACACGATTTATTGATTGCGCAAACTAAGGCAAATGTTGCGCTTCAGTATACAGTTGCTGTTAGAGATAAGCTAATTGAAGCATACCGCGAGATTATGAACATGCAGATTTAATTAAGGGGATATAAAAATGCCGGAACAGATACAGAAGATTTTAGATAAAGTCTTGGAATGGTGGAAGAAATTTAATAACAGGCAGAGAGTGCTTATTTTAAGCTCCATTGGTGTTGTGCTGATCGCCCTTGTGATTTTAGGGGTTGTAATGTCTACGCCAAATATGCAGGTGTTGTATGTTTGCGAGAGTTATACGGAGGCAGCTAAAATCAAAGAGATACTTGATGCGGACGGCACGATTACATATGAAACCAATAGTGACGGACTGATATTTTCTGTTTCAGCAGAGGATGAAGCTGCTGCCTGTATGCTGTTAGGAGCTAATGAGATTCCAACCCAGCCATACAGCATTGAAAATGTTGTAGATGGAAGTTTTACCAGAACGGAAGCAGACAAGCAGAAATTATATGCAGATTACTGCGAACAGAAATTTGCCTCACATATTTCACAGCTTTCTTATGTTAATAGCTGTACGCTTGACATTCAGATGCCCGAGGATGACGGGACCATCCTTGCAAGGGAGCAGGAAGCAACGGCGGCAGTTTATTTAGATACAAACGGGGATGTAGATTCAGAACAGGCATATGCATTAGCGCAGTTCGTGGCAGCACAGCTTGGAAATAAATCAACAGACGGCATTACTATCATGGACATGGATGGCTATATGATTTATTCGGGAGCGGATGCAGATTCCAATATCGGAGTTGTTTCTACCCAGCTTTCCTATATGCAGAAATTAGAAAATCTCGTAAAAGAAGAAATTTCAGATATTCTGGTGGGCTCAAAACTATTTGCAAACGTTGAAGTAGCTATGAATATAGACGTCGATTTCAGCGAAACGGTAAAAAATAATACACAGCTAGGTATTCCGGAGGGAATGACAGGCGGTGCTATTACCTCACAATCCCTTTACAGTTATGAATCAACCATTGGGACAGAAGGAGGAGTGCCCGGTACAGACACCAATGATGACACGACTTATGTATTTCAGGATGGCGAGACGGGCTATACCGTTATTGAAGAGTCCGATACTATATATGAATACGATAAATTCGTTACCACCATTACAGACAGAGGCGGCAACATTGAATATGACAATTGCTCTACAACAGTAGTGGCAACAAGACAGATTGTTTATGATGAAGCTGTGCTTCGTGCATCCGGTCAGTTAGATGGCATGACTTTTGAAGAATTCAAAGCAGCCAACAGCGAGACTCAGGTAGTTGCTGTAGATGATATGTATATTCAGATGATAGCCCAGGCAACCGGATTCCCGGCAGACCAGATTACCTTCGTATGCTATGAAGTTCCTCATTTTGTTGTGGAGACAGATACCGGAAGAACGCTTACTGATTATGCGCAGATTATTATTACCGTACTTATTTTTGCGATTCTCGGATATGTAGTGTTCCGCAGCACAAGAACGCAGAAAGAAGAAACGATGGAACCGGAATTGTCTGTAGAGACACTGCTTGAGGCGACGGCGGAAGCACAGGAGCCATTAGAAGATATTGGATTTAATGATAAATCTGATGTAAGAATTATGATTGAAAAATTCGTAGACGAAAATCCAGATGCTGTTGCGCAGTTATTGCGCAACTGGCTCAATGAAGATTGGGAGTAAAACATGAGCGAAACTTATAACGGGGTGCAGAAAGCGGCGATTCTGTTGATTGCCCTTGGCCCGGAAAAAGCAGCTACAATTTTTAAGCACTTAAAAGAAGACGAGATTGAAGAATTAACACTGGAAATTGCTAACACCAGAAGCGTATCACCACAGACGAAAGAGGACATCCTTATGGAATTCTACCAGATTTGTCTGGCACAGCAGTATATTGCAGAGGGTGGTATCGGTTATGCAAAAGAACTGTTAGAGAAAGCATTAGGAGCAGAAAGAGCGCAGGGGGTTATTTCCAAACTTACGGCGTCTCTTCAGGTACGTCCTTTTGAATTTGTACGAAAGACGGACCCAAGCCAGTTGTTAAACTTTATTCAGGACGAGCATCCACAGACGATTGCTATGATTTTATCCTATTTATCTCCGGGGCAGTCTGCTCTTGTCTTAGGCTCTTTGCCGCCTGAAAAGCAGGCAGATGTCGCAAAGCGTATTGCGATGATGGATCGTACATCACCGGATGTTATAAAAGAAGTGGAGCGTGTGCTGGAGCGGAAACTTGCCTCTCTTGTTAATCAGGATTACACCATTGTCGGCGGCATTGACGCTATCGTAAGCATCTTAAATAGCGTAGACAGGGGTACAGAAAAACATATTATGGAATCTCTTGAAATTGAAGAGCCAGAACTTGCAGATGAAATCCGCAAGAAGATGTTCGTATTCGAAGATATTCTTCTTTTGGATGATCGTGCAATCCAGCGTGTACTTCGTGAAGTTGATAATGCAGACCTCGAACTTGCGCTTAAGAGTACAACAGAAGAGGTTCAGAATGTAATCTTCAAGAATCTTTCAAAACGTCTTGCTGCTATGATTAAGGAAGATATGGAATTTATGGGTCCTGTTCGTATGAAGGATGTAGAAGAAGCACAGCAGAAGATAGTTGGTATTATTCGTCGATTAGAGGATTCCGCAGAAATCGTTATTTCGCGTGGCGGAGGTGATGATATCGTTGTCTAATTTATTAAAGCAATGTTTTGTCATTAGTCATGAGAATGAAAAACGGATAATTAATGCGGATGAGAGATATATACATAACAGCGCTCCGGCGAATACTGATGCTCCAAATAACGGAGAGAAGGAAAGGGTTCCCGGAAGTGAAGAAATTTTAGATGGTTTTCTTGCAGGTCTTGAGGCGGAGGAAGTAGTGTCTGAACCGCAGATTACTGCGGAAGAACTTCTTGAACAGGCAAGAACGGAAGCGGAGGGCATTGTAGCGGCGGCGAAAGCCGAAGCGCTTCAGATAACGGAAGCGGCTCAAAAAGAAGCCGAACTGCTTTTTCAAAAACGTAAGGCAGAAGGATACAACGAAGGTGTTTCCAAAATGAATGATGAACTGGGACGCGAAAAAAAACGTATGCAGGAAGAATTCATGGAAATGGAGCACAGATTAAAATCAGAATATCATGATAAAATGCAGACAATGGAAACGGATATTGTAGACGCAATTATTGCTGTTTTTCATCGTGTATTTGATATTCAGTTTGATGATAAAAAACAGATTCTTTTGTATCTTGTGAACAACACATTGATGAATGAGGAAAGCGGAAAAGATTTTCGTATTCGTGTAGCTTCTGCAAATTATAAGTTTATGGAATCTCATATAAAAGATATTAAAGAGAAGATAGGAAATGATATTAACATTGAGATTGTCGGCGACATGTCGTTAGGACCAGAGGACTGTATGATTGAAACAGGGTCCGGTGTATTCAACTGTGGAATTGATATGGAACTTGCAAATCTTGAAAAAGATATCAGATCCCTGTGCGGTTAGCACAGTTGGGGAATTACAGTGATAAAAGAAGCAGAGAAGTATTTGCAGCTATTGGACAGACAATTTTATAAAAGTTACGGAAAAGTTTCAATGGTAGTTGGGCTTACTGTTGAATCTGTCGGACCTAAAGCCAGACTCAATGATTTGTGCAAAATCTATCTGGATAAAGAAAAGCAGGAATATGTTATGGCCGAGGTGGTTGGATTCCGCGAAACCGAACTAATACTTATGCCCTTCGATAATGTTGAAGGTGTTGGAGTCGGATGCATTGTTGAAAATACAGGGCATCCTCTGGAAGTTTCTGTTGGTGATGGATTATTGGGACATACCCTTGATGGAATTGGAAGACCAACAGATGCAGATGAACTGAAACTTCCTTTTGCTTATCCGGTTGAAGCGCTGCCGCCGGACCCGATGTCGAGAAAAATTATAAGCGAGGTTCTTCCATTGGGTGTAAAAGCAGTAGATGGATTGATTACTGTTGGAAAAGGCCAGCGTATCGGAATCTTTGCAGGTTCGGGAGTTGGAAAGAGTACCCTGCTTGGAATGTTTGCCCGTAATACAAAAGCGGATATTAACGTAATAGCCCTAATTGGTGAACGTGGACGTGAGGTACGGGAATTTATTGAACGGGATTTAGGAACGGAGGGAATGGCCAGATCGGTAGTGGTGGTTGCCACATCGGATAAACCGGCCTTAATTCGTAATAAAGCAGCTAAGACAGCAACCGCGATTGCGGAATATTTCCGTGATCAGGGGAAGGACGTCCTTCTTATGATGGACTCTTTGACGCGTTTTTCTATGGCGCAGCGTGAAATCGGACTTGCATCCGGGGAGCCGCCGGTAACAAGAGGATATCCGCCGAGCGTATATTCTGAGATGCCAAAGCTGTTAGAAAGAGCCGGTACTTCGGATAAAGGTTCCATTACAGGTTTGTACACCGTGTTGGTGGATGGTGATGATTTTAACGAGCCGATTACAGATACGGCGCGAAGTATTTTGGATGGGCATATTATGCTGGACCGTAAACTCGGGCACAAGAACCATTATCCTGCAATTGATGTATTACAGAGCATTTCCCGTGTTATGAGTGCTATTGCGACAAAAGAACATAAGGCTTTGGCAGGAAGATTAAAAAATGTTCTGGCCACATATGCAGAAGCGGAAGACTTAATCAATATTGGCGCTTACAAAAGTGGTTCAAACCCGGATATTGATTATGCAATCAAGAAAATCCGTGTAGTAAATGAATTTTTATGTCAGGCTACAGATGAAAAATTTCAGTTCGAAGAAGAGTTACAGCTTTTAGAACGGGTGTTTGCAGACTGATCGATAGGGTGTTTTTATGGCGAAGTTTAAATACAGAATGCAAAATATTCTGGAAATCAAGTTAAAACTGGAATCTCAGGCGAAAATTGCATACGGCATTGCAAATCAAAAGTATCTTTCTGAACAGAAGGCGCTTCAAGAGCTGCTCATTCGTCGTACAGGTTATGAAATGGCATTAAAGAAGTTAATGACAGGCACTCTTGATATGCAAAAAGTTGCGCATGCAAGAGCGGACGTGAATGCTATGAAGACTTTGGTGCGCCGCCAGATGATCGTGGTGCATAAGGCGGAACTTGAATTAAATGCTGCAAGACAAAAGTTAAATGAAATCATGATGGAGCGTAAAACCCATGAAAAGCTGCGCGAAAAGGCATTTGAACAGTTCAAGGAAGAGATAAAAGAGGGCGAAAGCAAGGAAATCGATGAACTTGTAAGCTTTACTTACAATTCTAAGTAAGGAGATATTTATGGCGTTATTCAGAAAAAAGGAAAAGACGAAACCAGATAATATTGATGCAGAAGATTCCGGTGAAGGCATAGGAAGCAAAATTATACTTGCTTTCGTGACATTACTGATTATTTTAATTTGGCTTGGAATTATAGTTTTATTAATTAAAACGGATTTTGGCGGATTCGGTTCTACCGTACTCCGGCCGATCATTAAAGATATTCCGTATCTGAATATGATTCTTCCGGAGGAAGAGCCGGCTGAAGATACGGAGTATCAGTTTGAAACGATAGAAGATGCGGTAGAACGCATTAAGGAACTCGAAGCGATGCTGGATGCGGCGCTTGCCGAGGGAGATGTAGATGATGCTACGATTTTGGATTTACAGAATCAGATAGCAGAACTGTCTGTGTACAAAGAAGAACAGGAAGAATTCGAACGTATCAAAGAACAGTGGTATGAGGAGGTTATCTTTGGCACAGAAGGGGTAGATTATGAGTGGTATAAAACCTATTATGAAAGCATTGATCCGGAGAATGCTGAGGTTTTATATAAAATGGTTGTAGAGCAGTATTTGTATGATGAACAGATGGATAGTTATGTCCAAACCTATTCAGATATGCAGGCAAAAGCTGCTGCTGCAATTTTTGATGAAATGGTAGGAGAAGGCAAAACAGAACTTGTGTCAGATATTCTGATGAATATGGATACACAGTCCAGAGCAGATATCCTAGCCAAAATGGAACCAGAAAACGCTGCAACATTAACAGCGATTATGGAACCGGAAAAAAACTAAATATAAAAGAAAGGAGGACTTGCATGACAACGGCAAATCTTTTAAACATTTCCTCTGTGAAAGTGTCGCAGGCGGATGTTTCAAAGAAGCTGCAGGAAGAAAACCGCGAAGTAACAGAAATGTTTGCGTCTATGATGAATCAAACTGTTGACGCTGTAAATCAGGCGGCAGGTGATACGTCTTCCCAGACTGGTTTTTCAAAAGAAGACAGCGCACAGGCAATTACGGATTCTTATGAAAGGTACAGTTATAAGGATAACCAGATTGAAAATGCCAAAGATAAAGAAATTTCAGCAGAAGAAATGGAAGCGGCAGGGGAGACCTTAGAGCAGGCAGAAAAGGAAATTCTTGATACAATCAGCAAAGAGTATGCTGTAGACGAAGAAACTTTACGCAGTTTACTGGATGAAATGGGATTAAGCGCGCTTGATTTACTAAGTCCAAAGAATCTTGTAAGTGTTGTAATGGCTTTAACAGGAACTTTCCAAGGAGAAGAACTGTTACTTGACGAAAATTTTCTTAAAGTAATGGAAACGCTTGACGTTTTGTCAAATGATCTGATGAAGAATCTGAATGTAGACATGAAGGGTTTACAGGATATGATAGCTCAGATGGAAACCATGAATTTAGAATCCGCTGAAGTTACCTTTGACAAGGCATTAGAAGCACAGATGGACAATTTGAACGCTCAGGAAACTACGGATGCTGCTAATCCAAATCAGACAGAGCAGGTTGGGGAAACAGCACAACAGGAAGCACTGCCTCAGGAGAACTCTTCGGAAGCTGTAAAAGCGGATGATGGAGAGGCAGAAGATGTGAAGATACAGGTTAGCAAACAGGGAGAAGCAGCCGAAACGAAAGCAGATAATGCGGAAGTTATAGAAACTGCTGCGGACACCGAAGCCGACGCAGACTCGTCTCTCTTTGGCAGGCAAAGCACAGGCGGAGATTCCTTGTTCCATCAGGAAAACAGTTCGGGTCAGGTATTTATGACGAACCAAGCAGTTTCAGCAGGCGGACAGGTTGGCGAAATGTCACAGATGCAGCTTAGTTCTTATTTTAGTGTCGATACGGCACAGATTATGGAACAGATTGCAGAACAGATTAAAGTTGCTGTTACGCCAGATACGACTTCAATGGAAATGCAGCTTAATCCGGAAAATCTTGGTAGAATATACCTTCATATTTCCAGTGAAGAAGGTGTGGTGAACGCACAATTTATTGCAACAAATGATGTGGTAAAAGAAGCTCTTGAGGCACAGGTATCAATACTTCGTGAGAATCTGACACAGGCGGGTGTTAAGGTCGACGCAATTGAAGTGACGATCGCATCCCATGAATTTGAGCGAAATCTAGAGCAGAACCAGCAAAGTCCACAGGAGCAGATTCAGGAAGACGCTGCTCCAAGGCGTCGCAATCTTACTGTAGATTCCCTTGATGAATTACAGGGTATTATGACAGAAGAAGAAACATTAGCAGCACAGATTATGAAAGACAATGGTAATACAATTGACTTTACTGCATAGCAGTTCATAATCAAAAGGAGGTACAAATGGCAATTATTGCACCGGTAGAAGATGGTAAATTAAATTATGAGTATACTGACAATTCTAAGAATAATGGGATTAATCCTACTGGCTCTACATTGGGTTATGACCAGTTCTTACAGTTGCTTTGTGCAGAAATGCAGTATCAGGATCCTCTTGAACCAACCAGCAATACAGACTATGTTGCACAGATGGCAACCTTCTCTCAATTGGAAGCAACGCTTTCCATGAGTGAAACAGAGCAGAGTTCTATGGCAAGCAGTCTTGTTGGCAAACAGGTTATCTTAAAAGTAACCAGTGAAACGACAGGTCAGACTTCATGGGTAGACGGAAGAGTTGATTATGTAATGTATGAAAATGGAGAAATCTATTTATCCGTAAATGATGGATTATATCCATTGTCTTCATTGGATACTGTTGCGGATTCTGAGTATTATGAAGGCATTACCTTGGCAAGCACTCTTGAAAACATGATTCAACAGCTTCCGTTAGAAGAAAATCTTACGGTTGAGTGGGAAAAAGCAATCGTACAGATAAGAGAACTTTACGACAGCATGACATCATATCAGCAGCAATTTGTTTCGGAAGAAACATTAAAAACATTAGAAGATTATGAAGAAAAGATGGAAATACTGTTGAAACAGCAGGAGCAGGAGGGTTCTGCGGAGGATGGTACAACAGAGGATGGTTCAGCACAGGAGCCGCAAACCGTATAGCACTACATAACAAAAATTGAATAGTAATGGAGGTTTGATTATGAATCAGATATCCAACCGGTTTTTGTCCATTGAACAGATTACTGACCAGTATCTGAATCAAACGCAGAATACAAAAACGGCATACAGCACGGACATATCTTTCGAGGACGTGTTGAGACAAAAAAAGTCACAGGCCGTTATGGAATCCTCAGAATTAAAATTCTCCAAGCATGCAGTAAACAGACTGAATGACAGGAATATTTTACTTACGGATTCCCAGAATGTCAGATTGGAAAATGGAGTAAAACAGGCGAGTGAAAAAGGGATAACAGAATCTCTGGTACTGATTGATTCTCTTGCGTTTATTGTGAACATACCGAATAAGACGGTTGTTACAGCGATGGATCAAACAGAGACAAATAGTAATATTTTTACAAATATTGACGGAGCAGTTATTATTTAAGCCGGACCTTATGGAGGCTATAGTTTTCTGAATGACAGAGGAAAACAGACATACTGCTCAAAAACAGGAGGTCATTTAACTATGATGAGATCACTTTACTCTGCTGTGTCAGGTCTTAAGACACATCAGACAAGAATGGACGTTATCGGTAATAATATCGCAAACGTAAACACAGAAGCCTTTAAGTCTTCAAGAGTAACATTTACAGAAATTATGTACCAGACCACCGCTTCCGCATCAGGAGGCAATGCGGCAACCGGAGTCGGCGGTATCAACGCAAAACAGATTGGTCTTGGTGTTTCTACAGGAGCAACTACAATCAGCATTACAACCGCAGGCGCAGCAGAAACAACAGGCAACCCATTCGATTTAAAATTAACAGACAGTGAATCAACGAATTTCTTTATTGTAAGTGATGGAACAAATACATTCTTTACGCGTTCCGGTTCTTACTATGTAGACGGAAATGGATTCTTATGTATGACATCTACTGGTTACACCCTTATGGGATGGCAGGTGGATCCAACAACGGGAGAAATCAAAAAAGATACCGTAACGCCACTTCAGGTTATGTCTGCTGCAAACCAGACGTCAGCTCCGGAAGGAACAACTTTAGGAGCCGTATCCGGTATTCTGGATAAGAATGATCCTAATGTAACAAGTGAAGACGGATATGCTATGACATTAAACTTTTATGATGATTTAGGATATTCCTATACAGCAAAATTTTCTGTAAAGCCTCTAACTACAGGGGATGAATCAAATGATAAAGGTAAATATACTGTAGAATTAACCAGTCTTTTGGATTCTAATGGCAAAGATTATCTTGAGGCATATAATGCGATGGCTGATACGCCGCTTACATATGATCAGTTAGTCCGCCAGTACAGAAAGGATGTAGATGGCAACTTCCTTAATGAAGCAGGAGATATTATTGAGCAGACTTCAACCGGAAGCTGGGTTGTTCGTGATACAGGTGTAGCAACAGAGCCGGCATTAGAACCGTTAATTGATGATGCTGCAGGTTTGTCCTGCATATTGGAATTTAATCCGGATAATGGAGAATTTGTGTCTGTTGGCGGAACAGGAAATGAGTCTATCGTGCTTAATTTTGAACAGTTCCTTTCCAATGGTGTGGATGACGGAAGTAACTTTAGAAATATTGAAGTGGACTTTTCGGCAGCGATGAACCTAAATAATGGCGGAACATCTACAATGGGAGCTTTAAAAGGCATCAATGGGGATGGCGCAGGCAAGAAGCTTGGCGCATTAACAGGGCTTTCTGTCGATACAAGCGGTAAAGTATACGGCTCTTATGATAACGGTAATACCGTTGTGCTCTGCCAGATAGCGGTAGCTCAGTTTTCAAATGCATCCGGTCTTGAAAAAATCGGTGATAATTGTTACCAGACAACCTTAAACTCTGGTGATTTTGATGGAATTGGCGTTGAAATTACGGCTGACGGCAGTTCTATTTCTACTGGGGAATTAGAGATGTCCAACGTTGATTTATCTGCACAGTTTACAGATATGATTATTACACAACGTGGTTTTCAGGCGAACTCTCGTGTTATCACAACTTCTGATACATTATTGGAGGAACTTATCAATCTGAAACGATAATGCCAGTTACATAAAAATGGGGAGTGGTTTTTGCCACTTCTCATTTTTTTCCTAAATAATGTATTTTTTTACATAAAATACTTTTTTTAGACAAATCAAAGTAGACAAGTTGGCGAAAGTTTAGTAAAATCATAAAAGGGTAATATGACATATTATGTGAAATTGTATCCGCTCAAATTATAATATTACGGGAAGGTGTATAACATGGACGTTGGATCTCTTATAGGCATAATTTTTGGTTTTATAATGGTTATTATTGGTATTCTCACCAGTGGCGGTGTAGATACCTTTGAAAACTTTGTCGATATACCATCTGTTTTTATCACAGTTGGCGGTTCTATGGGTAGTGTATTGACATCACACAAATTGTCGGATTTTATCAATGGACTAAAATCCATCACTCTGCCTTTTAAGGACAAGGTCATGGATCCGGGACAGGTGATCCGGCAGATTATTGAATTATCGAATATTGGACGTAAGGAAGGCCTTCTTGCATTAGAGGAAGCTGCCAACAACGTTGATGATGAATTCCTGAAGAAAGGCATTATGCTAGTCGTTGATGGTACAGATCCGGAGCTTGTAAGAGGTATTCTCGAAACAGATCTTATGTGCTTAGAAGAAAGACATGGCAAGGTAATCGGATTCTGGGAGAAATTAGCAGAGATGGGACCTGCATGGGGTATGATCGGTACGCTGATCGGTCTTGTAAATATGTTAAAAACATTGGATGACTCAGCCTCTATCGGACCTAATATGTCGGTTGCGCTTCTTACAACCTTATATGGTTCTTTGATTGCAAACTGGCTGTGTACTCCGATTGTAAATAAATTGAAGGTTAATAATCAACAGGAAGTGACAATGAGAGAAATTACCATTGAGGGACTTCTTTCGATTCAGGCAGGTGAAAATCCACGTGTTATTGAAGAAAAACTGAAATCCTTCCTTGCACCTTCTGCTCGTGAAGCGCTTTCAGGAAAGGATGCTCTTGGAGGTGAAGAATAGTGGCAAAGAAAAAACAGATGGAAGGGCCAAAAGGTGCGGCGCCTTGGATGACAACCTTTTCGGATTTAATGAATCTTCTGCTGTGTTTCTTCGTACTGTTATTTGCTATGTCAACTGTAAACGAGGAAAAATTCCAGATGGTAATTGCTTCGTTGCAGTCAAGCATTAGTATTTTCAATAATGGAAGTCTAAGTATTGGAGAGGGCGATTTAGTAGGGGCAGGAATCCGGCAGCTTGAATTTCTGGATTCTTACTACAACGAACTGGCAAATTCAAAAAGTGAAGAAGATGACGGGGAAGATGGTGATCTGAAAGACCAGCTCTCACAGGCAGGATTGGAAGAATCAGAGGAAATGGCCGACAATATTAAGGATGCAGTAGATGATCTTGGAATCAGTAGTGCAGTTGAAATTACTTTTGATGAACAATATGTAATGCTTAATCTTAGCGGCGGAATTTTATTTGATTCAGGTAAAGCAGAAATTCTGCCGGAAGCAAAAGAAATTATTGATAAGATAGCAATTGTACTGGAGAAATATGATAAGAACATTATTGAAGTGGAAGGACATACAGACAATGTTCCGATGACGTCCGGCCGGTATGAGAACAATAATGTATTATCGATGTTCAGGGCTTTGGAAGTGGCTGATTATCTTAGGGAAAAGACAGATTTGAACCCGGCATATATCAAATCGTCGGGACGCGGAGAGTATGATCCGATAGCCAGCAATGAAACGGCAGAAGGGCGTGCAAGAAACCGAAGAGTCGTGATTAAGATATACAATTCATACAGTTCACAAATAGAAGAGTAAGAGGGAAATGCTTTATGAAGAAAAATTTGATGTCAGTTATTATTTTAGCTTTGCTGGTAGTGAATCTTGTATTAACATCAGTGCTTATGTTTACGATTTATCCTCAGGCAAAGGCTGCAAACGAATTGATTACAAAAGTATGCAATGCAATTCAGTTAGATTTGCACAGCGGTGCAGCTACCGGATTAGGAAATCTTCCGATTGACCAGGTCACTACATATGCAGTTGATGAAGGGGCAGATATGACAATCAACCTTGTGAAAGGGGAAGATGGCAAAGAGCATTACGCGGTAATTGCCGTATCGCTTTCTTTGAACAATAAGAGCGATACATATAAAGAAAGCCAGACAACAATTCTTTCTGAGAAGGAAGCGATTATTAAGGATACAATTAACAGTATTGTTCGTAAATATACAAAAGAACAATTTAATAATGACAATGAGGCAGTGAAGAAAGAGATTTTAAAAGCTCTCCAGAATACATTTGGTGCTGACTATATAGTTGGTATTTCTTTCACGAAGAGCACAACAGATTAATTGGTCTTTTTCAAAAAATGCTTTACAGGTGGTGAATAGAGAATGGGTGATGTTTTATCTCAGAATGAGATAGACAGTTTGCTGGCCGCGCTAAGCAGTGGCGAGTTAGATGTTGATGAAATTAAAGAAAGTAACGAGAAACAGGTAAAAGATTACGACTTTGCGCGTCCATCCAAATTCTCGAAAGAACATCTTCGTACATTGGAGATTATTTTCGAACATTATGGAAGACTTTTATCCACGAACCTTCCGGTATATTTAAGAAAGAACGTTCAGATAGAAGTAATGAATTCGGAGGCAGTTACATATCAGGAATTTACAAATGCGCTTTCTAATCCGGTGCTATTGGGCATCGTTAATTTTGCACCGTTACAAGGTAGTATTATTATTGAAATGGCTACTAATCTTGGGTATGCAATGGTTGACCGTATGCTTGGCGGAAAAGGCGAGCCGATGGATAAGGTCCGGGAGTTTTCTGAAATCGAATTGTTGATTATTGAACGGATCATGATAGTGTGTGTGAATCTTTTGCATGAGCCTTGGCAGAATGTATTATCGATACAGCCCCGATTAGAACGTATCGAAACAAATTCACAGTATGCACAGATTATTTCGCCTAGTGAAATGATTGCGATTATTACAATTAATGTCCGGATTGGCGAAGTGGAAGGACTTATGAATATATGTCTTCCATATCTTGTTTTGGAAGACGTCATTGATAAGCTCAATACAAAATATTGGTATGCAAATATGCAGCAATATGATGAAACCGACTATGCAGACGTAATCGAAGTATTAATCCGAAAAGCACAGATCCCTATCAAAGCGGTATTAGGAAGCAGCACTATTTCGGTCAGTGATTTTTCAATGCTTCAGGTAGGGGACATTATACGTCTTGATAGAAATGTTGAAGAAGAATTAGATGTGTATGTTGGTAATCTTAGAAAGTTTTCTGCATTACCAGGAGCTTCTGGTGATAATTATGCAGTTAGGATTACAGAAGTAATCAGAGAGGAGCAATAAAGGTATGGATGGAGTATTATCACAGGAAGAAATCAGCGCATTACTTAGTGAACCGGGGGAAAGTGCTGCTTCAAAAGACAGGTTAACGGATATTGAAAAAGATGCAATTGGCGAAATATCAAATATTAGTATGGGAACGGCTGCCACAACACTGTTTTCTCTTGTAAATCGTAAAGTGGAAATCTCAACTCCGGTTGTATCATATGCAAAATGGGAAGATATTGTTGCAGCGTATGAAAGACCATGTGTATTCATCCGAATTGCATATACCGTAGGTTTAGACGGAAACAACATTCTTGTTTTAAAAGAAAACGACGTTAAAGTTATTACTGATCTGATGATGGGCGGAGATGGCACCAACGTAGATGTTGATTTAGGAGAACTGCACTTAAGTGCAATCAGTGAAGCAATGAACCAGATGATGGGTTCAGCAGCGACGTCGCTTTCATCAATGCTGAATAAAACAATTGATATCAGCCCGCCAATAGCGGATTTGATAGATTTGAAAGAAAACATTGATGAATCAACTATTGATAAATTTTTAACAAGGGAATTTGTCCGCATCACATTTAAAATGGAAATTGGTGATTTAGTTGATAGCGAAATTATGCAGCTATATCCGGTTTCGTTTGCGCGGGAGATGTGTGAAGGCGTAACCCGTACAATGGAAATAGATACAAAGAGTGTTAAAGAGGCTGCTCCGGCAAAGGAACAGACACCAACATCTGCCCCTGCACCGCAGCCAGCGCAGGAGAAGACTGCTCAGCAGATGATGGGACAGCAGATGATGGGACAACCGATGATGGGACAGCCAATGATGGGACAGCCAATGATGGGACAACCGATGATGAACCAGTCAGTGAATGTACAGCCTGCACAGTTTGGAACATTTACTAACGTTCCTGTCGGGGTATATCAACCGGAGAATATCAATTTGATTATGGACGTCCCGTTGGAAGTTACTGTTGAGCTGGGAAGAACAAGTAAGTCGATTTCAGATATCTTAGATTTAGGACCGGGTAAGATAATTGAGTTAAATAAGATTGCAGGTGAACCGATTGACGTGCTTGTAAACGGTAAGTATGTTGCGAAAGGCGAAGTTGTAGTTATAGAAGAAAGCTTTGGTGTCCGTATTACGGAAATTGTCAATACTTCATCGGTTATGCACCAACAGCAATAGATTTTGAAGGAGATGAATGAGCATGGGTAAAAATATTTTAGTTTGTGATGACGCTGCATTTATGAGAATGATGATTAAAGATATCCTTTCTAAAAATGGATACAACATTGTGGCAGAGGCAGAAAATGGCGCTGTTGCTGTTGATAAATATGTAGAAACGAATCCTGATTTGGTATTAATGGACATTACAATGCCGGAGATGGATGGAATCAATGCATTAAAGAAAATCAGAGAAAAAGATCCAAATGCGTCTGTAATCATGTGTTCAGCAATGGGACAGCAGGCTATGGTTATTGAATCTATTCAGGCTGGGGCAAAAGACTTTATTGTAAAACCATTTCAGGCAGATCGTGTGTTAGAAGCTGTTAAAAAAGTAGTAGGTTAATATGAAGTTATATTTATTATCGACAACGTCGTTGGAAAGTTTCTTAGAACTGATCGGCATATTACTCATTTTTGTATTTGTACTTGTTATTACATATTTATGCGTCAGATGGATGGCAGGGTATCAAAAGATACATATGAAGAGCAAAAATCTGCACATTATTGAGTCAGTTCCTGCGGGCAGTAATAAGATGATTTGCTTAGTAAGAGCAGGAACAGAATATCTGGTAGTTGCGGTTGGCAAAGAGGAAATCCATTATCTTGCAACATTATCAGAAGAGCAGCTGACGGATATGTCTTTTAAAGCTGAGAGTACGAACAAAAAAGAAGAAACATTTCAGGAGATTTTTGGACAGTTTAAAGACAGACTATCTAAAAAATAGGTAATATATGAAAAAACTAAAGAAGTTTTACTGCAAAGCGTCATTTGTTTTTGCAGTATGCGTTTTGTTTTTTACAATTGCATATTCATTTGCCAGTCCACCGACGGTATATGCATCTGCTGACACAACAACAGAAGCTGATACAGAAGCGGATTATAACGATGAAACAAATGGAATCCATATCAGTATAAACAATGATGAGGGTTCTGTGTCAGCGCCTATCCGTATTCTGCTGCTTTTAACGATTTTGTCTTTGGCGCCATCGATTCTGATTATGCTTACTTCATATACCAGAATCATTATTGTCCTGCATTTCTTAAGAACAGCAATCGGAACGCAGACAGCACCGCCTAATCAGGTTTTAATCGGACTGGCCTTATTTTTGACATTTTTCATTATGTGGCCAACCTTTGAACAGATAAACACTACGGTAATAAAGCCGTTGGATGAAGGGACAATTACAACAGAGCAGGTATTTGAACTGGCTGAAATTCCGTTCCGCGAGTTTATGGAAAAGCATACGCAGACCAAAGATTTGCAGTTGTTTATTGATATATCAGGGGAAACATACGAGTCCTATGATGAGGTTCCATTTACCACATTAGTACCTGCATTTATCATAAGTGAACTCAGGGCGGCATTTATTATGGGATTTTTGATTTATATCCCGTTCATTGTAATTGATATGGTTGTAGCTTCAGTGCTTATGTCAATGGGTATGATGATGCTGCCGCCTACCACCATTTCATTACCGTTTAAGATTTTGTTGTTCATTTTGGCAGATGGATGGAATCTCGTTATTGCAAATCTTGTCCAAACGTTTTATTAAGGGGTTGAGATAGATGATTACACAGGATGCAGTATTAGATATAGCGCGTGAAGCGATATACACAATTGTAATTGTTTCTGCGCCGATGTTATTGGTTGCTTTGATTGTAGGTTTGATTATCAGTATCTTTCAGACGGTTACTTCTATTCAGGAACAGACGCTGACTTTTGTTCCGAAGATTCTGTGCGTGTTTGCTGTTATGATTCTTGCAGGTTCATGGATGTTAAATACGATGATTGAACTGATGACAGATTTATGGTCCAATTTCAGTTATTATACAAGCATGTGATAAATAATGGTTGAGTTAAACTTTTCTTTAATAGATTTTGAATACATGTTGCTGATTCTGGTACGAATCGCTTCTTTTATGTTTGTTGCCCCTTTTTTCGGGCAGAGCGGTGTGCCGGCACAGGCAAAAATCGGACTATCTTTTTTTATAACGGTTATATTGTATGCAGTCGTGCCAGAACCGACGCTTGATTATGAGAGTGAAATCGGGTATGGCATTGCTGTGCTTAAAGAGGGAATTACAGGATTGTTAATAGGCTTTTCGGCAAATATCTGTAGTTCAATTGTTATTTTTGCAGGAAATATTATCGACATGGATATTGGATTGTCTATGGCAACTGCATTTAATCCTGATATGAGCCTGCAAACGACAGTGACCGGTAATTTGTATTATTATATGGTTTTTGCATTTATGATTGCTTCTAATACACACTTGTATGTATTAAGGGCAGTGGCAGATTCCTTCTATGTGATTCCCATTGCGGGTGCAATGTTTGAATGGGACAGTCTTCTGGTTTCAATGACGAAGTACATGACTGACCTGTTTATAATAGGATTTCGAATATTTTTGCCCTTTTTTGCAACTATGATGATTTTGAACTGTATTCTTGGAATAATGGCAAAAGTTGCGCCGCAGATGAATATGTTTTCTGTAGGTATCCAGTTTAAAATTTTAGTGGGATTTGTTGTATTATTCCTCACGATTTTTATGTTTCCAAGAGTTGCAGAGTATGTATTTGATGAATTGAAAACAATGGTGGTTTTAATTATTGAAGGTATGTATTGACGATAAATATTCAAAAAACCTCATATTGGGATATGACCTGCAGCGGTTCGCTGACGGTGAAGGCGGCGAAAAAACAGAACCTGCTACCCAGAAAAAATTAGACGATGCAAGAAAAGAAGGTAAGGTTGCCAAAAGTAAGGATTTGACACAGGCCTTCGAATTAGTTGTTTTGTTTTTGCTTCTTCGGATTTTCATTGGCTATGTAGGTGAAAGAATGATTGGCATTTTTTCTTCTACCATTGGAAGAATGGCAGAGTTTGTGCAGGTTAATCAGGCAGGGCTTAGTGTGGCGGCCGTTTCAAGCCTTTTTATCAATGCGCTTTTGGAGTGGCTGATGATTGTCTGGCCGTTTTTTGTGTTTGGCTTTATTATTACGTTTCTGGTCAGCGTATATCAGGTAGGATGGAAAATCTCCAGCAAGACTATGGAGCCAAAATTATCCAAGTTTAATCCGATTAACGGATTTAAGCGGATTATCTCGAAGGATTCGCTGTTTGAACTGGTCAAGTCTGTTCTTAAAGTAGGAATCATGATTTATATCGCATATACATCCATTGTGGATGAAGCGAATAATTTGTTTATTTTATATGATATCAGTATTAATCAGGCCGTTTCTTTGACGGGAGAGATTATCATTGACGTAGGTCTTAAGATTAGTGTTGTATACGTTGTAATCGGGCTTGCAGACTATCTCTATCAGAGACATAAGTTTAATGAAGAGATGAAGATGACCAAGCAGGAAGTAAAAGACGAATATAAAAACACTGAAGGTGATCCGCAGATTAAAGGGCGCATCCGGCAGAAGATGAGAGAAGTGTCTCAAAGACGTATGATGCAGGATGTTCCTAAAGCGGATGTAGTAATTACGAACCCAACCCATCTCGCAGTTGCAATCAAATATGATGCAGAAGTAAGTAAAGCGCCTGTGGTGGTGGCAAAGGGTGAAGATTTTCTGGCACAAAAGATTAAAGAGGTTGCAAAAGAAAATCATATAGAAATTGTAGAGAATAAACCATTGGCGAGAATGCTTTACCACAATGTTGATATCGGCTCAGAAATTCCGCCGGAATTGTATCAGGCGGTGGCAGAGGTTCTTGCAATGGTATACCATATGAAAAATCCTTAAGAAGGATTTGGAATGAGAGAATAAATAAGAGAGGAGGAAAATCAGATGCTGAAAAAGACAGATATGGCTGTAGGATTATATCTTTTGGCAGCGATTATTTTCTTTATTATTCCAATTCCCTCCTTTCTTCTGGATATTCTGTTTGCTATTAATCTAGCTATTGCATTAATGATCCTGTTTAATGTGATGTTTGTCAAAGAAGTTTTGGATATGTCTTATTTTCCGACCCTTCTTTTGTTTACAACCATTTTTAGAATTTCATTAAACGTATCATCTACACGTCTGATCCTTAAGGATGGTAATCCGGGAAATGTAGTCCGTACCTTTGGTTCTTTTGTAGGCGGGGATAATATTGTCATTGGCGCCATTATATTTATCATACTTATTCTGATTCAGTTTATGGTAATCAATAAAGGTTCGGAACGTATTGCAGAAGTAACTGCCCGTTTCACTCTGGATGCTATGCCGGGTAAGCAGATGGCGATTGACGCAGACTTAAACACCGGAATAATCAGTGAGAAGGAAGCAAAAGAACGCCGGAATAAGATTCAGGAAGAATCTAGTTTTTTTGGGGCTATGGACGGTGCTACAAAGTATGTAAAAGGTGATGCGACAGCAGGCCTTATTATTACCTTAATTAACCTTGTGGGCGGCACTATAATGGGTGTTATGAATCAGGGGATGGAATTTGGGGATGCGATTGCAGAATATGGCATTCTTACCATCGGTGACGGCTTAGTATCACAGATTCCTTCACTCGTGATTTCTCTTTCCACAGGTATACTTGTAACAAAGGGTTCAAAAGAGGCTGATTTTTCCGAAGGAATGTTAAAGCAGCTCTTTGGTATTCCAAGAGTGCTGTATATTGTGGGGTTTGTTCTGATTCTTCTTGGAATAGCAACCCCGTTGGGAATTTTGTTTGTTGTAATGGGCGTAGTATTTGTGGTCGGTGCCCGCTTTATCGAGAAAAATCTTGGGGAAGAAAGCATTGAGAGCGAAGTGGCGGTTGCCGAAACAGAAGCCGAAGAGATACGAAAACCGGAAAATGTTGTATCTTTGCTGCAGGTTGACCCAATCGAATTAGAATTTGGTTATGGTATTATTCCGCTTGCCGATGTAAATCAGGGCGGGGATTTGCTTGACCGGGTTGTTATGATTCGCCGGCAGATAGCTTTAGAGCTTGGAACCGTTGTGCCGATTATCCGTCTTAGAGATAATATCCAGCTTAATCCAAACCAGTATATTATTAAAATAAAAGGGATTCAGGTTACAGAAGGGGAAATTCTATTTGACCATTATATGGCTATGAATCCGGGATATGTAGAAGAAGAAATTACCGGTATTCCGACTTTTGAGCCTTCGTTCCATCTGCCGGCAATCTGGATAACGGAAAGCCAGAGAGAACGGGCAGAAAGTCTTGGCTATACCGTAGTAGACGCGCCTTCTATTATCGCAACACATCTGACAGAGGTTATTCGTACGCATATTGCAGAGCTTCTTACAAGACAAGATGTTCAGAATCTTGTTAATAACTTAAAAGAGTCTAATCCTGTACTTGTAGATGAACTGATACCAAAGATGATTGGACTTGGCGAGGTGCAAAAGGTGCTGCAGAACCTTCTTTCAGAAGGAATTTCTATCCGCGATCTGCTTACCATTTTTGAAACATTGGCAGATCATGCGCATGGAACAAGGGATACGGATGTGTTGACTGAATATGTAAGACAAAGATTAAAACGTGCTATTTCAAATAAATATTTTCCTGCAAATGAGGTAACCAGCGTTGTTACACTTGATCCAAAAATTGAGCAGGAAATCATGTCTTCTGTAAAACAGACGGAGCAGGGGGCATATTTAACACTTGACCCGGAGAAGACAAGAGCGATTATGAATTCTGTAGAAACAGAAATCAACAAACTTGAAAGTCTCGGAAAGAGTGCGATTATCATTACTTCTCCAATCGTTCGTATGTACTTCAAGAAACTTACGGAAGATTATTTTAAAGATTTAATCGTAGTTTCTTATAATGAAGTGGAATCAAACGTAGAATTACAATCAGTAGGGATGGTGACAGCGTAAATGACAATTAACAAATTCCAGGGAAAAACGAAAGAAGAAGCTATTGAAAAGGCAAGAACGGAATTTGGACCAAATGCCGTTATCATGAATGTGAAGGAAGTAAAGCCGAAGGGATTTTTAAGTGTTTTTAAATCTCCTACATATGAAGTAACAGCAGCAATAGAAGATAAAACAAACATTGCAAATCCTATGAGCGCACTTATGCCGCAGGTTCAGCTGAGTAATATCAATCTTTCTGCGGATGAGAAAATTGAAATTCCACAGCCGCAGAGAACGCCGGAAAGGGAAATGCGGGCGCCATTCAGCCAGACGATGGCCCAGATGACGCAGAAAGCAGCAGAACAGCCGCTTTCTGATGAAAGACAAATCAAAGAAAGATTAGACAGCCTTTCTGATATGCTGGAGCAGAAGCTGGCTGCACCTGTGCAGGAGGAGAACATCCGCAAATCTGCGTCTGCGGAAGAACTCAATTTTATTCGTATTCTGTATTCAACTTTGATCAAAAACGAAGTAAGTGAGAAATATGTAAATCAAATTCTCGATGAGGTGGAAAAGTTTATTCGTCCGGGAAATAATGTGGATTTGATTCTTCCAAACATCTATCAGAAACTGATTTTAAAGTTTGGACAGCCAAAGACGATTGAATTATCCGGCAAGAAACCAAATGTGGTTTTTTTCGTAGGACCAACAGGGGTCGGGAAAACTACAACCATCGCTAAAATAGCATCTAAGTATAAAGTAGAATATAACCGTAAAGTTGCTTTTATTACAGCCGATACATACCGTATCGCAGCAACGGAGCAGCTAAGAGTGTATGCCAATATTTTAGATGCTCCGATGTCTATTGTGTATACAGTGGATGAAATAAATGAAGCGGTTGAAAAGTACATGGACTATGATTTAATATTTGTAGATACGGCAGGATTTTCTCACAAAAACGAACAGCAGCGCGAGGATATGAAGAAGCTGCTCCAAGGTGTAAATGAGAAGTACAGAAGAGAAGTATATCTGGTTCTTAGTGCCACAACAAAGTATAATGATTTATTAGATATTGTAGATATTTATCATGAGATTTCAGATTATAAGCTGATATTTACAAAATTGGATGAAACAAGTTCCTATGGTAATCTGCTTAATATCAGATTGTATGCCGGCGCAGATTTGTCCTATGTAACAACCGGACAGAATGTGCCTGATGATATTGAGGTGTTTGATACCCAGAAAATCGTTAAACAATTGTTGGGAGGACGATAAGTATGGATCAGGCAACAAAACTTAGGAATGTAATTAAAAGGCAGAATCAGAAGAATATTAAAGCTGCCAGGGTTCTTACCATTACAAGTGGTAAGGGAGGTGTAGGAAAATCTAATCTGGCAGTAAACCTTGCAATTCAGCTTAGAAAGAAAGGACAGAGAGTCATTATTTTTGATGCGGACTTTGGCCTTGCCAATGTAGAAGTTATGTTTGGCGTAATTCCGCAGTATAATCTGTCTGATTTGATTTATCATGGGAAGAGCATCAAAGAAATTATTACTACAGGTCCAATGGATATTGGATTTATTTCAGGCGGCTCGGGAATAATCGGACTGAATAATCTTTATCGTGAACAGATTATGCTGCTTGTAAAGAGTATCGGAGAATTGAATGAATTAGCAGATATTATTATCATAGATACCGGTGCCGGAGTTTCGGATCAGGTATTAGAATTTGTTCTGGCAAGTCCTGAAGTTCTTTTGGTCACAACGCCGGAGCCAAGTTCTTTGACAGATTCTTATTCATTACTAAAAGCCGTGTATCGTAATCCTAATTTTATTGAAGATGGAACTACTATTCATGTAGTGGCAAATAAAGTAAATTCCATAGAAGAAGGACGAATGGTATACGATAAACTTCACTCTGTTGTGGAGCAGTTTTTAGATGGGGATATCAATTATCTGGGTATGATTCCGCAGGATACAGCGTTAGAGCGTTCTGTCAGACAACAGAGGACAGTCTCTCTTCATGAGCCAAATTCTAATGCCGCAAAAGCATTTGAGGTTCTTGCAGCCAATTTATTGGGAGGTACGCATAAGGAAATTCAGATGCATCGTGGAATTGCACAGGTTTTTTCACATTTGTTGAATCGCAAAAAATAAATGAGGGGTAAGAGGATAACGTTATGATGATTTCAGATTATGCGCGTCCTGGAGATAAGATAGATATCACTTATCTGCATCAGAATAATGGAAAAATTTATAAAAGCAGTGTTTTTGATTTTATCGATGAAACGGTAGTTGAAGTTGGTATGCCTACAGAAAGTGGAAAAATGGTTCTCTTTCAGGTCGGATTCGAATGCGAGCTGTTTTTCTATACTCAGAAGGGCATGTATATCTGTGAAGGGAAAGTGTCAGAACGGTACAAAAAAGACGGATTATATATGATGTCTGTAAAAATCATTTCTGAGCCGAAAAAATATCAGAGAAGAGATTATTACAGAGTAGACTGCTCGATTGATTTCTCTTACTACAAGATAGAAGAAGAGATTGCAAAGCTTGAAAGTACCGAAAAACTGTTTGAGGAAATTGCAAATCCAAAGTATATTCCGGAGAAGAAATTTGGGCGGACAGAAGACCTTAGCGGCGGCGGAATTAAATTTATCGCAGATGAAGAATTAGAAGCAGGCTCCTATATATTGAGCGTAATACGTCTGATAAATGATAAAATCGACCATACGTTTTATTTGGTAACAGAGATTATTGATTGTATGCCATATGAAAAAGTATATAAAAAGAAGGTGGTTCGGGGTAAATTCCGGTTTAAAGATATTAAGGACCGGGAGTTAATCGTTCGATTTGTTTTCGAGGAAGACAGAATGCTGCGTAAGAAGGAAAATGGAGTCTAATTATGAAGAAAAACATTTTAGTAGTTGATGATTCTGCACTCATGAGAAGGGTTATTTGTGATATAATCAACTCAGATAGTAATTTTCAAGCAAAAGATGTTTGCAGGGACGGACTTGAAGCATACGAAAGATTAAAGACAACAACATATGATGGCGTTGTACTTGATGTTAATATGCCTCGCATGGATGGTCTGCAATTATTGGAGAGATTACAGAAGGAAAACATCAAAGCCAATGTAATTATGGTAAGCACCCTTACTACTAAGGATGCGGAGGTTACCATTCTGGCAATGGAGCGCGGTGCCATAGACTTTGTAACGAAGCCAAACAATATCGCGGAAGCTAAGGGAGAAGATTTTAAGAAAGCGTTATTAGATGTATTAACGGCTGTATTAAACAGCAGGTTATATTCTAAGACGCCTGTGAGAACCTCAAACGCCGTTAAGCCGGCAGCGCCTTTGGGCTTTACCCGCTTAAAAGCATCTTCACCAAGAAACAAACTGGTTGCCCTTGCTTGCTCTACTGGCGGTCCTAAAGCCTTACAGAGTGTAATTCCATTGCTTCCGAAGAATTTAGATGCACCGATGGTTCTGGTACAGCATATGCCTGCCGGTTTCACAAAATCTATGGCAGACCGTTTAAACGAAATAAGTGAGATTGCTGTAAAAGAAGCAGAAAATGGTGACAGATTGGAAAAGGGACATATTTATGTTGCGCCGGGCGGAAGACATATGGAGATTGTGAAATCTCCGGATGGCAGCCACAAAATAGTGCTTAACGATATGCCCGCTATTGGAGGTCTGCGGCCATGCGCCAACATTACATATGATTCATTATCAAAGAGTGGATTTGATGAGATAGTTTGCGTAGTGCTTACAGGTATGGGCGCGGACGGGACAAACGGTATTTTGTCATTAGGACATCACAAACCGATTCATGTAATCTCACAGAATGCGGAAACCTGTGTCGTATACGGAATGCCAAAAGCGATAGAGGAGTCTGGCGTTGTGGATGAAGTTGTACCGCTTGAAAAAGTTGCTGAAACAATCACAAAGAATGTGGGGGTAAAATAAAATGGATGTTAGTCAGTATCTTGAGATTTTTATCGATGAAAGCAGTGAACATTTACAGAGTTTAAGCGACTGCATTATGAATTTAGAAAAAGAGCCGGACAACAAGGAAACGATTAATGAAGTATTCCGTGCTGCCCACTCTTTAAAAGGTATGGCAGGAACTATGGGCTTTAAGAGAATGCAGCATCTTACACACGACATGGAAAACGTGTTTCAGGAAGTCCGTAGTGATAAGATTGCCGTAGACAGTGCAATGATTGATCTTTTGTTTAAGTGTCTTGATGCATTAGACGGATATCTTGCCAATATAAAAGCAAGCGCAGATGAAGGAACAGAAGATAACGAAATTATAATTAAAGAATTAAATGACTTTATTGCAAGAGCAAACGGAAATAAAGATGCGTCCGCTTTAGCAAAAACGCAGAGCGCGGCTGATACAGAACCGGAATCTGTTTCTGTTGGGAAACGCGTGCGGAAGATAGAACTGTCTGATAGTGAAAAGAAAGAAGTTTCGGGCGCAAGAGCAGAAGGAAAGAAAGTATACAGCATAACGGTATATATTCAGAAAGATTGTTTGTTAAAGGCGGCAAGAGCATTTCTTGTTTTTCGTGCAGTAGAAGGGGTAGGACGGATTTTGGTGAATCGTCCAAGCTCCCAGGATATTGAAGATGAAAAATTTGAATTAGATTTCAGCTTTTGTGTAGCATCGAATGAATCTTTAGATAAAATTATTGCGGCTGCAAAAAATGTTTCAGAAATTGAAGAGGTTGTAGGTGAAGAAATAACGGAAGATGTTGCAAGGGCTGAAGAGGAAGTGAGAACGCAGCCGGCGAATGATCCGGCAAAAGCAGACACGCCGAAAACCACAGAATCAAAACAGACTGCGCCTGCAAATAAAAAGCAGACGCCTGCAAAGCCTGCAACAAATCGTACGGTGCGAGTAGATATTGAAAAACTCGATGCGCTTATGAATCAGGTATCTGAGCTTATTATTGCAAAGAACAGTCTTGTATCAATCAGTTCAACAGAAGGAGGCAGCTTTAGCAGTCAGGGGTTCCATGAACAGATTGAATACTTAGAGAGAATCACAACAAATCTTCATGAATCTGTTATGAAGGTGAGGATGGTTCCGATTGAAAGCGTAGTGAATAAATTCCCGAGAATGATTCGTGATTTATCCCGCACGTTAAATAAGAAAATGGAACTGTATATGACAGGTGAGGACACAGAACTTGACCGTACTGTAGTTGACCAGATTGGCGACCCGTTACAGCACCTGCTCCGTAACTCTGCTGATCATGGTTTAGAAAATGCAGAACTGCGTGCAGAGAGAGGAAAACCGGAAACAGGAACAATTTTCTTAAATGCATATCAGGAAGGAAATAACGTTATTATTCAGGTCGGTGATGATGGTAATGGTATTGATGTAGAAGCTGTAAAGGCAAAAGCTGTAGAACGTGGTGTTATTACGCAGGAGCAGGCTGATGTAATGACCCAGAAAGAAGCGGTAAATCTTCTGTTTATGCCAAGTTTCTCTATGGCTAAGAAGATTACGGATATTTCGGGTCGTGGCGTTGGGCTTGACGTAGTGAAATCCAACATTGAAGCGTTAGGCGGCGATGTAGAAGTAAAAACAAAGCTGGGCGAAGGCTCCACATTTACAGTAAGGCTTCCACTTACATTAGCTATTATCCAGGCGCTTCTTGTTACGGTCCGGGAAGAAAAGTATGCCATTGCACTTGCTTCTATTACAAGCATTGAGGATATTCCGGTAAAGGATATCAAGTATGTAGAAGCAAGAGAAGTTATTCACCTTCGTGATAGTGTGATTCCGCTTGTTCGTCTTGACAGAGTTCTTGATATTGAACCAAAGGCTGAAGATGGTGATAATTTAACAGTTGTAATTGTAAAGCGTGGGGATCAGCAGGCAGGTCTTGTTGTGGACAACCTGATTGGACAACAGGAAATCGTTATAAAATCCTTAGGTAAATATATTAGCGGTAACAAGCTGATTAGTGGCGCTACCATCTTAGGCGATGGTGAAGTTGCATTGATTATCGATGCAAATACATTGATGTAACCGGGGGTGTAAGATATGGCGGATTATAAAATTGAATCACAGGAAGTAGAAACAAAGCAGTATATTGTTGTTCAGATTGGCAACGAAAAGTACGGAATTGATATCAGATATATAGATAATATTGTTCGTATGCAAAAAATTACAAGAGTCCCAAAAGCACAGAGTTATTTTAAAGGGGTAATCAACCTTCGCGGCGAGATTGTTCCGGTTATGAGCATTCGTAAGAAAATGGGACTAGAAGATGATGTAATTACAGATGCGTCCCGTATTATTATTCTTAAAGTAGAAGAAAAAGGCTCTCTTGGTGTTGTAGTCGATCAGGTTCGGGAAGTTATCACTCTTAATATAGCAGAGATTGACAAGTCTGGTGTAAGCGCCAAAAATGCAAAAGATACTTTTATTAACGGTATTGGCAAAAATGGCGAAGAATTGATTTCGTTATTTGAAATCAGTGCAATTCTGGAAGAAAGAGAAATGAATTAAACGGACAAATTGTATAGTGAGGTACGGGCCAGTGGGGCAGGACCTCACTATACATGATTTTGGAGGAATTATGAGAGATTTTTCTTTAGACCATGTAAATGATATGTATGTGGATGTGCTCCGTGAAATTGGCAACATAGGAGCAGGAAATGCTACAACAGCAATTGCCAAAATGCTTGGTGCAAGACTTAATATGCAGGTTCCGAAGGTTGAACTGATGGAAGCGTCTAAGCTGGGTGGGGCAATATGTGATGAAGAAGAGACTGTTGTAGGTATTTTTTTAGAAGTATGCAACGATATTTCCGGAAGCATGATGTTTCTGATGCGTATGGATTCTGCACATGCGATTGTAAATAAACTTATGATGCGAGAGCCGGATTATAATGAACCATTTGATGAAATGGATTTATCTGCTTTAAAAGAAATCGGTAATATTATTGCGGCTTCTTATTTATCAGCATTATCCACATTAACGAACCTGCGTATTCAGCCATCAATTCCATATATCGCAGTGGATATGGCTGCTGCAATTTTAAGCGTACCGGCTATCCAGTTTGGACAGTATGGCGATAATGCATTGTTTATTGAAACAGAATTTGGCGATGACGTCAGGATGCAGGGCTATTTTATCTTAATGCCGGAACAGGATTCGTATGCAAAAATTTTAACATCACTTGGAATTACAATGTAAGAATAGAGGAGTCTTATGGGAAATGTTATTAAAGTCGGTATGGCAGACTTGAATGTGGCCAAAGCGCCTGATTCACTTATAACTTTGGGACTCGGTTCTTGTATTGGGCTGACGTTATATGATCCGGTGTTAAAACTTGGAGGTATGGTTCATTATATGCTCCCGGACAGCACAAAACTGAAAAATAACCAAAACATCGCAAAATTCGGAGATACAGGAATTAAAGAACTGTATCGGAGGATGCTTGAACAGGGAGCATCGCCTAGACGCATGGTTGCAAAAATTGCAGGCGGTGCAAAAATGTTTGAGGTTGGCGGAATATCTGAAATGGGACGTGTCGGAGAGCGCAATGCACAGGAAGCTAAGATTATATTAAAAGAACTTAAAATCCCATTGATTGCAGAAGATACAGGTCTAAACTATGGAAGAACGGTTGAGCTTAATTGTGAAAACGGCGACTTCTATATCAAAGCAGTAGGAAAAACAAGCAAAATTATTTAAAGAGAGAGAATAGACATGAAAACAAATTATATACCTGCAATTGTTATGCTGTTGGCAGGAGCTGTATATTGTTTGTTCGGACTAAAAACCCAGGTTCCGCTTTTGGACTTCACAGTGCAGTTGTTAATTGTTCTCCTTGTGTTTTATGTATTAGGTGGAATTATAAGAATGGTACTGGACAGATTTATGGGTGAAATTGGAGTAAAATCTGATGAAGAAAAGGATGCACAAGCATCCGGAGGACAGGCGGAAGAAGGGCAGAAGGAAGCTGTCAAAGCGTCTGATGATGAAGAAGGAATGTAAGAACTCGGGGCGATTTAAATGAAGACAGTAGATACGGACAAACTTTGGAGTGAATATCAGAAAAAACCTACGCCAGAGATTCGTGAACAATTGATCCTTGCTTATGCGCAGTTGGTGAAATTAGTTGCGGGTCGTCTTAGTATGTATTTAGGTCATAATGTAGAGTATGATGATTTGGTAAGCTATGGAATATTTGGCTTGATAGACGCAATTGACAAGTTTGACATGACTAAAAATGTAAAATTTGAGACGTATGCAAGCCTTCGTATTCGCGGAGCGATTCTTGACCAGATTCGTAAGATGGACTGGATTCCGCGAACTGTCCGTCAGCGTCAGCGTAAGATTGATGAGGCCATGAAACAGGTAGAAATGCGTACAGGAAAAGCTGCTACAGATGAAGAGATAATCATGGAATTAGGAATTTCAGAGGATGAATTTGTCAACTGGCAGTCCCAGCTAAAGGTTACGAATATGGTATCCTTAACCGAATTTGAGGAACAAGGGCAGGAGCCGGCTGTTGAAATCGCCAGTCAGAGCTGTTTTTCGCAACCAGAAGAGGTTGTAGAGGAACAGGAGTTAAAGGACGTGCTTGTTGAAGCGTTAGGTCTTTTAACGGAAAAGGAGAGAAGGGTTATTGAACTATATTATTACGAGGATCTGACTTTAAAAGAAATCAGTCTTGTTCTGGAAGTCTCAGAGTCTCGTGTATCTCAGTTACATACCAAAGCATTACTTAAGATGCGCAAAGAAATGGGCGCATACATGAACATTTTGATACAAGAATAACCACGATATAATGTATGGAGAAGAAAGTATGAGAAACCAGTTCTTCCAACTTGAGTCAAAAGGCGCAAATGCGTGTCTTCATATCTATCCGCCGGTGGATGGGGGAATAATGCTAAATATTGGAGAAGTAACAGAATATCTGGCTTCCCAAAAATATGAGCAATATGATTTAAAAGAGTTAAACGCTGCCATTGCAAATACTGCCCAAGAAACTGTTGTTACTGTGGGAACATGGGATGGTATCCCATGCAGGGAAACAATGAATATTACAATCTCATTAGATAAAATGAGAGTATTATGCAGATTTTATCCGCCGTCCTTAGGCGGTGCGAAGTTAAGTGCAAAGGATATCCTAAGCGAGTTGGCTTATCGCAAAGTTATATTTGGTATTGACGAAAAGGCAATTGCAGATTTTCTGGAAAACAGACGGTATTGTACGGATTATCTGTTCGCCTCCGGACTTTCCCCGGTTCATGGAAAAGATGCCAAAATAGAATACTTTTTTAATATAAATAAAAATCTTCAGCCTAAAAGAAATGAGGATGGAAGTGTAGATTACAAAGAGTTAAATACAATCAGCCATGTGAAGGCAGGCGATCTTCTTGCAAGACTGATTAAAGAGGATTTGGGTACACCGGGCAGAAATGTATACGGAGAAGAGATTAAACCCCGTACAGTCCGTCCTCTGCGATTAGAATATGGAAATAATATTAGCTGCAACGAAGAACGTACGGAGATTTATTCTGATGTAACGGGACATGTGAATTGTATCAATGGCAAGGTTTTTGTGTCAAATGTATTTCAGGTTCCGGCGGATGTGGATAACTCTGTAGGAAATATTGAATATAATGGAAGCGTTGAGATTAAAGGCAATGTAAAAGCCGGTTTTTCTGTAAAAGCTACTGGAGACATCATTATTGACGGAGTTGTAGAGAACGCTTATGTAGAAGCTGCCAGTCAGATTATCGTTAAGCGTGGTATTCATGGAATGCACAAGGGCGTTTTAAGGGCAGGGACTAATGTTCTCGCAAAATATATTGAAAATGCAAAGGTATATGCAGGCGGATATATAGAAGCGGAAGCAATCCTCAATAGTGAGGTATCAGCAACAGGTGAAGTGCGCGTACATGGCAGGAAAGGCCTGATTAACGGCGGAACCATTCGGGCAGGAAAAAGCATTGAGACAGAGTATGCCGGAACAGATATGGGAACTTTTACAACTCTTGAAGTAGGAATTGAGCCGGGGCGGAAGCAGCGCTATCTGGATTTGAGCAAGGAAGTTGCAAAACGCGGAAAAGAATTGGAGGATTTAAAGGTTATCATCAATAACTACGCTGCTATTCTAAAAAAGGGTGAAAATCTTCCAAAGGATAAACTTCTGTATGTGCAGAATCTCGCTGTGGAATATAAAAGGAAAAAAGAAGAATTAGAGCCTATGCGGGATGAAATGCGGGCTATCCATATGGAAATGATGGAATCAGACCGTTCGTATATTGCAATTACCAGAACGATTTACCCTGGCGTTTCGTTGTCTATTTCAGATTTGAGTTTAAGTATTAAAGATAAAATGAATTATTGCAAATTTAAAAAGCAAAATGGTGAAATCCGTTCTGTAGGTTTTTAAAGAAGGCGTGGTGATGGTGTGTCAATTAGACCTGTTGATATAAGTGGTATAATGCAAAGATCGGATGATATAGGAATAATAAAGCATCAGCAGGATAGCAGACCTGCTGTGGAGCAGCAGAATGTTCAGGCGCAGATGGTTAAAAAGGCAGATGAGATGCGTCATCAGGTTATAAACCCAGAGAACAGCAGTAAAACAGACACGCACGCAGATGCCAGGGAAAAAGGAAAGAATGAATACTTTTTCCGCAGGAAATCCGGAAATAAGAAAAAAGACAGCAAATTGGAAGATAAAATCATCAGAACACATTCCAATACTAATTTTGATGTTAAGATTTAAAGGACTAAAAGAATGTTAGCGGTTGTACTTATATTGATAGGAGTGGCTTTTTTAGTAGGAAGCTATTTTATAGAGGAGAGATTTTCCGAAAAGGATCTTAAGGAAATCTCTAAAATGAGCGAAACCCAATTAAATATCATTGTTGAAAAACAGGTAAACGAAGCCCGTACCCAGGTAGAGAATTCTGTAGAAGAAATCATAGATGAGTCGCTTGCCATTACCCAAAGAGGTCTTGAAAAAGAGACAAATCAGAAAATCATGGCAATCAGTGAATACGCAGATACTGTTCTTGAAAACATGAACAAAACACATAATGAAATTATGTTCCTTTACAGTATGTTAAATGATAAACATGCGGATATAACTGAACTGGCGGGTACCTTACAAGAACACACAAGGCAGGTAAACGCTGAACCGAAGGAGGCCGATGTATCCAAATCAGAAGGGAAGCTTTCTTCCGAAAACGATACGGAACAGCAGCGTGTGACATCCGTTACGGCTGCAACAGAAGAAATAAACCAAGGCGATGCGGATGCCATGCAGGAAAACGGCTATGCAAACAAGAATGAACAGATACTTCAGATGCACAAGGCGGGCAGAAGCGATGTTGAAATTGCAAAGACACTAGATTGTGGCCTTGGTGAAGTAAGATTGGTATTGGGGTTATACAAGGAAGAACGAGAATGAAATTTAAATATTATTTAAAAGGTTTGGGGATGGGCATTATTTTTGCAACATTGATAATGACTGTTTCTGGTGTAATACATAACAAGGAACTGTCTGATAAAGAAATTATTGAAAGAGCCGGGAAACTTGGGATGGTAATGCCGGGAAGTGAAAAGGAATCAGAGGATGGTCTGTTTGGAAATAAAGAGGATTCCGAATCCGGGGATGATACAGAAACGGAGAGCGACTCGCAGAGAGAAAGTGAAAGTGAAAGCGAAAGTGAAAGTTCTTCCGAAACACAGACTGAAATTATAGAGTATGTATTGCATATTACATGGGGGGACACTCCAAAACTGATAGCAAAGGAATTAGAAGAAAACGGAATAATCGAAGACTGGTCCGGGTTTAGAGATTATTTAGATGAAAACGGTTATGCAAAGAAGCTTCAATCAGGCTCCTACACAATCAGGGCCGGAATGTCATATGAAGAAATTGCAAAGATTATCACAAAATCATAAAAATAGTAAAATAGTAAATAAAATGCTTGCAACGAAGCCTTTGGTGTGATATGATACCAAAGGCTAATTTTGTGGCTGGTTACTATTAAACACGCATATGGATGTCAAAGCCGGTGCTGGCATCACGCTTGGTCAGTTACTTTGGCGAATGAAGTATGCGGAAGATTACAACCAATGGAGGTAAAGAAAATGAGCGTAATTTCAATGAAACAGTTACTTGAAGCAGGTGTTCACTTTGGACATCAGACAAGAAGATGGAACCCAAAAATGGCTCCATACATTTACACAGAAAGAAATGGCATTTATATCATCGACTTACAGAAGTCTGTAGGTAAGGTAGATGAAGCTTATGATGCAATTTCGGACATTGCAGCACAGGGAGGAACAATCCTTTTTGTGGGAACAAAGAAACAGGCACAGGACGCAGTTAAGACAGAAGCTGAACGCTGCGGAATGTATTATGTAAATGAGAGATGGTTAGGCGGTATGCTTACCAACTTCAAAACAATCCAGAGCCGTATTGCAAGATTAAAGGAAATTGAAACTATGGCAGAAGACGGAACATTTGATGTTCTTCCAAAGAAAGAAGTTATCGCCATTAAGAAAGAATGGGAAAAACTTGAGAAAAACCTTGGCGGAATCAAAGAAATGAAGAGAATTCCGGATGCTATCTTCGTAGTTGATCCTAAGAAAGAAAGAATCTGTATCCAGGAAGCACAGGCTCTTGGCATTACACTTATCGGTATCGCTGATACAAACTGTGATCCGGAAGAATTAGATTATGTCATTCCGGGTAATGACGATGCCATCCGTGCGGTAAAATTGATTGTTTCTAAAATGGCAGATGCTGTTATCGAAGCAAAACAGGGCGAAGAAACAGTTGCGCCTGTTGAAACGGAAGAAGTGACAGAGAATGTAACAGAGAAAGTGGCAGAAACCGTTGCAGAAGAAGTTTCAGAAGAAGAATAATTGAACATTCAGAAGGGTAAGCTGGATGGTTTACCCTTCTGCTTAATTAAATAATATCTTGGAGGATAAGAAAATGGCAATTACAGCAGCTATGGTAAAAGAACTGCGTGAAATGACAGGCGCAGGCATGATGGATTGTAAAAAAGCATTGGGCGAGACAAATGGTGACATGGATGCCGCTGTTGAATACTTAAGAAAGAACGGACAGGCAAAAGCAGAAAAGAAAGCAAGTCGTATTGCGGCGGAAGGTCTTTGTACAGTAGTAGTAGATGGCAATACAGCAGCCGTTGTTGAAGTAAACTCTGAAACAGACTTTGTCGCTAAGAATGAAACATTCAGAGATTTCGTTAAGGATGTTGCTAATCAGGCGGTAAAAACTAATGCAACTGACATGGACGCATTCATGGCAGAAGCATGGAATGAAGATACAAGCAAAACAGTCAACGATGCTTTAGTGGAAAAAATAGCTGTTATTGGTGAAAACTTAAAAATCAGAAGATTTGAGAAAGTTGTAGCTGAAAACGGATGTGTAGTTTCTTATGTTCATGGCGGAGGAAGAATTGGCGTAATCGTTGAGGCTGAAACGGCAGTTGTGAATGATGAAGTAAAAGAAGCGTTGACAAACATCGCTATGCAGATTGCAGCTTTGAATGCGCAGTATATCAACAGAAGTGAGATCAGCGAGGAATATATCGCTCATGAAAAAGAAATTATCCTTGCTCAGATAATGAATGATCCTAAGGAAGCCTCTAAACCGGAAAAGGTGATAAATGGTATGATTGAAGGACGTATCAGCAAGCAGCTAAAAGAAATCTGTTTAGTAGATCAGGTTTATGTTAAAGCAGAAGATGGAAAACAGACTGTTGCGAAATATTTAGAAGAGGTGTCAAAAGCAGTTGGCGCTACAGTTTCGGTTAAGAAATTTGTGCGTTTTGAAACAGGCGAGGGTCTTGAAAAGAAAAACGAAGACTTCGCTGCAGAAGTAGCTGCCCAGATGGCTGGCTATTGATTTTTGCCCTGCATAAAACAAAATAAGCAAAAAGGAACCGATGCAAGAAACTTCTTGTGTCGGTTTGTTTTTTTGGGGGAACAGATTTATGTCTGTTTGAAATATTTTTCCATAATTTGGGTATAAAATCGGAATTGATACTATATATACGAAATAGTCGCAGTAAAATTGTACTAAAAACACATAAATGTCATTGACAATTTCAATAAATCATGTATAATAAGATAACAGTTGTCCGTGACGGGCAAACAAAGGTTTTTTTACCAAAGAATGGTTACTGTGGTTTTATCCGCCAAAGGCGGTTAAAATATATAATATTCAGGAGGAAGATATTATGAAAAAGACACTCAAAAAAGTGCTTTGTCTCACATTAGCTGTGGTTATGACATTATCATTAGCAGCATGCGGCGGCAAAGACGATGACAAGGATGCGTCCTATACTTATAATACGTATATGGATGCAAGCCCACAGAACTGGAACCCACATACATGGGCGATGAATGTAGAATCTACTCTTATGTCCTATATTGAAATGGGTCTTGTGGATGTTCAAATTGCGGATGATGGTGTGAACTTTGAATGGGTAATGGAAATGGCTGAAGATATCAATGATATCACAGCTACATACGCAGACAAAGAAAAATGGGGCATTGGCGCAGATGAAACAGGACGTGTTTGGGAAATCAAATTAAACAAGGCTGCAAAATGGGCAGATGGTACAGCAATCAATGCTGATACATACGTTTACTCAATGCAGCAACTTTTGGATTCAGGTATGAAAAACTACCGTGCCGGAAACTATGTATCTGGTGACTCAGCTATTTTAAATGCAGAAAAATATTTTAACAACGATCTTGATGGACAGCCAATTTATGATGATATTTACACAGGTGACGGATATGCCTTAACTGTAAATGATACAGATAAAATGTATGTAAGCTTAACAGCTACAAATGCATTTTGGGGTATGAGTTTAAATGATGCGTATGAGCAGTATGGAGCTGCATATTTTACAGGTGCTGACGGAACAGATTACTATCAGAAATTGGTTGAACTTGTCGGAGATGAAGAATATGCACCGATTACAGATGAGATGATAGCTGCCATTAAAGGAATCTGCGGTATCGTAGGCAGTGGATATGAAGAAGAATTCATGGAAATGGCATTCTATATCAACGGAGCACATGAGGCAATTGATTTCTCAGAAGTTGGTCTTGTAAAAGTTGATGATTATACAATTCTTTACATCACAGAAATTCCGATTGATGAATTTAACTTCTATACAGCATGTACATCCAACTGGATCGTATATGAAGATTTATACGAAGCAGGCAAAGAAACGACCGGAGAATTAACAGCTACTAATTATGGTACATCTGTTGATACTTATATGTCATATGGACCATACAAATTAGAAAGCTTTGAAACAAATAAACAGTTTGTACTTGTTAAGAATGATAACTGGTATGGTTACACAGACGGAAAGCATGAAAACCAGTACCAGACCACTAAAGTTGTATATCAGATTGTATCTGATCATAATACGCAGTTGCAGTTGTTCAACAGCGGTAAAATTGATGATGTTGCATTAACTGCGGACGATATGGCAAAATACAAAATGTCTGATTACTTATTACAGACAGATCAAACCTATACATACCGTTGGGTTTTTGCTACAGACCTTGAAGCTCTGAAAGCATTAGAAGTAGAAGCAAATGACGGATCAAACAAGAGAGTATTAGCATATGATGATTTCCGTAAGGCTATCTCATATTCAATGGATAGAGCCAGATTTACAACAGAAGCAACTTCTGCTTACAAACCGGCATATTTCTTATTAAACAGCTTATACTATTATGACATTGCTAATGACACAGAATCTATTTACAGAAATACAAAAGAAGCTATGGCTGCTGTATTAAATATCTACGATATCGAATATACAGATGAGAACATTGAAGAAAAGTATAATTCTGTAACAGGTTATGATGTTGAAGAAGCTAAGAAGTTATTCCAGTCTGTATACGAACAGGCAAAGGCTGACGGAAACTATACAGACGGACAGAAGATTGTAATTAATTGCTGCGTATCTGCTGCATCTGAAACAACTGCGGAAGACGAAACACAGGAAACATTAATGAATGAATTTGTGGATGCCGCAACAAAAGGAACAGGCTTTGAAGGTATGATTACATTCAACTTCTCAGCAGGACGCCAGAATAGATATGATGATGTTGCTTCAGGTAAGATTGAAATGATTCGTGGTGCATGGGGCGGCGCTGCATTCTATCCATTCAATGCCATGAGATGTTATACAGATGCCAGCTATGCAGGAACAGTTCATGAATCCTGTGGTTGGGATCCAACAACAGATACACTTGACATCACATACGATTTCAATGGTGATGGAACTGCTGAAACAGTTACCGATACATTCTTTAACTGGTCACAGGCTATTGCAGCCGGCGGAAACTATTCTAACGATATGGATGCAAGATTGTTTGTATTAGCAGCACTTGAAACAGGTGTAGTTAAAACATATCAGTGTATTCCTTGGGCTACAGAAACCCAGTGTTCACTGTACTCTATGAAGACAAATATGGGTACAACAACTTACAACATCATGTATGCTTACGGCGGAATCCGTCACATGACATACAATTATACAGATGCTGAATGGGAGGCTTTTGTTGCTGATCAGGGAGGCACATTAAATTACGAATAAAATAAGTAATTTTATGCAGTATTCAGCTATTGGGGAGGTTTCCCCCAATAGCTGATTTACTGACGTTTAGAGATACTTTATTAATTTACTAAAAAGGTGTATGAAACTATGAGAACATTTAAGTATGTATTAAAGAGAATAGGACTTATGCTGATGGTATTTGCGGTAATCATGACAATTTGCTTTGTTTTGATTAAGCTTCTCCCTGTGGCTGAGCCGGAAGGTGTTCTGGGTGTACAGGCTGAGATTGAAAGAGCAAGACGGGAAGCATTAGGTTACAATAAGCCGATTTTGGTTCAATATGGAATATACCTTAAGAATATTTTAACCGAATGGGACTGGGGTACTTCCTGGGAAATCGAGTATATGAAAGGTGTAGGAGAAGTTATTGGCTCAAAACTTGCACCAACTGTTCTTCTTAATATTTACTCAATTATCTTTTCTGTTCCGGTTGGAATAGGCTTGGGTATTATTGCGGCAATTAAGAAAAATAAGTGGCAGGATAATTTGATTTCCTTTGCCGTTATGCTGTTTATTTCTGTGCCGAGTTATGTTTATGCTTTTATTTTACAGTATTTTATCGGATTCAAAACAGGCTGGCTTCCGGTTATTATTTCATCACTTTATGAAGCTGGCGGAACGTGGTTCTCATGGACGATGATTAAGTCTATGATTTTACCGGTATTGGCATTGTCATTTAGTACAATAGCCACACTTGCCCGTTTTACCAGAGCCGAACTTACAGAAGCTTTAACAAGTGATTATATGCTTTTGGCAAGAACCAAAGGATTAACAAGACGTCAGGCAACGATTAGACATGCCCTTAAAAATGCAATGGTTCCAATTTTACCAACGATTGTCAGCTTATTTGTAGGAATTATGTCCGGTGCTATGATTATTGAACAGATTTTTGCGGTAAATGGTATTGGACAGTTATATCTGACCTCTATTTTCCTGCGTGATTATGATGTATTTATGGCAACTGGTATGTTTTATACCGTGATTGGTTTGACCGGTACCATTATTGTTGACTTAAGCTATGGCTTATTAGATCCAAGAATTAGAATAGGGGAGAAGTAAAATGAATAATCAGTTTGATATCAATAATATACCAGCTGAGAAGTTTGAATTCGCCCAGACTGGTGCAAATCTTCACGACGAAAAATTTAAAACAAAACCTATCGGTTACTTTAAGGATGCATGGATCCGCTTTAAGAAAAACAAGGCATCTCTTGTTGCAACGGTAATTATTGTATTGGTTGCGTTATATGCGATTATTGTTCCTTTTGTTTCAAATTATGAATTAAGTGACCGTGATGGTATTTATACAAAATCAAGACCATACATTCCGGCATTATCATTTTTGCCTGTATTTGATGGTGGATACGATCAGAAATTGAATGACAAATTCCTTATCTGCTATGCAGGTATCGGTATGTCTGCGGAAAATCCTACCGGCAATGAAACCGTAACATGGGAAGAGGCAATGGAATCGGAATACAATCCAATTATCTCAATCGGTGATGAGTTTCTTGCACAGGGAAGAACCTATCGTAACGTGCGTACACATTCCTATTATGTAAAAGGCTTCCAGTATATGTCTAAGACAATGGCTGAATATGAAGATATTCTTGCATGGCAGGAAGAAACCGGAATTCAGGTATTATATCCTATGGTAGATACATCAGACGCGGAAACCTTTAATCCGAATAACGCTGCAGATGCGAACTTCTGGTATAAACACACTGCGAATGGAACCCCACTGGATGAAAACGGAAATCCGATGGATTTGGAAGATGTAATGGAACATGGTCTGGTAGACAGCTATCTTCGTGATGAAGATGGTAATGTTCAGTATTATATTGCAAAAGATAAAAACATGGTCTCTGTCCGGGTTCTTTATTATAACTATTATATTTATTTGAACGGTGCGGAACCAACGCATTATCTTGGAACAGATGGACAAGGGTATGATATTTTTGTAAGACTTGCATATGGTCTTAGAACATCTTTGGTTCTTTCTGTTGCAGTATCTATAATTAACCTTATTGTTGGTGCAATTTATGGTGCAATTGAAGGATATTATGGCGGCTGGATTGATTTGTTCGGGGAACGTATTTCCGACATATTAAGTGGCATTCCGTTCATTGTTGTGGCTACGCTTGTAAATCTTCATCTGGTACAGACGGGAATTATGCCGACTTTTGCGGGTATCCTTTTAGCGTTCTGTCTGACAGGATGGATTAGTATAGCATATCGTGTCAGAACACAGTTTTACCGTTTCAAAAACCAGGAATATATTCTTGCTGCAAGAACTCTTGGAGCAAAAGACGGAAGACTTATGTTTAAGCATATCTTCCCGAATGCGCTGGGAACCATTATTACTTCAGTAATTTTAATTATTCCTAGTACAATTCTTTCAGAAACAACATTATCATATCTAGGTATTGTAAGTTTTCAGGGAGCAGAATCAACCTCCCTTGGAACAATGCTTGCAAATGGTAAGGAGTACTTAAGTACAGACCCACATATTATTATGATGCCGGCAATTGCAATTTCCTTGTTGATGATTTCTTTTAACTTATTTGGTAATGGTTTACGTGATGCCTTTAACCCTTCATTAAGAGGAGCGGATGAATAATGGAAAAAATACTTGATGTTAAAAACTTAAGAATTTCATTCCGTACAAACAACGGAAGAGTTAAGGCGGTAAGAGATATTTCTTTTGACCTTAACAAAGGTGAGACAATTGCTATTGTAGGGGAGTCCGGTTCCGGTAAATCCGTAACCGCGAGAGCTATGATGGGAATTCTTGCACCAAACGCGATTGTTGACGGTGGGGAAATTCTATATGATGGAATGGATCTTATGAAAATTTCAGAAGAAGAGTTTCACAATTTACGTGGAAACAGAATCTCTATGATTTTCCAGGATCCGCTTTCGAGCTTGAATCCAATTGTTAAGATTGGAAAACAGTTGACTGAGGCTATGATTTTAAATGGTAAATCAAGCCAGAAGGATGCAAAAAATATTTTTAATAACATGACAAAACTCTTAGAAGAGACTATGGTAAAGGCTTATGCAGGAAATGAGGATAAGATAGCCAAGGCAAAAGCGAATGTAGCGGTTCTTAAGAAGTTTATTGAAGTAAGCAACAAATATGAATTTGAGTATAATCAGGCTTATGATATGCTAGAATCCTGCCTGATGAATGCAGAAAGCCTTCGCATTGAGATTATCGGTAAGAAGACGGCTGTAGTTCCAAATCATGCAAAGAAGGTTGTTGAAGAAGCAAAAAGAGCGTGCAATCCGTTTTTGATCAGTAAAGATAATAATGAGTATATGACACTTGTGAATATGATTGCACAAGAGGGGGCAGCATACCCGAAAACAGGCAATGGCGAAAGTCTGACCTTGCATTTGGAAGAACTAAAAACGATGCTTTCGGAAGTAAAGGCTGCCCGCAGAAAAGCGTCGCCGAATTTCTTTACATTGGGATACTATATAGGATTTGAGCCAAATGCAAAGTCTTTAGATGAACTTGCGCAGGATGTTGAGGGAATGAATACCATGACAAGAACTTACATTGATGAGAAGTTCATGACAGCATTCCTTGAAGATATTGCAAAGGCATTGGAGCTTGCATATTTAGATTCTGTAGAGAAAAAGAAGGCTGCCGTTGCGCATGCAGAGGATGTGCTTTCATTCTTGGAAGCAGATTCCATTGATATAAAAGAATTAAAGAAAAAATTAGACGCATTGGTAAAAGATGTGGAGGCTTCTATTGACCGTCTTAGCATAACAAAAGACAGTACTGCATATACGTTTCGTTCTGCAATGAATCATGCAGTAGAAACCTATATCTATGCAATGCATTTAAAAAACAAAAAACACTTAAGTGCTTCTGAAAAGATTGCCTTTGAAAACACAGACTATAATTTAGTTGTTACAAATATGCAGGTATGTGTAAAAAGGCTGGTGGAAGACTATGAATTACAGTTACAGACAATTGATACTGATTTCTCGGACAATGCTGTAGATATGATTGATTATCTGAAAGCCCAGGGCGCTAAGATGGTATACCGCGTTACAAAATCTATGGCGAAAAACCGTGCAATCCAGTTAATGGAAGAAGTAGGTATTCCAGAGGCAGAAAAGCGTTACAATCAGTATCCGTTTGAGTTTTCAGGCGGTATGAGACAGCGTATTGTTATTGCGATTGCGTTATCTGCAAATCCGGATATTTTAATCTGTGATGAGCCTACCACTGCTTTAGATGTTACAATTCAGTCCCAGATTCTTGAGCTTATCAATAAGTTAAAAGAAGAAAGACAGTTGTCTGTTATTTTTATCACACACGACTTAGGTGTTGTTGCAAATATGGCGGATAAGATTGCGGTTATGTATGCCGGTAAAATTGTAGAATACGGTACAGTAGATGATGTATTTTATGATCCGAAACATCCATATACATGGGCGCTGCTTTCCTCCATGCCGGATATTTATACGGAGGAGCGCTTAGAGTCAATTCCTGGTACACCGCCGGATATGACAGAGCCTCCGGTTGGAGATGCATTTGCGGCACGAAATAAATATGCGCTTAAGATTGATTTCGAACAGCAGCCGCCGATGTTTAAGGTTTCGGATACCCATTATGCAGCTACATGGCTGCTGCATCCGGAAGCACCAAAGGTAGAACCACCTCGTATCGTAACAGAGCGTATTGAAAGAATGAAGAACATGGAGGCACAGAGCAATGAGTAATAGATTTAGAGACGCTGAAGTATTGCTCGAAGTACAGAATTTAAAACAGTACTTTGGCAGTATGCGTGCAAATGTAAAAGCCGTTGATGATGTCAGCTTCCAGATTCATAAAGGTGAAGTATTAGGTGTAGTAGGCGAGTCAGGCTGCGGAAAAACGACAACCGGACGTTCTATTATCAAATTATATGATATTACAGGCGGCAAAGTTATTTTTAATGGGGAAACAATTACAGTTGGAATACCGGAATTAAAGATAAAATTAAAAGAAGCAAGAAAGAACGGTAATAAGGAAGAAGTTGCCAGATTAAAGAAAGAAATCAAAGAAGGAAAGCATATTAATAAGACGCATACTTCAAGAGATATTAATAAGATTCAGATGATTTTCCAGGATCCGGTTGCTTCTTTAAATCCGCGTATGACTGTTCGTGAAATCATTGCGGAAGGTCTTACGATTCGTGGAATTAAAGACAAAGAATATGTAAATAAGCGCGTTCTTGAAATGTTAGATTTAGTTGGTCTTGTGCCGGAACATGCGGACCGTTATCCACATGAATTTTCGGGTGGTCAGAGACAGCGTATCGGTATTGCAAGAGCAATTGTACTTGAACCGGAGCTTATTATTGCTGACGAACCAATCAGTGCGCTAGACGTATCTATTCAGGCTCAGGTTATTAACCTGCTCAATGAATTAAGAGAAAAAATGGGACTTACCATTATGTTTGTTGCACATGATTTATCGGTAGTAAAATATTTTTCTGACAGAATTGCGGTTATGTATTTCGGAAAGATTGTAGAGCTTGCAGATGCAGACGAATTATTTGCAAATCCATGCCATCCATACACGAAGTCCTTGTTATCGGCAATTCCATTCCCGGATCCTCATTATGAGAAGAAGAGAAAGAGAATTATTTACACGCCGGAGCTGGATCATGATTATTCGGCAGAAGGTCCAAGCCTTAGAGAAGTTTCTCCAAATCATTTTGTATATTGCAATACGGCTGAAATGGAAAAATATCAGGCGGAGATGAAATAATGAAAAAGGGTAACAGAAGAAAGTATTTCATAACCATGCTGACAGCAGTTATATTCACGGCAGTAATCTGTATGATACGGGGAATTTTTCTTGCTCAAGATTTTCAAACGGTGATGCGTCATATCAGCGATGCTTTCTTTATCGTTGGCGTTGTGTACGCAGGAATAGGGCTTTTGATTTACGCATTAAATGAAGGCATTTTTAATGCAATGGCGTTTGGATTAAAAACTTTAGCCCATACATTTACCGCTCACAGAAAAGGTGCGAAAATCCGTGAGGAAAATTTTTATGAATATAATAAACGGATGCAGGAGAAGAAAAGGTCTTTTCGACATCTTGTTGTTGTGGGAGCAGGTGCAATCATTATTTCGGTTATATTTGTTTTGATTTATATGTTTTTGTAAATCGTAAAGGGGATTGTAAGAATTTCTTCTAAATCAAAATCGCTTAGACTATGAGGTTTAGGCGATTTTTTTTCTTAACTTGGATACTTTGTATTCACAAAAGAATAGTTTCTCCTACTTTTTTATTTACAAGTAACGAAAATGTGTTAAAATAGTAATGATATTACACGTTGGAGGAATAATATGACTACAAATGACGCAGAATTGCTTAACCAGCAGCGCCAGAAACGAAAACGCGTAAATCGAATTAAGACTGGAATTATTTGGACAATTGCTATGTGGATGATTTTTTCACTATTAGCAATTATTATTTTGTCAGTACAGGTTTTTAGCCTGAACGATAGATTGAGCAGGCTTGAAACGGGTGGCGGCAGTTTGGAACCTGATACAAATGTATCGGAAGAACCAGATTCTTTAAGTGATGATTCTTATGGTTCGGAGGATACGGAGGGGCAGTCCGGTACAGAAGACAGATACGCCAATATTGTTACCGGAATTGATACGCCGGATAATTTTGCGGCAGAGGGAGACACCCATTATGTGTATCTGACCTTTAATAGTGTACCGGGAGATAATACAGAGAAGATTCTTGATATTCTGGCACAGCATCAGGTAAAGGCAACATTCTTTGTCATTGGCAGTGAGGATGATGAAAACAATGCCATTTATCAGAGGATCATAAATGAGGAGCATACCATTGGAATGCATTCCTACTCTAATCAGTATAGTTTGATTTATTCGTCAACAGATGCTTTCAAAGAAGATTATCTGAAAATTTCTGATTTTTTGTATGAATTAACCGGAACACGCAGTATGTTTTATCGTTTTCCCGGTGGAAGCGGTAATCAGATTAGTAACGTGAATATGGCAGAGTTCGTACATATTTTGAATGAGGAGCAGATTACTTATTTTGATTGGAATGTATCAGCAGGCGATACGGCCAGCAATTACACGAAGGAAGATGTTTTAAACAATGTTTTAGGCGGAGTATTCAAATACAAAACTTCTGTTGTGTTGCTGCATGACGGATCAAATAAGTCGGCAACGGCGGATGCCCTAGGAGTTTTGATTGAACAGTTAAAGCAGCAGGGGGCAGTAATTCTGCCGATTGATGAGAATACAAATGTTATTCAATACATTCATGCAGAGAGTGTTGAATAGAAATAAACGGAGGATTAAAATGGGACTTTTTAAAGATTTTAAGGAAGACTGGTCACAGGCAGTAAATGAACTTGTGCCGGGTGGAGGCAACGCAGAAAATGATGACAATCTTGTAGTGGATACATTAGGTGAAGATGTTGACATACAGTCTGAACTTTCAAAGTTGGACGGATTGTTAGAACAGGTAAAGGAAGCGCCTGTAACGGAAAAAGGAGAAAGAACAAAAGAAGAATCAATTGCAGCGTCTGCATATGTAAAGACAGAGGAGAGAAGAATAATGGATACCACAGTCAGGGAAGAGCATCCTATAGTATTAGATGAAACATCTGTGATTACACAAAGCACAACATTGACCGGTAATTTGTCCACAGCCGGCTCCTTTGATATTCAGGGTACGGTAAATGGTAACGTAACCTGCAACGGCAAGTTGGTTGTTACCGGTACAATCAATGGGAACAGCTCTGCTTCCGAATTTTTTGCGGATGTAGCAAAAGTGGAAGGTGAAGTGGTAAGTTCCGGCACCGTTAAGATAGGTGCGGGCTCTGTGATTATCGGCAACATTGTTGCTTCTTCAGCAGTTATTGCCGGTGCGGTAAAAGGTGATATTGATGTCCAGGGACCTGTTGTTGTTGATACTTCAGCAGTAATTATGGGCAACATCAAATCCCGTTCTGTACAGATCAATAATGGGGCTGTTATCGAAGGCTTCTGCTCACAGTGTTATGCAGATATTGACGTTCAGGGATTATTTGGAAAATAATATATAGAAGAGAGGATAATTGTCTATGAAGCGTGTGTTATTAAAACTCAGCGGAGAAGCATTAGCGGGAGACAAGCATCAGGGCTTTGATGAACCAACCGTTACGATTGTTGCAAATCAGGTAAAAAAATTAGTGGATAATGGTGTACAGGTGGGGATTGTTATCGGCGGCGGCAACTTTTGGAGGGGACGCTCCAGTGAGACAATTGACAGAACTAAGGCAGACCAGATTGGCATGTTAGCAACTGTTATGAACTGCATCTATGTATCGGAGATTTTTCGTTCCGCAGGGATGAAAACTGTGGTTATGACTCCATTTGAATGTGGTTCCATGACGAAGCTGTTTTCAAAAGACCGTGCAAATAAATACTTTGAGCATGGAATAGTGTGTTTCTTTGCAGGCGGCACAGGACATCCTTATTTTTCGACAGATACAGCAACAGTTCTTCGTGCAATCGAAATTGAAGCAGAGGGGATTCTTCTTGCGAAAGCGATTGACGGGGTGTATGATAGTGATCCTAAGACAAATCCGGACGCGAAGAAATATGATGAAGTATCCATTCAGGAAGTTATCGATAAAAAACTTGCAGTAGTAGATTTGACGGCATCTATTATGTGCATGGAAAATAAAATGCCGATGTATGTTTTTGGATTAAATGAAGAAGACAGCATTGTTAAGGCAATGAGCGGAGATTTTAAAGGAACGAAAGTTACCGTATAACAGGAGGGATAATATGGACGCAAGATTAGTATCTTACGAAGAGAAAATGACAAAAACAATGCATAACCTTGAGGAGGAATTTGGCTCAATCCGTGCGGGACGTGCCAACCCACATGTATTAGATAAATTACGCGTGGACTATTACGGTACGCCATCACCGATTCAGAGTGTGGCAAATGTTAGTGTTCCGGAACCGAGAATGATTCAGATTCAGCCTTGGGAAGCATCACTTGTAAAAGTAATCGAAAAAGCAATCCTTACCTCAGACCTTGGTATCAATCCAACAAATGACGGCAAAGTTATTCGCCTTGTTTTCCCGGAGCTGACAGAGGAAAGACGTAAAGAATTAGCAAAAGACGTTAAGAAAAAAGGCGAAGACGCAAAAGTTGCAGTTCGTAATATCAGACGTGATGCAATTGATCATATTAAGAAACTTGGCAAATCAGAAGGGATATCAGAGGATGAGGTCAAGAGCTTGGAAGACAGCGTTCAGAAATTAACAGACAGATATATTGCAGATGTTGATAAGGCTGTTGAAGCAAAAACAAAAGAAATTCTTACTGTATAATCATGGAGGGGTTGTTCCGACAATCCCTTTTTCTGCATATAACTATGTCCATTTTAATAGGTTAAGGAGGAATTTGCAGGATGAGAATACCCGGACATGTAGCGATTATTCTGGATGGGAATGGGAGATGGGCAAAAAGCAAAGGATTGCCGCGTAATGTAGGTCATACTGCAGGTGCTAAAAATGTAGAGACGGTATGTAAAGCTGCCAATGAACTTGGAATTAAATATCTGACACTTTACGCATTTTCTACAGAAAACTGGAATCGTCCGAAGGCAGAAGTAGAAGCGCTTATGAATTTGTTAGAAAGCTATCTGAAAAATTGTGTTAAGACAGCAGATAAAAATAATCTGCGCGTACGCGTAATCGGTGAAACAGGCAGATTATCTGAGAAATTTCAGGCGAAAATCAAAGAATTAGAAGAGACTTCCCGTGTGAATACCGGATTAAATCTTACCATTGCAATTAATTATGGAAGCAGGGATGAAATGCTCCGTGCCATGAAGCATATGATGCAGGATGAGAAAGAAGGAAAAATTTCCATAGAAGAGATAGATGCAGAGCTTTTTTCCGGCTATCTGGATACAAGAGAACTTCCCGATCCGGACCTTTTGATCCGGACCAGCGGAGAACAGCGTTTGTCTAATTATTTATTATGGCAGCTTGCGTATAGTGAATTTTATTTTACGGATGTGGCATGGCCGGACTTTAACAAGAAAGAATTAGAACTTGCTATTGAAGCATATAATAGACGTGACCGGAGATTCGGCCGCATAAAGGAGGAATAGGATGTTTTTGCCTCGTTTGTTAAGTGGGATTGTAATGGTGGTTCTGGCTGTTGTTTTTATACTATTCGGCGGCAATCTACTGTTACTTTCCACACTTGTTATTGCATTAATCGGAATGTTTGAATTATACCGCGTGCTTGAGATAGAGAAGACGCCGCTTGCAATCGCATCTTATGTGACTACGGCTTCATATTATTGTAATCTGAGCCTGCACTGGATTTTAGATCCATTCATTTTCATAATGGGACTTCTGATTGTACTTATGTTTATTTATGTATTTGCTTATCCAAAATATGAAGCAAAGCATATTATGTCAGCGCTTTTTGGAATGCTGTATGTAGGGGTAATGCTGTCTTATATCTATCAGATTCGTACTTTGGAAAATGGGTTGTATCTGGCATTTTTAATTTTTATCTGCTCATGGGGATGTGATACCTGTGCCTATTGTGTAGGAATGTTAATCGGTAAACATAAAATGTCTCCGGTGCTTAGTCCAAAGAAATCCGTTGAGGGCGCAGTTGGAGGTGTGCTTGGAGCAGCACTTCTTACGTTAATCTATGCACTGGTATTTCAAAACCAGATGGAGACAGAATGGAGTGAAATTGTTGTATTGGCGGTAATTGCTGCTGCTGCGGCTTTGATTTCTATGATTGGGGATTTAACGGCATCTGCAATTAAACGCAATTATAATATTAAGGATTATGGAAATATCATTCCCGGACATGGCGGAATTCTGGATAGATTTGACAGCATAATAATTACTGCGCCAATTATCTATTATTTAGCGATATATTTTATTTAAAAAGAGGTATCTTAAATAGATAGCGGCACAGAAAGCAAGATGTTGTAGTGAGGTAAGAGTATGAAAAAAATAGCAATACTAGGTTCGACCGGCTCAATCGGAACACAGACGCTGGAGGTTGCAAGAGAGCAGGGAGACCTTGAAGTTGTTGCTTTATCCTGCGGTGGAAATATTCGTCTGATGGAAGAGCAGATGCGTGAGTTTCACCCGAAATTAGTGAGTGTATGGGATGAAGATGACGCTTTGGCTTTGCGTAACAGCACAAGAGATTTAAATATACCTGTTGTATATGGAATGGACGGACTGATTGAAGCAGCAATCCATCCGCAATCAGAGCTTCTGGTCACGGCAATTGTCGGAATGCTTGGAATACGCCCGACTATTGCAGCAATTGAGGCGGGGAAAAATATTGCGTTGGCAAATAAAGAAACATTGGTAACAGCAGGACATATTATTATTCCGCTGGCCAAAAAACATAAAGTATCCATATTACCGGTTGATAGTGAGCACAGCGCTATTTTCCAGTCCTTGCAGGGAGAAGAAAACAACAGAATCCATAAGATTCTGCTGACGGCCTCAGGGGGACCGTTTCGGGGAAGGAAGCGTGAAGAATTACTAAGTATTCAGGTAGAGGATGCATTAAAGCATCCGAACTGGGCAATGGGAAAAAAGATTACGATTGATTCTTCCACGCTTGTGAATAAAGGTCTGGAAGTGATGGAAGCAAAATGGCTGTTTGACGTGGATTTAGACCGCATACAGGTTGTTGTTCATCCACAGAGCGTCATTCATTCTGCGGTAGAATTTGAAGATGGGGCAGTAATGGCACAGCTTGGAACCCCGGATATGCGCCTTCCGATTCAGTATGCATTATATTACCCGGAGCGCCGCCCGTTATCCGGTAAGCGTCTTGATTTATTTGCTTTATCCAATCTTACGTTTGAAGAACCGGATATTGAGACTTTTAAAGGGCTAAAACTGGCCTATGAAGCAATGCGGCGTGGAGGAAATATTCCGGTTGCATATAATGCTGCAAACGAGAAAGCAGTCAGTTTGTTTTTGAATCGCAAAATTCAATATCTCGAAATTACAGATATCATAGAAGAAACGATGAAACAGACAGGATTTATTTCAAATCCGACATTAGAACAGATTTTAGAAACAGAACAGGAAGCTTATGAATTCATAAGTAGTAGGTGGTAATTTGAATATAGTAATTGCAATTTTAATTTTTAGTTTACTTATTTTGTTTCATGAACTTGGACATTTTCTACTGGCAAAGGCAAACGGAATCCGGGTTAATGAATTTTCACTTGGCCTAGGACCGACAATTGTTGGATTTACGAAGGGGGAAACGAAGTATTCCCTGAAGATTCTTCCTTTTGGCGGAGCTTGTATGATGGAAGGCGAAGATGAAGATTCGGATGATGAGCGTGCTTTTAACAAAAAGAGCGTATGGGCAAGAATCAGCGTTGTGGCTGCCGGACCAATCTTTAACTTTATAATGGCATTTGTTTTGTCCATTGTATTGATTTCGTGTGTCGGGGTAGATAAGCCTGTGCTTACAGATGTAATGGATGGTTATGCCGCACAGGAAGCCGGACTTAAAGGCGGAGATACCATTGTAAAAATGGGTGGTAAAAAAATTAATTTTTATAGAGAAATCAGTGCTTATGCATTATTTCATGTTGGAGAGCCGGTAGAAATCGTATATGAGAGAGATGGTCAGGAATATACAACAACATTGACGCCAAAATACGATGAAGAAACAGACAGCTATCTGTATGGATTTATTTCATACGGTGAAAGAGAGCGTACAGGAGTCTTTGAAACTATATATTACAGCTTTTGTGAACTGGGCTATTATATTGATACTACGATTGAAAGCGTGAGAATGCTGTTTACAGGCGGGATATCGGTGAATGAACTAAGCGGTCCTGTTGGTATTGTTCAGAATATGGGACAGGTGTATGAAGAGTCCGTGAAAAACGACGGATATTATTATGCATTCTTAAATATGCTGAATTGGACAATTATGTTATCAGCAAATCTCGGTGTTATGAATCTGCTTCCAATTCCGGCATTAGATGGCGGGAGACTGGTGTTCTTAGCAGTAGAAGCAATTCGGGGTAAGCCGGTTGACCCAAATAAAGAGGGTATGGTTCATATGATTGGAATCATCCTTTTGTTCCTGCTGATGTTTTTTGTAATGTTTAATGATATTCGTAAGATATTTATATAGTAAGGAGTTACAAATACATTTTGGGAGGTAGGAAATGGAAAAGAGATTAACCAAGGAAGTTCACATAGGCAACCGCGTTATCGGTGGTGCAAACCCGGTTCTGATTCAGTCTATGACAAACACCAAAACGGAAGATGCGGCTTCTACGGTTGCACAGATTCAAAAGCTGACCAAAGCCGGCTGTGATATTATCCGCTGCGCTGTTCCAACAATGGAGGCAGCAAAGGCATTGACGGAAATAAAAAAGCAGATAGAAATTCCATTGGTTGCAGATATTCACTTTGACTATAAGCTTGCAATTGCCGCAATGGAGCATGGTGCGGATAAAATCCGTATCAACCCGGGAAACATCGGTAGCACAGACCGCGTAAAGGCGGTTGTGGATGTGGCAAAGGAACGGAACATTCCAATCCGCGTTGGAGTAAACAGCGGCTCCTTAGAAAAGCCTCTTGTTGAGAAATATGATGGGGTTACAGCCGAAGGAATTGTGGAAAGCGCCTTGGACAAAGTAAAGATTATTGAAGATATGGGTTATGACAATCTGGTAATCAGTATCAAATCTTCTGATGTTATGATGTGTGTGAAAGCGCACGAGCTGATTGCAGACAAGACTAATCATCCACTTCATGTCGGTATAACAGAGGCAGGAACGATCATAAGCGGAAACATCAAATCGTCCATAGGACTTGGATTGATTTTAAGTCAGGGTATAGGTGATACGATTCGGGTTTCTCTTACCGGGGACCCGGTAGAGGAAATTAAATCTGCAAAACTTATCTTAAGAACACTTGGACTCCGCAAAGGCGGAATTGAAGTGGTATCCTGTCCGACCTGTGGCAGAACCCAGATTGATTTGATCGGTCTGGCAAACAAGGTTGAAACGATGGCTGCGGAATATCCGCTGGATATTAAAGTGGCAGTGATGGGCTGTGCAGTAAACGGACCGGGAGAAGCAAAAGAAGCAGATCTTGGTGTTGCCGGTGGAATTGGTGAAGGACTTATCATCAAAAAAGGTGAGATTTATAAAAAAGTACCGGAAGACCAACTGCTTGATGCTTTAAGATATGAACTTGAAAATTGGAGAAATTAAATGTCAAAGACATTTTTAGAAGTATTTCCTACTTTAAAAGTAGACAGTGGGCTAATCAGTCTTTTAGAAAAAGCAGAAGTAACCAAGGTAAGTGCGAATCATGACAGAAGTCATGTTCGCATTTATTTGCATGCAGAAAGACTGATTGAGAAAAAGAAAATATGGTATCTGGAAGACCAGATAAAAAAACAGCTATTTCCAGCAAAGGATGTTGTTATCAGGATTATAGAGTCTTTTCAGCTTTCCGGACAATACAATGCAGAAACGCTTATGCAGGTATATAAGGAAAGTATCCTTGAGGAATTAAATGCATACAGCATTTTAGAATACAACCTGCTTCGGACAGCAGCCATGTATTTTGAAACTCCAAGCAAAATGAACCTGACTTTAGATGATACAATAATTGCCAAAACTCGTGGGGAAGAGATTATTGCATTTTTGGAAAAGATAATCTGTGAGAGATGTGGAATGGATTTGGCAATTCATGTGGAATACCGCAAACCACAGGAAAGCAAATATCGAAAAAATGCAAAAGAGCAAATCCGCCAAGAGGTACAGGCTATTGTAGCGCGGACCGGCATGGGAAAGCAGGAAAAAGGGCAGAGCGTGCAGGAGGACGGATTGCTCCTTACAGAGAAAAAGGCAGATACAGGTGCAAAAGAAAAAACTCGTCAAAAGGGTGTGGTATCAAAAACTGCGGAAAAATCTACAGACACATCAAAACCAAAGCAGAATAGCTTCGAGAAAAAAGGTGAGTTTCGTAAAAAATATGAGCCTGGGAGCAGGAAATCGGATAATCCGGATGTTTTATACGGTCGTGATTTTGAAGAGGATGCTTTAGAAATCGAAAAAATTGACGGGCCGATTGGCGAGGTCGTAATTCGGGGAAAGGTACTTACTTTAGATACCCGTGAAATCCGAAATGAGAAAACCATCGTTATTTTTTCCATAACAGATTTTACGGATACGATAGTATTAAAGCTGTTTGCGAAAAATGAGGACGTGCCGGCAATTACGGGAGGATTAAAACCGGGAAACTTCGTGAAAGTCAAGGGTATGGCGATTATTGATAAATTCGACAGTGATTTAACGATTGGTTCGATTACAGGTATTAAGAAGATTCCTGATTTTACCACGAGCAGGGTGGATAAGAGTCCGGAAAAACGTGTGGAATTGCATTGTCACACGAAAATGAGCGATATGGATGGTGTGTCTGACGTTGGAAGCATTATTGCAAGAGCAAGAAAGTGGGGACACAAGGCAATCGCTATTACAGATCATGGGGATGTACAGGCTTTCCCGGAAGCAAATCATGCGGTGAAAGGACCGGATGACATTAAGATTATCTATGGTGTGGAGGCATATCTTGTCGATGATTTAAAAGGTATTGTTACCGACAGCAAGGGGCAGTCACTGGGTGATTCTTATGTTGTATTTGATATTGAAACAACTGGTTTTAGTCCTGAAGTAAATAAAATTATAGAAATTGGCGCTGTAAAGGTAGAAAACGGCAAGATAACAGAACGTTTTTCATCCTTCGTAAATCCCGGAGTTCCGATTCCGTTTCGAATTGAAGAGCTGACACATATCAGTGATGATATGGTAGTTGACGCGCCGGCAATTGATGTGGTGCTGCCTCAGTTTTTGGAGTTTTGTGACGGATGTATCATGGTTGCCCATAATGCAGACTTTGATATGAGTTTTATTAAGAAAAACGCTTTGGATTTAGGCACAGAGTTCTCGCCAACCTTTATTGATACAGTTGCAATGGCGCGTTTTCTTTTACCGGCACTAAACCGTTTTAAGCTCGATACGGTGGCAAAGGCAGTAGGTGTTCCTTTGGACAACCATCATCGTGCGGTTGATGATGCGGCCTGTACAGCCGAAATTTTTGTGAAATTTCTGCAGATGCTTCGGGAAAGAGGGTTAGAGAATTTAGAACAGGTAAATGAAGCCGGAACATCTTCAGTAGAAAACATTTTGAAAATGCCTACCTATCATGCGATCATTCTGGCAACCTGCGATCAGGGAAGAACCAACCTGTATAATCTGGTTTCCATGTCACATATTACATATTTTAACAGAAGACCGCGTATCCCAAAATCAGAGTTTATCAGGTATCGCGACGGACTTCTTTTGGGTTCTGCCTGTGAAGCGGGAGAACTGTATCGCGCCATTTTAAACGGGCGGCCGGAGGAAGAAATTTCAAGAATCGTAGATTTCTATGATTATCTGGAAATCCAGCCGCTTGGAAATAATGCATTTATGCTTCGGGATGAGGACTCTCCGGTTCAGAGTAAGGATGATTTAATTGAAATAAACAAAAAAATTGTAAAGCTTGGCGAGGATTTTAATAAACCGGTGGTTGCCACCTGCGATGTGCATTTTCTTGACCCGGAGGATGAAATCTACCGCCGTATTATCATGGCGGGAAAAGGTTTTGATGATGCAGATGATCAGGCGCCTCTGTACTTTCGGACGACAGAGGAGATGTTAGAAGAGTTTGCATATTTAGGAAGTGCAAAGGCGGAAGAGGTCGTTATCACAAATACCAACAAGATTGCAGATATGTGCGAATGGATTAGCCCGGTTCGTCCGGATAAATGTCCTCCGGTCATTGAAAACTCCGACCAGATGTTACGCGATATCTGTTATAATAAGGCATATAAAATGTATGGAAATCCGCTTCCTGAGATTGTACATGCCCGTTTGGAGCGAGAACTTAACTCCATTATATCCAATGGCTATGCCGTAATGTATATTATTGCACAGAAACTGGTTTGGAAATCGAACGAGGACGGATATCTGGTAGGTTCGCGTGGCTCGGTAGGAAGCTCCTTCGTAGCAACAATGGCGGGTATTACAGAGGTAAATCCGCTGCAGGCGCATTACCTGTGTGAAGAGTGTAAGTATGTAGATTTTGATTCCGATTTGGTAAAATCCTATGCCGGAAGATGCGGCTGCGATATGCCGGATGCGGTTTGTCCTAATTGCAGAAAACCGCTGAAAAAAGAAGGCTTTGACATTCCGTTTGAAACCTTCCTTGGTTTTAAAGGAGATAAGGAGCCGGATATCGACCTGAACTTTTCAAACGAATATCAAAGTAAAGCACATAAATATACAGAAGTAATATTCGGAGAAGGTCAGACCTTTAAAGCAGGAACAGTAGGTACTCTGGCAGATAAAACAGCCTATGGATATGTGCGAAAATACTATGAAGAGCGGGGGATTAGAAAACGCCGATGCGAGATTGAACGTATCGCGCTGGGCTGTACAGGCATTCATCGTACAACAGGGCAGCATCCGGGTGGTATTATCGTTCTTCCAATGGGAGAAAACATCAATACGTTTACACCAATACAGCGTCCCGCGAATGATATGTCCGTAGACATTATTACCACGCATTTTGATTATCATTCGATTGACCATAACCTGTTGAAGCTGGATATTTTAGGGCATGTTGACCCTACTATGATACGAATGCTTCAAGATCTGACAGGTCTTGACCCAACGACAATCCCACTGGATGACAAGGCGGTTATGTCTTTGTTTGAAAGTACAAAGGCTCTTGGAATTACACCGGAGGACATTGGCGGAACAAAGCTTGGGGCACTTGGAATCCCGGAGTTTGGTACAGACTTTGCGATGGGACTTGTAGAAGAAGCAAAGCCTACGCAGTTTATTGATCTGGTAAATATTGCAGGACTTTCTCATGGGACTGACGTATGGCTTGGAAATGCCCAGACGTTGATTCAGGAGGGAACGGCAACCATTTCAACCTGTATCTGTACACGAGATGATATCATGACGTATCTGATCAACAAAGGGCTTCAGCCGGACACTGCCTTTAAGATTATGGAAGCAGTCCGTAAAGGTATGGTAGCAAAGGGAAAAGCCGATAAGTGGCCGGAATGGAAAGAAGAGATGAAGGCGCATGGAGTTCCGGACTGGTATATATGGTCTTGTGAGAAGATTAAATATATGTTCCCAAAGGCGCATGCGGCCGCCTATGTTATGATGGGATGGAGGATTGCTTATTGTAAAGTGTTCTATCCGCTTGCTTATTATGCATCTTATTTTTCTGTCCGTGCTACAGGATTCAGCTATGAAATCATGTGTCTAGGAAAAGAACGCCTGGAACGGCATTTAAGAGATTTGAAAAATCATAAAGATACGATTTCCAATAAGGAACAGGATATCCTAAGAGATGGACGTATTGTTCAGGAAATGTATGCGAGAGGATTTGAATTTATGCCGATAGATTTGTATCGTGCAGAACCGCACCGTTTCCAGATCATAGACGGAAAACTGATGCCTTCCTTTAATTCCATTGAAGGATTGGGAGACAGTGCTGCGGTTGCGATTGCTGAAGCGGCCAAGGATGGGAAGTTTTTGTCAAAGGATGACTTTAGGGAGCGTACCAAAGTTTCAAAAACAGTGGTTGAATTGATGAGTGATTTGGGATTATTTGGCGATTTGCCGGAATCCAATCAGTTATCCCTGTTTGATTTTTCATAAAAGCATATAAAAGCAGTCTGACTATCCTATGTCAGGCTGCTTTTTGTATTTGACAGAAATCTCCTGTAAAAAAGTAAATATGGAATTGTTTATGCTAGTCTTTTTGCACACCCGGATTAAAATCCATCACATTATCTGGAGATGTGCGGAAGAAGTAATAAGTTTCTCCGCTATAAAAGTCGGTAAAAAATACAAAGGAGGAGGTTGCACTGATATTCTTGAAAGTTCCTTCCATAATCATTACGGATTCTGTTCCGTTTTTTTTCATCATACAAAGTCCTGAATTGTCTCCATCATATTTTTGATAGTAGATGTAGTCGTCGTATATGTTATATGCATCAACGCTGTCTGATGTAACAAGGATAGGATTGTTCGTGTTTACGCTGGCATACACTAATGCATAGTTCTGATCGCCGTCAATGTAGTAAATCTCGGCGCCATTTCCGCTTACAGTCGGCTTATAGCAATTGCCGCCATAAATTACAGAGGAGGAGTCACTGGCAGTATCAAATTGAAAGATGGAGCCAGTAGTTGTGGTTCCGTTATAATAAAAATACTGTCCCTCGGTACTACAGGTAAAAACAGAATCCTTAAGAACCTGCTTTCGGTCTGTGCCATCGATTTTTACTTTATAAAGCGTAGTTGCATCTTCTGAATCATAATGCAGGTAATAAATGTAATTGCCGATTAAGGAGGCGTAGCTGCAGGGCTCTGTATCAAGAATGGTTACAGCTCCTCCCTCTCTTGATATCCGGCATAGTGCATTTCGATAGAAGGAGAAAAAATTATAGTTTAATCCTTCATTAACATTATTGCGTACATAATATACATAATTGTCATCTGCATTGATGTAATTGGCCACGTCGTTGCTGAGTTTTTTCAGATTCTGTCCATCTGAGTCCATAGAATAAAGGCGGTTTCCATCATCAGGATTGGCGAAAAAGATAGTTCCGTTGTGCTCACAGAACATTCCGCCATTATATAAGTTTCCGGCTGTATTTCCGTTGACATAGCTGTCATTGAATTTTACATTTTCTTTTTTTAAAAGAGAAACCGCTGCTGCAACAGCAATCAAAATGCAAATTACTAAAATAGGTATGATATATATTTTTTTCATACGCATCCCTCCTATAAAAATTATACTAATAAATGGAATATGTTTCAAGGTTTGCTTGCCTTTGAGAGTACTTTGTAATATTATTTTTTATATCATATAAAGAAGATGATACATTAATGTGTGAAAGCGTGTGTAGGCATACACTTTGTTTTTGCAAAATGAAAGGTGATAAAAATGGAAGACTTACAGAAGCTTAGAGAAGAGATTGACAGAATTGACAACCAGATCGTTGAACTCTATGAGCAGAGAATGAAAATAGCAGAGGGTGTTGCACGTTTCAAAATTGCTACAGGGAAAAAGGTTTTTGATAAAGAAAGAGAAACCAGCAAATTAAAGAATCTTTCTGCCAAAGCAACGTCTGATTTTACTAAAACAGGTATTATGGAGCTGTTTGAACAGATTATGGCAGTAAGCCGTAAAAGACAGTACCAGCTTATGAATGAGAACGGAACGGCAGAACCCCCGGCATTTATAGCCCTGGATGATTTTGTAACGCCTAATGCGAAAATTGTATTTCAGGGGCTGGAAGGTGCTTACAGCCAGCAGGCAATGATGGAATATTTTGGAACACAGTGCGACAGCTATCCGGTAGAAACATGGAAAGATGCTATGGATGCCATTAAGAGCGGACAGGCTGATTTTGCCGTACTGCCGATTGAAAATTCATCTGCGGGAATCGTATCGGAGAATTATGATTTATTGGTGGAATATGACAATTATATCATAGGGGAACAGATTATTGATATTTGTCATGCGCTTATAGGGCTTCCGGAAGCAAAGACAGATGATATCAATTGTGTCTATTCCCATCCGCAGGCATTGATGCAGTGTGGGGAATATTTATATGCGCATCCGGACTGGGACAAAATCAGTATGAAAAATACTGCAATGGCGGCCAAAAAAATCAAAGATGATGGAAATGTCCATCATGCAGCAATTGCAAGTGCATTAACTGCCGGCATTTACGGGCTTAAAATATTAGATGGCAACATCTCCAATTCCGAAAACAATGCAACCCGTTTTATTATTGTTACGAACAAACGAATTGACTCTAAAAGAATCTGTCAAAAGAAAGCAAACAGAATCAGCATATGTTTTGAGGTATCCCATACGAGCGGCGCTTTGTATCATATGTTGTCGCATTTCATTTATAACAACATCAATATGACCAATATTCAATCACGTCCAATCAAAGATAAGAATTGGGAATACAGATTCTTTATTGACATAGAAGGAAGTCTTGAGGACTCCTCTGTTATCAATGCATTAAAGGGGATTCAAGAGGAGGCGGTGTCTATGAAGATTCTCGGCACTTATTATAAAATCAACTCTTGAGTTTTGCAAAAACTTATGCTAAACTATCATAAGATTTTAATAATTAAAGACTATGAATGTGTTTAGTAAGTGATAATTATTCTTTCAGAGAGAGGGAATCATCGGCTGTAAGTTCCCTTAAGCGCTGATTATATACTGAAATTCCCACAGGAGTTGCTCGGGTGAAAATATTATCTAAGTAAAGATATACGATAGCCCAAGACGCCGCACTGCACGTTACGCAGTTAATGAGTGCCTATAGTCTGACAGATAGTAGGAATCAGGGTGGTATCGCGGATTTATATTCGTCCCTTTTGCTTAAAAGGGACGATTTTTTTGTCCTTTTTAACAAAACGTTTTGAGAAAACATAAAAAAGGAGAAAAAGTGATGAACGCAAATTTAGAAGCAATCAAAGAAGAGATTATTGCCGGTGCAGAAGCGCTTGCTTCTGCAAAAGAAGTGTATGAATTCAGAAAAAAATTCTTAGATGGAAAGACTGGTAAAATCGGTCTTCTCATGAAAGAGATGAAGAACATTCCAAACGAAGAGAAAGCCGCTTACGGAAAAGGTGTAAACGAGCTTAAGGAATGGGCGTTAGGCTTCATCGGCGAGCTTGATGAAAAAATGAAAGAAAAAGAATTGCTTGCCAGATATGAAGCGGAGAAGATCGATATTTCCTTACCGGCTGTTGAAACCGCAGAAGGAAACCTCCATCCGATTACTCTGGTTCGTAATGAAATTATTGATATTTTTGCAGGAATGGGCTTTGAAATCTATGAAGGACCGGAAATTGAAACGGATTATTATAACTTTACGGCCTTAAATACCCCGCAGGATCATCCGGCAAGAGATATGCAGGATACCTTTTATCTGTCTTCTGAGTTCCTGCTCAGAACACAGACGTCTGCCGGACAGATTCATGTAATGGAGAAAAAGCAGCCGCCGATTAAGATTTTATCTCCGGGGAAGGTGTTCCGTTCGGATGATGATGCAACCCATTCACCGATGTTTACACAGATGGAGGGCCTTGTAGTAGATAAAGGCATTACGCTTTGTGACTTACAGGGTATGTTGGATGAATTTGTTAAAAAGATTTACGGAGAAGGAACAAAAACCCGTCTCCGCCCGTCTTATTTTCCTTTTACGGAACCTTCGGTAGAAGTAGATTGCAGTTGTTTTGAATGTGGCGGAAAGGGCTGTAAGCTTTGTAAGGGTACCGGCTGGATAGAAATCCTTGGTGCAGGTGTTGTAAATAACAAGGTATTGGAGAATTGCGGTATTGATACCAATGAATACAGCGGATTTGCCTTTGGTATCGGTATTGAACGTACAGCAATGCTCAAATACGGTATCAATAACATCAAACTGTTATTTGAATCTGATATCAAAGTATTAAATCAGTTAAATGACAAATAAGTTTTGTATCCTGAAACAAGAGAAAGATAGAAAGGTTTGGTAAATAGATATGTTAGCACCATTAAGCTGGTTAAAAGATTATGTAGATATCGATATTACTCCGCAGGAGTTAGAGGATAAATTATTCTCCTGTGGCTTTGAAGTAGAAGAATTGTATGAAGTAGGAAAAGACATAAGCAAGGTTGTAGTTGGACATGTATTGGAATGCGAACCGATTCCGGATACCCATCTTCATGTATGTCAGGTGGATTGCGGCGAGCATGGAACCTTCCAGATTTGCTGCGGGGCAGATAATGTACATGCCGGAGGCAAATTCCCGGCAGCGCTTGTTGGAGCAACGGTTTATGCTACAGCAAAAGACCACAAGACAGTAGAAGGCGTCATGACGATTGGAAAAGGCAAATTACGCGGCGTAGAGTCTCATGGAATGCTTTGCTCCGGTGTAGAACTTGGTGTAAACGAGAATATGTATCCGGGTGCGGATTACAACGGACTGCTTGTTTTACCGGAGGATATACCTGTGGGTGCAGATGTAAAACCGATTCTTGGGCTGGATGACTGGATTTTTGATATTGCAATTACAGCAAACCGTCCGGATTGTCAGAGCATTGCAGGTATTGCCAGAGAAATTGCCGCAGTGCTTGGAAAACCATTTAAGGCTCCGGCTTTGGACTATACAGAAGATGAGGTGACCATTGAAAACTTCAAGGTAAGTGTAGATTGTCCGGAACTTTGCCCGAGATATAGCGCGCATTATGTACATGATGTTAAAATTGCCGAATCTCCGCTTTGGATGAAGCGCAGATTACAGTTAGTTGGTATCGGTGCAATTTCTAACGTGGTAGATATCACAAACTATATTTTAAAAGAACTTGGACAGCCAATGCACGCATTTGATTATTCGACCTTAGAAGGAGATACAATATGTGTCCGCCGTGCAGCAGAGGGCGAGAAAATCGTTACATTAGATGAGACAGAACTTACGCTTACCACAGAAAATATGTTAATCTGCGATGGTGTAAAGCCGGTTGCTTTGGCAGGTGTTATGGGCGGTTTAAATTCAGAAATCAAAGATACAACAACAGATGTATTGTTTGAATCTGCAAAATTTGCGCGTGATAACATCCGCAGAACCTCACGAGCCGTAGGAAAAACATCCGACTCTAGCGCCCGCTATGCGAAGGGCGTTGACGAATATGCAACCGTTATGGCTATGAAACGTGCCCTTCATTTAATAGAGGAATTGGGATGCGGCAAGGTTTCCAGAATGCACGCAGATGTAAACACGGGAAATAGTGTAAATCCACATGAACTATCCGTAAGTATAAACAAAGTAAACGCAGTACTTGGAATAACCGTTCCGAATGAAGATATTGTGCGTATTATGACAAATCTCTGCTTTGAACCCAAAATAGACAAGGATACTTTAACCTTACAGATTCCGGCATATCGTGAAGATATGGAAGGCTATCAGGATGTTGCAGAAGAAGTCATTCGTATGTATGGCTATGACCATATTGTACCTGCCTTCATGCCAACAGCCCAGGTTACGGTTGGCGGTGAAAACTTACAGCAGAAGACAGAGCTGCGTTTGAAAAAAGCACTTTGCAGTACAGGCGCACATGAATGTATTCATTATTCGTTCTTTTCTCCATCGGATTTGGATTTGTTAAAACTCCCTGCGGATGCTATGGAGCGTCATGCAATCCGTATTATGAATCCAATCAGTGAGGAACTGTCACTTATGAGAACAACACTTGCTGCTTCTATGATTAATGCGGTTTCCCGCAACCAGAAGAAGGGTAATTTAGAAGGAAGATTATTTGAAATTGCGAAAAAGTTCATTCCAAAGGAACTTCCGCTTACGGAGTATCCGGATGAACGCCAGACGCTTTGTGCAGCCGTATTTGGAGAAAAAGAATCCTTCTACACATTAAAGGGAATTGCACAAAAAGTTGCAGATGTTTTACATGTATCGTTCTCATATGCAAATACTACAAAAACATTCTTACATCCATACCAGACAGCAAGTATTAGCTGTGAAGGCGTGGAAGTCGGTTATCTTGGAAAACTGGCATATGATATTGCAGAGGAGTGCGACCTTCGTGTACCAATGTATATCATGGAGATCGATTTAGAAGTGTTATCACAGTGGTATGGCAAAAAAGCTGTGTTTACACCGCTTCCAAAATATGCGCAAGAACAGCGTGATTTGGCGATTGTAGTAGATAAGAACGTAACTTGCGGAGAAATTGAAGCAGTTATGAAAAATGCCTGCAAGTATATTACGAGCATCAAACTATTTGATATCTATGAAGGCGCTCAGATTGGCGGGGACAAGAAGAGCATGGCATTTACGGTTTTATTTACACCAAAGGAAGAGGCATTTGGACCGGAATCGGTAGATGCATTTGTTAAGAAGATTTTAAAACAGTTAAATAAAGCCATTGGTGCTGAATTAAGAAGTTAGAAAGGCTAAGAATGGAACAGTTATTAAAGTCAGATTTTTATTTTGATTTGCCGGAAGAACTGATTGCACAGGATCCGTTAGAAGACAGAGCCGGCTCAAGACTGCTTGTCTTAGATAAGAAGACAGGTGAGGTTGAGCATCGTGTCTTTCGTGATATTTTAGATTATCTTCAGGAAGGCGATTGCCTTGTTGTGAATAACACCAGGGTAATCCCTGCACGCCTTATGGGTGTACGTGAGGGGACAGGTGCAACGATTGAAGTTCTGTTATTAAAACGGAAAGAAAATGATGTATGGGAAACCTTGGTAAAACCAGGGAAAAAAGCAAAACCGGGGACAAAGATTATCTTTGGGGAGGGCTTGTTAACCGGAGAAGTCATAGATATTGTGGAAGAGGGAAACCGTCTGATTCAGTTTCACTATGAAGGGATTTTTGAAGAAATACTGGATAAACTTGGACAGATGCCTTTGCCGCCATACATTACACACCAGCTTCAGGATAAAAACCGTTATCAGACAGTTTATGCTAAGTATGATGGTTCTGCGGCAGCGCCTACTGCGGGTCTTCATTTTACGCCGGAATTGTTACAGCAGGTAAGAGAGAAAGGCGTAGAGATTGCGGAGGTAACCCTTCATGTTGGTCTTGGAACTTTCCGTCCGGTAAAAGAAGAGAACCTGTTAAACCATCATATGCATTCCGAGTTTTATAATATTGAGCAGTCGGAAGCCGATAAAATTAACAGGGCAAAGGAGGCAGGAAATCGTGTGATTTCTGTTGGGACAACCAGCACGAGAACACTAGAAGCGGCTGCGGATGAAAAAGGTATGCTGCATGGATGCAGCGGATGGACAGAAATATTTATTTATCCGGGCTATCAGTTTAAGGTGATTGACGGACTCATTACCAATTTCCATCTGCCGGAATCTACGCTTGTTATGCTTGTGTCAGCTTTGGCAGGAAGAGAACATGTGCTTGCCGCATATAAGCAGGCAGTCGAAGAACGCTACCGATTTTTTAGTTTTGGAGATGCCATGTTAATCCTTGATAAATAGGCTTGTAAAATAATCAAATACGTTATATGATAAAAATGTAACAATCTTTTACAGGAAAGGATAAGACTGTATGGAAGAAAAGAGAAAACACAAACGTCTGGATCTTGATGTTACGGTACAGTTAGAACGTCTGGATAGAGATGATATAACTACTTTGAAATTTGTTCATGTTGGTATAATGAATCTGTCTCGCGGTGGAATCGGGTTTAAGGCGAAGCAGAAGCTGGAGGTTGGTACTTACTATGATACAAGACTGACCATATGGACCGGAGAGGTGATAGATGCAGTCATTGAGATTGTACGCCGGGATACAATAGAAGAGGGTTATACATACGGTGCGGAGTTTATCGGTATGACAGAAACGGATGCATTAAAAATCGATATTTATCAGATTTTTAACGAATTATAAGAGGCGAACGTTTTCGCCCTTGGAAAAGTTTTCTTAGGAGTTGGTAATTTGAATGGAAAACAGTAGTATATATATTGTAAAAAAAGCAGAAAAGGTTCATGATATAGCCGCAAGTGTTCCGGGTTCTAAGAGCATAACGAACAGAGCGCTGCTTTTGGCGGCGTTGGCTGAGGGGACAAGTGTGCTTCATGGAGTGCTTTTTAGTGATGATTCGCGCTATTTTATGCAGGCGTTGATTGATTTAGGTTTTTTTGTGGCGCTTGATGAGTCAAACGAAACAGTTACCATTGTTGGCTGCGGCGGAGAAATTCCTTGTGCCAAATCAGGAAAAGATGGTGATGTTGATGCAACCGTGTATGTTGGAAGCGCGGGAACCGCTGCCCGTTTTCTTACGGCTTTTCTTGCCTTATCAGAGGGAAGATATCGTATTGATGCCTCAGAGCAGATGAAAAAGCGCCCCATGAAAGAACTGTTAGAGGCTTTAGAAGAAATGGGGAGCAAAATCATATATGAAGAAGAACCATATCATTTTCCTTTTATAATCGGAGAATTTGAGTGCAAAAGAAGCTCTGTTACAATAGATGTTGAGAAAAGCAGTCAGTTTTTGAGTGCATTGCTGATTACCTCAGTATTGTTACCGCAGCATTTTATGATTGGTATGACAGGCATTCATGGAATGGCTTATGTAAATATGACGCTTCGTATGATGTCCCAGTTTGGTGTTACAATGGAAAAAACCATTACGGGAAGCTATCGCAGACGTTCTGACAAAGGCTATCAGGCAAGGGATTATGTTGTAGAACCGGATGTATCGGCAGCATGTTATTTCTATGCTTTAAGCCCGCTTCTTAAGGTTTCTGTAACGGTTAAGAACGTTCATATGAATTGCCTTCAGGGTGATATTAAATTTTTGAATGTGTTAGACAGGATGGGGTGTACATTAGAGGAAAAACCGGATGGCGTAAAAATGTATCCGCCAAGAGAGCATTTTTGCGGAGGTTCTTTTGATTTGGCAGGATTTTCCGACCAGGCGCTTACTCTGGCTGCAATAGCGCCATTTGCTTCCTCTAAAGTATGCATTATGAACGTAGGACATATTCGGTTTCAGGAGTGTAACCGGATTGATGCAATCTTACAGAATCTTCTTCGGATGGGAGTTTTAGCAATTTGTGAAGAAGGTAATATTTTTATTTTGCCTGGAAAGCCAAAGCCTTGTGAAATTGAAACCTATGACGATCACCGTGTGGCTATGGCGTTTTCGCTGCCAGGGGTCGTAACAGGAGAGATGAGAATCAAAAACCCGGGCTGTACGCGAAAAACATTTGAGAATTACTTTGAAGTGTTAGAAGATTCCGTTTATTAGAGTTTATTGCAAAGTATATAAAAACACCCTGTATCCACGTAGAGTATATGGAATACAGGGTGTTTTTGTGATTAGCGTCTGTAGATGATATAATTCTTTTCCTGTAATAACAAAATGGCAAGCTCTAATGCGTTTTCGTCGTAAAATTCAATATGCAGCACGCCTTCTTCAAATTCTCTGTTATGAACAATGCCAATGTTCTTGATAGAAATGCCTTTAAATGCAAGAATACTTGCAATTATGGCAATTCCACCTGCTTCGTCGACTAAATCAAGAAAGATTTCATGCACGCGGTTTTGTGATTTTACGCCTGAAACAGCGATGGAATCTCTGTAATCCTTTGCACTCTGGAATTTATCAATAAGTGCTTGTGATTTGGATTCATGGATATCATTTCGAAGTTCCTTAAGAGAATCAATATACATATCCATAAGTTTTAAAAGCTGCTCTTTATTTGTCATGCAGATATTTTCCCACATAACAGGAGAGGAGGAAGCAATTCTTGTAATATCTTTAAATCCTCCTGCTGCAATCGTTTTCATGGTTTCTTTTTCGTCGTCAATATCTTTAACCAGATTTACCAAAGCATATGCAATCATATGCGGAAGATGGCTGATAGACGCAGTTGCATAATCATGTGTTTCATAGTCCAGAACAAGCGGAAGCGAGCCAAGTTCTTTTACTAATTGATAGAAATCCTGTAATTGCTTCTCGCTGGTCTGACCGGTTGGCGTGATGATATAGTATGCATTTTCCAGAAGATATTCATTTGCATTAGATATGCCTGTTTTCTCCGAACCTGTCATAGGGTGTCCGCCGATGAAGTTTTCCTCCAAATGTAAAGCAATTACTTCTTTGTGAATCTGGGATTTTGTGCTTCCGACGTCAGTGATAATGCAGCCGGGTTTGATTATATCTTTTAATTCTGACAGATATGCAATGTTTTTTTCAACGGGAGCACAGAGAAATATCATGTCACAATCACAAAAGGCGGTAAGCGGAAGAAGAACGTTGTTGGTAATCAAACCGATTTCGTAAGCCTTTTTAATTGTATTTTCGCGATGTGCAGTAGCAATAATTTCACAATCCGGATGGTTTGTTTTGATTTTCTTGGCAATAGAACCTCCGATAAGTCCTAAACCGATAAATCCAATTTTTTTTAGTATCATAGAGAACCTCTCTGGGATTAATAGTAGGTGAAAATAATTGATACTATTCTACTACATTTTGAAATGATGTCCAAGAGTTTCGCATGATTTTTTCATGATTAAATTGAAAAAGTCAGAAAATTTGAAAAAATAATGTGAAAAATGCATAAAACAGTTGTGGAAGCTATAAAAAAATAGTACAATATAACCATACTAATTTTTGTGGGAGGTTTTTACAATATGAATGTTTACACAACAGACAAAATTAGAAACGTTGTCCTCTTAGGGCATGGCGGAAGCGGCAAGACTTCATTGGTGGAAGCATTGGCATATCTTGCCGGCATTACAAGCAGGATGGGGTCTGTAGCAGACGGCAATACAATCAGTGATTATGATAAAGAAGAGATTAAGAGATCCTTCTCCATACATACCTCATTAGTACCAATCCCTTGGGGAGATGTAAAGGTGAATATCCTCGATACACCGGGCTTTTTTGATTTTGTCGGAGAAGTAGAAGAGGCTGTTTCTGTAGCAGATGCGGCTGTTATTGTGGTATCCGGTAAATCCGGCATACAGACCGGAACAAAACGCGCGTGGGAGATATGTGAGAAATACAATCTGCCAAGAATGATTTTTGTTACGGAAATGGACGTAGATAATGCGAGCTATCGTCAGGTTGTAGAAGATTTGCAGGCTTTATATGGCAAGAAAATCGCACCATTCCATTTACCTATCCGTGAAAATGAACGGTTTGTAGGATACGTTAACGTTGTTCAGCAGAAGGCAAAGCGTTGGAATGACAAAGGAGGCGTAGACAAATCTGACGTTCCTGATTATTCTCAGGATAATTTACAGATTTGCAGGGAAGCATTGCTCGAAGCAGTTGCCGAAACATCCGAAGAGTTTATGGAGCGTTATTTCAATGGCGATGAATTTTCAGAGGACGAAATTCGTCAGGCGCTTCGTGTAAATGTTATGGATGGTTCCATCGTGCCTGTGCTTATGGGCTCTAATACAATGGCGCGCGGTATGTATACGTTAATGGCAGACATCGTTAAGTATTTCCCAAGTCCGGATAAGAGAAAATGCGCTGGTATAAATACCGTTAATAACGAAGTATTTCATGCAGATTATGACTTTGCAAAACCAAAATCAGCATATGTATTTAAAACCATTGTGGACCCGTATATTGGAAAGTATTCGCTTATCAAGGTAAACTCCGGCGTATTAAAAGCAGACGATACTTTATATAACTATCACAGAGAATGCGAAGAAAAAACGGGCCGTCTGTATGTACTGCGCGGCAATAAGACAGAAGAGGTCGCGGAATTACATGCAGGAGATATTGGTGCGCTGGCAAAATTGCAGAAGACCCTGACTACCGATACGCTGTCTACAAAGAATAATCCGATTGCCTATATACGGACACAGATGTCCAAACCATATGTTTCTATGAGATATAAAGCAAAAAATAAAGGTGATGAAGACAAAATTTCCCAGGCTTTGCAGAAATTGCTTATGGAGGATTTAACGCTTTCATATGTAAATGACGCAGAAAATGGACAGACTTTATTATATGGTATGGGTGACCAGCACTTAGACGTTGTTGTAAGCACATTGGCAGAAAAATACAAAGTAGAAATTGAACTTTCCAGACCGAAGGTAGCTTTTCGTGAAACACTGCGCAAGAAATCGGACGTAGAATATAAGTATAAAAAACAGTCCGGTGGACATGGACAGTATGGACACGTTAAGATGACCTTTGAACCATCCGGAGAGGAAACACCATATGTATTTGAACAGTGTGTAGTCGGCGGAGCTGTTCCTAAGAACTTCTTCCCGGCAGTTGAAAAGGGGATTGCGGAATCGGTTAAAAAAGGACCTTTGGCAGCTTATCCTGTTCTTGGGGTAAAAGCGGTATTATATGATGGTTCTTATCATCCGGTAGATTCTTCGGAAATGGCGTTTAAGGTTGCCGCAGCACAGGCCTTTAAAAAAGGATTTATGGAGGCTTCACCTGTATTATTAGAGCCTATTTCAACTCTTAAAGTGGTTATCCCTGATGAATACACAGGTGACGTTATGGGTGACCTGAATAAGAGAAGAGCCCGTGTAATGGGTATGAATCCGCTTGAAAAAGGATATCAGGAAATTGTCGCTGATATTCCAAACCTTGAATTGTATGGCTACAACACCCAGCTTCGCTCTATGACAAGCGGCAGCGGTACATTCTCTTATGAATTTGCAAGATATGAACAGGCTCCGGAAGATGTTGCCAAGAAACAGATTGAAGAAAGAGCTGGAGAACTTGTTGAAATTGAAGAATAATGAAGTTTTTGGGAGTATACTTTATATAGTAACCATTACCATATTAATTGTAATTTCAAATGAGTACAATAAGATGCCTGAGGATAATAGGTCCTCAGGCATTCTTTTTTTAGGAGCAGAAAATATTGACAATTACGGCAATGTGACAAACTATGAATACACATCAAAGACCAATGAGAATCAAAAAAAGTACAGGTTAAAGGATTTAGCGTATTCCTTCTGGCAGGAATTACTGATTCCGGGTATGCCGGATACCAGACAGACGGATTATGAGAACGGTTACATTTTTGATACCAACCAATGCTTACAGGGCTTATGCTTTACAGATGAATATGTGCTTATCACATCGGATTCGGTAGAATACGGCTGCTTCGGAGAACTGATAATTTTTGACAGAAATACAGGGGAATATCTTGTCACGCTGGCTATGGATGAACAGAGCCATCTGGGAGGAGTTGCATGGGATGGAAAGAATATCTGGATATGCAATTCTTCCAATAATACGATTGAACGGTTGTCTTACCGCTTTGTAAAAAAGATAGCGTCCAAAAAATATGGAAGGGTAATGAATGTTACAAATCTCATGGAAGTGTATGAAGTGGTAAATCTGCCGTCCGGGATTACTTATGCAGAGGATTGCTTATGGATTGTTTCTCATAATATATGGGGAAATACCCATATGGTATCCTATACATTTGATGAGGCAGAAAATGAACTTCAAGCCTTAAGCAGCTACAATATTCCTTCAAAAGTTCAGGGAATTGCTTTTGATGATAGTGGGAGAGTATATCTGAGCATGTCTTATGGAAGAAGAAGGTCTTCCTATATCAGAAAGTATGAATCGATAGATACGATGAGCAGGAATGTAGAGAATTATACGATGCTTATTGAAATGCCTCCGTGTTCAGAAGAAATTGTATATAGCAATGGTTATTTGTATGTGTTATTTGAGTCTGCGGGAGAAAAGTATCTGAATGGAACAGATGGTCTGGGCAAGAGCATCTGTCCCATTGATAAGATTTTAATTATCGACCTAACATTGCCATGATTTTTTTTACCTTGTTTTGTTCCTCTTCTGGTAAATCGCGGCACAAAAGGTCAGCAATGAGGTGAACCTCTGAATTTGAAAAGTTGATATTCTGTTTTTTGGCAAGATTCATATTTGCTATAAGAAATGGCATGGCATCTTTCATGCTTTGTGGTTTGCCTTTCTGTGCAAACTCCATAATAAACTGTAATTTTGCCGGATCCATTCCAAGCAGTTGCGGATTGTTAAGTAATAAGTCGTCCAAAAGGCTCCTCCTTATCATAGTTTTCCATTACACACATTATATTCAGAATAGTATCGATTGTTTCCCGTTCTTTTGGGGTACAGAATTTTTTTAAAGTCTGCAGCATGGCACTGCGGCGCTCACTTTCGTTTGTCATTGAAAAAGCAGATAATGCATTGGCATTTTCTTTAAAGCAACGTATGGTGTTTTGAAATTCCATCGTTTGAATCAGAATTGCTAACGGCATCTGGCTTTTCGTATGTACAAATGGGAGCATGGCCTTTAACATTTGAAGTTCTCTTGTTTGAACCAGACCATCATATTCTGTGATAAACTGTTCTTGTTCCATGATTACTCGTTTTTGTTTTATTTTATGTGGAGGAATATCACAATATGACTGCCCTTTCATATACTAATGAAAAAATATAAGGAAACAGATAATGGGCAGACTGATTATTGATGGAAACAGCGTGTTTGAAATTGATGAAGAATGTATGAAACGAAGACGTCCTTCCCCGGAATGCGATGTGGAGAAATATATGCAGACAGAATATGAAAAGCCGCCTCATCAAAAGACAAAGAATAACAATATGTATAATGAATGAAATAAAAGAACGGTGGTATTCCACCGTTCTTTTTGTGTCAGCATTTAATTAGCACATGCTATTGCAGCCGCCGTTACAGAAAAGAAGAAGAAGGATAATCCATAGACATCCACATCCGTCATTTCCGCATCCGTTGTTGCTCAAATTAAAGCCTGAACCATTATTGTTGCATAGGCTTAATAAAATGATAATCCAGATAATTGAATTACATCCGCAACCTCCATCGTTACATCCACAGTTTGTAGCAGCTAAATCACTCATAGTGACCTCCCATAAATTTGTTTTACAGTATATATTATGAAATGGAAGAATAAAGGTGACAAAAAAATATTGACTTTATTCTGTTAAAGAATTAAACTTTTGAAAAAGTAGTTAAAACCAAGGAGTAACTGTTATGAGAGAAGTTGTGATGAACCAGAAAACAAATCTGCTGCAATTAGAGGAACATTTTTACCAGTTGACAGATGTAACGGAACCAAATACCTTCCGAAGCTTGTTTCCGTATGATGAAATTCCTAAAATTGCGTTTAATGATAGAATTGTTCCGCACAATATGCCAGAAGATATCTGGATCACGGATACTACCTTCCGTGATGGCCAGCAGTCAAGGGCTCCATATACGACAGAACAGATTGTAACAATATATGATTATCTTCATAGATTAGGCGGACCTAACGGAAAAATAAGACAGAGCGAATTTTTCTTATATAGTAAGAAGGATAGAGATGCAGTATATAAATGTATGGAACGCGGCTATGAGTTTCCAGAGGTAACTGCGTGGATTCGTGCCAGTCAGCAGGACTTTAATCTGGTAAAAGATATTGGTTTGAGGGAAACCGGTATCTTAGTAAGCTGTTCAGATTTCCACATTTTCTATAAAATGAAAATGACAAGACGTGAAGTTATGAACCATTATCTGAGCATCATAAGACAGTGCTTAGAAACCGGCATCAGTCCAAGATGCCATCTGGAAGACATAACAAGGTCAGATATTTACGGGTTTGTAATTCCGTTCTGCTTAGAACTTATGAAGCTGATGGAGGAATATAAGATTCCAATCAAGGTAAGGGCATGTGATACAATGGGATATGGGGTAAACTTCCCGGGTGCTGTTATTCCGCGAAGTGTGCCGGGAATCATCTATGGTCTTACCACACATGCAGGCGTGCCTTCTGAACTCATTGAGTGGCATGGGCACAACGATTTTTACAAAGCAGTCAATAACTCTACGACAGCATGGTTATATGGCGCCTGCGGCGTAAACTGTTCATTATTCGGAATTGGTGAAAGAACCGGTAATACCCCGCTTGAGGCTATGGTATTTGAATATGCGCAGCTTAAGGGGAATCTGGGCGGTATGGACACCACCGTTATTACAGAGCTTGTAGAATATTTTGAAAAAGAGATTGGTTACAGACTTCCGAGCCGTACCCCGTTCTGCGGTTCAAACTTTAACGTTACAAGAGCCGGTATCCATGCAGATGGTCTTTTGAAAAATGAGGAGATTTATAATATTTTTGATACGGGTAAGTTTTTAAACCGTCCGCCGCTTGTTGCAGTTTCTAATACATCCGGTTTGGCAGGAATTGCGCATTGGATTAATAATTACTATCACTTGCCGGAAGAGCGTAAAGTAGATAAGTCTTCTGAACTTGTGAAGCGCATAAAGATGTGGGTAGACGAGCAGTATGAGGATGGGCGTGTAACTGTTATTACAGACAATGAGCTTGTTGTGCAAATTACTGATTGCTGTAAAGAGTTAGATATAGTATTATAACAAGGAGCACGGCTGCTGCTGTGTAATGATCCAATAATTTAGTTTTAATAATTTTACGAGGTAAGATATTATGGAAAAAATTAAGATGATTACCCCATTAGTAGAGATGGACGGGGACGAAATGACCCGGATTTTATGGCAGATAATCAAGGATGAGCTGATTTATCCATTCGTTGATTTGAAATCAGAATATTATGATCTTGGTCTTGAAGAAAGAAATCGTACAAATGATCAGGTAACATTTGATTCTGCATATGCAACAAAAAAATATGGAGTAGCGGTTAAATGCGCAACCATTACGCCGAATGCTGCGCGTATGACAGAGTATAACTTAAAAGAGATGTGGAAAAGCCCGAACGGGACAATCCGTGCTATCCTCGATGGTACGGTTTTCCGCGCACCAATCGTTGTAAAAGGCATTGAGCCGAATGTAAAGTCATGGAAAAAGCCAATTACCATTGCCAGACATGCATACGGTGACGTATATAAAGCCTCTGAGATGAAGATTCCGGGAGCAGGCAAGGTGGAGCTTGTGTATACTGGGGAAAACGGGAATGAAATAAGGGAGCTTGTTCATGAATTTAAAGGCGCAGGCGTTGTTCAGGGACAGCATAACCTTTGTGATTCCATCGAAAGTTTTGCGCATAGCTGTTTTAAATTCGCGCTTGATACCAGACAAGATCTCTGGTTTGCGACCAAAGATACGATTTCCAAGAAATATGACCATACTTTCAAGGATATTTTTCAGGAGATTTATGATACACAGTATAAAACTGCTTTTGAAGAAGCCGGTATTGAGTATTTTTATACATTGATCGATGATGCCGTTGCCCGTGTCATGAAGTCAGAAGGCGGTTATATCTGGGCTTGCAAGAATTATGATGGGGATGTTATGAGTGATATGATCTCGTCAGCCTTTGGCTCTCTTGCTATGATGACATCGGTACTTGTATCACCGGAGGGGTATTACGAATACGAAGCGGCTCATGGTACAGTGCAGAGACATTATTACAAGCATTTAAAGGGTGAAGAAACGTCTACCAACTCTGTTGCAACAATCTTTGCATGGACAGGTGCGCTAAGAAAACGCGGCGAATTGGATAGCACCCCGGAATTGTGCGCATTTGCAGATAAATTAGAGCAGGCCTGCTTGAAAACAATTGAATCCGGAAAGATGACGAAGGACTTAGCCCTTATCACATCTTTAGAAAATGTAACCGTTTTAAACAGCGAGGGATTCATTAAAGCAATTCGCAAAGAATTAGAAGCAATGTTATAATTTTATACATGTTAAATCTTTGACACATTGACAGTTTAAACAGAAAATCCTATAATTAATATAGGTTTTTCTGTTTTTTCGTTGACAGAAAAAGCATTTTATTTGCAGAAAAAAATCCCAAGGAGGTTACGATAGTGAATAAAGAAATATCGCAGGCTGTTATTCGCAGAATGCCAAGATATTACAGATATTTGGGAGAATTATTAGAGTCTGGAGTGGAACGGATTTCTTCCGGTGATTTAAGCAGACTTATGAAAGTAACGGCTTCACAGATTCGTCAGGATTTGAACAATTTTGGTGGATTTGGCCAGCAGGGATACGGATATAATGTTCCATATTTGTATGATGAAATTGGTAAAATATTAGGACTTAACCAGACGCACAATATCATTATTATTGGCGTTGGCAATCTCGGTCTTGCTATTGCCAATTATATGAAGTTTGAAAAATTAGGATTTAAGCTGGTTGCGCTCTTTGATATCAATCCAAATATTATCGGACAGGAGGTACGCGGTATCAAAATCCGTTCTATGGAGGAATTGGAGGATTTTTGCAGGAATAATGCAGTAGATATCGCTGCGCTGACCATGCCAAAGGCAACCGCAGATAATATTGCCCATCATTTAGTAGAGATGGGAGTGCATGCAATCTGGAATTTTGCGCATGTAGATTTGGATTTGCCGGATGAGAGTGTAGTAGTTGAAAACGTTCATTTATCGGATAGTTTGATGCAGTTATCTTATAATATCACTAAGAATTTCAAATAATTCTGAGGCAGACTATGGAAAATAGAAAAGACTTTAAGTCCGCTTTGATTAATAAAACCATCCCGAATCTTACTTTGGATCAAAAATGGCACCGGCTGTTTGCAATTCATGGAAAGACAGAAGAAATCAAAGCATTAGAAACACAAATAAATACATTGATGGGCACAGAGGCACGGCTGAATATGCGCCTGAAAGAACTAAAGCGGTTAAAAAGCCAGCTGCTAAAGAATATTGTCCAGAATATGGACGATGCCAAAGATGGCGAGGCATTAACGCTCCGGGAGAAAAAGCAGGAAGAGAACAAACGCCTTGTAGATGAAGCCAATCAAAAAATTGATGAGTGCGAGGAAGAGCTTGCAGAAATTCCATGCCGGATTCGCAAGGCAAACGAGGAACTGATGCTGCTTTCTATGGACTATTTCTATGAGAAGCTCCGTATCAATCGTAAAGAATCAATGGAAATAGAAGAATGGATCAATCAGGTACGCGTTGATCTTAAAAAAAACATTATTCGTAAACAGAACCGTGATATCAATAATCGTGAAATATATCAGTATCTTCATGATATATTCGGTGCTGCGGTAATCGACATCTTTGACATTAAGTATGAGGACGAATCGGAATTGAGGAAACCAACTTGAAATATTTAGTATCAGGAAAAGAAATGAAGCTTCTGGATCAGAATACTTCCAACTGTTTTAAAGTGCCGGAACTGGTGCTAATGGAACAGGCTGCGCTTGTTTTTGTCTGGAAGTTTTCTTTATTATCAGAAAAACGAAATAGGGGTATCGTATTTTGCGGAACAGGCAATAACGGTGCAGACGGTTTGGCAATTGCACGTTTATTAAACGAGCGCGGAATTGTAACGGATATCTGCAAGGTAAAGGATGTATGGGGATTAAAGACAGATACCTCGGCATCTTATAAGGTTCAGGAATCTATTTGTGATGCATACAATTATTCCATAGCAGAAAATGCAGAACAGATTCTTTCTACAGAATATGATTTTGTGATTGATGCTGTATTCGGCATTGGTCTGTCCAGAAATTTAAGTGAGGAATATCTGCGGATTATAGATGTGATGAATTCGGTTTCTGCAACACGAATTGCAGTGGATATGCCATCCGGGATTAACGCAGATAACGGCCAGGTAATGGGAGGGGCAGTAAAATGTGACTATACCATTACATTTTCGTATGGAAAACTCGGCCAGTATTTATGGCCGGGATGCGAATACGCAGGAGAAACGATTGTAGCGGATATGGGCATTACGCAGCGAAGCTGGCTTGATAAGAAGCCTTCCGCTGCATATTTTGAAAAGTCAGACCTTATGCGTTTACCAGCCAGACCGGCACATTCCAATAAAAGTACATTTGGCAAACTGCTGATTATTGCAGGCAGTACCAATATGGCGGGTGCCGCAGTTCTTTCTGCTAAAGCAGCATATCGCTGTGGTGTGGGCTTGGTTAAAGTCTTTACAAACGAAGAGAATCGTTCCATAATACAAGGAGCAGTTCCGGAGGCAATCCTTGCTGTTTATGGAAATCGTCTGGATAAAGAAGCCTTGATTACGGAATTAAAATGGGCAGACGCCATTGTAATCGGTCCCGGAATCGGCACATCATCGATTTCAGAAGAGATTGTTGAGATAGTGCGTACAAATGCTTCCGTTCCGGTTCTTTGGGATGCGGATGCATTAAACATTCTTGCAAAAGATAGGAACAGGCTGTTATTGCCCCATACAGAATCTATAATTACACCTCATTTAGGGGAATTTTCGCGCCTTACCGGAAATGCTGTATCGTGGATACAGAACCATTTAATGGAAGCCGCTGTTGATTTTGCCAGAACGTATGATGTGATTTGTGTATTAAAAGACTTTCGTACGGTCACCGCAAATCCATATGGCATCAATTATTTGAATTTATCCGGTAATAACGGCATGGCAACGGCAGGGAGCGGAGATGTATTAACCGGTATTATCGGAGCCTTTCTTGCTCAGGGGTATAAAGGAGCGGATGCGGCTGCATATGGTGTCTATGTGCATGGTTTGGCAGGAGATTCTGCAAAACGAAGCATGGGAACGTATGCGGTTACTGCGTCAGACATTATTGAGGGCTTAAAAGAAGTTTGGATTAAGGTGGAGAATGAATAAAAATGCAAAATAGCAGAGTGTATGCAGGTATTAACTTATCTGCCGTGTTACATAATCTCGAAGAAATGCACAAAAAAGTAAAAGAGGATACACAGATTGTAGCGGTTATTAAAACAGATGCCTATGGACATGGAGCGCTGCCAATAGCAGAAGCCATCGAGCATGTTCCGTATTTGTGGGGCTATGCAGTCGCAACTGCGGATGAGGCAGTTGCACTCATTGAGGCGGGACGTAAAAAACCGATTCTGATATTAGGCATAACATTCTGTGAAGAATTTGAAGTGATTGTGGATGAGGATATTCGTCCTTGCGTGTGTGACTACAAGGTTGCCGAAAAGTTATCTGAAATAGCTGTGGCAAAAAGCAAAATCTGTCATATTCATATAAAAATTGATACTGGTATGAGTAGGATCGGTTTTCAGGTAAATGCAGATACAGCGGAAATAATTCATCAGATTTCAAAGCTGCCAAACATTGAAATTGAAGGCATTTTTACACATTTTGCAAACGCTGACAGCAAAGATAAGCGGTCAGCCTATCAGCAAATGGAATTATTTGATGTCATGTGCGGTATGTTAGAAGAGAAGGGAATACAGATTCCGATTAAGCATTGCTCTAACAGTGCAGGGATTGTAGATATTCCCGAAGCAAATATGAATATGGTCCGTGCGGGGATTATTTTATATGGATTGTGGCCATCGGATGAGGTATCTAAGGACAATATGGAGCTTTGGCCGGTAATGTCTTTAAAGAGCCATGTCTCTTATCTAAAAGAATTAGAAACGGGCAGGGCAATCAGTTATGGAGGGACTTATGTCACGCCTGAAAAACAGCTTATTGCAACAGTTCCGGTTGGTTATGGAGATGGATATGCAAGAAGTTTATCGAATAAAGGATATGTATTGATTCGTGGACAGAAGGCGCCGATTTGCGGAAGGGTCTGCATGGATCAGTTCATGGTTGATGTGAGTCATATTGCAGGCGTTGCCGAGGGGGACGAGGTAACGCTTCTCGGCAAAGATGGTAAGTATTGCATAACAATGGAAGAATTAGGAGCGTTATCGGAGCGTTTTAATTATGAGTTCGCCTGTCTGATTACTCCCCGTGTTCCGCGTGTAAATTTCTATCAAGAATAATAAATAGCGTATACACACTCGAAAATTGGAAATACTACTCGTATATCAAATTTAATGGAGTGTGAATCAATGATATTAAGAGGCGATATCTATTATGCTGATTTAAGACCGGTTATTGGTTCGGAGCAGGGCGGAATACGGCCAGTGCTCATTGTTCAGAATGATGTAGGAAACCGGCACAGCCCAACCGTAATCTGTGCGGCAATTACTTCACAGATGCATAAAGCAAAGCTTCCAACCCATGTGGAATTAGACAGTGAAAAATATGATCTGGCTAAAGATTCAGTGGTTTTATTAGAACAGCTTAGAACCATTGACAAAAAACGTTTGAAAGATAAGGTCTGTCATTTAGATAGTCAGATGTTGAAAGAAATTGATAAAGCATTAGGAATTAGTCTGGAGCTGTATACATAACTTGACGTAAAGTACGGCTTCATGGTAATATTTATTATATTTTGCAATATAAAATTAGCAAAGATATACAAAAAGGAGAAAAGAAATGGACAGTGGACACCCCTATATTATGTGGGTCTCAATTGCAATTAATGTGGTGCTCATCATTGCAATGGCTTGGATGTTATATACATTCCGCAAAAGCATCAAAAAAAGATTGAAAAAAATTAAGAATGGCGGGAAGACGCTTTCGAACCTTTCTTCAAATGATGTGACAGAAGAAGAAATCATTTCCATGGTAAATGAAGGACACGAACAAGGTGTGCTTTTAGAATCCGAAGCGGAAATGATACATAATATTTTTGAATTTGGGGATAAAGAAGCAAAAGATATAATGACGCATAGAAAAAGTATCGTAGCATTAGACGGCAGCAGAAGCTACTATGATACCATTTCTTATATTGTCAGAACGGGGCGTTCGCGTTTTCCGGTATATCTTTATGATATTGACAATATTATTGGTGTGCTGCATATCAAAGATGCGTTGTATTATGCCCAGAAGAATGAAGTGTTCCGGACGCCCATAAAGGACATTCCAAAACTGATCCGTGAAGTGAATTTTATTACAGAAACAATCAATATCAACCGGCTTTTTAAGCAGATGCAGACGGATAAAAACCATATGTGCATCGTAGTTGATGAATATGGACAAACCTCCGGTATTGTAGCAATGGAAGATATTCTGGAAGAAATTGTGGGCAATATTGAAGATGAACATGATGAAGAAGAACAGACTTTTTCTATGGATTCAGACGGAAGTTATACTTTTGACGGATTGACAGAACTTCGCGACGTTTTAGAAGTTATAGAACTCCCGGTGGAAGAAGATGCGTTTGAAACCTTAAACGGTCTGCTTGTTTCTTTGTTGGAAAAAGTACCAACAGATGGTGCATGTGAAAAAATAAATGCATATGGTTACTGTTTTGAAATCCGGCGCGTGGAAGACCGAATTGTTCGTGATGTTCGAATTACAAAATGTAAGGAGAATCACGGCGGAGATGAAACGCACGAACTTGCGGGAATGGATAAATAGTGATAAAATAAATGAAAGTAACAGAAAAGAGGTAAATTATGTCAGGACATTCCAAGTTTGCGAATATCAAGCATAAGAAAGAAAAGAATGATGCAGCAAAAGGTAAAATCTTTACCGTAATCGGACGCGAAATTGCAGTAGCAGTAAAAGAAGGAGGACCGGATCCTGCGAATAACTACAAATTGGCACAGATTATTGCAAAAGCAAAAGCGAACAATATGCCAAATGACACCATTGAAAGAGGTATCAAAAAGGCCTCCGGTGAATCAGGAAGCGTAAACTACGAATATTGTACATATGAAGGCTATGGTCCGAGCGGTACGGCAATTATCGTAAAATGCTTAACAGACAATAAAAACCGTACAGCATCTAATGTAAGAAATGCTTTCACAAAAGGCTATGGAAGCATTGGTACGCAGGGCTGTGTATCTTTCATGTTTGATGAAAAGGGGCAGATTCTTATTGATAAAGAAGAATGCGATATGGATGCAGATGAACTTATGATGCTTGCACTGGATGCAGGTGCTGAAGATTTTGCAGAAGAAGAGGACAGCTTTGAAATCACAACAGTTCCGGATGATTTTGAAGAAGTCCGCAAAGCCTTGGAAGGAGCCGGGATTCCGATGGCAGAAGCAGAAGTAACTATGATTCCGCAGAACTATGTGACATTAACAGATGAAACAGATATTAAGAATATTAACAAGATTTTAGATCTGCTGGATGATGATGATGATGTTCAGGAAGTGTATCACAACTGGGATGATTAGAGATATTTAGGGGGAAGAGTCATGAAGAAAATCTTATTTGCGGCATCTGAATGTGTTCCGTTTATTAAAACTGGCGGACTTGCTGATGTATGTGGGGCATTGCCAAAAGAATTCGACAAAGAATACTGGGACGTAAGGGTTGTAATTCCGAATTATAGCTGCATCCCAGAGTATTTTCGTAATCAGATGGAATATGTGACCCATTTCTATATGGGAGCCGGCAGTTACATTCAAAACAAATATGTAGGTGTTCTTCAGTATAAGTTTGAAGGTATTACTTATTACTTTATTGACAATCAGGAATACTTTAGCGGAATTGTTCCATATGGTGATATCCGTTCCGACATTGAGAAGTTCTGCTTCTTCGATAAAGCAGTTCTGTCTATGCTGCCGCTGATTGGATTCAGACCGGACATTATTCATTGTCATGACTGGCAGACGGGCTTTATTCCCGTATACTTAAAAAATGAATTTCAGGGAGATTCTTTCTTCTGGGGAATCAAGTCAATTATGACAATCCATAACTTAAAATTCCAGGGTATCTGGGATGTTAAGACCATGCAGGGACTTACAGGCTTTGACAAATCCTTATTCACACCGGATAAACTTGAGTTTAAGAAGGATGCGAATATGTTGAAGGGTGGTCTTGTATATGCAGACTACATAACAACCGTTAGTGATACATATGCAAACGAAATCCAGACAATGGCTTACGGGGAAGGCTTAGACGGACTTCTATCTGCGCGTCATTTTGATATGCAGGGGATTGTAAATGGTATTGATTATACTAACTACAATCCGGAAACAGACGAGAAACTCTATGTAAACTATAATATTGATACATGGAGAAAGAAAAAGGCATTAAATAAAGAAAAACTACAGCAGGATTTAGGACTTGCGGTGGACAAGAAGAAATTCATGATTGGTCTAGTGTCCCGTCTTACGGATCAAAAAGGACTTGACCTTATCAACTATGTAATGGAAGGGATTGTAGATGAATATACGCAGTTCGTAATCATCGGAACCGGTGAACCGCAATATGAGAATATGTTCCGTCATTATGCTTGGAAATACCCGGAACGCGTATCTGCCAACATCTGTTACAATGACGATCTTGCCCGTAAGCTGTACGCAGCGGCAGATGCATTCTTAATGCCGTCCAGATTTGAACCATGCGGATTGACGCAGATGATTTCATTCCGGCACGGAACAGTGCCGATTGTACGCGAAACCGGCGGATTAAAGGATACAGTTATTCCATACAATGAATATGAAAATACCGGCGACGGATTTTCCTTTAAAAACTATAATGCTGATGAAATGCTCTATATCATTAACTACGCAAAACATATTTATTATGATAAGAAGCGTCAGTGGAATCAGATGGTTGACAGAGGCATGGAAAAAGATTTCTCATGGAATGCTTCCAGATATCGTTATGAAGGCTTATATAATTACCTTCTTGGGGAATAAAAGAAATAGAATCGTTAATACTAATACGGACATCATATTGTATATGGTGTCCGTATTTTTATTTGTTCAAATGATTAAGGAGTATATCATGAGTGAAAAAGAATGTTCTAAGCAGGACGATATTAAAGAATATGGACAAAGCATATTAAAAGACGATGAAGTAACCATCTGCCTGATTTCCATTATCGGAGAAATTGAAGGTCATGAATGCCTGCCTTCAAATACGAAGACTACCAAATATGAGCATGTGCTGCCAAAACTGGCAGAGATAGAGGATGATAAGAAAATTGATGGGGTGCTGTTGCTCATCAATACGGTTGGCGGTGATGTAGAAAGCGGTCTGGCAATTGCAGAAATGGTGGCCTCCTTAAGTAAACCAACGGTTTCTCTTGTATTGGGAGGAAGTCATTCCATCGGTGTGCCACTAGCAGTATGTACCGATTATTCTATGATAGTTCCAAGCGGCACTATGGTAATTCACCCCGTTCGAATGAGCGGAACCGTAATCGGCGCACCGGCAACCTATGATTATTTTAAAAGAATGCAGGACCGGATTATCACTTTTATTATAGGTCACTGCCATGCAACTTATGAAAAAATGGAAGAATTGATGATGAACACGCAGATGCTTACCAGAGATGTAGGGACTATTCTGGTTGGAAAAGAAGCTGTAGATGTAGGATTAATTGATGAAATTGGCGGAATTGCTGAGGCATTTGACAAACTGAAGGATTTAATAAAAGCAAATAAAAAAGGCTAAATGTGGTGCTTTTTTCTCTACATGGATGACAAAAAAAACAAAATATGGTATAGTATATTGGTATTTCTATGTGATTTACTATTATAATAGGAAGAAATATTTTGGAGGTTGTTCATGGCGAATAAGAAAAAAGCATCTTCGTCAAAACGAAAGACAAAAAAACCAAGTGCAGAAGAAGTTAGAAAAGTGGAAGAGTTTCGTTCAGAAATTGCGCTATGGATACTTATTGCATGTGCGTTACTTCTGTTTGTAAGTAACTTTGGAGTAGGCGGTGCAGTCGGGAATGCCGTAAGCAGTTTTTTCTTTGGAATATTCGGCTTAATAGCATATGTATTTCCGGTGTTATTGATAACCGGCTGTTTGTTTGCAATATCGAATAAAGGTAATTTTCTTGCAATAATAAAACTAGTGGCAGGAGTATTGTTTATTTTTTTCTTGTGTATGCTGTTTTCGCTTACCTTTTCCCATAATGAGATAATGACTCCGATGGAGTCTTTTACATATGGTGCTGAGAAAAAGCTGGGAGGCGGAATTATCGGCGGTTTTTTTGCATACTATATTAGTCAGGCATTTGGCATGATAGGGGCTTATATTATTGATGCAATCGTCCTTATCATTTCATTGATGCTTATTACGGAAAAATCTGCTATTAAAGGTTTTCAGGCCGGAGGACAGAAGGTATACGAATCTGCAAAGGAAAGAAACGAGCGTTATCAGGAATACCGCCGCGTGCGTGCGGAAGAAAGAAGCCGCAGAGTGGACAATAAAGTATCCGGCGTCTCGATTGACACGAAGATTCCGGCAAAGCAGGAGCTGCCGCACTCAGATGAGATGGATGAGCTGCATGACGACAATCCGTTAGAATTACCAAACATAAAGGCAGAGCGCAGAACGCGCCTGTCATCGACAGACGATACAACATATGGTTATGCGCCTCTGATTTCGGAAGAAGAAGTTAAATCAGGGCCGAAAATTGTAGGTGACTTTATTGAGGAGGAAACACAGCCTGAATCGGTAATGGAACATTCTGCCACCCGCAAAAACCGTGCAAGCGTAGAGGATATTGAAAAAGCAGTAGACAGCGTTGCAAATGAGATTATTGCAGAGGAAACTGCGATACCGGAAAAACCATACGTTTTCCCGCCTGTTTCATTATTAAAAGCAGGCGAGAGCCGCCGCGCGGGAAATACGCAGAATCAGTTAAGGGAAACAGCGCAGAAGTTAGAGCAGACCCTAAAGACCTTTGGCGTAAATGTAACGGTTACAAATATTAGCTGCGGTCCGGCTGTTACAAGGTATGAAATCCAGCCGGAAATGGGTGTAAAGGTAAGTAAAATAGTCAATCTTGCTGATGATATCAAATTAAACCTTGCAGCGGAAGATATTCGTATTGAAGCACCGATTCCGGGTAAAGCGGCAGTTGGTATCGAGGTTCCGAACAAGGAAAAAGCTGTCGTAGCGTTCAGAGATTTGATTGAATCGGAAGAGTTTAAAAAATCACCTTCTAAAATTACGTTTGCAGTCGGCAAAGATATATCCGGACAGACTAAGGTGGCTGATATTGCAAAAATGCCTCATATGCTAATAGCAGGCTCTACCGGTTCGGGTAAATCAGTCTGCATTAATACCATTATTATGAGTATTTTATACAAAGCTGACCCGAAAGAGGTAAAATTGATTATGATTGATCCTAAGGTGGTAGAGCTTAGTGTATATAACGGAATACCGCATCTTATGATTCCCGTTGTAACAGATCCAAAGAAAGCGGCAGGCGCACTGCATTGGGCAGTAGCAGAAATGACAGACCGATATCAGAAATTTGCGGAAATCAATGTGCGTGATATCAACGGATATAATGCGCGCATTGACTCCATTTTAATTCCGGAAGGTCAGGAAAGACCGAAGAAAATGCCGCAGATTGTCATTATTGTAGACGAATTGGCAGATCTTATGATGGTTGCATCTAATGATGTGGAAGAAGCAATCTGCCGTCTGGCGCAGCTTGCCCGTGCATGTGGTATTCATCTTGTCATCGCAACCCAGCGGCCATCGGTAAATGTTATTACAGGTCTGATTAAAGCGAATATGCCGAGCCGTATTGCTTTTGCGGTAACCTCCGGCGTGGACTCCAGAACCATTCTTGATATGAATGGTGCAGAGAAACTTCTTGGTAAAGGCGATATGCTCTTTCATCCACAGGGAGTTCCCAAGCCAATCCGTGTACAGGGCGCTTTTGTTTCTGATAAAGAAGTGTCGGATGTTGTCCGGTTTATTACCGAAAAAAATGGTGCGGCATCTTATAGTACAGAAGTACAGCAGAAACTCGAAAATATGGAAGCCTCAGGAAATGTGACGGTATCTATATCAGAAGCGGATTCCGCAGGAGATGGAAGAGATTCCTATTTTACGGAAGCGGCAAAGATTATCATTGATAAAGATAAAGCATCTATTGGTATGTTACAAAGATACTTAAAGGTTGGTTTTAACAGGGCCGCCCGCATTATGGACCAGTTAGAAGAAGCGGGAATCGTTGGACCGGAAGAAGGAACCAAGCCAAGAAAGGTACTTATGAGTCCGGAAGAGTTTGAAATCTATATTGACGAAAACTTCTAAAAGTGGTAAATCATAAGGGTGTTGTTAAAAGAATTTTTACATACATAATGGAGGATACGCATGAAGACCGATATTCAGATTGCACAGGAAGCTAAGATGCTCCCAATCAAAGATGTAGCAGCAACAATTGGTATTATGGAGGACGACCTGGAGTTTTATGGCAAATATAAAGCAAAATTGTCAGATGAACTCATTGACCGGATAAAAAATAATCCAGACGGTAAATTGATTCTCGTAACAGCAATCAATCCGACTCCGGCGGGAGAGGGAAAGACAACAACCAGTGTTGGGCTTGGCCAGGCATTTGCTAAATTAGGCAAAAAAGCCATAATTGCACTTCGGGAACCTTCTTTAGGCCCATGTTTTGGCATAAAGGGCGGGGCCGCAGGCGGCGGATATGCACAGGTTGTTCCAATGGAAGAACTGAACCTTCATTTCACAGGGGATTTTCATGCGATTACATCCGCCAATAACTTGCTGGCGGCTTTATTGGATAACCATATTCAGCAGGGAAATGAACTGGGGATTGATCCCAGACAGATTGTATGGAAACGATGTCTGGATATGAATGACCGTGTTCTGCGCAATGTTGTTGTCGGACTGGGAAGCAAGATGGATGGTATGGTCAGAGAAGATCATTTTGTTATTACCGTTGCATCTGAAATTATGGCAATTCTTTGTCTTGCTGAAGATATGGCAGATTTAAAAGATAAGCTCAGTAAAATTGTTGTTGCATATACATTTGACGGCAGACCGGTAACTGCTGCCGATTTAAATGCAGTTGGTTCTATGGCGTCTCTTCTTAAGGATGCATTAAAGCCAAACTTAATCCAAACCTTAGAAAATACACCGGCGATTATTCATGGCGGACCTTTTGCGAACATTGCACATGGATGTAATAGTGTGCGTGCAACGAGGACTGCACTTAAGCTGGCAGATTATGTTATTACGGAAGCCGGCTTTGGGGCTGACCTTGGCGCAGAAAAATTCTTTGATATTAAGTGCCGTAAGGCAGGCTTATCGCCGGACGCTGTTGTTCTTGTAGCAACTATTCGTGCATTGAAATACAATGGCGGTGTTGCAAAGACAGACCTTGACAAAGAGAATCTTCAAGCACTGAAAAAAGGGATTGTCAATTTGGAAAAACATATTGAGAATCTACAGAAATATGGTGTTCCGGTAGTTGTGACTTTGAATTCATTTGTAAGCGATACCAAAGCAGAAACGGACTTTGTAGAAAACTTCTGTAAAGAAAGAGGATGTGAATTTGCTTTATCCGAGGTTTGGGAAAAAGGCGGAAACGGCGGTATTGCTTTAGCACAAAAGGTTCTTTTTACACTGGAAAACAAGAAGAGTAATTTTAACGTATTATATGATGATGCACTGTCCTTAAAGGAGAAAATCGAAACAGTTGCACGGGAAATCTACGGTGCTTGCGGCGTTACATATTCTGCTGCGGCGGATAAGGAATTAGAGCGCATCACAGACATTGGAATGGGTAATCTTCCGGTGTGTATGGCAAAGACACAGTATTCACTATCCGATGACGCCACAAAGCTTGGCCGTCCAAGCGGTTTTACGATTCATGTCCGTGAGGTGTATGTTTGTGCAGGCGCAGGATTTGTAGTCGCAGTCAACGGTTCCATTATGACCATGCCGGGACTGCCAAAGAAACCTGCGGCATTTGGAATTGATGTAAATGAAGATGGAGTAATCACCGGATTATTCTAATAAATAAGAAAGGTGTTGATTTTGTGGCACAGATAATTGATGGAAAAGTAATTTCTCAAATTATTAAAAATGAATTAAGATTGCAGGTACAGGACTTGCAAAGTAAGGGAAAAAAGTGTACTCTTGTGGTTATTCAGGTAGGGAACGATCCGGCATCATCAGTATATGTTGCTAATAAGAAGAAAGCCTGCGAATATATTGGGATTAGTTCCAGATCCTATGAACTGCCGGAAGAAACACCGGAACAGCAGTTACTGGAGTTAATTGATGAACTGAACAATGACGCTGGGGTACATGGTATTTTATGCCAGCTTCCTCTGCCAAAGCATATCAATGAAAAGAGAGTCATTAACCGTATATCCCCGCAAAAAGACGTGGATGGTTTCCATCCACAGAACGTGGGGGCGCTTATGATTGGAGAACAGGGATTTGTATCATGTACTCCGGCTGGAATAATTGAATTGTTAAAGCGTTCGGATGTTGAAATAGAAGGCAGGCATTGTGTTATTATCGGCAGGAGCAATATTGTAGGAAAACCTATGGCAATGCTTATGCTTCGTGAGAATGCTACCGTAACCGTATGTCATTCCAAGACAAAGGACTTACAAAATATCTGCAGACAGGCGGACATACTTATTGTTGCAATGGGAAAGCCTAAGTATATTACAAGAGATTATATCAAAGAAGGCGCTGTTGTAATTGATGTAGGTATTCACCGGGATGCATCAAACAAGTTATGCGGGGATGTCGATTATAAGGATGTAGAGCCGGTTTGTTCTGCAATAACACCTGTACCCGGCGGAGTGGGTCCAATGACAATTTGTATGTTAATGAAAAATTGTATTGATGCAATGAAGGATTATTCTTAAAAGGTGGTTTTATGAATTGTTTTAATTGTGGTGCTTCTGTGATAGGTGAGCACAAAACTTGTCCATTTTGTGGAAAATCTTTGCAAATAGTTCCAGACTATAATGTATTTGATGATGATATCAATGTTTTGATGGAGGAAACATCGCATCAGGCACAAAAGACACAGCAAAGTGTAGATAAAGAAGCGGCAGAACGTATTCGCGCACGCAAGGAAAGAGAACGGGAAAGAGAAAAGAAGAGAGAACTCGAGAAGAAGAAACAGCGTCAGCTTATTATTGTAATCGTTTCCGTTGTTGCTATTTGTATTATTCTTTTTGTAGTATTTTTTGCAGTAAATGATATGATTGCGCGTAATAATGCATCTTCGTATGATTATCAGGTGAAGCAGGCAGAAGCAGCTCTAAAAAAAGGTGATTTTAATATTGCAGAAGAATACTACTTAAAAGCGCTTGCACTTAAACCAAATGATTTGGATGTACGTTTTTCTATGGCACAGTTATATCAGGAAAAGGGTATGACGGATGATATGATTGATATGTATGAGGAGATTATTTCTCTGGATAATCAGAATTATACTGCATATAAAGCGTTATTCCAGTATTATAACTCCATTCAGGATGTAGATGCCATCATGGAGCTGCGTGAAGGTGTAACAGATGACAGAATTATGGCTCTTTTCGAGGATTATGCCGTAGAAAATCCAAAAATCTATTTGGAAGGCGGCACATATCAGGGTGAGATAGAGGTTATGATTTCATCAAAGCTAAACTATGAAATCTATTATACAATCGATGGATCTGACCCTACAGTAAACGGAATCCTTTATGACGGGGCGGTTAAGATTAACCAGAGCGGTATGGTTATGCTAAAAGCTGTTGCAAAGAATGAAAAAGGCATTTACAGCAATATAGTTCAGGAGACTTACTATCTGGAATTTGAAGCTCCGGATGATCCGGTTGTAAAGCCGGACGGCGGCAGCTTTGATGCAGAGACTTATATTGAGATATTAGTTCCAACCGGTTGTACTGCATATTATACATGGGATAGAACAGACCCTAGATTAGAAGATTCAACAACAAGATTTGCATATACAGAACCAATTTTGATTCCATCAGGAAGCAATATGCTTTCTGTGGTTATTGTTGATGATACAACCGGATTATCAAGTGCTGTGTATAGACGTATTTTTGAATGTACTGTTGAAGGAATCCCTGTTCCGGGAGTAACGGATACAGAACCGGATGCAGGAACTGGTGCTGATGCTGAAAATGTTGGGGAGCCAACAGATAATATACAGTAGTGGAAAGAGGTTCTGAATGTTCAGAACCTCTTTTGTGAGTGTCTTGGAATTTAATAGAAAGTAACATAAATGAAAATATCAATCGTATGCGTAGGAAAAGTAAAAGAAAAGTTTTATAGAGATGCAATTGAGGAATTTGCCAAAAGGCTGAGCCGGTACTGTAAACTGGAGATTCTTGAAGTGGCAGATGAAAAAACTGCTGAGCAGGCATCAGAAGCGGAGATAAATCAGGTCAAAGATAAAGAAGGGGAACGTTTGCTTAAAAATATCAAAGAGGATGCCTATGTTATCTGTCTTTGTATTGACGGAAAACAGGTGGATTCGGTAGAATTGTCCGATATGCTGGAGAATCTTGGAATTGGAGGAACCAGCCATATCTGTTTTGTGATTGGAGGTTCACTAGGGCTTGCAAATGATGTGATAAAACGTGCGGATTATAAACTGAGTTTTTCTAAAATGACGTTTCCGCATCAGTTAATGCGTGTGATTCTGATGGAACAAATCTACAGGGCATACCGTATTATGAATCATGAACCGTACCATAAATAAGCAGTGTAACGGAAGAATAAAACAGCGTCTTCATTCATATAGTTTAGTATGAATGAGCATATTGGAAAGAATATAAATAGAATAGTTGAATCATTGGATTTGCCGCAGGATCTGTTTCTTGGATTTCCGTGCATTTCTTTTACCGGAAACAGGGAATTGTATATATCAAACCATAAAGGGATTCTGTCATATGATACGGAAGGGATTGTTATTTTAGCAAAGCCTTTTCAGATTCATATACATGGACGAGGTCTTATTATTGAAACGTATTCCAAAGATGAATTGTTGATTAAGGGGTATATTCATTCTATGGAGTTTTGCTGATATGAGAAGATTATTTCGCTGGTTTTTCGGATATGTGCAGGTGGGATTAAGCGGACGGCAGGTCAACCGTTTCCTAAATCTTTGTTCCCGCAATGGAATTAGTTTATGGAATGTGAAGCATGATTTAAAACACAATATCCGGGTACTTTTCAGACTGAGAGATTTTTATTATTTAAAGCCGTTTTTAAGAAAGACTAAAACTAAAATGTGGATTACCGCCAGAAGAGGTTTTCCGTTCTGGTGTCACAGACATCCGAGGCTCAAATGGTTTCCGGTATTTGTGCTGGCAGTCATCGGCCTGACAATATACAGCAGTACTTTTATATGGGATATACGCATTGAAGGCAATGAGCGGATTTCTGACCGGCAATTACTGCAATTACTGGAAGAACATGAAATAGAAGTAGGACAAAAGAGCAGTCTGGTTGACTGTGCGCAGCTTGAATATGACATTCGTGAAGCATTTTCAGATATTGGCTGGGTATCGGTCTATATGAAACAGACAAATTTATTTATAGAAGTGCGGGAGTCTTTATATGATGAACATGAGGACTATACAGCAGACGGAAAACGGTATGATCTGATAGCAAATAAAGATGCATATATTTATTCTATGGTTACAAGAACAGGGACCGCAGTCGTTCAACAGGGAATGTCTGTAGAAAAAGGCGAAACCTTAGTAGAGGGGCGTTGTGAAATACTTGATGATGCAGGTCTGGTTAAGGATGTATTACAGTTAAAGGCAGAAGCAGAGATTCTGGGAAATGTGACGTATTTTTATATGGAACCCCTTACGGAAATAGAAATTATGGCAATGAAAATCGCAGATACCTATTCTGATAAGAGGCTGTATTACACAGGAATTATTAAAATGAACCGTTTTCTTGAAAATTTAGAAGAAAATGGGGTTATAATTCTTGATAAAAGTGTTATGATAGATAAGAATGAGAAAAGTATCGCTTTTCGCGGAAACATTTTGACGCGTGAGGAGATTGGAATAAATATACGCGTGGAGGAAGTTACGGAATATGAGCTTGAATGAAAAGATAATTCAAATACCAGCAAAAAATATTACAAATATATTCGGGGAATTTGATGTTCATATAAAAAAAATAGAACGTTCTCTTGGCATCACGGTTGTGGCGAGGGATGATTCGATTAAAATCATTGGAAGTGAGCAGAGTACTGCGGATGCGGTAGAACTGTTTACTTTGCTCAATGAACTTGCAGAGCGCGGGAATATTATTTCTGCACAGAATGTAAATTATGGACTAACCCTTGTAGCCGAGAATAAAGGCAGATGTATGATTGATATGGATAAGGAGCTTATCTGCCATACAACAAACGGAAAGCCAATCAGACCCAAAACACTTGGACAAAAAGCGTATATTGATGCTATCCGTAAGAAAATGATTGTATTTGGCATGGGGCCGGCCGGCACCGGAAAAACCTATCTTGCGATGGCTATGGCAATTACTGCATTTAAAAATGAAGAGGTAGGCAGAATCATTCTTACAAGACCCGCAATCGAGGCCGGCGAAAAATTAGGTTTTCTTCCGGGGGACTTACAGAGCAAGGTAGACCCGTATCTTCGTCCTTTATACGACGCCTTGTATCAGATCATGGGTGCGGAGAGTTTCCAGAAGAACATGGAAAAAGGGTTAATTGAGGTTGCGCCTCTTGCATATATGAGAGGCAGAACTCTGGATAACGCATTTATTATCCTTGATGAAGCCCAGAACACCACCCCTGCACAGATGAAGATGTTTTTAACCCGTATTGGCTTTGGCTCTAAGGTAGTCGTTACCGGTGACGCCACGCAGAAGGACCTTGCACCTGGTACAAAGTCCGGTTTGGATGTTGCGTTAAATGTATTAAAGAATATTGATGAAATCGGCATTTGCCGTCTGACCAATCAGGATGTTGTAAGACATCCTCTGGTACAAAAAATTGTTCAGGCATATGATGATTACGAAAAGAAGAGTACAAAAGCCAAAAAGACAAGACAGGAGAAACGATGAAGGTACAGGAAAAGATAAACACATATCGTGTGCTGTCATGCATGGCGATTCTTTTTTCAGCAATAATTGCTTCTGGTATACTATGTTTAATAAATGATTTTCGGTTTGATGAAGTTTTTTGTGTTATAGCTGTTATCTTAGGCGTGATGCCGGTCATATTTTTTGAAATGGCATATGAACGCAGAAGAAATATGATATCCAATAACATACAGACCAGCTACCAGAGAATCGCAGAAGGCTTCTTTCTTTGTTGTATTATTATGCTGGCTATTTCCTTCATGCCGGAGTTTTTCCGGCCGGTTATGCTTTTTCCGATGATTATGGTGGCATTTAGTAACGAAACGATAGGAATTGTGACAGGTTTATTTTTAAACGTGCTTCTTGCTATGACCACAGGGGGAAGTTTTCATGAGCTACTGGCATACATCCTATTGAGTACTATTGGAGGCACACTTGCAAAGGCGCTGCGGCAGCAGGAATACCGTGTAATGATTGGGTTTCTGTTTTTATGCCTGAATGTTTTATTTCCAAGTATATTCTGTTATTGGACAAACGAGGGCATTACGCCTGTACAATTAGGCTACGCTGTATTAAACGGCATCCTTACTGCAATTTACGCCATTTTTGTTTATCCTAAAAATAAAGAGAAAACAGAACAGGAAATAACATACAGCTATGTGAATATTCTTGCAGATGATTACAGCCAGGTAAGGGAAATCAAAAATTATTCCATGACGGAATACCTTCATGCAAGAAAGGTGTCAGACCTTGCATACAAGTATGCACGAATGCTTGGCTTAAAGGCAGATTTGGCTGCTGCGGCAGGATTTTACTACCGGTTAGGACGTATGGAAGGAGAGCCTTTTGTAGAGAATGGCGTAAAAAAAGCAGATGAATTATGCTTTCCTGAAGAATTGATTCAAATTTTAAAAGAATATAATGGTGAAAAAAGTCTTCCGTCCACACCGGAATCAGCGCTGGTGCATATTATTGACGGAGTCCTCATTAAGGTGGAGCTTCTGGAACAGCAGGTTAAAAGCAGCCGTTGGAATCGGGAGATTTTGGTTCATCAGACTTTAAATGAATTCTCCAGTTCAGGATTATATGATAAATCGGGGCTAAGCATCAATGCATTTATTAAAATACGGGAATTGTTGGCAAGGGAGGAATTGTTATCATGAGTTTTATTATGGAAGAAGAGGTAAACGTACCGTTTACTTTTGATTATAAAGGACTTGCACAGAAAGTGGTAAACCAATGTCTGGATTATGCGGCGTTCCCATATGAAGCAGAAGTAAATTTAACGCTGACAGATAACGAAGGAATCCGGGCTGTCAACAAACAATTCCGTCAGGCCGACCGACCGACCGATGTGTTGTCTTTTCCGATGTTAGAGTATGAAACGCCTGGTAATTTCGCATTTCTCGATGCCGGAGATTGTGATGATTTTAATCCGGACACAGGAGAAGCACTGCTTGGAGATATTGTAATTTCTGTGGACAAGGTATTGGAGCAGGCCCAAAACTATGGTCACAGCATAGAGCGTGAATATGCTTTTTTAATCACCCACAGTATGCTTCATTTGTTTGGTTACGACCATATGACCGAAAATGATGCTAAGGTCATGGAAGAAAAGCAGACAGAAATATTAAATCAAATGAACATTTTAAGATAAATTTTAGATAAAAGGAATTAGTGTATGGGCTCATCGAAAAGAGATTCGAATTTTTTAGTACAAGGGTCGATTCTTGCAGCGGCATCCATTATCAGCCGTATCATAGGTCTTCTATACCGTTTGCCAATGACAAATATTATAGGAGATACCGGAAATAATTATTATAGCTGCGCATTTGAAATCTATAATATTATGCTGATTATTTCATCATATAGTCTGCCTCTGGCTGTTTCTAAGCTGGTTTCCGCAAGAATGGCAAAACGGAAACGAAGACAGGCTTATCAGGTATTAAAAGGTTCTCTTTTGTTTGCAGTAATTGCAGGGACAGCGGTTGCTTTAATTGTATATTTGGGGGCTGAATTCTTTACAACAGCACTTCAGACCCCGTTAAGTGTCTTTGCGTTAAAGGTTTTGGCTCCGGTATTGGTTGTTGTTGCAATTCTAGGGGTTTTGCGCGGATTTTTCCAAGGCATGGGAAGCATGATGCCAAGTGCGGTATCTCAGATTATTGAACAGATTGTAAACGCCATTGTCAGCGTATGGGCTGCATATGTATTATTCCAGTACGGAAGCAAAGTCGGAGAGGTGTTAGGCGATCCGGAAAAATACGGAGCAGCTTATGGTGCGGCAGGAGGAACCTTAGGTACCAATCTTGGGGCAGTATCGGCTCTCCTTTTCATGCTGCTGGTTTTCTTTGTATATATGCACGTGTTCAAGAAAAAAATGAAACGGGAACGCAATGTAAAAGTGGATTCCTTTGCCTATACCATGAAGATTCTTATTATTACGATTATTCCGGTATTGTTAAGCACAACGATTTACAATATCAGCGGTATTATTGACCAGGGATTATTCAAAAACATTGCCGTTTTGCAGGGTGCAGCTACAGAAGAAATCGATGTATGGTGGGGAGTATTCTCCGGGAAATATAAGGTTTTAATCAATGTCCCGATATCGATTGCATCTGCTATGGCCGCTTCAAGCGTACCTGCCTTATCCGCCTCTTATGCAGATGGGGACAATGAGAGTGTATGCAATCAAATCAATGCGGCAATGCGTTTTATCATGGTAATAGCACTGCCTTGCGCTGTAGGACTGGCTGTTTTGGCGCGGCCAATATTTATGCTTCTATTTCACGGAACGATAGAAACATTGGATCTGGCGACATCTATGATGGTGCTTGGTTCTGTTGCAGTCGTTTTTTATTCAATGTCGACCTTATCGAACGGCTTGCTGCAGGGAATTGACCGTTTGCGGGTACCGGTTAAAAATGCTGCAATTGCATTAGTGGCACATATTGTTGTGCTTATAGCGCTGATGCTGTTTTTCCGTTTGAATATTTATGCAGTAGTAATTGCAAATGCATTCTTTGCATTTTTAGTATGCGTCTTAAATTCCATAGATATTGCGCGGCATACCGGCTATCGTCAGGAAATTAAGAAAACCTTCGTTATTCCGGCTGTTTGTTCTGCGATTATGGGTGTGATTACTTATTTTGTATATCAGGGATTGTATGCTTTGTGTAAGAGCAACGTTATCAGTCTGATTATTGCATTTATCATTGCGGTGCTGGTATACGGTGTAACATTGCTTTTGTTTAAAGGTTTGTCAGAGAGTGAAATTCTTAAGTTTCCAAAGGGACGTCTGTTAGTAAAGGCGGCAAAAAAACTACATTTATTAAAATAGCAGAATAAAATTAAAAAATATGCAGATACTTATTTGGGGTGATAAATATGAAACGTCAAATGAGTATCTGCATTTTTTTAGCGATTATTGTAATCGTATTAACATTGCTTTACATCAAATTTAATAATGAAAACGGCAGAAATCAAACAGATGATACAACAGCACCAATCGAGAACTCTACCGAAAACAATACCCAGTCTCTTACTAGCAGCAATGAGTATTCCACTTATTATTTTTATGCCAAAAATGATAATGGAAGAATATCGGTTTATGATGTAAAAACACAGACATTATATATGGAAACAGGTATCGAAGTAGAGTTTTTGCCGGAAGAACTCCAACAGGAGTTAGAAAGCGGGATTTATTTTAAAACAGAAGAAGAGCTTTACGATTTTCTTGAGAGTTATTCCAGTTGATTTGGTTGAATGTTTCAAATTCATATGATAAAATTACACTGATTTATTATGAAAATATTAAGTTGGTGATTTATGGGCAAAAATGAAAAAAGACAGTGGGATGTCATCATAATCGGGGCGGGAGCGTCAGGCATGATGGCAGCAATTACTGCCGGAAGAGCGAAAAGAAGAGTACTGGTTCTGGAAAAGCTCGATAGAGCGGGAAAGAAACTTCTTGCCACCGGAAACGGCAAATGCAATTTTACAAATAAGCGGATGAATGCTTCCTGTTTTCATGGAGAGCCTGCATTTGTGGAACGGATAATACAGTCCTTTTCCGTGCAGGATTGCCTGGATTTCTTTTATTCTATCGGAATATATCCAAAGGAAAAAAACGGATATTACTATCCAAACAGTGAGCAGGCTGCTTCCGTAGTTGCTGCCTTAACCAACGAACTCCATCGTTTAAACGTAACGATTTCTTATGAAATAAAGGTTCTTTCCATTGCTTCCAATCAAATGGGAGTATCTGTAATAACAGATAGAGGGCAGTACGATGCAAAAAAAGTTGTGATTGCAACAGGACTTCTGGCTGCGCCTAAGCTTGGAAGCGACGGAAGCTTATTTGAAGTAATTCAAAACCTTGGACATCATTTTGAACCTGTTTTACCTGCTCTTTGCGGCTTTTATTGCAAGGGGATTCCTTTTAAAAAGACGGCAGGCGTTCGTGCACATGGAACAGTAACCGCTTATATTCATAATAAAATGGCTGCACAGGATACAGGGGAAATCCAGTTTACAGAGTATGGTCTGTCCGGTATTCCGGTGTTTCAGATCAGCCGGTATTTGTCAGAGGGATTATATCAGAAGGCAGATGTCCAGATTGGAGTGAGTTTGCTGCCGGATTTTGACAAAGCTCGTCTTTTACAGGAACTAAGCTTCCGCAGGGAGCTTTGCGCTGAAAATTCACTTGAGGTATTGCTGAACGGCCTCATCCATCAAAAGCTGTCAGATATGATATTAGATAAGCTGCATATTGATAAAAACATTTTTGCCGGTTCTTTATCCGATAAAGAACTAAAGCGTCTTGCAGAATGCCTGTTGGAATTTAAGGTTACTGTAACAAAATATCGCGACTATGAATTTGCGCAGGTATGTGCAGGCGGAATTCCGGTATCTGAGCTTTATATGGATACGCTGGAATCAAGATTTGCAAAGAATATCCATTTTGCAGGAGAGCTTATCGATGCAGACGGCATATGCGGAGGGTACAATCTGCATTTTGCCTGGGCAACAGGGTTTATCGCAGGAGATGCCGCCAGCCGTGATTAACTCTTTATAAGAGAGGAGATTATGATTCAGATTACACAAATAAAGCTGCCTTATATGCATACAAAGGCAGCTTTAGAAAATAAGATTAGAAAAACATTAAAACTTTCCCAAAACGATAAATTTACATATCGAATTGTGAAAAAATCCATAGATGCCAGAAAGAAACCAAATCTTTTTCTTGTATATTCCTGTCAGGTATCCTGCAAAAATGAACATACAATCGTAAAGAGGGCAAAAAATGCATCCATTTCCATTGTAAATCCAAAGCCCTATGTATATCCGCAGTCAGGAGAGGCGAAGCTATTATATCCGCCTCTTATTATCGGAGCGGGACCGGCAGGCCTTTTTGCCGCTTATGTATTAGCTGAGGCAGGATATCATCCCATTATCATCGAGCGTGGAAAATCCGTTGAGGAACGTACAAAGGATGTTGTTCGTTTTTGGGAAACAGGTGTTTTAAATACTGCATCAAATGTGCAGTTTGGAGAAGGCGGAGCCGGAACATTTTCCGATGGAAAGTTAAATACGATGGTCAAAGATCCGGCAAACCGCAATCAGTTTGTTTTAGAAACCTTTGTTCGTTTTGGCGCGCCTGAGCGGATTTTGTATGAAAACAAGCCTCATATCGGCACAGATATTTTATGTCAGGTAATCGCCAATATGCGTAAATTTCTTCTGGAAACAGGCGCACAGATTTATTTTGAAACCTGTGCAACAGATTTTGTGATCGAAGAAGGCAGAATAAAAGAAGTTATCTGCAATAATAACCGATTTATGGCGTCTGTGGTTGTATTAGCATTAGGGCATAGTGCCCGTGATACCTTCCAAACATTGTATAATCTTCATATTCCTATGGAGGTAAAGAATTTTGCCGTAGGTTTTCGCGTGGAACATCCGCAGGCAATGATAAATGATGTATTGTATGGCAGACAGGAAATGCCGTTGCCGGCGGCGCCATACAAGGTTACTGCTAATTTCCCGAATGGAAGAGGCGTTTATTCCTTCTGTATGTGTCCCGGCGGATATGTCGTGGATTCTTCATCGGAAGAAAAACGGCTTGTCGTAAATGGCATGAGCTATTCTGCAAGAAATTCCACTACTGCAAACAGCGCGATCATTGTTTCGGTAAATACGAAAGACTTCAATGGAACAGACCCCTTAGCAGGGATGCGTTTCCAGCAGGAATTGGAAAGCAAGGCTTATCGGTTAGCAGACGGCAGGATTCCACAGCAGTTATATGGAGATTATTGTATAAACAAACCATCCTGCGGATATGGAGATTTCTCTTCAAATACCAAAGGAAATACGGCATTTTCCAATTTGCGCGGATTACTAAGTCCTGACGTGGAAGAAAGTTTCATGCATGGAATAGAGCATTTTGCCAATATTATTCCGGGATTTGACAGAAAAGACGCCATTTTGTCCGGAATCGAAAGCCGGACGTCTTCTCCGCTTCGTATTCTGCGCAATGAAGAATTTGAAAGCATAATAAAAGGAATCTATCCATGCGGAGAAGGCGCAGGATACGCCGGTGGGATTACTTCTGCCGCTATGGATGGCATCCGTGCTGCGGAAGCGATTATACGAAAATACAAACCGAACTAGAAAGGATTAACATACGTGGCAGAACAACTATCACCAATGATGCAGCATTATCTAAAAACAAAAGAAGAATATCCGGGCTGTATTTTATTCTACAGACTTGGCGATTTCTACGAGATGTTTTTTGAAGATGCAAAAATTGTATCAAAAGAATTGGAATTAACTTTAACAGGGAAAAGCTGCGGTATGGAAGAACGTGCGCCAATGTGCGGCGTACCTTTTCATGCTGTTGATACATATTTAAACAGGCTTGTACAAAAGGGCTATAAGGTAGCCATCTGTGAACAGGTAGAAGACCCGAAAACCGCAAAGGGAATGGTAAAACGTGAGGTTATACGAATTGTAACACCCGGTACGAATATCGATATGTATTCCTTAGACGAAACCAAAAACAATTACATTATGTGTATTGTTTATAGTGTAGACAAGTATGGGATTTCCATTGCAGATGTTACGACAGGAGACTTTTTTGTGACGGAGGTAGACTGCGAGCAGAAATTATTAGATGAGCTAAATAAGTTCTCTCCTTCCGAGATTGTCTGCAACGAGGCTTTCTACATGAGCGGCGTGGATGTTTCGGATATGCGGGAACGGCTAGGCATTGCAGTTACCGCGCTGGACGCATGGTATTTTGGAGATGAGCTTGCAAAAGAAACGCTGCTTTCTCATTTTAAAATCCATACCTTAGAAGGACTTGGGCTACAGGATTACGACAACGGAGTATTATCCTCCGGTGCATTGTTAAAGTACTTATATGAAACGCAGAAAAATTCACTTGGCAACATCTTAAGCATTCATCCGTATTCCATCGGAAAATATATGGTTATTGACAGTTCTTCCCGTCGGAATCTGGAATTGGTGGAAACTCTGCGTGAAAAACAGAAACGAGGCTCTTTATTGTGGGTACTCGATAAAACCAAAACCGCAATGGGTGCGCGTCTGCTTCGTTCCTATGTTGAACAGCCTTTAATTGATAAATCCGAGATTATAAAACGTCAGGATTTTATTACTGTTTTAAATGAGAATGAAATTACCCGGGAAGAGCTGCGCGAATATCTCAATCCTATTTACGATTTAGAGCGTCTGATTACGAGAATTACCTATCAGACTGCCAATCCGAGAGATTTGATCGCTTTTCGCAATTCTCTTCAGATGCTTCCCGCGATTTTTATGCTGTTAGGCGATTTATCGGGGGATTTGGTAAATGAAATCCGGGATAACTTTGATGATCTGCGTGATCTATATGACCTTTTATGCAAATCCATACAGGAAGAACCGCCGATTTCCATGCGGGACGGAGATATTATCCGGGATGGCTATCATGAAGAGGTCGACCGCCTGCGCCTTGCCAAGACAGAAGGAAAGACATGGCTGGCACAGTTAGAAGCACAGGAAAGAGAAAAAACCGGAATCAAAAATCTGCGTATCAAATATAACAAGGTATTTGGGTATTATCTGGAAGTAACCAATTCTTTTAAAGATATGGTTCCGGATTATTATATCCGTAAACAGACCCTTACCGGTGCGGAGCGTTATATCACCCCGGAATTAAAAGAGTTAGAGGATACCATTTTAGGCTCGGAGGAACGCCTTACTTCTTTGGAATATGAACTCTTTAAAGCAATAAGGGATCATATTGGAGAAAATGTGGCAAGAATCCAAAAAACTGCAAAAGTAATCGCGCAGATTGATGTTTTTGCATCCTTAGCGCTTGTGGCAAGCCGTAACAATTACTGCAAACCAAGGATTAACGAAAGCGGAATCTTAGATATTAAAAACGGAAGACATCCTGTTGTTGAGCAGATGATTACCAATGATTTATTCATTGATAATGACACCTATCTGGACAACCACAACAACCGTATTGCAATTATTACAGGACCGAACATGGCAGGTAAGTCTACTTATATGCGCCAGACGGCACTTATTGTACTAATGGCGCAGATTGGAAGCTTTGTGCCTGCATCTTCGGCAAATATTGGGATTGTGGATCGTATTTTTACGCGTGTGGGTGCATCGGATGACCTTGCATCCGGCCAGAGTACCTTTATGGTGGAAATGAACGAGGTGGCAAACATCCTGCGTAACGCCACATCCAATTCCCTTTTGATTTTAGATGAAATTGGCAGAGGGACGAGTACGTTTGATGGTTTGAGCATTGCATGGGCTGTCGTGGAGCATATCAGCAACACGAAACTTATTGGTGCAAAGACCCTGTTTGCAACCCACTACCATGAATTAACGGAGTTAGAGGGCAAATTAAACGGAGTAAACAATTATTGCATTGCGGTAAAAGAAAAAGGCGATGACATTGTTTTCCTGCGAAAGATTATAAAAGGCGGTGCGGATAAGAGTTATGGTATTCAGGTGGCAAAACTTGCCGGATTACCGGACAGCGTTATTGAGAGAGCCAAAGAAATTGTAAATGAATTGATTGCAAACGATATTACAGAGATTGTCCGTAATATTTCTGTGGACAATGCATCGAAAAAGAAGAAAAAAGAACATCTGGATGAAGTGGATTTATCACAGATGTCCTTATTTGATACGATTAGTGATGATTCGATTATTGAGGAGCTTAAAAATGTGGATATTGGAAACATGACGCCATTAGACGCACTTAACAAGCTCTATGAATTGCAGAATAAAGTGAAAAACCGTTGGTAGAAAGGTTACAGATATGTCAAAAATTGCCCTATTAAATCAGGATACCATTGATAAGATTGCGGCAGGAGAGGTGGTGGAAAGACCAAGCTCTGTTGTAAAGGAACTAGTAGAGAATGCGATTGATGCAAAAGCAACTGCAATTACCATTGAGATTAAAGATGGCGGAATCAGCCTTATCCGTATTTCCGATAACGGATGCGGAATTGAAAAAGCAGAGGTTCCACTAGCTTTTTTACGCCATTCTACCAGCAAAATCCGTAGTGTAGAGGATCTTCTATGCGTTGCCTCGCTTGGTTTTAGGGGGGAGGCTTTGTCAAGCATTGCAGCGGTCTCCCGTGTAGAACTGATTACCAAAACACCGGATTCCCTTACGGGAGTCCGTTATCTGATTGAAGGTTCAAAAGAGGTTTCCCTAGAAGAAATCGGCGCACCTGACGGAACAACGTTTTTGGTTAAGGACTTATTTTATAATACGCCGGCGCGTAAGAAGTTTTTAAAATCTGCGCAGACAGAAGGGGCTTATATTGCAGACATGGCAGAGAAACTGGCGCTTTCTCATCCAGATATTTCCTTTAAGTTTATCCAGAATAACCAGACGAAGCTGCATACCTCCGGAAACGGAAATGTAAAGGATTTGATTTATCATGTATTCGGCAGGGATATTTCTGCCTCGCTGATTCCCGTAAATCTGGAAAACGAACTGTTTTCTGTAACCGGGTACATCGGAAAGCCTGTCATTACACGAGGAAACCGAAATTATGAAATTTATTTTATAAACGGCCGTTACATAAAAAGCAGTTTACTTTCAAAAGCTATCGAAGAAGCATATAAGAGTTTTCTGATGCAGCACCAGTATCCATTCTGCGTACTTTACTTTGAATTCAGAAAGGAAAGTCTTGATGTAAACGTACACCCCACCAAAATGGAACTGCGGTTTGATAACAATATCCAAGTATATCAGATGCTTTGTGATGGTTTATATGAAGTGCTCACACACACAGAGATGATTCCGGAAGTACCCGTAGCGGAAGAAAAGAAGTCTGCCGCAATTGTGCGCGAATATAAGGAAGCGATTCCGGAACCTTTTGAAAAACGCCGATTGAATGAAGTCCGTGATGCAGTTCGAAGGGACAGCCCTTATGAAGTAAAATATCCAGAATATTTTCATGAAAATAAAAACTCTGATTCCGCTGCAAACGCCATTCGGGAACGTGCTTTTGGCTCCGGAACTGCTGCGGTTTCCAATGAGAAAGAAATGGCAGAACATCCGGTTTATGAAAATATTACCTTAGAATCCCTAAGCAGTGAATTTCTTACACAGGATGCGAAGAAAAAGCATCGTATCATAGGGCAGCTTTTTAAAACGTACTGGCTGGTTGAATTTGAGGATAAACTGTTTATCATTGACCAGCATGCAGCGCATGAGAAGGTATTATACGAGCGTACGATGGCAGGTTTAAAAGAGAAGGAGTTTACGTCTCAGGCAATCAGCCCTCCAATTATCCTAAGTCTGGACGCTGCTGAGATTCTGATGCTGGAAAAATACAGAGAACAGATTGAGCGAATGGGATATGTCGTGGAAAGTTTTGGCGGAAAGGAATATATGATAAGCGCGATTCCGGATAATTTATTCCATATGGATATGAAAGAATTGTTTATTGAGATGCTGGATGATTTTTCGAACCTTTCCGGCAGGGAAACACCCGAACTGATACTGGAAAAAGTCGCTTCCATGTCTTGTAAAGCTGCCGTGAAAGGAAATCAGACCTTAAGCTACAGCGAGTTTGATGCGCTTGTAACGGAGCTTTTGACATTGGAAAATCCGTATAACTGTCCACACGGAAGACCGACCATTATTTCTATGACAAAATACGAGATTGAGAAAAAATTTAAGAGGATTATCTGATGAGAAAAAAGCCAATGATTATTTTATCCGGGCCAACGGCTGTGGGAAAAACTGCATTGTCGATTGCGCTTGCAAAGAGAGTAAACGGTGCAATCATCTCTGCGGACTCCATGCAGGTATATAAATACATGGACATCGGCTCTGCAAAAATCATGCCGGAAGAAATGGGTGGCATAAAGCATTATCTGATAGATGAACTAGAGCCATCGGAGGAATTTAATATTGTCCGTTTTCAGCAGATGGCAAAATCTGCCTTAAATGAAATCTATGCAAGCGGCAGGATTCCAATCATTGTGGGAGGAACGGGCTTTTATATTCAGGCGCTTTTGTATGATATAGACTTTGACAATCAGGATTGTAATGAAGCGTATCGAAATGAGCTGGAACGCTTCGCAAAAGAGCATGGAAACGAAGCATTACATGCCCGTTTACAGGAAATCGATCCCGTATCAGCAGAGAAAATCCATGCCAATAATGTAAAACGCGTTATTCGCGCTTTGGAATTTTATAAGCTGACAGGAAAACCGATTTCTGAGCATAATGAGGCAGAGCAAAAGAAGGACTCTCCCTATAATTTTGCTTATTTTGTCCTTACGGATGACAGAGCAAATCTCTACAAACGTATTGATAAGCGTGTCGATATTATGATGGAGCAGGGACTCTTATCCGAGGTTCAGAAATTAAAAGCTATGGGGTTTCATCGCGGTATGGTATCCATGCAGGGCTTAGGGTATAAGGAGATTTTAGACTATCTGGATGGGAAGTGTTCTCTGGAAGAGGCTGTCTATATTATTAAGCGGGAAACAAGACATTTTGCAAAACGCCAGCTTACCTGGTTCCGCAGGGAGCGTGATGTCTTATGGCTGGATAAAGCCGCTTACAAGTATGATGAAGCTGCGGTATTAGAGGATATGTGCCGCATTTTAAATGCAAAAGGAATACTTAAGGAGTAACGTTGAATTATGAATCAGTTTTTGTTGGAACAGTACAAACAGCTTGGACTATCGGAGGAGGTCATTGTTTTTGGTGAAAAGATAGAAAACGGGTTAAAATCCAGATTTGAAAAGATTGATGCAATTGCGGAGGCAAATCAGTTAAAGGTGCTTTGCGCTATGCAGAAGAACAGGGTAAGCGCAGAATGCTTTAACCAGTCCTCCGGATACGGATATAATGATTTGGGGCGTGATACCTTAGAGAAGGTTTATGCAGATACCTTTAAAGGGGAAGATGCACTGGTCCGTCCGCAGATTACCTGTGGAACCCATGCATTGGCTTTAGCGCTTTTGTCCAATTTAAGGCCTGGCGATGAGCTATTATCCCCGGTAGGAAAACCCTATGATACCTTAGAAGAGGTCATTGGCATTCGTCCATCCAGAGGCTCTCTTGCAGAATACAACATTACTTATGCACAGGTTGACCTGCTTGCAGATGGAGGGTTTGACTGGGATGGCATTCAAAATGTGATAAATGAAAGAACGAAATTAGTAACCATCCAGCGTTCAAAAGGCTATGCAACACGTCCGACGCTTTCCGTAGACAGAATCGGTGAACTGATTTCTTTTATTAAGAATATAAAACCGGACGTTATCTGTATGGTTGACAACTGTTATGGGGAATTTGTAGAAGAAAAGGAACCGTTAGAGGTTGGGGCTGACATGATAGTTGGCTCGTTGATTAAGAATCCGGGCGGCGGACTTGCACCGATTGGAGGCTATATCTGCGGAAAGAAGGAATGTATTGAAAATGCAGCTTACCGGCTTACCTCACCGGGACTTGGAAAAGAGGTTGGAGCATCCTTAGGCATTATGCAATCCTTTTATCAGGGCTTTTTCCTTGCGCCAACTGTCACGGCAGGCGCTTTAAAGGGAGCAGTCTTTGCAGCCAATATCTATGAAAAACTCGGTTTTAAAGTAGTTCCAAACAGTACGCAGTCACGCCATGATATTATTCAGGCTGTAGAATTTGGCAATAAAGAAGCAATGTGTGCCTTCTGCGAGGGTATTCAGGCTGCGGCTCCGGTTGACAGCTATGTGATACCGGAAGGATGGGCGATGCCAGGATATGACAGCGACGTGATAATGGCGGCAGGCGCGTTTGTGCAGGGGTCTTCCATTGAGCTGTCTGCGGATGGTCCTATAAAAGAGCCATATGCAGTATATTTTCAGGGTGGATTGACCTGGTATCATGCAAAAACAGGTATTCTTATGAGTTTACAGAAACTTTATGAGCGGAAACTTGTTAAGTTAGATGAATTATGCTAAAATTAAATGATTGATGTTTATGTTTTATGACATATGCGATTCGGGAGAATGGAAAGGAAAATATGTCAGAACATCTTACAATGAAAAATCTACCGGAATCAGAACGGCCGTATGAGAAATTCCTAAAATGCGGAGAGGAGCATTTATCTGATGCGGAGCTGGTCGCTATAATACTAAAGACTGGTACCGCAAAAGAAAATTCACTGGATATTGCGAGGAGGATTTTGCAGGGGAATCATAATAATTTGCTGAATCTATATGATTTATCTTATCATGATCTGCTAAAATTTTCCGGCATTGGAAGGGTAAAAGCAATTCAGTTAAAAGCGGTCGCAGAATTATCAAGAAGGATTGCACGCACACAAAGCGGCTATGATTTTCGAATGGACAAGCCTGACTCCATCGCAGATTATTATATGGAGCAATTACGTCACCGCAAAGAAGAAGTATTAACAGCAGCTTTTTTTGATGCAAAGTGCAAATTCCTTGGAGATGTCATGATATCAAAAGGCAGTGTGAATTACGCCTATGTATCACCCAGGGACATTTTCAGACATGCGATGGATTATAATGCAGTGCTGTTTGTTTTGATTCATAATCACCCAAGCGGAGACCCGACGCCAAGTGAAGATGACATCCGTATCACTTTACGGATAAAAAAGGGTGCGCAGCTTTTAGAATTGGAATTGGTAGATCATATTATTATTGGAGACAATAAATATTATAGTTTTTATGAAAACAGGAAGATGTAAAAGTGTTTTCCGGACAGCAGAAAAAAGAGGAGAGTGACTATGAATAACAATGTCTATGGTATCGATCTTGGAACTTGTAATTTCAAAGTGTTTTGTAAGGCGACCGGTAAAATTCTAAAAGAGAAGAATACCGTTGCAATCATTAATAAAAATCAGATTTATGCGTATGGAGACGCGGCATATGCAATGTATGAGAAGGCTCCAGAATCTATTCAGGTAGTTTTCCCGGTAGTAAGCGGTGTAATTGCAGATTATAATTATCTTCAGACCATGATTGTTACCTTCTTAGAAGAAAAAATGAAGAGTAAAATCCGAGGCTCCGAGTTTGTTGTTGCTGTACCGACAGACATTACCGACGTAGAAAAGCGCGCATTTTATGATATGTTTTATAAGAACAAGCTGCGTCCAAAGAGCATTCTGCTTTGTGAAAAACCGATTGCAGATGCAGTAGGACTTGGTATTGACGTAAACCAGCCAACAGGTGTAATGGTTGTAGATATAGGTGCAGACACTACAGAAATTTCAATTATTTCTATGGGCGGACTGGTATTAAGCGACCTGCTGCATTTAGGCGGAAATCGAATTGACGAAGCAATTATCAGTCATATCCGTAAGGAATTTAATCTTGTAATTGGCCAGAAAACGGCCAAAGCATTAAAAGAAACCATAGGTTCGGGTCTTCCTGGGCGCATGGAAACCATGAAAATCGTCGGACGCGATCTTGTAAGCGGTCTTCCGATTGAAATGGAGATTAGTGCAGAGGTTGTATATGAAGCTATGAAGAGCCACTTAGAATCTATCTGCACGTCCATCAAGATGATTTTAGAGAGAACTCCACCGGAATTAGCCAAGGATATTATTCATTCCGGCATTTATATTACAGGTGGGGGTTCCATGATTCATAATCTTGATAAATTATTTGAAGAAATCACAAACATTAAGGTAAATACCACAAGCGCACCGGAAGAAAGTGCAGTACGCGGTCTGGTAAAAATTGTTTCGGATTCCAAATTCAGAAAATTACCGTTTACCATCAAGAAATAATGAGGTTTTATGAGGACATTTCGTAATATCAAGAAAAAACAAATTGAATCAAGGCATATGCTTTTCATATTATCTGCCGTATGCGTTCTGGCTATTTTCTTTAGTCTTGTGTTTAACATAAACGGCGGTCCGTTAAAGACCATTGCAGGATATGTATTTGTTCCAATGCAGCAAGGTATTAACAATACGGGTGCGTGGATTTTTGATAAAGCTAATGATTTCCGTACATTGTCAGATGTTTTAAAGGAAAATGAAGAATTGCAGGCTCAGGTAGATGAATTGCAAAAACTCTTAACCGACAGCAAGTTAAGCCAGTATGAGTTAGAAAATCTTCGTGAATTATTAGCCTTGGACGAAAAATATCCATCTTATGAAAAAGTAGCAGCCAGCGTGATAGCAAAGGATAGTGGAAACTGGTTTTCTACGTTTACGATTAACAGGGGAAGCGAAGATGGAATCGAAGCAGGGATGAATGTGATTGCCGGAAGCGGTCTGGTTGGCATTGTAACAGATGTTGGCCCGAATTATGCGAAGGTAAGAAGCATTATTGACGATTCTTCAAATGTGAGCGCCATGATTGCCACAACCGGAGATAATTTTAACGTCAGCGGGAATCTGCAATCCATGAATGAGTCTATGGTAATCAGTTTTTCAGGCTTAAAGGACGAAGATGATCAGGTTAAGGTCGGAGACCCCGTTGTGACTTCTTATGTTTCAGACCAGTACCAGCAGGGGATTTTAATCGGATATATTTCAAGCATTGAAAAAAATTCCAATAACCTGACAAAGACAGGGACGATTACGCCTGTTGTTGACTTTGAACATCTCGAAGATGTTTTAGTAATTACAAAGTTAAAAGAAACCGGAGAATAAAATGCTAAGGAAAATTGTTTTATTTATTATCATTTCTATATGCTTTGTACTACAGACTACAACTTTTCAGTTTTTTTCTTTCGCCAATATTTCACCAAATTTGTTGATTATTGTCGTTTCCGCGTTTGGATTTATGAGAGGAAAGCGCGAAGGAATGTATATTGGCTTTTTTTGCGGTCTTCTTATGGACATTTTTTTCGGTCATTATTTAGGCGTATATGCTTTACTATATATGTATGTCGGATATATAAACGGCTTTTTCCAAAAACGGTTTTATCCTGAAGATATTAAACTTCCGTTGGTTTTGATTGGAGGAAGCGATTTACTTGTGAATCTGTTTATCTATATATTTATGTTTTTGTTTAGAAGCAGATTTGACTTCGGATATTATTTACTGGCAATTATTATTCCAGAATTGGTATATACAATGGTAATTACCATTTTCTTATACTTCATTCTGCTTAAGGTAAATCAGAAATTGGAAGCATATGAGAAAAGGAGATCAATAAAATTTGATTTATGATATTAAAGATTTTTTAAAGCGTTTCTTCAAATCGAGATTATTTGTACTTTCTACCGCTATGGTATTGATGTTTGGCATTATTTTGATGCGTGTTTTTTCTTTGCAGATAGTAAATGGCCAGATGTATCAGGATAACTTTGAACTGCGTATCGAAAAAACGCTGGCGGTTGATGCAACCCGGGGAAACATCTATGATGTAAATGGAAAACTGCTAGCATATAACGAGCTGGCATATTCGATTACCATATCGGATAGTGGAAAATACGATAGCACCCGTGAAAAGAATGAAGTGTTAAATCCGCAGCTTGCCGATATTGTTGAAATGCTGGCAGAAAATGAAGAAACTATTTATAACAACTTTAAAATAGATTTAAACGAAGACGGAACCTATAGCTATAATGTCAGCGGAACGCAGCTTCGCCGATTTCTGGCAGACGTTTTTGGCGAATCCTCTTATTCTGAATTAAGCTATAATGATGAGTTTGGGTTTAACGAAGCAACTGCGACTGCGGAGCAGGTCATGGAATATCTGTTTGATTCCTTTGGTTTGACCGGGCAGTACAGTCAGAAAATCTCTTATGAAATTGCAGTTATCCGTTATGCTATGAAGTCTACAGTCTATTCGCGTTATAACGCGATTACGATAGCAGAAGATGTATCTGATAAATCAGTAGCATATATCAACGAGCATATGCATGAAATGATAGGGGTTGAAGTTCGTGAAACTACAATTCGAAAGTATGATGAGAGTCTTTATTTTGCATCCATTATCGGATATACAGGTAAAATTTCCGAGTCGGAGTATGAAAAACTGTCGGCTACAGACGATTCCTATAGCAGAGATGATGTAGTTGGTAAGTCCGGTCTGGAGCAGTATTATGAGTCTTATTTAAGAGGTTCTAACGGAGAGCAGGTTGTATATGTAGATAAATTTGGACGGATCAGCGAAGTTGTCAGTTCAACGGAACCGGTTGCGGGAAGCGACCTATATCTATCTATTGACGCCGAACTGCAAAAATCCGTGTATCTATTATTAGAGCAGGAAATTGCAGGTATTGTGTATTCCAATATTAAAAGCGGCAATATTCCTATCAAGGACGTATACTTTGCTTTAATTGATAATAATGTGATTGACATTACCAAATTTGAAGAGGAGGATGCATCTGCTGTGGAACAGGCGGTATATGCAGAATTTGTAAAAGAGCAGAGTTCTGCCATTTCTGAGATTAAAGCACAGCTTTATTCTACAAATCCTCTTATAAATAATGATATGTCAGAAGAATTACTGGATTATTTTACCTATGTGATTTCTTTGCTAAAGGAAGAACAGGTGCTTCTTACTTCGGAAATTGATACATCCGATTCTGTTTATGTAAAATGGCGTGACGGTAAAATCAGTCCAAAAGAATATTTGTCTTATTGTATTTCTAAACAGTGGATTGATATCAGTGTATTAGATGTTGATTCAAAATATGCCGATACTTCTGAAATTTATGATGCAGTATGTAATTTGATTTTTGAAGAAGCGGTAAAAGATAAAGAATTTGCAAAATGTGTATATAAATATATGATTGACAAGAACGAAATCACTGGAAAACAGTTGTGTATTTTATTATTTGATCAGGGAGTATTAGACTTTGATAATACTGCCTATGATAAACTGAATGAAGGTGATATTAAGCCAGCCGATTTTCTTCTAGAAAAAATCAATTATCTCGAAATTACGCCTGCGCAGTTAGCGCTTGACCCGTGTACGGGCTCCTGTGTCATTACAGATACCAATACCGGTGAGGTGCGGGCGCTTGTAAGTTATCCGGGTTATGACAACAATATGCTTGCCAATGGTGTAGATGCTGAATACTTTGCAAAATTAAATGATGATAACTCTAATCCACAGTGGAATTATGCAACGCAGGAAAGAACGGCTCCGGGTTCAACTTTTAAAATGGTAACTGCGACTGCCGGACTGGCAGAAGGTGTTATTACAAGTTCATCCGTTCTGGAATGTACGGGTAAATTCCTGTTGGTAGATAATGAACCGGAATGCTGGATTTATCCGGGAGGGACGCATAAGTCAGAAACCTTAGTAGAAGCAATCAGAGATTCCTGTAACGTGTATTTTTATGATACCGGATATCGCTTAAGCACCAAAAATACAGGGGTGTACAATGATGCAAACGGTATTTCGCATATCAAAGAATATGCTTCCATTTTTGGTTTGGACAAAAAAACCGGACTTGAAATTGCAGAATCGACCTCTACCATTGCAACACAGTATCCGGTCATGGCGGCTATCGGACAGAGTAACAACAATATTACAACCGCAGCATTATCCCGGTATGTTACAGCCGTTTCATCCGGAAAATTATATGAATATCAGCTAATGAGTAAAATTGTGGATTGTAATGGTAATGTTTTGGAACAATATACTCCGCAATATGAAGATATTTCTTCTACATTATCCGAAGCACAGTGGAATGATATTCGTTACGGTATGAATCTGGTGTGCCAGAATAAGAGCTATTTTAAGAATTTTTCTATCAATGTTGCGGGCAAGACCGGTACTGCACAGCAGATAAGTACCAGACCGAACCACGCATTATTTGTCGGATATGCTCCATATGAGAATCCGGAAATTTCTATTGCAACGCGTATTGCCTATGGTTATACATCAAACAATGCTGCAATGGTTTCCAAAAATATTCTTTCTGTATACTTCGGTGTGCAGACATTAGATGAAATCTTAGCGTTAAATGCAGAGGGTGTAAACAGCTCTTCTGATAATGATATTACAGACTAACAGGAGGTTTATTTTCATGGGTGAAATCATCGTTTTCACTTCAGGAAAAGGCGGTGTTGGCAAGACAACAACAATTGCTAACATTGGAGCAGGACTTTCACAGTTAGATAAAAAAGTCGTTATGCTGGATACAGACATGGGGCTTCGAAATTTAGATGTTGTTATGGGATTGGAGGATAGAATCAATTATAATCTTCTGGACCTTTTAGAAAACCGATGCCGATTGAATCAGGCGTTGATCAAGGACAAGCGGTTCCCGAATCTTTTTCTGATTCCGGCATCACTAAAGAACGTTCCGCTGGGGCAATATGAAAGGGCATTTGCAATCTTAACCGAGCAGTTAAAGTCAGAATTTGACTATTGCCTGATTGATTGTCCTGCCGGAATCGACCAGGGCTTTCATTTTGCAACCTCTGTTGCAGACAGAGCTATTATACTTATCACACCGCACATTTCAGCGGTAAAGGATGCCAGCAGGGTGCTGCATCTTTTGAATGGAACCAAAATCAATAAGGTTGAGCTGATCATCAACGAATATGATGAAAAATTAGTACGCAAAAAGTATATGCTTTCCAAAAACGATATTGAAGAACTCTTCGATATTCCGGTACTTGGAACAATTCCTCATGACTATAAAGTAATTATCAGCCAAAACAAAGGGATTCCGGTTGTGACCATGCATTCTAAGGCAACGAGGCGGTTTATGTACTTATCAAAACAAATGATTACAGATTGTAGTTGTGCAGAAGGAGCGTATGCATATGATTTTTCATAAGAGTGATTATTCTTCTATCGCAAAAGAGAGATTAAAAATTATGATGGAGTCAGATACTCTGGAATATTCTTCAAAAGATATTGCTCAATTAAAAAAAGAAATTTCAGCTTTGGTCAGCAGATATTTTGATACGCCTGCTGATTTGTTTGAAATTCGAATTACTTTAAAGCAGAACCAAAAGAGAGTATAAAATGTTAAAGCGTTATAAACTAAAGAATTACCATTTTCAATTAATTTTATATGTATCTTTGCTAACTATAATTGGAATCATGCTCATTGGCAGCGCACAGCCATCTGTTCAGAATAAACAGATACTCGGTTTCATCATGGGACTGGTTATCATGGTGGTTGTGTCCTTAATCGACTATTCCTTTTTACTTAAGTTTCCGTGGCTGTATTATGCGGCAATGATTGTACTGCTGGCATGGGTTTTACTAAATGGTGTAACCCGAGGCGGTGCAACGCGTTGGATTAAAATTGCAGGCATCCAGTTCCAGCCTTCGGAATTAGCAAAGCTTGCCATCATTGTTTTCTTTGCATATTTCTTTATGAAATATAATGAGAATCTGAATACGGTAAAAATACTGGGCGCATCCTTTATTCTGGCCGGGATTCCGCTTGCAATGATATTTAAACAGCCGGATTTGTCTACAACAATTGTTACAGCAATTATTTTCGTTGTACTCTTGTTTATTGCCGGATTAAGTTATAAAATAATTGTAACCGTTCTCGCAATTGCTGTGCCTTCGGTAGTATTGTTGTTGACCTATGTTATACAGTTAGCGCAGTCAACAGACACAGAGGTTCCATATCAGCTTAAACGGATTCTGGCCTGGTTATATCCAACCGATCCACGATTCTCGGAGTTGGCTTTGCAGCAGCAAAATTCCATTATGGCAATTGGATCTGGACAGTTGTGGGGAAAAGGACTTAATAATTCTGAAGCGACTTCTATGAAAAATGCAGATTTTATTATTGAGCCTCAGACTGACTTCATTTTTGCGGTAGCAGGAGAAGAGTTAGGTTTTGTTGGCTGTGCAGCAATTATTATTTTATTATTACTGATCGTTGTCGAATGTATTTATATTGGAAGCCGCGCAAAAGATCTTGCAGGAAGACTTATTTGCTGCGGTATGGCAGCGCTGATTGGTTTTCAGAGCTTTGTAAATATTTGTGTAAATACGGGCTTAATGCCTAATACAGGTATTCCATTGCCATTCGTAAGTTACGGTCTTTCCTCCGTTGTGTCTTTATATATTGGAATCGGAATTGTTCTAAATGTTGGTTTACAGTCGAAAAAATACTAATAGAGGAGGCGTTTATTTAATGAATATCGGGCTTGTCGCACATGATGCAAAAAAGAAACTGATGCAGAACTTTTGTATTGCATATAGAGGAATTCTTGCCAAGAACGAACTCTATGCAACCGGAACAACCGGAAGATTAATTGAAGAGGCAGCAAATCTTTCTGTTCACAAATATCTGGCCGGGCATTTAGGCGGTACCCAGCAGCTTGGTGCGCAGATTGAGCATAATGAGATAGATCTTGTTATTTTCTTAAGAGATCCGCTTACAAAAAGAATTCATGAACCGGATGTGGACAATATTTTAAAATTATGTGACGAACATGTTATTCCGTTAGCAACAAATCTTGCTACAGCGGAATTATTGATAAAATCATTAGACAGAGGAGATTTAGAGTGGCGTGAAATGTATAAATAATGCCCACATGAAGCAACTGCTGTGTATCTTTTGCACAGCAGCTATTTTTGTTAGTGGATGCAATATCAATACGGGGAAAAGTTCCCCGAGCAATCCATATGATGCGTATTCATATGGGAACTCCTATACAAATAGTATTCAAACCACAGTAAATACCAGTTTTTTTGCAAAAGATTTATGTGTTACCAATTCCATCAATTTTGGGACCGATGAAACGGATTCGCAGGTTGCACAGGGAGCGGGCGCATTTAATCTGACTACGCAGGAAGTCGTATATAGTCAAAATATTTTTACACAGCTTTATCCTGCCAGTACTACAAAAATTCTGACTGCATATATTATCATCAGGGATTGTGATTTGAATGCCATTGTTACCGTAAGCGAATCGGCTGTGGATCAGGCAGATGATTCTTCTATATGTGGTTTGAAAAAGGGTGATAACATCAGTGTCCATGACTTGCTCTATGGTATGATGTTAGAGAGTGGAAATGATGCAGCAGAAGCATTGGCAGAGCATCATTCCGGAAGCATAGAAGCCTTTGCAAAAGTGATGACACAAACAGCACATGATCTTGGCGCCACAAAAAGTAATTTTATCAACCCAAGCGGTCTTCCTGATGAGAATCATTACACAACCGTTTATGATATGTATCTGATTTTTAACGCTGCGTTAAAAGAACCATTGTTTGTGGAAATCATTGGAAGCAAAACAAAAAGTGTTATTTATACTGCCGAAAATGGTAATGTGATTGAAAAAACATATTCCAGCAATAACCGCTACCATACAGGAGGAGCAGACGAGCCGGAGGGCTTTGAGGTTATTGGCGGAAAGACAGGTACAACGGGCGCTGCCGGATATTGTCTGGTTCTTTATTCCAAAAATCCAGAGGGAGAGGAGATTATCAGTATTGTTTTTAAAGCAGACGGAAGACATAATTTATATTTATTAATGAATCAAATTTTGTCACGATTTGCGAAATAAGGATTGAATTTTCTGTGCATTTATTCTATAATTAACTTAATTCAGAAATGCTTTTTGGATATTTTGACAATACAATTTATTTTCTAGGAGGGACTTGCCATGATCGAGATCATATGTGGTGAAAAAGGAAAAGGAAAAACAAAAGAACTTTTAGGAAAGGTAAATGCAGCGGTTCAGACAGTGAATGGTAATGTTGTTTATTTAGATAAGAGCCAGAAGCATATGTATGAACTGAATAATAAAGTTCGCCTTATCAATGTTATGGATTATCCGGTTACCGGTTGTGAAGAATTCTTAGGATTTATTTGCGGAATTATTTCACAGGACAATGATCTTGAAGAAATGTATCTTGACAGTTTCCTTACAGTTGCAGATGTTCAGACAGAAGAAGAAATTACTAAAGCCATCGAAAAGCTGGATGTTATCAGTGAGAAATTCAAAGTAAAATTCATATTGAGCATTTCTAAAAACGAAGTGGATTTACCTTCTTGTGCAAAAGCAAAAGTTGTTGTCTCATTATAATATAAGTTACATAGGGGCTGTAAAAAAACTCCCCTAAAATAAGAAGTTCCTGCTGCGCATTGCACGGCAGGAGCTTCTTTGGTATATCCAAGGTATTTCTATCATTTTTGGAGACACTTTAATAGACCTATTCTCCATACCGTGTTCTTCGCAATAAAGATAATTATTGTAAGAACCATAT
>CALWLL010000055.1 GCA_944381555.1 uncultured Agathobacter sp. | reverse complement strand
AATGGTTGGAATGCTCATCACTCCAAACGCCTGTGATAATTCACCCTCCTCATCCACATTAACTTTACCGACTTTTGCTTTTCCTTCATACTCCTCTGCCAGCTGTTCAATAATTGGTCCCATCATCCGGCATGGTCCACACCAAGGTGCCCAAAAATCAATCAGTACCGGGATATTGGATTTCATCACTTCATTTTCAAAATTTTCTCTTGTTATTTTTAATTCAGCCATTTGTTAGTCCTCCTTTTTTTAATTTCAGTAATCATTCCTGATTTCTAACTTCATTATATACAGTAGGAGTTTTCTCTTCTGTGACTGAGTCTCATTATTCAATTATTTTTTTCAAACCTTCAAAATCTTTTATAAGAATCGCACCTCTGTTAAGCTCTATTAACTCATCTGAAGCAAATTGTTTCAACATTCTCGCCACTACCTCTCTTGCTGAATTGACTTCTTTTGCAATGGCTTCCTGTGTCATTTGAATCTTCTTTTCTCCGGTTTTTTCATAAACAGACAGTAAAAATCTTGCCATTCTCACATCAAATCCTGCAAACAATATTTCCTGCATCACCCATACCACGTCAGAGAATCTTTTCGTCGCAAGTTCATAGGCAAAACATCTCACATAAATATTGCTATCCATCAGTTTTTGAATCATGCCGGAATGAATTGCCAAAATCTCAGTCTCTTCTTCCGCTAGTAGCTGAACATCCAATGATATTCCTGTTATCACGCAGGAAGCTGACATAATGCAACATTCTCCGCTTCCAATATGAAACAAAGTAATCTCTCGTCCTTCTTCATTTGTGATATAAACTCGTATAGAACCTTTTTGTACATAAATCATTCCAAGACATGCATCGGTTGTTCCATAAATATAGGAATCTTTTTTATACACGCGTAAAACAACACCACTTAACAGCTGTGTTTTCTCTTCATCCACAAGATTATTCCAAAAAGGTATTTGCTTTACTAGTTCATTAATATCCATCCTTCATCCCATCCAGCATCAACATAGATTAATGACAGTTATTTCCACAACCATGACTGCCACAGGTATGTCCACCTTCTCCATGCTCATGGTCATGATGGTCACAACGTACATCCGGATTATATCCAAGTGTTCCATTAATTAGAGCAAGAACTGCTTCATCTGCATTACCGGACACTCCACCATAAAGCTTGATGCCAGCTTCTGCAAGAGCCATCTGTGCTCCGCCTCCGATTCCACCACAAATCAGAACCTCAATGCCTGAATCCGAAAGCAAGCCCGCCAGTGCTCCATGACCGCTTCCATTAGAATCCATTACTTCTGCTTTTACAATCTCACCATTTTCTACTTCATATACCTTAAACTGTTCTGTATGTCCAAAGTGCTGAAAAATTTCTCCGTTTTCATAAGTTACTGCTATCTTCATATCTTTCTGTCCCTTCGCTATTATATTCTTTTCTGAATTTTCTGCATATCTCCGGCATGGTCTTTCACAACAAGCTTTATGTTTTCCGCTACAGATTCTATAATTTCCGCCGGATATCACTAATTGTTTTCCATTCACAATACAGTCCGAAATTTTATATCTTGCTCTTTCATATATTTCTGTGACTGTCGTGCGTGAAATATCCATAACTGCAGCGCATTGTTCGTGACTTAGTTTTTCAAAGTCTACAAGCCTTATCACTTCATATTCATCAACAGAAAGAAACACACTTTCAGGATTTGTAACTCCTTCCGGTTCAAAACAGGAATATTCCGGTTCACTACAGACTCTCCTACATCTTTGTGGTCTTGGCATTTTATCGCCTCCATTTCCGACATATGTTGATTATAACACTGTTCTTCTTTTTTTTCCATAAAAAACTATACAAATATATATTTTTTCAACAAATAATCCTTTCACATTCTAAATTCATATAGCAATTTGTACAATAAAACCTTTTTCTCATATTTTGTAAAAGCACCTACCTAACGGTAAGTGCTTCTCTCAATGCTCGTATGGAACCAAGTTAGTAAACTATATTGGCTTATTAACTTTTTCTTTGCGACATTTCCGGCGTGATCCGATACAACAATCAGATAATAAGCTGCATCTTTTTCATCTGCTCCTATCTCATAATACATATCATAAGATGAATTGGTATCGGAAGCACTAAAAGTCGCTCTTGTTGTACTTCCATATATCACGGTCTTTTCTGTTCCAACGACTCTATATAATATTACGCTCTTAAGTCCTGATGTCTGATTTGGTAAGTTACTACTTCGCCATGCCTTATCATCAATATGCTGGTCGATAATATTATCCTCACAATATCCGGATAGCACCTCTCCATTATAAACTAATGTTACTTCCGTTCCATCAATGCCCGGAGCTGTAATGTCATATTTTGTCGAAACGCTGCCTAAAGACGTCCAACCCACTCCGTCCGTAGCCACTACTGTCCATGTATGCACTCCTTCATCTGATGCCTTTAGCGTATAACTTGCAGAACTTGTACCACTTGCCACTACTATTCCTGCATCATTCTTAATCACAATAGAGCTTACTCCCGAACCATTATATGTTGTTCCCGACAAATAGTCCGTTGCCGATACACTTATAACCGGAGCTACATTGGTCCAATCTGTAGTTGTGTTATTTAATCCGGAAATTACAGGCTTACTATGGTCAAGGTAAATAGTTGCAGATGTTTTTTCCGAACTGTTTCCTGCCACATCTTTTAATACAAGCTTGTAATAAAATACACCCTCTGCAGTCTCTGTGTAATTTCCGGTCACAACACCTGTCGTTCCACTATAATTCCATGTCTTAATATCGCTCCATGTCTTAGTCACATCGGAATATCTCTTTAGCGTAATGGAAGACATACCGGTTCCCTTATCCTGTGCCGAGAAACTAACCGTACCATTGCCACTGCTCCACGTATTTGGTATCGCAGAAAATGAGCTGCAGTTTGGAGCTGTTTCATCTTTCCAATACTTGCATTGCCAAAAAGCAATCCGGGTACATAATTCCATCATTCGTTTCCATTACCTGATATGTTACTTGCTTATTTATGATCTCGTCATAGACGAGGCCATTAATCAAAAATTGCCATAACTTCTCATCTGCTTCAAACTCATACAATCGCTGCTTTGTAAGTTCATAGTCTTTATCAAATCAAGATTTTCCTTAAGTTCTGTCACTTCTCTGTCCTTGCTCCAACCGGATATATACCCAAATGAATAATCCGAAGTATCAAGCCCCACCATCTGCGTTACCCAATATGCAACAGATTCCGCTTGCACTTCTTTCGTTTCCCTATCCCACTTGTCATCCTTGCCTCCATGTCCTAATGTGGCGTGTGCGATTTCGTGAATCATGGTCTTTATGGTCTGCAGTTCTGACATACCTTCTTTGACCACAATGCTTTGAGTGGCAGGACTAAAATATCCATTCGCTCCTCCGGTTATCTCTTCAAAAGAAATAGGCACCGGACTAATTGCAATCAGAATATCCTTCATCTTTTCAAAGTCTTCTACTCCACCACTTAACATCGTTGCAAGTGTCGGAAGTGGGTCTCCGCTTGTCTGCGACACATCAAACACATAAGCTGGTCTGAAACCTTGAAACTCTCTTGTCACTGTCTCTGTCACTTGCTTTCCGTTACTATCTAGTACCGGATGGTTTTCTGAATCAAAAACTGCCTCTTCCACCTCTGCCTTGTACGTCATAGGAGCAATAATCATAATCCCGTGCTCATTACGATTTACCACACGGTTAAAATCTGTCTGCCACTTCTTATATCCGCATACATGAGATGCTTCCGGACACTGGGAAACAATCAGAATACAGTTATTAATGCTATAGTGTGGAAACTTTGCCATTGTCGAAATGTAATCCTTATACTTTTCCGAATCAAAGATTTCTCTGACACCAGCCTCTAACTTTTCCTGAATCTGGCTCATTCGTTCCTCTCGTGAAACACGCTCTCTACTCAACAGGTCTTCCTCCTTTCCCCAAAAACTAAAACCTGATATATTCAGCTTTCACTTAGTTCTTAGGGTTCGAAAAACCTGATTACAAAAAATTTGCAAAATTTCTTTAAAATTTTTCTCTGGGGTCCTTTTTTCATAGATGACTTAAACTAAAATCTGTGTTTTCAACGTTGATGGCGAATGGCGGAAACGATTGATTTCCTTCGATGTTGCGACTATAATAGAGTTTGAAAAATTGATTAGAAACCAATCGAAGTTGGTGTAAACGATAAAGCAGCTTATAACATTTGATAAACTGCCCTATCGTTTGCACCAATTTCGATTTTTCTATAGTGAACAAAGTCGCGTCACCGGAGCCGACA
>CALWLL010000054.1 GCA_944381555.1 uncultured Agathobacter sp. | reverse complement strand
TTAAAAAGAATGGTGCTGGATTAGTAGATGCTTATTCAGTTTTGAGGGCAATATATAAAAGACATTTCTCAAGTTCTACAGGAGCTTTAATAAATGTTGGAGATAAAAAAACATATAGCATGTCCGTGACTTCTAATGATACTTGTATGAGAATCGCAGTTGCACATGCAAATAGAATTTGCAGAGAGTTCTCCTCATGATTGGGGAATCGCGGGCTTGTCAGATGGAACTATTGGTGTTATTGCAATTAAAGTATTTAATGCAAGTGGTACATTAGTATATTCTACTTACAATGATTCAAATATGGCAGGAACGAATTTGCAAGTAATTGAATTTGACCCAAGAGATTATGGGACGGGAACATATACGATTGAAGTAATTCTAAAGCAAGCACCATCAGATGGAAGGGTAACTAATTTTGGTATTGCGTGGAGATAGGAGGAGAGTTATGAAAAAACCGATCATTTTTTTACTCCTGTTATGTTTATCTATGTCAGTAGCGGGGTGTAATGGGAGGATGCAGGAAAGTGAATCTTATGGTTCCTATGAAAGCGGTCAGAGCGAAGAAGAAACTTCGGAAAATCTGGTTGAAATGAAAGAGGTATTTTTGCAAATGCGGTACACATGGGGATATTAAAGGATATACAGGATGACTCAAAAGTGCAGCTTATGCTGTCAAAATATGTAGAGGACGAGAACGCTTTATATACATGTTATGTAAGGGTTTCCGCAAGAGAAAAAGATAGAATAACAGTACCAAGAGAAACCGGTGAAAGTGATGAAGAATATAAGATTCGAAACCGTACATATGAGATTGAATATATAGTGAATCTTATGAAAGAAAAAGGTTTTACAGTATTGGAGGACTATCCGTACACTTACTATAATCATGAAAATTTGTATGAAGAAACGATTGCATTCGCATGCGAGAGTGAATATCTGCTTGTTGGAGAATGTGTAATTGTAGGAACATATGAACAGTTTACAGAGACTTTTCAAGATGAGGAATTAATGAAATACTATTATGTGGAAGCACTTATAGCACCGCGCCCGGATTACGTTGACCTTATGAAACAATATGGATATACCGAAGAAGAGAAAAATGGTGTAGGAGCATGGGTTGACTATTATTGTGTTGAGATTATGAATAGGATGGGCGGTGAGTTTGACAAGATTGAGATTCCCTTGACAGTGCCAAATAAGTAAGAAAGCAAAGGAAAGAACGAGCAGGAACAGCAACAGGGTGTATGAATTTTCTTCTTCAGATATGAAAAAATAGTTTGAAAAATGTCCCAAATTGTATATAATAAAGCTAAGTATGGAAAAATATGTTTAACTGCGGTTTTGCACCCGTTTGACGCGGTGTGGAACTGAATATTTATAGATGACGATTTGAAAGGAGAAAATTTTAGAATGTTAGGTTCCGATATTGGTATTGATTTAGGTACCGCCAGTGTATTAGTATATCTCAAGGGTAAGGGCGTTGTTTTAAAAGAGCCTTCCGTTGTTGCATTCGATAGAGACACAAACAAGATTAAAGCGATCGGGGAAGAGGCAAGACTTATGCTTGGAAGAACACCGGGCAACATCGTAGCGGTCAGACCGCTTCGCCAGGGTGTTATCTCTGATTACACCGTAACAGAGAAAATGATTAAGTATTTTATCCAGAAGGCGCTTGGAAAAAGGACCTTCCGTAAACCCCGCATCAGCGTATGCGTACCAAGCGGTGCTACAGAAGTTGAAAAGAAAGCAGTAGAAGATGCTACTTATCAGGCAGGAGCCAGAGAAGTTGAGATTATTGAAGAGCCAATCGCTGCGGCAATCGGCGCAGGCATTGATATTGCAAGACCGTGCGGTAATATGATTGTAGATATCGGCGGCGGAACTACAGATATTGCAGTTATCTCTTTAGGAGGAACTGTAGTAAGTACATCCATTAAAATTGCCGGAGATGACTTCGACGAAGCAATTGTACGCTATATGCGTAAGAAACATAATATGCTTATCGGTGAAAGAACGGCAGAAGATATTAAGATTAAAATCGGTACATGTTATCCGTTGGCGCAGAATGAGGCAATGGATGTCAGAGGACGTAACCTCGTAACAGGCCTTCCGAGAACAATCAGCGTAAGTTCCGAAGAGACAGAAGAGGCGCTTCGTGAGCCAACGCTTCAGATTGTAGAAGCAGTGCATTCCGTATTGGAGAAAACTCCGCCGGAACTTGCAGCAGACGTTGCAGACAGAGGAATTGTTCTTACCGGAGGCGGGGCATTGCTTCGCGGACTGGAAGAACTTATTGAAGACCGCACAGGAATTAATACAATGACTGCGGAGCAGCCGATGACCTGTGTCGCTGTTGGTACAGGAAAATATGTGGAATTTCTGGCAGGAAAACGTGACGAATAAATAATAAAGAACTACAAAAGAAAGGAGCTATATATGATTAAGGGGTTATATACCGCCCACACCGGGATGGTAAACGAAATGAATCGTCTGGATATATTGACCAATAACCTTGCGAATGCAGATACAACTGCATACAAGAAAGAGGGAACGACATCCCGTACATTTGCGGATGAACTGGCGATTAAAATTAAGGATACCTCGCATTATGGCCTCCCTCAGAAACTCGGTGAAGTATCATTAGTAACCCATTTGGGACAGGTGTATACGGATTATTCATCTGGGAGCTTCGAAGTAACCGATCATGAAACGGATTTCGCACTTGATGGAGAAGGCTTTTTTGCGATTGCTTTTACCAACAAAGACGGAGAAACCTCTGTGAAGTATACCAGAGATGGAAACTTTGTGGTGGATAATGAGGGTTATCTTAGAACCAAAGACGGCGATTATGTATTAAATGCACAGGGGGCGCAGAATGCGGACCCGGACGAAGCCAACTATATTCGTATAAATCCGACGACACAGTTTGCGGTTGATGAGCTTGGATATATTTATCAGAATGAAGAATTGGTCGGAACGATCGGAGTTGTTGATTTTGAAGATTATGACTATATTGAGAAATATGGAGAGAATCTCTATAACCTTGTAGAAGGCGGCGTCATTACGGAAAGTACCGCAAAGGTTCGTCAGGGAATGTTAGAAACCTCAAATGTGAACGTGGTAGATGAAATGGTTGACATGATTGCAATCCAGCGGGCATACGAAGCAGGGCAGAAGGTTATTACATCCATTGATGAAACACTTGCAACAACAGTAAACCTTGGTAAAGTTCAGTAATTCTAAGGGGGAATATACAGTATGATGAGATCATTATATACTGCGGCTACGGGTATGAAGGCCAGTCAGACAAATGTAGATACAATAGCAAACAACTTATCAAACGTAAATACAAACGGATATAAAACAACCAGAACAGAGTTTAAATCTTTGTTGTATCAGACAATCCAGACAAGAACCACTTCTGCCAATGGAGAGGAAAAGCCGGTAGGAGCACAGGTTGGTCTTGGTACGAGAGTTGCCTCTACAACATCCATGTATACACAGGGACCTTTAAATGCCAGCGAAAGTGCAACGGACTTTGCAATTGACGGCGATGGTTTCTTTGCAATTCGTGGCGTAGACGGAGAGACTTATTATACCAGAAACGGCAACTTTACATGGGCGGTGGATGTCAATGGCAATACGCTTCTTACAGATGTAGAAGGATGTCCGGTACTAGACAGGGAAGGCAATGCCATCTATGTGCCGGAAGGTGTTAGCGCAGAAAGCATGATATTTTCACAAAGCGGCGATATCGGATATATGACGGTGGATGATGAATATGTTTCTTTGAACCAGTATTTTGGAATTTATCAGTTTAACAATCCGGCTGGGCTTGAGAAGTTATCTTACAGCAGATTACAGCCGACGGCTGCATCCGGTGACCCAATGTTAGAAGGCACCAATGGAACAACTACAAGCAAGGTCTGCCAGTATTACTTAGAAGGCTCTAACGTACAGGTTGCAGATGAAATGGTTAATATGATTATTGCACAGCGCGCATACGAAATGAACTCGAAAGCAATTCAGACAGCAGACTCTATGTTAGATACTGCAAACAACCTGAAGCGTTAATCGTAAGGAGGTAAGTTATGGACGTTAGTGGCATTACATCTATGTTAAATCAGACGACAGCGACGAATAATGCAGCGTCGTCAAAAGCAGATTCCTTACAGAATTCTGCGAATGGCCTTTCTTCCAATTCTACGGAAGAAGAATTACTGGAGGTCTTAAAAGACTTTGAATCTTATTTTATAGAACAGATAATTAAAGAAATGAAAGATACCTTTACGGATGAGGATGAGGAATCGTCTGTGGCGTCCCAGTACACAGATACTTTCATGGATTACGCGATCGAAGAGGTTGCAGATATTCTGCTTGAAGAGGTTGGCGGCAATATGACACAGCAGTTATTCGAGCAGATGAAACGGAATTATAATATTCCGACTGTGGATGTAACTTCAGAGGCTGCCGGACATACGGCGGTAAAAATGGAAGAAAAGTAAGAAATCGTAAGACCGCTATACTGGTTTGGTGTAGTGGTCTTTTTCCATTCGTTTACTTGCTATTAAGGAGAATACTTATTTGGAAACAATCAAAGGTTATGTAGACCATATTATATATAGAAATGCAGAAAACGGATATACCGTATTTGAGATGGTATGCCAGGAGGAAGAACTCATCTGCGTGGGGGTATTTTCTGACATTGTAGATGGGGAGAATATGGAGGCAAAGGGCGAGTATACCGACCATCCCACCTATGGCAGGCAATTTAAGATACACGCTTTTGAGGAAAAAGCTCCGGAGGACGAAATCGCAATTGAACGTTATCTGGGGTCAGGGGCGATTAAGGGAATCGGAATTGCCTTGGCAGCCCGGATTGTCCGCAGGTTTAAAAAGGATACGTTCCGGATTATTGAAGAAGAACCGGAAAGGCTTGCACAGATAAAAGGTATCAGCGAACGCAAGGCTATGGAGATTGCGGACCAGGTTAATGCAAAGAAAGATCTGCGTCAGGCAATGATTTTTTTGCAGCAGTATGGAATCCATACAAATCTTGCAGTAAAGATTTATAACGAATATGGTCAGCGTGTATACAGTGTGTTAAAAGAGAATCCATACCAGATGGCAGAAGATATAGAAGGTGTAGGATTTAAGACTGCGGATGAAATTGCAAGCCGTGTAGGAATTCGTACAGATTCCGATTTTCGTATCCGAAGCGGTATTTTATATACATTATTGCAGGCATCGGCGGAGGGGCACACCTATCTTCCGATGGAGGAATTGACCCAGAGAACAAGTCAGCTATTAGAAGTAGACGGTGAGCATATTGAAAAGCACTATATGAATCTTGCGATGGACAGAAAGCTCGTTATGCGTCAAAAGGAGGATGTGACGCAGATTTATGCGTCTACGTTTTATTATATGGAAGCCAATACAGCTACGATGTTGAAGCGGTTGAACATCAGCTATAAGGCGTCTGATGAAGAAATTGAAAAAAGAGTGGGACGCATAGAAAAGCAGACGAATATCAAATTGGATGAACAGCAGATATGTGCGGTAAAAGAGGCGGTTCGTAATGGGCTTTTGGTTATCACAGGCGGACCGGGAACCGGTAAAACGACAACCATCAACACGATTATCCGGTATTTTGAGATGGAAGGTTTGGATATTTTTCTTGCAGCGCCGACCGGACGGGCGGCAAAGAGAATGAGCGAGACCACAGGATTTGAAGCCCGGACCATACATCGTATGTTAGAAGTAAACGGCGGGGCGGAAGGAACAGACGGATTTGAACGAAACGAGCAGAATCCTCTGGAAACGGATGTGATCATCATTGATGAGATGTCTATGGTTGATATTTCGCTTATGTATGCGCTTTTAAAAGCGGTACTGGCAGGTACAAGACTGATTTTAGTAGGTGATGTAAACCAGCTTCCAAGCGTTGGGCCGGGGGCTGTGTTAAAGGATATCATTGAATCCGGACAATTCCATACTGTGAAATTAAATAAGATTTTCCGGCAGGCAAGCACCAGTGATATCATTGTCAATGCACATAAAATCAATAATGGTGAGGAAGTTGCGTTAGACAATAAGAGTATGGATTTCTTTTTCCTGAAACGGTATGAAGCGGATAAAATCATTCAGGTTACCCTGCAATTGATAAAACAAAAACTGCCTAAGTATGTAGATGCCACAGAGTATGATATTCAGGTATTAACGCCGATGCGTAAAGGCTTGTTGGGAGTAGAAAGGCTGAATCGTATTCTGCAAATGTACCTAAACCCGGAATCTCCGTCAAAGAGAGAAAAAGAACATGGCGGCATTATCTTTCGTGAGGGCGATAAAGTCATGCAGATAAAAAATAATTATCAGTTGGAGTGGGAAATTCGAAGCAAATACGGATTGTGTATCGATAAAGGAACAGGTATTTTCAATGGGGATACAGGCATCATTGAAGAAATCAATTCTTTTGCAGAAACCCTGACGGTGTCCTTTGATGAAGGAAAAATGGTGGAGTATCCATTTAAGCTGCTGGATGAATTGGAGTTGGCATATGCAATTACCATTCACAAATCCCAGGGCTCAGAATATCCGGCGGTAATAATCCCTCTGTTTCAGGGGCCAAAAATGTTAATGAATCGAAATTTATTATATACAGCAGTTACAAGAGCAAAAAAATGTGTTACTATTGTAGGAAATGAGGAAATCTTTTATACTATGGTTAATAACAATTCACAATTAAAAAGATATAGTGGATTGTGTGACAGGTTAGAAGAAGAAGGAATATAGGCTGCAATAAGCACCGGATTGGAGAAATTATGGAAGTAAGAATTTTACAGGATGCAGAGTTAGCGAATGCGGCGGGACTATCCCGTTATGTGTTTGATGTTTGTTTGCGAAACCGTATGGAGTTTGTTCAGAGTATTGGTTTTGTGGAGGATTACTTAAAATTTGAAAATCTTACAACACTTTACCGTGAGAATAAGCTTACCGTATGGGGTGTTTTTGAAGAGGCGCAGTTAGTAGGTGTCGCAGGGCTTCAGTCAGATGGAATGATTACCATGTTATATGTCCTTCCACAGTGTACACGCAGGGGATATGGCAGCGCATTGTTAGAGACAATGCGCCAATATGCTAAAGGAGTGTATGGTATACAGCAAATCACAGTAAATGCTATGTCGGCTTGGACTTCCACTTATTTTTTAAGACGTGGATTTGGATATGTGTGCAAACAGCAGAATATGCATGTTCCGTTTGTGACCATGCGTGCGCTCTCAGATGAAGAAAATATTTTTAAGAAGAAACGGGTTCCGATGAAGGTAATGGTCGGCGCTGGAGTTGGATGTTTTCTCTTTTCAACGGCAATCTGCGTTGCATTTCTGATTTCTTATATTATGTAATCAAAAAGTTCCTAGGTTTAAGTATCAAAACTTAAGCGTAGGAACTTATTTTCTGGAAAGACCCTGCTTCAAATTATTTACGGCGGAAACGATTTGTTATCTCAACCAGACGTTTATCCGCAACAAACTGCTTTAAAGTGTTTTCGTCAATCTCAATACGATTATCCATTGTTTTCATAATGTCAATAATCTGTATTTTGCGAAATACTTCAGGATCGCTTAAATCATAGATTTTATTGTCGGTTAGCCGAAGGATTACCGGTTTTAGGTATTCCCTTGGATTTTCTACCAGAACGATACCCTTATCTTTGGTTGACAAATCCACACTTGCGCCGGCAGGAACGATATGAATGCACTGTGCAAGAACTGCTACAATGGTTTCATTGTAGGTTTCTTTATGTTCACGAAGATAATTCATGGCTACAATCTCTGATGCAGGTTCATGACCTAAACTCATACCGGTAAGCAGGTCGAATTGACGTGCAACTTTTAGGATTTCGGAAAGAAGCAGGATGTCTTCCGAAGGATGTTCGATTTTTCTCTCAGGGTTAGAAGAAAGAATAAAGTACTCCACAATAGAACGGGCTTTTGGAAGAAATGCAAACTCTGCGTGGAATTCGCGTAAGTAAGCAATACCTTTCTCCAACGATATCTGGATAGTATCCAAATCAATTTGACTAAGCCCGGCAACTTTATCTAAAATAGTATATGGTACAAAGCGGTATCCAAAGCCGTATAATAAGGAAGCTGCAATCAATGCGTTACGATTTTCTTCAGACATTTTAATGCGCCAAGACATTAAGGCTGTCAAAATGGCTGTACTGATTGCATGCTTAAACATAAAATCATCAGCGCTTCTTAGATTTTGATTAAAGTTTACACGGTGATCCAGAGCGCCGTATCTTACCAGAACATCCTCTACAAGAGATGGGAGACTATCAGGAAAGGCTCTTTTGTATATTTTGTCAAAGATGTCTCTGAGTTTGAATATATAAATGGTCTGAGCCTGTTCAAACGCAAGGTCCTCATTGGAGAACGGAGGAACCGGTTCTGCCGGTTCGAGAATATAGATACCAATCAGACCGAAATTGCGCACGCTGTTAATTCCAGGGATAGTAAGTCTGGAATTACGTTCGTACAGAAGAACTCCGTTTTTGTTGTAAATGGGTTTTGCAAGCCGCATTCCCGGTCTTAACTCATTAGTTCGGACAAATAACATAGCCATCTCCCTTCCTATCATGCAGTATTTAAAAATAAAATATCTAAAATGTATATTAAATATATATTAAATATAACATCTTTTGGATGATTTGTAAAAGAAATCATGCTAAAATGAGAAAGTTCATTTATAAATAATGTAAAACGAATAAAAAGATACTTAAATATAGAAGGAGGAAAGAAATGCTGGGACTAAAAAATATTAAAAAGGATTACCCGGCAGGCGATGGAATTGTCCATGCACTAAAAGGTATAGATTTGCAGTTTCGCAAGAATGAGTTTGTATCTATTTTAGGCCCTTCCGGTTGTGGAAAAACTACATTACTAAATATTATAGGCGGATTGGATCAGTACACATCGGGAGATTTGATTATTAACGGAAAATCTACCAAGGATTTTAAGGACAGGGATTGGGATACATACAGAAACCATTCCATTGGCTTTGTATTCCAGAGTTATAATCTGATTCCGCATCAGACTGTATTACAGAACGTAGAATTGGCGCTTACCTTAACCGGCGTATCGCGGGCAGAGCGTAAAGAGCGTGCAAAAAAAGCGTTGGAGCAGGTTGGGCTTGGAAATCAGTTAAATAAGAAGCCAAGCCAGATGTCGGGTGGACAGATGCAGCGTGTGGCGATTGCCCGTGCGCTTGTCAACAATCCGGATATTATTCTGGCGGATGAGCCGACAGGTGCGCTTGATACAGAAACCAGTGTTCAGGTTATGGAAATATTAAAAGATATTTCAAAGGATAAACTGATTATCATGGTAACCCATAACCCGGATTTAGCGAAGAAATACTCGAACCGTATTATCCGGATACTCGATGGAGAGTTAACCGATGACAGCAATCCAATAACGGATGAAGAATATTTAGCAATCCGCAACGAGGAACGTGCCAGAAAAGCGGCTTTAGAGAAAGAAAACAAAAATACAAGGAAGAAAGAGAAAATGCCCTCTATGTCACTTCTTACGGCTTTCTCGCTATCCCTTAAGAACCTGATTGCCAAAAAGGGCAGAACCATTCTTACCTCCTTTGCAGGAAGCATCGGTATTATCGGAATTGCTTTAATTCTTTCCATATCTCAGGGCTTAACAACCTATATTGATATGGTGCAGGAAAGTACGTTGGCGTCTTATCCGCTTACCATACAGGCAACCTCCGTAGACCTAAGTTCCCTGATGCAGACGTTTATGGGTATGGGCAGCGAGAATGTCGAGCATGATAAGGATGCAGTTTATAGTCAGCAGATGCTATATGAGCTGGTAGATGCTATGAACAATATGGAAACTGCAGAAAATGATTTAAAGGCTTTCAAGGAATATATTGAAACGGAATATGCAAAGGAGGATAGCGCATTAAAACAGGCAATCAGCGGTATTCAGTATACTTATGCACTGGATCTTCTTGTATATACTGAGAATGTAGACGGAACAATCATTTCATCAGATACACAGGAGCTTTTGTCCGAACTTATGGCAGAGATGATAGGTAAGAGCACATCAGAAGAGGATTCCATAAGCAGCAGTACAATGACGGAAATGATGGATGCAAGCCCTGTGATGAGTATGGGTTCAGGAAGTATGAATCTCTGGCAGGAAATGCTTTCGGGAGAAGATGGTAAATTAGTAAATGATCTATTACTAAACCAGTATGATGTTATTTATGGTTCTTGGCCAAACAGCTATAACGAAATCGTATTAGTTGTAGATGAAAACAACGAAATAGATGATTTGACCCTCTATGCACTAGGTTTAGAATCAAAAGAGACGATGGATGCAATCATGGATTCGGCAATCAACAAGACGCATCTGGAAATAGAAGAAAAATCATGGTCATATGAAGAAATCTGTGATATGGAATTTCGTGTGATCCTAAATCCGGATTGTTATACTTTTGATAAAAATACAGATACTTATGCAGACCTTCGTGAAACAGAAGCGGGGTTAAAATATCTCTATGATAATGCGTTAGAATTAAAGGTGTCCGGTATTATACGTCCAGATGAAGACGCAGACAGTACTATGCTGACAGGATCTATCGGATACACAAGTGAACTTACAGAATATATAATTAACAATGCAAAAGATGCAGAGGCAATCAAAGCACAGTTGGAAAATCCAACAATCGATATTTTTACAAACCTTCCATTCGAAGAAAATCCAACAAGTCTTACCGATGAAGTAAAAGAGCAGTACTTCCGCGACAATTTAAAAGACTTAACATTGGAGGAAAAAGCAGATACTTATGTAAAAATCATGTCAATCCCATCAGAAGAGCAGCTAAACGGTATGGTGGATCAGGCTATGGCCGGTATGGACAGACCAACGATTGAAGAGACATTAATGCAGGTAATGGCGCAGCAGATGGGAATGGATGAAGGAGAGATTGCAAGCTATCTGGCAGAAATGTCGGATGATGACCTGTTTAAATCCTTCCGCCAGTTAATGGAAGAACAGGTAAAAATACAGTATGCCGAGCAGGTTGCGCAGCAGATGGAAATGATGCCGGATGAACAGAAGGCAGCGGCTTTGGATATGGCGGCGGATACCTACACAACTGAGCAGTGTGTAACATACTATGATGAAGTATTAGAGTTTTCTGATTCTACTTATGAGGAGAATTTAGAAAAATTAGGATATGTAGATTTGGAAAGTCCTGCGTCTATGAATTTTTATGCATCATCTTTTGAAAATAAAGATATTATTGAAGATGCGATTGCAGATTACAATGGCAATGTAGAGGAAGTAAAACAAATTAAATATACAGATTATGTAGGCATTATGATGTCCTCCATTACTACGATTATTAATGCAATTACCTACATTTTAATCGCGTTCGTGGCAATTTCACTGATCGTATCATCTATTATGATAGCAGTTATCACCTTGATTTCTGTACAGGAGAGAACGAAGGAAATTGGTATTCTGCGTGCGATGGGAGCGTCAAAAAGCAACGTATCTGCAATGTTTAATGCAGAGACGATTCTGATTGGTTTATCCTCCGGTATTCTGGGTGTAGTGGTAACGGTATTGCTATGCTTCCCAATCAATGCAATTATCCATGAGGTAACGGGTATCAACAGCCTGAATGCATATCTGCCATTTGCGGCGGCGTTGATTCTTATAGCAATTAGTGTTATTCTAAATCTCTTCTCAGGTTTCATTCCTGCTAAGAGTGCGGCAAGAAAGGATCCGGTTGTAGCTTTAAGAAGTGAGTAATCATGAAAAAAGAGGATTTTAAAGAGGGAATAAGAGACGGTCTTCCGATTTGCTTTGGCTATATATCTGTATCAATGGCATTTGGTCTGACTGCGGTTAAATCAGGATTGCCATTGTGGGCGGCCGTTTTGGTTTCGTTTACAAATTTAACAAGTGCGGGGCAGTTTGCGGGCATCAATCTGCTGCTCGCCCAAAGCACCTACATTGAACTGATGATAACGACATTTATTATCAATATCCGCTATTTTCTTATGTCCATTTCGGTATCGCAGAGGGCAGAAGAGAGCTTTGGAATGAAGGAACGCCTTATTGCCTCCTTTGGCATTACGGATGAAGTATTCGCGGTATCTATGCAAAGAAGGGAAGAACTTAGTTTTTCTTATATGCTTGGGCTGATGCTAACGGCGGTTGCGGGATGGACAGGCGGCACACTGATGGGGGCGGTGGCCGCAGCACTGCTTCCGGAGGTACTCACTGATGCGATGGGAATTATGCTATATGGAATGTTTATTGCGATTATCGTTCCGCCTGCCAAAGAGCATAGGAATGTATTGATTGCTGTGGTTCTGGCAATTGCTGCAAGCTATGCTTTTCACTGTATTCCGTTGTTTTCTGCTCTATCGGGCGGATGGTCTGTTATTATTATTACAGTGGGAGTAAGTATGCTTGCGGCATGGATGTTTCCAATTAAGGAGGAGCAGATATGAGTAAGTTATATATTCTCGGCGGAATCGCTGTTATGGCATTGACGACTTATCTGATCCGTGTTGTACCAATGGTATTTTTCCGTAAGAAAATAGAGAATGTCCGAGTCAGATCCTTTTTGTATTATGTGCCATATACGGTACTGGCGGCAATGACATTTCCGGCAATCTTTTCTAGTACGGCATCTGGGATGGGGGCTGTTGCAGGGTGCTTCGTGGCAGTTGTGCTGGCATATAAGAAAAAAGGATTGTTAGTTGTTGCCCTCGGAGCAGCGGCAGCGGTATTGCTGTTTGGCTTATTCGGTCTATAGATTCGGCGAAAGTTATGGAAAACAATCCCTAAACGGAATGAACCTTCCCGTTTACTCATATACTGAATCAAGTATGAGTAAGCGGGGATTTTTGTGCGCTTTATCAAGAAAATTATATCGCCCTGCCGTATTAGGGTAATAGCTCTGGTTCTGCTGCTGTTAATCGTAGTTTTTGCAATAGGCTGCGGGATATCCTCCAAAAAGGAACAGGCATACACACAAAAAACTGCCACAATGCAGAAAATGTTTGAAGCAGCTTTAAAACCGGTGGGCAGTACTATGTATATATGGGGCGGAGGATGGAGTCAGGATGATGCGAAGGCGGGAAAAACAGCAACACAGATTGGCGTAGATGAGAGATGGAAAGAATTTGCAGACAACCAGGATGCGGAGTATGATTTTAAAGAGCATATGGGAGAACAGGAAAGCGGATTGGATTGTTCCGGCTATGTAGGCTGGGTATTATATAATGTATTTGAAGAAACAAACGGACAGGAAGGTTATGTATCGTTTTCAACGGGAATGGCGGAAACTCTGGCGCAGAAAGGGTTTGGAAAGCTGATTAAAAATCCGCAAACGTTTATACCGGGAGATATTGTAAGTATGCAGGGACATGTATGGATATGTCTTGGAACTTGTGAAGACGGAAGTGTTCTTTTAATTCATTCCAGTCCGCCGGGGGTATCTATATGCGGAACCGATGTTCCGGGAGCGGAAGGAACGGATGGAGTAAATCAGGCTGATAGTATGGCAATTCGTCTGGCAGAGGAGTATATGTGTTCCCATTATCCTAAATGGCAGGAAAAGTATCCCAATCGCGCGGTGTCGGCAGCCTATCTGGAGAATGTCACGCTGCTGCGCTGGAATAGTGATACGTTAAAGGATGCTAAGAAGTATCAGAGTTTAAGCGGCGAACAGATAATGGAACTGCATTAGATAAAGCATTACAGACTACCTATAGAAATATATGGTAGTTCTTTTATCTTGACTTCACAACTACTATAATGGTAGTATTATCATGTGAAAACATGCATTGTAGCATAAAAAATTGGAAGAGACCACAAGAAGGTGGCTTTTACCGGATAGGAGGAAAAAACAATGCAGAACAAACATTTATCAGGACTGGTTCTTACCGGTTTATTTGCCGCGATAATTATTATCATGGCATTCACCCCGCTTGGATACATTCCATTGGGAATAATCAATGCAACCATCATTCAGATTCCCGTAATTATCGGCTCGCTGTTTTGTGGACCGAAACGAGGAGCATTCTTAGGCTTCTTATTTGGATTCACCAGCTTTTTGAAAAACACGATTATGCCGGCATCGCTTTCGGCATTTGTATTTTCACCGGTATTGGCGTCGAGTCAGTTTGGACTAAAAGGGGTTGTATATAGTACCTTTATCTGTTTCGTGCCGAGAATCATGGTGGGCATTCTGCCGTATTTTATTTATCTTGGACTGGAGAAGCTGATAAAAGTAAAAGCTGTAAAGTTTGCGATTGCAGGTGTATTAGGAGCATTTGTAAATACGATTCTGGTTATGGGCTCCATTTATATTTTGTATAAAGACGCATATGCACAGGCATTGGGAATTGATGCTTCTGCGGTTGTTGGGGTAATTGGTGGTATCATTAGCTTTAACGGAGTAATTGAAGCGATTGTATCAGGCATTATCGTATCGGCGGTAGGAGTAGTGTTAAGCAGGATAAAGAGTGTTAATCCAATAACGACAGGTTCTCGTTAATTGGGAGGTATATATGTTAAAAGAAAAAACGGTAGTTCTTGGGGTAACCGGCAGTATTGCAGCGTACAAAATTGCAAGTCTTGCCAGCGCATTAGTGAAATTACATGCAGATGTTCATGTCATAATGACCAGAAATGCCACGAATTTCATTAACCCAATTACATTTGAAACTTTGACCGGAAATAAGTGTCTTGTCGATACGTTCGACAGGAACTTCCAGTTTAACGTGGAGCATGTGTCTTTAGCAAAAAGAGCTGATATTTTCATGGTAGCGCCGGCATCTGCCAACGTGATTGGCAAGATAGCAAGCGGGATTGCGGACGATATGCTGACCACAACGATTATGGCCTGCAGATGCCCAAAGCTGATTTCGCCTGCCATGAATACGAATATGTATGAGAATCCGGTTGTGCAGGATAACTTAAAGAAGTTAGAACGCTATGGCTATGAGATTATTCATCCGGCCTGTGGTTATCTGGCATGCGGAGATACCGGTGCAGGTAAAATGCCGGAACCGGATGTATTATTATCCTATATCTTGCGAACCATTGCATTGGAAAAAGATATGCAGGGTGTAAAAGTTCTCGTAACAGCAGGACCTACGCAGGAGAAATTAGACCCGGTCCGTTTCATTACCAATCATTCTACAGGTAAGATGGGATATGCAATTGCAGAAAACTGTATGCAGCGCGGCGCAGAGGTAACTTTGGTTACAGGGCCCGTAGCGATTGAGCCGCCGCCATTTGTGAAGGTAGTTCCGGTGATGTCTGCCGCTGAAATGGCAGAGGCAGTAAAGGCATGTTACAGCGGGCAGCAGATTATCATCAAGACGGCAGCGGTAGCTGATTACAGACCTGCAAATCCGGCTGATGAGAAGATTAAGAAAAAAGAACACGATTCCGTTTTAAAATTGGAACGTACAGAAGATATTTTATCCTTTCTGGGAGCAAACAGACAGGAGGGACAGTTTATCTGCGGTTTTTCCATGGAAACAGAAAATATGCTGGAAAATTCCCGTGCAAAACTGGAGAAGAAAAACATAGACATGATTGTGGCAAACAACCTTAAGGTTGCGGGCGCAGGCTTTGGCACAGATACCAACGTGGTAACTCTCATTACCAGAGAGGAATGCATAGAGCTTGCACTTATGTCTAAAAAGGATGTGGCAGGACGTATCGTGGATTACATTCTGACCAAAATGGTTATGCCAATCTAGGGGAAAAGAAGGAAGATAAGAAAGAGAAAACACAATGAGTATTTTAAACGTTGAGCATTTGACTCACGGATTTGGAGACCGTGCGATTTTCGATGATGTATCCTTCCGCCTCTTAAAAGGGGAACACATTGGGCTTATCGGAGCCAATGGAGAAGGAAAGTCTACCTTTATGAATATTGTAACTGGTAAGCTGATGCCGGATGAAGGAAAAGTAGAATGGTCGAAAAACGTCCGTGTGGGCTATCTGGACCAGACGGCAAGTCTTACCAAAGGAATGACAATAGAGAGCGTTTTAAAATCTGCATTTGCATGGCTTTTTGAGATGGAAGAGCGTATGAATCATATTTGTGAAAATCTGGGTGAAGCAGAGCCGGATGCGATGGATGCCATGATGGAAGAACTTGGCACCATTCAGGATATGTTGGATACGCATGATTTTTATATTATTGATGCAAAGGTGGAGGAGGTTGCCCGTGCTCTTGGACTTTTGGATTTAGGGCTAGATCATGACGTGACAGACTTAAGCGGCGGACAGCGTATGAAGGTTCTTCTGGCAAAGCTGCTTTTGGAGAAACCCGACATCCTTCTTTTGGACGAGCCGACCAACTATTTAGATGAAGAGCATATCGCGTGGCTTAAGCGCTATTTACAGGAATATGAGAATGCATTTATACTCATTTCTCATGATATTCCATTTTTAAATGAAGTAATTAACATTATTTATCATATGGAAAACCAGCATCTGGAACGTTATGTGGGAGATTACTATAAGTTTCAGGAAGTATATGAAGTGAAAAAATCCCAGCTTGAAGCGGCGTACCGGAAACAGCAGCAGGAGATCAGCGAGTTAAAGGATTTTGTCGCCCGTAACAAAGCCCGTGTTGCAACCCGTAACATGGCGATGTCGCGTCAGAAGAAATTGGATAAGATGAACGTGATTGAATTAGCAGCGGAAAGACCAAAGCCGGAATTTCATTTTAAGACGGGACGAACCTCCGGGAAAGTTCTTTTTGAAACGAAGGAGCTGGTGATCGGATACGACGAACCATTATCAAAGCCGTTGAATATTTCAATGGAGCGTGGGGAGAAAATTGCATTAATAGGTGCAAATGGTATTGGGAAAACCACACTGCTCCGCAGCATCTTAGGTCTTATTCCATCAATTGCCGGTGGAGTTACCTTAGGAGAACATTTGGAAATCGGATATTTTGAACAGGAAATCAAAGAAGAAAATACAAACACCTGCATTCAGGAGATTTGGAATGAATTTCCTTCCTATAGTCAGTATGAGGTTCGCTCTGCATTGGCAAAATGCGGGCTTACAACAAAACATATTGAGAGTCAGGTGCGGGTATTGAGCGGTGGTGAGCAGGCAAAGGTACGTCTTTGCAAGCTTATTAACAGAGATACCAATCTTCTTCTTTTGGACGAGCCTACCAACCACTTAGATGTGGAGGCTAAGGATGAACTAAAGAGAGCGTTGATGGAATATAAGGGAAGTATACTTCTTATTTGTCATGAACCGGAATTTTATAGTGATATTGTAAACGAGGTTTGGGACTGTTCACAGTGGACAACCAAGGTTTTTTAAAGGGAGAGATATAGAATGAAAAACAAGAGATGGATAGCGTTATTATTGGTTATATGCACAGTAGCAGGTATGCCGTACCTTACGGAACAGGTATTTGCAACCTCTGCGGATGACAAAATACAGGATGCAGAAAACAAGAAAGATCAGGCAGAGAATGATTTAGATGATGTCAATGATGAAATCAACGACATCAAGGACAGTCAGTCTGAGATAAACGATAAGATTTCTGCAACCAGAACGAAACTGAATAAATTACTGGAGCAGCAGGAAGCGCTGGCAATAGAAATTGAGGAAACCCAGGCGGCGATTGACACCACTCAGGCAGAGTTAGAAGCGGCACAGGAGGATGAAAGAATTCAGTATGAAGCCATGAAGCTGCGTATTCAGTATATGTATGAGAACAGCGCAGAAGATTCTTTATGGGAGGCTTTGATTCAGGCAGACGGTCTTGCGGATTTGCTGAATCGTGTAGAATACATAGCACAGGTTCACAAGACAGACCGCGAGCTTACCGAACAGTATCAGCAGACCGTTGATACAATTCAGGCGAAAAAGGATACGTTGCTTGAACAGATGGAAACACTTCTTGTGAAAGAAGAAATTTTTCTTGGACAGCAGCAGGAAATTGAAGTTGCCTTAGCAGATCTGGATGAAGTAAAAGATGAATACGCTGCGCAGCTAAAGGCTGCGGAGAGCAGAGCGACTGCGATAAAAAAGGAAATTGCACAGCAGGAAGAAGCGATTCGTCAGGCACAGGAGCAGAAACGGAAAGAGGAAGAAGAAAAGAAAAAACAGGAAGAAGAAGAATTAAAGAAGAATGTAACAGGTTCTCAGATTGTTGCATTTGCCCGTAAGTATGTTGGTAATCCGTATGTATGGGGTGGAAACAGCTTAACAAAAGGCTGTGACTGTTCCGGTTTTGTTCATCTTGTATATGAGAATTTTGGTATTTCAACACCTCGTTATTCCATGAGTTTTCTAAACGTTGGAGTTAAAATTGAACCTAAAGAAGAAAACTTACAGCCGGGTGATATCATTATCTACAATAAAAAGAATGGTATCGGTCATGTGGCAATCTATATGGGAAATGGTAAGATTGTAGAAGCACAGTCCAGCGACAAGGGCATCACAGATAACCGTGACTGGGACTGCCGTAGTGTGGCAGGCGTAAGAAGACTTGTAAGCAATCCGTAAGAATATGTTTATAGAAAAAATAACCCAGACCATTTATTGGTGTTGGGTTATTCTATTTTGATTAATAGGAAATTCCGATTTTTTATGAAGTAAAAGAGAACAAGAGTTTATCGAACATACGTTAGATAAACCCTTGCATAGGAATGACGAAAAGACGACACAGTTTAGAAGATATAAAAACCTTCTA
>CALWLL010000053.1 GCA_944381555.1 uncultured Agathobacter sp. | reverse complement strand
AGCAGCTATCACAAGTGAAAGTTCTGTTAAAAATACAGCTTACATTTCCGAACTTACATTAGATGAGGCAGGAACCTATTATTTAGGAAGCAGCTCAAGCAGCAACTATATTTTTAAAATTGTTGTTGAGCAAAAAGGCGGATTAGAATACCCGACGGTTAGTGAAGTAACTGTTTCGCAGGATGCAACAGATGAAACGGGAGCTACGGTAAATGTTACATTTACAGGTACAGCGGGAGATGAAAATTCTTCCTATACCGTTGAAGCATCTAAGGATGGTGAAAACTGGATTAAGATTGAAACGGTTGATGGTACTAAGACAGAAGGCAGCGTAACCGTAAATTTATGCGATAAAGACTTAGGTTTCGGCACATGGCAGTTTAGAGTATCAGGAAAGAACGAGGTTATTTCCTCTAACACTATCACCTATGCTGCAAAAACCTATACATTATCAGGAACTTATCATACAGGATTAGAGGATGCCGGACTTTTAACAGGACTTAAGTTTACAGCAACGACAGACTCTATCTATACAGTTCCAGAGGTAACATTTGATACAGCAAACAAGACTTACTCTGTAGTATTAGAGCAGGGAACTACATATAAAGTGGAAGGTGTTGGCGTAGACGAATATGATATGATTACCCCTTCAGAGGAAATCACATACTATGAAGACGCAACACTTAACCTTGAATTTAATAAAAAAGTATTTTATAACATCACTATCAGCTTAGGCTCAACACCTGATTTATCAGGAAAAGACCTTGTTTACAAATTTACGCATACAGATGGTGCGGTATACGAATTTAAAACAGGCGAAGCAATTAAGCTGCGTGATGGTGTGTACACAGTAGAAATCGGCGGCGATTTTGAACAGATGGCTTATAGCATTAAGACAGGCGGAACATTGACAGTAGCAGGTGCAGATGTAAACCATGCAATTACATTTACAGAAAAAACCTCCTGGTCATTCGCGGTAGTTCCAAATAAGATTGAAGGAACGACCGGCTGGTTCTATGGAATTTATGTAGATGCAACAAATGGAAAGCTTACTTCAAATGGAGATAACTGCTGTGCAGCAGTAAATAGCGGAACAATTCTAAAAGTTCCTGTAAACGGACCATGTACAATTACAGTTACCCCACATGCGGGTCAGGCACAATATGCACTTTATACGATTAACGGTGTAGCCGCAAGTACAACGGAATCTTCAACAACAGTGGAATATACAGGAACGGCTGGTACCATTGATATTGTTGCAACCGGTACTGCATATATTTCAGGTATCGCCGTTACATACCCGGTAGAAGAGGTTGAGTTTGAAGAACAGCCGATAATGCCATTTGTACCGGAGACAGACACAGATGCAACAACAGACAGCGATACAAATGGAATTCCGAAAGGAAACAAGAAAGACAGTTTAACCGTACAGCCTGTAGGTCAGAAATTAACATTCAGTCAGGCCGGAGGTAAATACGGAGAAGCATTCAAGGACGTATCAGGGCTTGCATATTATCTCTTCCCGATTACATCAGATGACAACAGGTTAGAATTTGACGTAGTAATAACAGATTCCAGAGATACAAGCAACAGTGGTGGATTTCTGGCAGGTGTTTTTACTGACAACCATGTATATTCACTTGGATTAAGAGGCGGAATCAAGATTCGCGGTCTTTATTCTAAGAGTCCGACAGGCTTCGTAGGAGCAGGTTCTCCGGCAGAGGAAAATATCGGATTAAACCGTGAAGTTCATTATGTAATTACAATGGAGGATACAAGACCTACTGTAACAGTTACCTTCGTAGATGATGATGGTGTGACACAGACAAGAAGCTGGTCACAGAATCCGGTAGCAGAACCGGATGGAAACACACCAACAGAATTCTATTTCGGATTTATGTTAGCAAACGTTGACGCTACAATTACCAACATGGTATATACAAGCGGAGATGGAAAGACAGTATACTATAATCAGAACGATTGCTACTATACAAAAGGTTCTGCTCCTGTAGCTTCTAATGTTACGGCAGTAGGCGCAGAAACCAGAGAATATATCGACATATCATGGACAGGTACAGTTCCGGAATATGATGGAACCTATGTTGTAGAAATGCAGAAAGACGGCGGCGAATGGGTAGAACTGACACAGGATGCGACAGGATTTACTTATCGCTATGTGCTTCCGGCGGGAGAAGGCGGAAATTATAAATTCCGTGTTTGCGGACAGCTTGGTAAAACATCCTTAGGCGGCACGAGAAATGATTATGCTACGACAGAAAGCAGCATTTATGTGAAAGGTGCGCTTGAAAAACCGATAGTAGAGCTTGAAGAAAAAGACGGAAAGATTGTTATTGCATGGCAGGAAATCGCTGGTGCAGAGTATTATGAATTATACAGATATACAAGCGGTCAGGATATGACGGATGCTGTGTGCATTGCAGAACGTCTTACAACAAACACATTTACGGATGAAGAAGTAGAAATTGATGTACCATATTATTACTATGTAAAAGCAGTCAGCGAAACGGATGCAAACGAAAGCCCATACTCAGAAGTTGTATGGACAGTTGTAGCATCGGAGCGTGACGGCGAATATGCACAGGAAAAAGAAGCCACACGCATTGTTATTACCAAGAAATCATACGACACCGTATTTTCCAACAAGGTTGTTTTAGAAGGTGTTGTATATGGTGAAGGTACATTGACAGTAGCTGCTAACGGTGTGAAAGCGGCGGAAAAAGATGTAAAAGCAAGAGATACATTTGCATTTGAAGTAACGGTTGAAGAGGGCAGAAATGATGTAAACCTCTTCTTTACAGACAAAGATGGAACGATCACAAGAGAAACCTTTAACTTTGTATATCTTACAAACTATGATGTGGTAGTAGATGCGGCATACGAAGGAACAGATGGTGAACTTGTAAATGGTATCCCAACATACAAGACGGTGCAGGCAGCAGTTGACGCAGCCGGTACTTTATATTCCGTAGCAGATGAAGCTGACAAAGTGGTTATTTTAGTATTAGCAGGAAGCTATGAAGAGAGATTAGTCGTTAATACTCCAAACATCATTTTAATCGGTGAAGATAGAGAGAATACGAAAATCCATTTCTATCCGGGCGTTCTTGGTGAAGCATATGAAGCCGGCGGAGATATGGATAAGAGATGCGCAACCTGTATTCAGTCAGGTGCTACGGGCTTTGTTGCCGAAAACATCTCGTTTGCAAACGATTATGATTATTCTACAGATGATGGAAAGAGCAACAAATCCGCAGATGCAATCCGTGTAGAAGCAGACAACGTAGTATTTGTAAACGTTGGCTTTGAAGGTGTACAGGATACTCTTTATATGCACAGTGGTAAACAATATTACTACAAGTGCGAAATCAAGGGCTTAGTTGACTTTATTTATTCAGGTGAAGAAGCACGGTCTTATTTTAATGATTGTGAGATTATTTTCGTATATGAACCAACAAAGAATTCCGGCTATGTATGTGCTCCTAAGACAGCAAAAGACGCATCCTATGGTTTAACATTTAATAACTGTGTAATTACAGCAGAAGAAGGATGTACAGGTGCAAGTTATCTCCTTGCAAGACCTTGGGGCCCGGATGCATACATTACATGGATTAACTGTTATATGGGTGATATTATCAACCAATATGCGCCATATGGCTCTATGAGCGGAAATATGCCGGAAGATGCAAGATTCTATGAATATGGCACCTATGGACCGGGCTATCTGATTAATGAAGCAAGAAGACAGATTTCTCCGGAACAGGCGAAAACAATGACATCTGCCGCATACCTTGGCTGGGATCCAGAAGTTTTGACATCAACGCTTGCAACAAATAATTATATCGGCACGATTGAAACAGACAGAACAAATTATGCAACAGCAGAGGCAACGGAAGAAGAATATCTCTGGTCTGACGGTGATGATGAAGGACTTAAGATGTTTGATCAGGAAGGCTATGCAGAAGCCTATGGTGTAACAGGTGGTGGTCTTTTACTTGAAACAAGTGATAATTACTACAAAGTTGACACAGCAGAAGAGTTCTTAAATGCTGTGCTTGCAGCTAAGACAGGTCGTCAGAATACCGTTATTGAATTAACGGCTGACATTAATCTGGGATGTTATGAAGTAGAGAACTTCGAAAGCTACAGTAAGATTATCAAAGAGTACAAAGCACAGGCGCTTACACATCCTACATTGATAGAATCCGGTGTGTCACAGCTTACATTAGAAGAGATTTCGAACCTGACAATCTTTTCATTAAACGGAGCATCTATCAAACATGCAAATATTACGATGAAGAAAGCAGAAAACATCATTATCCGTAATATCAAGTTTGACGAGCTCTGGGAGTGGGATGAAGAAACAAATGGTGATTATGATAGAAACGACTGGGATTATATAACCATCGATTCTACCTGTGACGGAATTTGGATTGACCACTGTACATTCTACAAGGCTTACGACGGAATTATTGACGTTAAGAATCCAAATCCGGTTACGAACGTAACCATCTCCTGGTGTGAATTCTTACCGGGTAGTGAAAACAATGAATTCTTTGAAGTAATGATGGATGATATTTATGCAAACCCTGATAAATATCCAACCTATCAGCACATGAAAGAAGAAGGCATGACGGATGAAGAAATTTATATGTATGCATACGGACAGAAGAAGACCCACCTATTCGGTCAGGATGATTCTGCTACAAATGCAGAAGGTATCCGTGTAACGCTGGCAAATAACTACTACTTTAACTCTATGGACAGAATGCCGAGACTTCGTTATGGTAATACACATGTTTACAACTGTATCATGGATGCACAGGAACTTCTGAATATCAAAGAAGCGATTGAAAACAGCGATATAGCTAAGAAGATTGTAAGCAATGGTGCAGCTTCTACCTGCGGTGCACAGGTACTTCTTGAAAACTGCTTTATCAGTGGTATTCAGAATGCATTAAACTCAGGTAACGGTTCAAGTCCTGCGGGTTATATCAATGCCGTAAACAGCCTGTACTATATGAACGGTGTTAAGACAGAGCTTGTACCTAAGAACAATACTTCGGCAGATGACCTTGTACTTCTTACAGACGCCGAAGCATTTCTGGAAAGCTTACCATATTCTGATTATGTATTATATGATGCAGCAGAATTATATGGTATTGTTCCAAACTATGCAGGTGCTGGCAAATTAGAGCTTACAGCGCTTCAGTGGGAAAAAACCTCTTACAATGCAGCATGGGAAGATCCGGAAGTTGATATGCCGGATTCACTTCCAGGAATTCCGACAAAGGGCGATATGAATGTAACAGTAATTTTCGTAATTACTCTTCTTGGAGCCGCATTTGTAACAGCAGGATTTTTCGCAAAGAAAAAATTCGTTACTGAAAAGTAATAAGTATATAAAAGGCTAAAGCAATCATAAAAACAGCAGCCATGTTGCAAAAGGCAGCATAGCTGCTGTTTTTTATACCATAGGAAAGACACTGATACATTAACGCTTGAAGAAAAGAGACTTTCGTATAATAAAAATTATATAAAATGTTAATTATTTCACAGTCTTGTCTTCTCTTTTTGAAATTTATGTTATAATATTAACGTTAAAAAAATATCATATTTGGAGGGTTTTCAATGAAAGGATTTGCAATGAAAAAAATCGGAGAGGTTGGCTGGGTAGAAAAAGAACGTCCAACACTCTCGGCAAGAGATGCATTGGTACGTCCAACGGCACTCTCACCATGCACATCAGATGTGCATACTGTATGGGCAGGAGCAATCGGCGATAGAAAAGATATGATTCTTGGTCATGAGGCAATTGGTATCGTAGAAGCGGTTGGACCGGAAGTAAGAGATTTTAAGCCTGGTGACCGTGTTGTAGTTCCGGCAATTACACCGGATTGGGATTCACTTGAAGCTCAGGCAGGATATTCTATGCATTCAGGCGGAATGCTTGCAGGATGGAAGTTTTCTAATTTTAAAGATGGTGTTTTTGCGGAATGTTTTCATGTAAATGATGCAGATGGCAACATGGCACATCTTCCGGAATCTATCAGCGATGCAGCAGGCGTAATGCTTTGTGATATGATGCCAACAGGTTTTCATGGAGTAGAATTGGCAGATGTTCAGTTCGGTGACAAAGTGCTTGTGATTGGTATCGGCCCGGTAGGTCTTATGTCCATCGCAGGAGCCGCACTTCGTGGAGCATCTGAAATTTATGCAGTAGGTTCTCGTCCAAACTGTATTAAGGTTGCAAAAGAATATGGTGCAACCCATATCATTAACTATAAGAATGGTTCCATTGAAGAACAGGTTATGGAATTAACAAAGGGAAAAGGCGTTGACCGCGTAATTATTGCGGGCGGAGACGTATACACGATGAGCACCGCCATCAAAGTATTAAAACCGGGCGGAAAGATTGGTAATGTAAACTACCTCGGAGAAGGCGACTATGTCATGATACCAAGAGTAGAATGGGGATGCGGTATGGCACATAAGAACATCGCCGCAGGACTTATGCCGGGTGGAAGACTCCGTATGGAAAAACTAATTGCTCTGATAGAAGCAGGACGTATTGATCCAGAGAAACTTGTAACACATAGATTCCAGGGATTTGAAAACGTTGAAAAAGCACTCCTTATGATGAAGGATAAACCGGAAGATTTAATTAAACCGGTTGTATTTATGTAATACTCATATCCTATGATAGAAAAGAACAACGGGTAATATAAAAAGCAACGGGCATACATCCTAAGTAATGGGATGATACCGTTGCTTTTTGTTGTTAAAGTAACTTATCGGAGGATAAGTTTCGCAAATTTTTTCTTACCGCGTTTTACAATAAGTCCTTCTCCGGTAAATGCCTCTGCGTCGTAAGAAGCAGAAATATCAGTTACTTTTTCATCTGCAACCATTACGCCGCCCTGCTGTACTGCGCGGCGGGCATCCGAACGGCTATCGGCAAGACCGGCTCTTACGAGAACTGCCATAATGTCCATATTTCCATTAACAAAATCGTCTGCTGTAAGCTCTACGGTCGGCATATGCTCTAAAGAACCGCCGCCCGCGAAAAGCGCGTGAGATGCTTCTTTAGCCTTCTTAGCCTCTTCTTCGCCATGAACTAACTTGGTTAATTCGTATGCAAGAATTTCTTTTGCAGTATTAAGCTGTGCGCCTTCCCAAGAATCCATAGCTTCAATTTCTTCCATTGGAAGGAAGGTAAGCATACGGATGCATTTTAGTACATCCGCGTCTGCTACGTTTCTCCAGTACTGGAAAAAGTCAAACGGGGATGTTTTGTTTGCGTCCAGCCATACGGCGCCGGATTGTGTTTTGCCCATTTTCTTGCCTTCGGAGTTAAGAAGAAGTGTGATTGTCATAGCGTGCGCATCTTTTCCTAATTTACGGCGGATAAGCTCTGTACCGCCAAGCATATTACTCCACTGGTCATCACCGCCGAATTCAAGATTACAATTATAATCCTGAAATAAGCGGTAAAAATCGTAAGACTGCATAATCATGTAGTTAAATTCTAAGAAGCTTAGGCCTTTTTCCATACGCTGCTTGTAGCATTCCGCAGTAAGCATACGGTTTACGGAGAAGTGCGGACCTACTTCGCGAAGCACATCGATGTAGTTCAGGTCCATCAGCCAGTCTGCATTGTTTACAAGAAGCGCCTTGCCGTCTGAGAAGTCAATAAAACGACTCATCTGTTTTTTGAAGCATTCAACGTTGTGTGCGATAGTTTCTTCTGTCATCATCTGACGCATGTCGGTACGTCCGGACGGGTCTCCAATCATGGCTGTTCCGCCGCCGATAAGAGCAATTGGCTTATTCCCTGCCATCTGAAGGCGTTTCATAAGGCAAAGTGCCATGAAGTGTCCTACATGAAGGCTGTCTGCTGTCGGGTCAAAGCCGATATAAAAAGTAGCCTTGCCGTTATTGATTAAGTTTTTGATTTCTTCTTCGTTGGTTACCTGGGCAATCAGGCCACGAGCAACGAGTTCGTCATATAATGTCATTGTTTGTTCCTCCTGAAATGATTATTTTTGGGTTTTGCATAAAAGATAAAAAAAGCCCCGTCCTTATAAAAGGACGAGGCTATTAACCCGTGTTACCACCTTTTTTCATAGACAATTCACATTGCCTACCTCTGCGAGTGTCCGACAACACTCCGGCGCTTATAACGTGCGCTACTACGTTGCAGTCTACTATCCAACCGGAATTCGGTGCAAAGCTCAAGGATGTATTCCAAATCTGTTTCCCACGCGCCTCTCATCAACCGGCTACTTTCTGTGTGTTTCCCAAAATTGTACTTGTTCCTGTCACAGCCTTTCAAATGCTTCAATTAGCTGTATTATAGACACTTCGGCGGCTGGTTGTCAACTTGTTTTTTGCAGATGCATTAAGAAAAGCGTTATGCTAACTCTAATGCGATTTCCATCATCTGACCGAAGTTCTTCTGGCGTTCTTCCGCAGATAATTCTTCACCAGTATAGAGGTGGTCGGAAATTGTACAGATGCAAAGCGCTCTTTTTCCGGCTTTTGCGGCATTCATATAGAGTGCGGCTGCTTCCATTTCTACGCAAAGCACGCCCATTTCTTTCCAACGGTCACGGGCTGTTGGGTCTGCATCATAGAATGGGTCAGAGGAAAGAATATTGCCCACAACAACGTGCGTTCCTTTTTCATTGGCAACGTTAATTGCTTTCTGCATGAGTTCGTAATCCGCGATTGGCGCAAAGGTTCCCTTTAAATTGTACTGGTGTGCATAGTTGGAATTGGTACACGCTCCCATACCGATAACAATATCCATGACTTTAAGTTTGTCTGAATATGCCCCGGCAGAACCGATACGGATAATGTTTTCTACATCATAGAAGTTGAATAACTCATAAGAATAAATTCCGATAGATGGCATACCCATTCCTGAGCCCATGACCGAAACCTCTTTTCCTTTATAAGCACCTGTGTAACCGAACATATTACGTACAGAGGTCACAAGTCTTGGGTTTTCTAAATAGGTTTCTGCGATATATTTTGCGCGGAGCGGATCTCCCGGCATAAGAACAGTTTTGGCAAAATCCCCCTCTTTTGCATTGATATGTGGTGTTGGTATCATACTCATAGTGTGATCTCCTTTTTTTATTTTTGAGACATCCGTTAGGATTGTCCCCATTTTTTACTATTTTATGTCAGAATTGCAAGGTTGAAAAGCCCCAAACGTCTTTTTTCATTTAAAATGTATGTGCTTAGATGCGGTTCGGGGACTTGCATATAGAAAGGGTATAGCGTATATTAATATAAGAAATATGAAACAATAGGAGGAATACAAATGGCATTTGATTTTAATAAAATAAAAGAAGGTCTGATAAGCGCAGGGAAAGATGTCGAGGAATTTGCAAAAGATACGGCTTCTGTTGCAAAGATAAAATACGAAATTCATGCAAAGGAAGAATTTCTGGAAAAGCAATACGCGTTACTGGGAAGAGCCTTTTATAACAATCATAAGGATGAGGATGTAGAAGAAAAAGCATATTTTCCTTCCATTAAAGAGGCAGAGGAAGAATTGGCAAGACTAAATGCGCAATTGCATTAAAATAAAGGGTTTCTCAATCTTGACGAAATGAAAATACCATGATAAATTAAATGGCAGAGAATCTAAAAAGAAAACACTTGGAAAAAGAGAGTACATTTATTGGAATGTTACAGAGAAACTTCCCCCGGAAAACGAAGGGTTGCCGGTGTGGTGCGAGGAAGTATTGGAAGATAAATGGAAGATGGCTTTGGAGTGGCAGTTCTGAACACCGTATGGATACGGAGATAAGAATTGACAGGACCGCCTGTTATAGCGGAGAATATCGGATAATAAATGATGTGTTTGGTATATGCAGCACATAGGGATACATTTTCCGGCATTTAGTGAGGCTGTTACCGTGAGGTATCAGCGAAGAGAAGTGGTAACACGGGCAAAAGCTCGTCTTCTATGCAGCGATAGAAGACGGGCTTTCTATATTTTATAAACGTGAATAATGAAAGTGAGGATATAAAAATGGGCAAAGGAAAATATTATATTACAACAGCGATTGCTTACACATCAGGAAAACCGCATATTGGCAATACGTATGAAATCATCTTAGCGGATGCGATTGCAAGATATAAAAGAGCAGAAGGTTATGATGTATGGTTCCAGACCGGAACAGATGAGCATGGACAGAAGATTCAGGAAAAGGCAGAGCTTGCCGGTATTACCCCAAAGCAGTTCGTAGATGAAGTGGCAGGCGAGGTAAAGAGAATCTGGGATTTGGTAGATTCCTCTTATGACAGCTTTGTCCGTACAACGGATGAAGACCATGAAGCATGTGTAAAAAAGATTTTTAAGAAATTATACGACAAGGGCGATATCTATAAGAGTTCATACGAAGGACTTTACTGTACTCCATGTGAATCTTTCTGGACAGAATCACAGCTTGCAGACGGCAAATGTCCGGATTGCGGACGAGAAGTAAAACCGGCAAAGGAGGAAGCGTATTTCTTCAAAATGAGTAAATATGCAGACAGATTGATTGAGCATATCAATACGCATCCGGAGTTTATTCAGCCGGTATCCCGTAAAAACGAAATGATGAACAACTTCCTGCTTCCCGGCTTACAGGATCTTTGTGTATCCCGTACTTCCTTCACATGGGGCGTACAGGTAGACTTTGACCCGAAACACGTTGTATACGTGTGGCTGGATGCACTTACAAACTATATTACAAAAATCGGTTATGACCCGGACGGTTCAAATGAAATGTTTAAAAAGAATTGGCCGGCGGACCTGCATCTGATTGGAAAAGACATCGTTCGTTTCCATACGATTTACTGGCCGATTTTCTTAATGGCATTGGATCTGCCGCTTCCAAAACAGGTATTTGGTCATCCGTGGCTGCTTCAGGGAGGCGAAAAGATGAGCAAATCAAAGGGAAATGTAATCTATGCGGATGATCTGGTTGATTTATTCGGTGTTGATGCGACGCGTTACTTTGTGTTACATGAAATGCCATTCGAAAATGATGGCATTATCACATGGGATTTGGTTATCGAGAGATTTAATTCCGACCTTGCAAACATTTTAGGAAACTTAGTAAACAGAACGGTTTCCATGAGTAACAAATATTTTGGCGGTATTGTAAAATCTACCGGGGCAGCAGAGGAAGTAGATGCAGACCTTAAGGCTGTTGTAACGGGAACACAGGCGAAGGTTGCTGAAAAAATGGATAAACTTCGTGTTGCTGATGCAATTTCAGAGGTATTTGCATTGTTCCGCCGCTGCAATAAGTATATCGATGAAACAACACCATGGGTACTTGCAAAGGACGAAGGAAAGCAGGAGCGTCTTGCAGAAGTGCTTTACAATTTGACAGAATCCATTACAATTGGCGCAAGTCTGCTTCACAGCTTCTTGCCGGCTACGGCAGAAAGAATCGCAGCGCAGCTTAATACAGAACTTCGCAGCTTGGATGAATTAGATAAATTCGGTTTGTATGAAAGCGGCAAGAAGGTTACGGAAACTCCGGAAATCCTCTTTGCCCGTCTTGATGCAAAGGAAGTGCTTCCGAAAGTAGAAGCAATCCGAAATGCACAAAAAGCAGAGTATGAAGCAGAACAGGCCCGCCTTAACGGAGGTGTTTCGGAAGAAAAGCAGGATGAAGCGGTAATAGATATTGAATCTAAGGAAGAAATCACATATGATGATTTTATGAAAATGCAGTTTCAGGTAGGTGAAATCATCGCATGTGAAGCAGTGGAAAAATCAAAGAAGCTGCTTTGTTCACAGGTAAAAATCGGAAGTCAGGTAAAACAGATTGTATCCGGCATCCGTAAAGATTACTCACCGGAAGAAATGGTGGGCAAAAAAGTCATGGTATTAGTAAACCTAAAACCTGCAAAACTTGCAGGCGTTTTATCAGAAGGTATGCTTTTGTGTGCGGAGGATGCAGAAGGCAATCTCGCGCTTGTGGCGCCGGAAAAACCAATGCCAAGCGGAGCGGAGATTTGTTAATGGCAGTATTTCCGCCAATCATGTGGAGGAAACGATATGGAATTAATCGATATTGTAGATGAAAACGGAATCCCAACAGGCGAAACAATTGACAGAACCGAAGCCCATAGAACAGGAGCCCGCCATAGAACAACCCACATCTGGATTGTGCGAAGACGAAACGGACGTGTCCAGATTTTGCTGCAAAAGCGCGCAAAATACAAGGATTCTTTTCCTGGATGCTATGATATATCCAGTGCGGGACATATTCCGGCGGGCGTGGACTTTATTCCATCGGGACTTCGGGAGCTGAAGGAGGAATTAGGATTTAGCATATCCCAGACAGAATTAATCGATTGTGGACTTCGCCGTACTTATAATGTAAACGAGTTTCACAATGTCCCATATGTGGATAACCAGATAGCAAGAGTATTTCTATTGTGGAAGGATAAAGAAATTGAAGAACTGACCTTACAGGAAGAAGAAATTGAAAGTGTTATGTGGATGGATTTTGAAGAATGTAAAGAGGCGGTTCGCAATCACACCATTCCAAATTGTATTGACATCGCAGAACTTGAAATGTTAGAGGAGCATATGGAATGATTTTTGAAACACATGCCCATTATGATGACAGCCGCTTTGACGGCGACAGAGATGTGATTTTAAACAGTCTTTCGGAAAACGGCATAGGTGCAGTCATTAACTGTGCCGCTTCCGCAAGCGGAAATTACGCTACCATAGAATTAGTACAGAGATATCCCCATGTCTACGGAGCATTAGGCATTCACCCAAGTGACATAGACGATATAAATGAAGGTTTTTATGACTGGATAAAAAGTCATGCAAAACATGAAAAAATTCTGGCGATTGGAGAGATTGGACTGGATTACTACTGGGATAAAGATATAGAGGTGCAAAAAAAGCAGCGCTATTGGTTTGGACGCCAGATTGATTTGGCAAAAGAAGCAGGGCTTCCGGTTATTGTACATTCGAGAGAGGCTGCGGCAGACACCATGCAGGTTCTAAAGGAACATCACGCCAAAGAACTATCCGGAGTGATTCATTGTTATTCGTACTCCAAAGAAATGGCTTTGGAATTTATAAAAATGGGATATTATATTGGTGTCGGAGGTGTTATAACCTTTAAGAATGCCAGGAAACTGATAGAAACGGTGGAAGCAGTTCCATTGGAACGCATTTTGTTGGAAACGGATTGTCCTTACATGGCGCCGGAACCTTATCGGGGCAAAAGAAACAGTTCGCTCTATCTTCCGTATGTGGTTGAGAAAATAGCTATGATCAAAGGCGTTTCCATTCAGGAAGCAGAGCAGGTGACAGAGGCAAATGCCAGAGCGTTGTTTACAAAAGTAAAATAATGCTTTTTAAATAAGAGGTAAGAAAAGGGGAACATATGGCAACACTTGGAAATCCAAAGAATACCATAGAAGTTTTGCAAAAATACGGCTTTAACTTTCAGAAGAAATTCGGGCAGAACTTTTTAATCGACACTGGAATTTTAGAAGAGATTATTCGGGCGGCACAGATTACAAAAGATGATTTCGTACTGGAAATCGGCCCGGGAATCGGAACCATGACCCAGTATCTTTGTGAATCAGCAAGAGAAGTAGTTGCAGTAGAAATTGATAAAAATTTAATTCCGATTCTGGCGGACACATTAAGTGCATATGATAATGTGGAAGTTATAAATGAAGACATTCTAAAGGTAGATATGAAGTCTTTGGCGGAGGAGCGGAATCAGGGAAAACCCATTAAAGTTGTAGCAAATCTTCCGTATTACATTACCACTCCGATTATTATGGGACTTTTTGAAAGCCATGTGCCGATTGACAGCATTACCATTATGGTGCAGAAGGAGGTTGCAGACCGTATGCAGGAAGGTCCCGGAAGCAAGGAATATGGAGCCTTATCCTTAGCAGTGCAGTATTATGCAAATCCCAAAATTGTGGTAAATGTTCCGCCAAGCTGTTTTATGCCTCAGCCAAAAGTCGGCAGTGCCGTAATTCGCCTTGTAAGACATGAGCAGCCTCCGGTTGAAGTAAAAGACGAGAAGCTGATGTTCGATTTAATCAGGGCTTCCTTTAATCAACGAAGAAAAACCCTGGCAAATGGTCTTAATAATTTTCAAGGGTTAAAGATTGATAAACAAACGATTCAAAAATGTATTGAAGAGTTAGGTGTTCCGGTAACCATCCGGGGCGAAGCCCTGTCCTTAGAGCAGTTTGCAAAGCTTAGCAATATCATTGGAAAATATTTATAAAGCATTTTTTTTGTATAAAAAAAGTATTGGTGCAAATACTGTTATCAAAGAAAATTTGATGACGGAGGATGTGCCATATGAAGAAATATCAATATATTGTCGCGATTGCATGTGTTTTAGTTGGCGCAGTTGGGTTTGCCAGCATGTACGCGATTGACCATTCACAAAAGAAGGAACAGGACAACAGTCAGGTTGTAGAAAATACGCAGGATTCGGAAGAAGAAAGCCTGCCGGAACAGGACAGCCAGTTGGCGGATAATCAGGGCGCTACAGAGGATTCCGAAACAGAATTAGAACCAAATGTAGATGGAAGCGAAGTGGCAGACAATCAGACGGAGGACAGCGAAGAACCGGAGGAAGAGACTCCTGTGGGAAATGTCAAAGAGGAAGTTCTTCATTTTCAGCCGGAAAAAGGCTTAGTGTGGCCGGTGCAGGGTCCGGTCCTTTTAGACTATAGCATGGATGGAACAATTTACTATCCAACCTTACAGCAGTATCAGTATAATCCGGCTATGGTAATTGGCGGAGAGGTTAACGATAAAGTATACTTTATTGCGAAGGGCAAAATCACAAATATTGAAACAAATGAAGTGACAGGCTGTACGGTAACACAGGATCTTGGAGACGGATATACAGCCGTATACGGTCAGTTAAAGGAATTAAATTTCGAAGTAGGCGATACGGTAGAGTCGGGACAGGTTATCGGTTACATCAGCGAACCAACCAAGTATTTTGCGGTGGAAGGACCAAATGTGTACTTCCAGTTATTAAAAGATGACGTTCCGGTGGATCCGGAAGAAATTTTAGCGGAAACTCCGCAGCAATAAAGAATTGAACAAAAAGATAAGGAGGTAAGTTCGTGGATAAAAACAGATATGATAAAGCTGTTCAGGAGTGGATGGAAAAAGTACAGAAAAATTGCATGAAGGATACAGAACTTACCTTAAAATATTGTAATGATATTATCGGGCAGGGTTTAAAAATAAAAGACGATAGTCTTATTGCTTTTGGATATTATTATTGCGGTGTTGTGTATTATGTATTAAATGACGGAAACCGTTTTTTTGAGGCGGTAACGAATGCTTTGTCTTATCTGAGCAAGGCAGAAGAGTGGGAAATGATGGCAAGATGTTATAATTTTCTGGGAATTACTGCAATGAACAGAGGAAATGCAGTTATTGGTGCTGATTATTATATGAATGCCATTGAGTGCAGCAAGAAGGCGCAGAATGAAGCGCTTGCCGCTATAATTTCAGTAAACATAGGAGCATTGAATACAATGTGCGGAAGATACAAGGAGGCTATTGATGTTCTGATTCCTGTTTACGAATATTTTAGTGAACACAAATCAAGTGAGCTTGATTCCGGCTATATGCTTCCGATATATCAGAATTTGTCCAAAGCATATATGTGCTGCGGTAAATTGGAAGAAGCAAAGAAATGCTTTGATAACATTCATAGAGAATACAAAATGAGTGACGAAAACTATGTGGAAGTTGCTATACTTTGTGCAGAAGCCATGTATTATCATATAATGGGCGATGATGAAAACTGTGAAAAACTCATTGCCCGTATACATAAAGCAACAAATCAAAATATTCCCATTATGGATATGTTTGATGATTATTATGATTACTGTAAGATACTATTATGCAGAGATAAATCACAAGAATTCTGGCATATTGTTAATATTATGGAATCCATGATAAAGTCATTGGATTTTGTAAATCTTCAGATGAAGCTGGTCGGACTGAAAATTAAATATTACCGTCAGTATGGGCAGAATGCAGAGTATCTTCAGGCAACGGGCTTATACTATGAGCTTTCTGAGCATTTGGAAGCAGAAATCCGCGTTATGATGAACAATGTTTTTAATCTTCGCAAAAGTCTGGAAAAGGTCAAACGGGAAAATGAACAGATGGAGGAAGAAAACAAAAGACTCCTTATAAAATCAGAAACAGATCCGCTTACGAATGTAGGTAACCGTTTTCGCCTGAATGATGTATCAGAGGAAATGTTCCGTCAGTGTCTTCAGAATGGGATTTCACTTACAGTTGAAATCCTCGACGTCGATGATTTTAAGGGCTATAATGACACAAATGGACATCAGTCAGGTGATGAGTGTCTTGTTAAGGTTGCGCAGGCATTAAATACTATGCAAAAGGAGCACGGGGCTTTTGTGGCTCGTTATGGCGGAGATGAATTTATACTGATTTATCAGGGTATTACCAGAGAAGAGGCAGTCTCTTATGCAGAGGAATTAAAACAAAAGGTAATGGATTTACAGATCCCTTTTGCGAAGTCTCCTGTAGCAGACGTGGTAACCATTACGCAGGGACTTTGCTGGGATATTCCGGTTTCCGGCAATCGTATGTGGGATTATCTTCATTCTGCGGATAATATGCTCTATCGTGTAAAACAGAAACAGCGTAACAATTACTGTGTCGGAAACCTCAAAGAAACGGAGGAGCATATTATTATGAGCTGTTAGCAGATATTCATAAAGTCTTAATTATTTAGCTCATTGGATGTTAATTAGTAAAACGCTACAATAGAATCACAAGCTATTGTAGCGTTTCATTTTTCAAATTTGAAAAATTCTTCGGAGGGAATATATGTACAACGTATTAGTATGTGATGATGAAAAGGATATCGTATCTGCATTAAAGATTTATCTGACGAGCGAGGGGCATAATGTCTTGGAAGCTTTTAATGGAAAAGAGGCAATCGATATTGTAAGCCGTCAGGAAATTCATTTGGTGCTTATGGACATTATGATGCCCGTTATGGATGGGATTCAGGCAATGGTAAAAATCAGGGAAATTTCTAACGTGCCTGTAATATTGCTTACTGCAAAAGGAGAGGATACAGATAAGGTATTAGGTCTTACAGTGGGGGCAGATGATTACATAATCAAGCCGTTTAATCCTGTAGAATTGCAGGCAAGGGTAAAGTCCCAGCTTCGCCGTTATATGCTTCTTGGCAGCGGCAGTAAAGAGACTGGAAAGACCCGCATGGGTGGTATTGAAATGGATGATAAAGCCAAGGAAGTAACACTTGATGGGGAAAAGGTTAATCTTACAAGAACAGAATATGATATTTTAAAGCTTCTTATGGATCATCCGGGAGAGGTATTTTCACCAAATAAGATATATGAAAAGGTATGGAAGGATAATCCATACGGCACAGAAAATATAGTAGCTGTACATATTCGTCATTTGAGGGAGAAGATAGAGTATAATCCTCAGGAGCCCCGGTTTTTAAAGGTTGTCTGGGGACGTGGCTATAAGATGGAGGAATAGAATATGAAGAAATTTGTACAAAACATTTGGATGCGGTTAATTGCGTGTCTTTTGTGTGCAATATCGGTATTGGGAATAGCAGTTGCTGCTGCCGGGGTATTTTTTTTCGGAATGTACCCGGATAAAGATGCAGTTTTAGAAGAAGGCAATACATACATAATGCAGAATTACGCATTATATGCGGCGGATTATTTTGACATATTGGAAGAAGAGGGGCTCTTTGATACCATCAATGCCTATATTACCATTGAAAGGCATGAATATCTGTCAGAAGAGGATTCTGCGCCTGTGATTACCGGCAGATATTCGAATATGCCGGAGGGAACAGAACCTTCTTATGAGTTGGAAAAGCTGTATGTAGGAGCAGAAAAATATTATAGTATGAATTCTTTATACAAGGCAATCAATTCCAACTATTATTATCATGACAGCAGTTATTATATGCGGTCCACACCAATTACCGGATATGCATTTGATGTAAATACCGGATTATTTTACTATCAGACTCCGGAGGGATATTTTAAAGCAGATTATGTCTATGTATCGCAGGATGGAATATCTTATGATTACAAGCTAACTGTAAAAAATGGGGAAGAGCGTTATTTTAACAGCTACTATGGGAAAGTTTTAGACCCTGGCGAATATGCTGACTGGGATTGGGTAAGTCTGTCAGGCAAGAAAATGGGAATAGCGGAAACCTATGATGGGAATCTGGTTCAAACCATAGGAGATTCTTCTGTAATAGAAAACGAATTGCATACCAATAATTTTTATATAGAAGGTTATCAGGTGTATTATGCGACAGACAGAGTAGCTATAAGTATGGCGCCTTTCGACGAATTGCTGCATCATGATTTCTTTTATGAATACCAGAATGTAATAAATGAAATTTACGGATTTCAGGAAAACATTATAGGACTTTTGTGGCCGTGTCTTTTGCTCTTTATTGTGGCAGTTGTACTTTTAGTAGTTTCTGCGCCGGAAGAGAAAGAGCGCTTAAAATTTTTCCACAAAATCCCTGTATTAATTTTTACAGGTGCGGTCATTGCGGCAGAAATAGCAGTGCTGTTCCTTATGGTGTGGTTCATAGAGGCGGTGTTTTATAATAATATTGCCATGACGTTAAAGAATTTTCTGATTCTGGGTCTGGGCATTGCGTTTGTAATGTTATTTGTGGGATTTGTATATTTGGCAAATATCATTACAAGAATCAAAACCAAAACATTTATGCGCTATAGTGAAGTGTATTACCTGAGCAGACCGCTGGTATGTATGGCGCGTCTTGCAAAGGAGAATGCGTCCTTATTCTGGAAGGGAATATTTGTAATAGCAGGAATTAGTTTTTTGGAACTGATGGTACTGATTATTATGGGATGGGACCTGAATAATCTGCTTATCTGCTTTTTGCTTGGGAAGATGATTGAGATACCGGTTGTGATTTATGTGCTGTTCCAAATGAAACAGCTACAGGCCGGTGCAAAGAGGGTTGCATCCGGCGATTTGTCTCAGCCGATTGATACTTCAAAAATGCTTTGGGAGTTTAAAAAGCATGGGGAAAATATCAATAAAGTTGGCGAAGGGATTTCTCTTGCAGTAGACGAGAAAATGAAGAGTGAACGTTTTAAAACAGAGCTGATTACAAATGTATCGCATGATATTAAGACCCCGCTTACTTCCATTATCAATTATGTAGACCTGATTAAGAGGGAAGAAATTACAGACCCTACTCTGGCAGAGTATGTAGAGGTATTAGACCGTCAATCCGCACGGCTGAAAAAACTAATCGAGGATTTGATGGAAGCCTCAAAGGCGTCTACGGGCAATATTGCAGTCCATTTTGAAGAATGTGACGTAGACGTGCTTCTGACGCAGTTGATTGGCGAATTTGAAGATAAACTGGAAGCAAACGGACTTGAAGTAGTGGTAAACAGGCCGGAAAGGCCCGTCATAGTAATAGCAGATGGAAGACATATGTGGAGGGTATTTGATAACCTGATGAATAACATCTGCAAGTATTCACAGCCGAACACCAGAGTCTATGTTTCGCTTACGCAGGAAGGACAGACGGCAAAAATCGTATTTAAGAATATCTCAAAAACAGCACTGAATATTCCAAGTGAACAGCTTATGCAGCGTTTCGTAAGAGGTGACAGCTCCAGACATACGGAGGGAAGCGGACTAGGACTATCCATTGCCCAGAGTTTGACGGAGCTTATGAACGGAAGTTTAAAACTGGATATTGACGGAGACTTGTTTAAAGTAATATTGAATTTTAATGCAATTGTGTAAGCGGCTGCATAGAACCCCTTTGCGAATTATGGCAGAGGGGTTTCTTTTTGTACGGAAAGAGGTATAATGAGAGAAAGAACTCTATTCATAAGGAGAAAAAGAGAAAATGAAATCAAGATTTAATTTTTGCAGAATAATAATGATTTTTCTGCTTTCAATATTTCTAACAGGCTGCCAGAACAATATCATATCCACAGGAGAGACCGCAGAAACTGACTCAGGGGTTTATTCTTCTCAGGAAACGGAGAGTTCACAAAATACAGAAGATGGAGAGAACCAGAAGGAAAGCTCCGGGCTTCCGACAGAATCCGAATCGGAAACAGAAATGCCAGATCTTCACGAGTATGATTTTACACTTTGTTTTGGCGGAGATATCAGTTTGGATGAAGAGGCGGTAACTACTGCACAATTAGACAAAAGCAGCAACGGGATTTATGACTGTATCTCCCCGGAACTTATGACGATTATGCAGCAAGCGGACGTCATGTGCTTAAATAATGAGTTTACATATAGTACAAATGGAGAGCCTATGAATGGAAAGGCATATACTTTCCGCGCAAATCCGGAAAGAGTAGCGGTTCTTCAAGAAATGGGAGTAGATGTAGTAACTCTGGCAAATAATCATGTCTATGACTATGGCAGGCAGGCTTTGCTGGATACTTTTACAACTTTAGAAAATGCAGGGATTAAGTATTTCGGTGCCGGAAAGAATTTAGAAGAAGCAATGACACCGGTGTATTATGAAATCGATGGAAAAATCATTGCTTTCGTTGGGGCTTCCCGTGCAGAGAAATATAAATTAACACCTCAGGCAAAAGAAGGGGAAGCGGGCATTCTGCGTTGTTATGATACGGAGCTTTTCTTAAAGGTAATTAGGGAAGCAGATGCGAATGCGGATTTTGTAATTGCAGTTGTGCATTGGGGAACCGAATATAGTACGAAATTAGAAGACGTTCAGTTAGTGACCGCAAAAGAATATCTTGATGCTGGTGCAGATGCGATTATTGGTGGTCATTCCCATTGTTTACAAGGAATGGAATACTATAATGGAAAGCCAATTATATATAGTTTGGGTAATTTCTGGTTCAATAGTAAGACGCTCGACAGTATGCTGGTCCAGCTTCGCTTTTCCGGAAATGATAAAGGCGGAAATCTGGAAGTAACCGTGATTCCTGCAATCCAAAGTGATGCGAAAACGCAGATAGTGACAGATTCTGAGGCGGAACGTATCTTTAAGCATCTGGAAGATATATCTATTAACATAAAGATAGATGAAAATGGTATTGTGAAAGAAAAAAAGAGGCTGTAAAAAAACTCCCCTAAAATAAGAAGCTCCTGCCGCGCATTGCACGGCAGGAGCTTCTTTGGTATATCCAAGGTATTTCTTTCATTTTTGGAGACACTTTAATAGACCTATTCTCCATACCGTGTTCTTCGCAATAAAGATAATTATTGTAAGAACCATATCCAGCATCCGCAACAGGGTATCTGGGATAATGACCATAGATGGAGTTGAATTTATCCATTAATGGTACGAAACATTCCA
>CALWLL010000052.1 GCA_944381555.1 uncultured Agathobacter sp. | reverse complement strand
TTTCATTATACTCGACAGAGTCGGTTTTGTCATCACCGACGTCAGTCGGCATATGTTCTACGGTTTGTCTCCGGGATGGCCCTTTCAAATCAAACCGATAAGCATTACGCACAATACGGTCAAGCACGGCATCGGCAATGGTGGCATCTTTGAATACGGATGGCCATTCTTTCACGGGTAACTGTGCGGACAAGGCAACAGCTCGCTTATGGTGGTAACGTTCCTCAATGACTTCCAGGAAGTCCTGTGTCATACCAAGATCCATCTGTTTCATTCCAAAATCATCCAGAATAAGCAGATCCGGCTTGATGAGGTCACGCATCAGCTTATTATAAGAGCCGTCCCCTTTGCCAATGTTTAAATCCGTGAGTAACCGTGTTACGCGGAAGCACTTGACGGAGTAACCATGCAGGCAGGCTTCCCTTCCGTATGCTGACATCAGATAGGTTTTACCAACACCGGTGGCTCCAGTAATGATAAGATTATTTCCATTTTGAATCCACTGGCAGTCCGATAGTCTGGCAACATCTGACTTCTTAAGTTTCCGTACCGGATCGAAGTCAATGTTCGAGAGTGCAGCTGTCGGCTCTCTAAGCTCTGCCGCTTTAATCAGACGGTTGATTTTTGCTTTCTGCCTTGCATTGTACTGCGCAAGCACAAGCATGCCAAAACGGTCATCAAAGGGCAGTTCCTCGGATGCCGGCAGTTCGTCCTGACGGGCGTACTCCAGACGCATGGCATTCAGTTTTAACTCTGTTAACTGTTCTGCTGTTTGATAGTTCATGATGTTTTTCCTCCTTACATCCATTCTCCGACACGGAGATTTTCATGGTATGGAGTTGGAGTTTCCGCATCAGAGACATCAGGGTTAATAGGCTGCTTATCCTGACCATTCTTCAGGATATTTTTAAGTGTTGTATAATTAACGGATTTCAGAGCGAGAGCTTTTTCGCAGGCTCTGTCCACCCGATTACAACCATAGTTTCTGCTGAAGTTGATGACAGCCATACAGGATTTATATGCCTGTTCTTCAAAATCAGCCAATGTCAGAAGTTCACAAACGAACTTATGTGCATTATCGCCAATCCGTGCAGATTTCTGGCGGTAATAGGAAGCATCGAAGTTATGGAATTCCATGACTGCCTTGTGATTTTCCGGCATGTGCTCCGTTACGGTGACATAACGCTTCCCGGAGAAATGTCTGATGTGGAAGGCAATCCTATTACCCATGGTATCGTATACTTCAAGCTTCTTAGCATAGGCATGAATGATAACGCTCCGGTTGTAATAGCAGTACGGAACAGAATAATAAAAACCATCGTAAGCAACATGATAGTTGTTCTGCACTTTGCTTACAGGAATCGTTTCAAAGGACTCAAATCCATCCTTCGGAAGGCGACGTAATGCCGGTTTATCCAAAGCAAGGAAGTTACTCTTTCTGGACCCCGGACGATGCTTGAAATTCACATCAACCAGTTCAAGAAGACGTTCCTTTATATCATGGTTTAAAGCTTCAAAGCTGTAATAAATCTTATTCTTGAGCCATTCTAAGAGCCAGGTCTCAAGCCAGCCCACTCCGGATTCTACCGAAGCTTTATCTTTTGGTTTGCGGACACGTGCCGGAATAATAGCAACCTGATAATGCCTTGCAAGGTCACGGTAAGCATGATTCAACTGTGGCTCATACAGACTGGTGTGCAGCACCGCGGTTTTACAGTTATCAGGAACTAAGATTCTTGGAAGACCACCATACCACTCAAAGGCATCGATATGCCCTTGATTCCAGTTTAACTGTGTTTCATCCGGAAATGCTTCTACAAACGGATAGGAACTGTCTCCCAGCGTGGTAACAAAGAAATGTGCATCATGTATTTCGCCGGTTGAGTAGTCAATAACACACGGAAGTGTATCACCTATCCAGTCAATAAATAATTCTTTTCCCGGCTCACGCTCTTGGGGAAGAACTACATTTTTGCCGTTTTCATTTTTCCAAGCATTGTACTTGGCACAAAAACGGCTATAACTGTAACCCTCCGGATTCTCTTTACGGTACTCCTCCTGCCAAATGTACTGCAGATTGATACGTCTGCTGGAAAGCAGACGCTGATGTATCGCATTCCAATCCGGCTCATCTTTGACCTGCTTACGGCCAAAAGAGTCAGGATATATAAGTTCGTGAATTCTTTCCGAAGGAAGTTTTATTGCATCCTCATAGGTAAGGCCACATTCTTTGCAGCGTGCCAGAATTTCTCCGGCTGTTGTTTTAGAGCACTTGGTGGCATCGGCTATTTCACGAAGAGTAAAATTCATTTCCTTCAAGCGAAGGATTTCAGTAATAATCATTGATTCAAGACACCTCATTTCGGTTCCTCCTTAGAATGTATTACATACATTCTAAGTCAGGTGATATAAGATGTCACTTGTCCGGATAATTCAGGAATGAATGTCCGTATGTTTTAAGAATGTTTGTCCGGATGTTGTAGGAACGGTTGTCCGCGTGTTACAGGAATGCTGTCCGGATGTTGCAAGAATCATCAATAATCGGAATAAAATGGCTCAACTGATAACTAAGGCATATTAATTTCATTATTTTCCTTTCTTCATAATCCATAAAATATATTTCTTTCTTTTTTCACACAAATCCTTGTACATTTTTGAATGGCTAAACAAAGTTATCATATCATCCAATCTATCAAGTCCAGCTGCCTTCATCGCCTCTAAAACACATTTAGTATAGTCGCACTCCTGTACAAAATAAAAATCACTATTCAATAACAACTCTTTTCTTTTTTCATATTCTCCATTTTCTATTATATCTACATATATAAATATTCCACCATCTTTTAATACTCGTTCCACCTCCCAGTAAAATTTATCGATATTTGGATAATGTAGCGCAGATTCAATATTTATAACAATGTCGAATATTTTTTTTGCAAAAGGCAAATTCTCTGCGTCCGCCTGCACGAAATCTATTTGTGCACCTTTCGAACCACAAAACAAAACATTCTCATATGATAAATCCACTCCGACTAAATATTCCGCTTCAAAATGACTATTTATATAAAACAAATTACCGCCTCTTCCACAACCAACATCAATAACCATTTTATTGGTAAAATCAATTTTTTCACAAATGCTTTCAATCAGGTTCATGGAAGCTTTTTGATTTCCTTCATAATTCTGTCCTTTACTTAATAATCCATAATTTAAATATGTAGAAAATCTCGCATAGGGATTCTTACTCTTTTCCACAGATAACAAATCGTATAAATCAATTATTTTTTTCTTTTCTGTGGTTAATGATAACACCATAGAAAATACACCATTCTCATCTACAGAATAGTTCTTGTTACATACTTTACAACACATCTGCGGATTTAGTTCCCCATTACATTTAACGCACTTATATAGAAAGATATTGTGGCAAAGCGGAAAATTTTAGTTATCAGCTATTGATTATAAGAATAATGCGATTTCTAAAACAATTGAGTATTGTGATCCGGCTATTGAATTTTATGTTTCGAAAAGAAATGACGAATTGGTTTTTCCGTTAGTGAATCTAGACGTTTTGAATGGTAAAAAAATCAAGAGTAGAGTTCTGCTTGAAAAAATAAGAGAAAATAGTATTCCATATTATCAATATTCGTTGATACAACAAAGCTACGAGTATTTCTTTGAGGTTGCAGGATGTAAGTTGTCTGGAGTTACGATTGTTTATGATGTAGGCACAGATAGGGAGGCAAGTTTCTTTTATTATGTGGAAAAAGAAGCAGACGATGTAAAGTTGATGGGAATCTATGAAATTGTAGACGGAGAACTACAGAGCGTATATTAGTATATGAACAAAATTAGAAAGAGAAGATGGCAGGTGAAAATATATTCTTAATAAGAGATATTCTATTTTGTAACCAATAAAATACAAGGAGAAAAAAAGTATGACTATTATAACCGATGAAGTGAAAAAAATAATGGATGAAGATATTTCCAGGATTGCAAGCATGATAAATATAGGACCTAATGATGCATATGATCCGACATTCTTTGAACTATATGTTAGAATCAAGAGCAAATACAACTCATTTATTCAGGGATTTGGAGATGGAATGATTTCAAATAAAGATGCGCGAGCATATAAAAGAAATCTAATAACGCTTAAAGAAAAATTAGAATTATTTAAGGCTATGGGATATAAAAACTATGAATGGACAGATAATAGTTCAAACTTTCAGATTGTTAATAACAATTCAAATAATTTAAGTATGTCGGTCTCCTTTGAACAGGCGAAGAATAGCATTGAGAATATGACTGCGCTATCTTCCATAGAGAAAGAAGAAATTATATCAAAGATAGAGCAGATAGAAAAGATTGTCCTATCGAATGAGAATAAATCTAAAAAATGGGAGAAATTGAATGAGATTATTAAATGGATTGCTGATAAAGGGGTAGAGGTGGGGATTGGTCTACTTCCGTTGTTGTTGAAGATAGAGTAAAAAAGAAAGGAATTAGGATATTCTTGTATAGACATAATACAGAGCCCAGATTCGTAGAGAACTCCGTACCGTAAGCTGAGGGTTTTGCTAGTCATGTTAGAAGTGCTACTCAATATGGTAGTATGAAAATATATTGTAAAATATGTGAAAAGAAGAAAAGGTTCAGAAAAAAATCCGAACAACTTCATCATCTGACGACGTTGTTCGGATTTTGCATTTTCAGGGGGTAGATTATAGTCCTAACCATAATCTACCATAGCTGAATATATATGCTATTGAATTGCTATTGCTGATGCAATTTGGCTACCAATTATGCCTGCGGCCTCTATAATTGCCTCGCGAATTATTAAAGCACCAATTACTATTGCTATTGCTATTAATACTTTTCCTAATAAATCTTTATCTGCAAACATATTCCACCTCCATAATAACAATTTTAATAGTAATAAGTGTACCAGGTTTTTGCAAGATTATTTGAATATAAATCAATTCCCAAAAATGTATATGGACATGAAAGTTTTACCGTTGTAAATATTTTTTCTTGGGTTGCACATATACGTACGCCAGGTTCTTCAATCCATGCATCTCCTGCTCCAGGATTTTTTGGTTTAAATGTCCATGTGCGATCGTTGGTTGTCATATCAAACGATTTTGTAACTGTTTGTGCATCAACTGTGTATGACCAACTGGTTGAACCACCTCCAGAAATACCTGCCTTTGCTGCACTTAATGATAAACTGTGAGTTGTTGAAGAACCACTTGATACAATATTAGCGGCTTCTAATACTTCATGACTTTCTTGAGAAGTTCCTAAGTATACACTCATCTTTCCACAACAATATCCTGCATCTGGAGCAAAAGTTGCTACAGTAATTACATCAAAAATTCTCATGTCTCCAGATTTCATAATTTTGTAGGTATACATAGTATATCCCATAGTACCAATACGTTTTCCGGAAGATTTATATACAACAGCACTATCTTTTCCATATGCATCAAAACCTGCGCTTTGTAACCTCGCAGATTTTGAACCTGAGTTGGAGGGTTCTTTAGAATTTCTCAATACAGCGACCAATCCGTCGTTAACCTTTTGCGTTTCAGAAAGAACAAACGAACTATTTGCTGATCGTGCGGTTTTGCCGTCTTTCTCATAGATTGCTGAAACATCACAATATACATAATACCCATTTTCATCTTTGGTAATAGCTGTTGCAAATTTGGAATCGCTCGCTGCTTCATATTTCATCAATGCTGGCATATCACATAACTCTTGTATATAATTACTGTCCTTATCTGTTACAATATAAATCATATCAGCACTACTAAACAAATCTGCAACTTCTTCACCTAACTTAATTAGCTGCTCTTCATTTAGAACAATTATGGTAGAATTTGAAGATCTGCTTTTCATTAAAGACATATCATCATAATAAACAATATTATAATTTGATAATATTGCATCATCTTTAGGTGCGGCCATGATACGAGTTGGTAAGCTCGTGATCAACATAATGGCTGTAAGTATAACATAAAAAATTCTCTTCATAATCTTTTTCCTCGTCTTTCTATAATCATTTTATAATTACTTTTCTAAATGCAAAAAAGTAACAATATTTCATTTGTTCTTCAGATTAACATCCTCCTTTATATAAATCTGATTTTGAAAACTTGCTTTATCAAATAAATTTATTTCAATAAAGACTTAATACTCAGTAACAGTTTTAGAATAATTTAGTACGCCCATAATGTCTTTTCCATCTTGACCACATGTTTCAATTCCGGTATTTACACCACACAAAATAATGCACACCATCATTATGGCTAGTAATTCTTTTGCTTTTTTCATCTTTCGTAAGCCTCCTTCATTTGTTATAATAATTATATGTTCACTTTCTTCGCACAGTAAAGAGAACTATAGTTACCAAAACGGAGACAAAATATATGGATTTATTTATTAAGATTGGCGACATAATAAAACATTATCGAATGGAAAAAGGACTTTCCCAAGATGAACTTGCAGAAGGAATATGTTCTAGAAAATATATTAGCCAACTAGAAACGCATCAAAATATACCAACACTTTTTATTATCAATGCTCTTTCTGCAAAACTCGGTGTGAACCTATATGATAGTTATGCCATAATGTTACAACACCACGATATTGAAACGCATATGTTTTAAAATATTGGTTGTACAATAAAGCAGAAAATATAGAAAATGCATATGCAAATGCAATTTTAGCATATTGCTCAATAGCACGAGGTGAGGCAATGTGTTCAAATGAAGAATATGAATCATTTAACAGATCTTTGCTTGATTCATCTTATAGAGAATTATATATAGTTTTGAGTAAAGCATATCGATTTTACAATACAAATGATTATGAAAAATGCTATGAATTAGTAAATGGTTTTATGTTTCAAAATCATTTTATTGAAAAGGATACTGTCTTTTTTTCAGTATATATTCCAGAATTTATATTTGAGATGTTATATGTTAGAGGAATGTGTATAGGTCGCTTGCCTAATATGGATGAAGAGGTAATAAGCAATCATCAAAGATTGTTAGAATACTCAATTGAAATAATAAAATGTACGACTGTTAATAGTGAATTAATACAAAGATTAAAAGAGCAGAAATTACTATTAAAAACATATTTATCTACGCAATCTAGAAAAGTGCAAAAAGAGATATATAACGAATATTTTGAAATCTCTAATAATTATCAATTATATATTAGAGAGAGTGATCTAAGGACTCGCGAAAAATGGCAAATTCGTTATGCATCCTTTTTGATGAAGGCTAACATAGTAGCTGATTTGTTAGATAAACTTCATATATTGGAAAAAGGATATCAAATACTCGATAGCAAGAAAGAGAGCCATCCTGTCAAATATTTAAAAGCAGCTTGTAATTTAGCTGGTGATTATATGTGGCGTGATCAATTTGGAATAAGCACAAATATTCTACAAAATGCTATTCAATTTATAGAAAAGAAGAAGTGGTTCCAGTATTGGGGAATAATTTATCAAATGCATATTTTTTCTAGATTATATGGAAAAAACTCAAGTTCTCCGCGAGACTTATTTCAAGAATATACTGAAAAAATATGGAATTGCCCTGAAGTAAGATTAAAAATGCATGAGACCGCAATTTGTAATTCGAATTATGCAATTCTGCTTGCTACAATAGGTAATTATGAAGATGCGAATAATCTTCTTGAAAAAACGTTAGCTGAAAAGAAAGCTGATTGGAATTATTATAATGAGTACTTATTATCTACAAACCTAGGGATGATAAAATATCTGATGGGCGACGTAGAAAAAGCTTTAGAATTGGAGAAATATTGTAAAGATTTAATTGACCAAAAACTTGTACCAACATTTTCACCGGCATTCATAAAAAAACGTTCTAAAATTATTACAAATATGTATTCTCATAATAAAAAGATAGACAATGTTTTAGTACCACTAAGTGTACAGCAAACATTGTCTACAGGGTATTGTTCTGATAATTATTATAGACCCCTTCTTTTTTCGGATATCAATTATTGGGCAGATTAGCAAAGGCATGAGCCAATAATAGCTTCATACATGCTTTCACTATTGCCCAATAGCGCTTTAAACGAATGGGCACATGTTCCTGTATCAGCAAGAACGGGTAATGCAGCAATATCAAAAACGTAGAAGTCTTTTTCGTTTCTAATTCTATAGTCGACTCGAGAAAGACCTTTTGCACCTATGAACTGCATTATCTGTTCTGCATGTTTGCAGATACTTGGAATTACATCATTATATGGAAATTCTTCATTTGGAATAACCGAAAATGAATATTGAACATTGTCCACTTTGTTGTAATCTAAAATATCCCCTTCAAACTTAACCCAAACAGGGGGTGTCGAAATGTAGTGTCCGTCTCTTTCAAGAACCGGAACAGAAACTTCATATCCTTCAATATATTCTTGTGCCAATATTTTTTGATTGAACTTATCTTGCATATCTTTTAAAAGTGGCAATATATTACCATTTTTAACCTTAGTAACCCCAACAGCAGCACATTCTAATGCCGGTTTCAGAATTATATATGGAGATTTTATTGTATTCTTAAAGTTCTTCTGTCCATAATATGTTATCGTATGTGGAATATGGGAAAAGTCTTTTAGTAGGGAAAAATAATGAGATTTGTCCATAAGTAATCCTAACCGATAGGCATCACAAGTTAATAATGTTAATCTATTTTCTTTGCATAAAATCGGAACATGTGATCGTCTATCAACGTCGGTTCCCAATTGTGATGTACTATAAACTAAATATTTCATATTTGGATTTGAAAATTTACCGTCTTCTACATCTTTTTTAAATTTCCAAAAAGCATTATAGCCGGTATAATATGTAGATGCATATGAAAAACCAGCTTCTACATCTGAAATTTCTTTCGGAAAAATCATACCTGATAAGGCTTCTGTATTGTATGGGTCATCAAATACAGTGATAACATGTGTATTTTCTTGATGTTCTTGACAAAGAGAAATAAGTTCTAAAATCATTTCCTTATTTTTTTCAAACATATATATCCCCCACTTCATTAGTAATAGATAATATCCGATTATCATTCAGTTTCATGAGAGTTACCAAATCGTGTCGTGCTACCTGCCATTCTATGACGTAAAAAGATTCATGCTTGTGTCGTATTATGAAAACGTGCTTGAGAGACACAGCCGGCAAAATCCTTCAATAAATAAAAGAAAGTGTAGGTACATGATATGTGTTATTTAGAAAGTTTGTTATTTAGAGAAAATATGCCATCTGCAATTATGTTCATGAACTCGAATAAATCAGGGCGTAATATTAGCAAAAAGGTGGAAAAAGTAAGAGAGAAGTGCGTCTTTCGTGGTATCAATGTAGGAAATGATATTGTGGTTAGCAAAGGACCGAATAGGGATATTGATAGACCTGCTATCAATGCATTGATTTCATTGGTTTTAAGACGTGGATATAAGGTTGTGGTAGTCGATAAGCTAACAGATATTACAACGGATATTTATGATTTAGAGACATTCTTGGATGATGCTGCATATGCAGGGGTAAAAGTGTTTGAACTTTCCTCTATGCAGTATAGAAGATATGTAAATGTGACAGAGATGCTCTTTTTTGAGTTCTTCAGAAAATGGTAACAGTGCATATGGAATATAACAATATGATAATTGGCGACTCCATTCGTGAGTTAAGAAAAGCACATCATATGACACAAATGGAACTAGCAGAGAAATTAGATATAAGTTTTACGCATTGCTCTCAAATTGAGCAAGGACGTCATAAAATGAGTGTGGATTTGCTCTTTCGCATAATGACATTATTTCAGGTGGATGCGAATACGGTTTTAGGCATTAGGGAAACAGAGGAAGAAAGAAATGCGAAGCTGTTTTCGGGGATTCAAGATAAGATAGATGGACTTGAGCCTAAACAACGAGAGCAGTTTCTTAATTCTTGTAAATTAATGTTAGATGGTTTTTCTGCAAGAAAAGAAAGTATGGTTAGATAAGATGAGAAGAAATAGAAAAAAGAAGAAAGTATCAAAATATCCAGTTCGATGTATTATCCTTTTGTCTGTAGAACCGCAGGAGAGAATTGATTATGTTGAGAAAAAGGAGAATAAGCAGCTTAGATATATCGAGGAGTATGCAAAAGCGAACAACCTAATTCCAATGAAAATACTTCGCAAGGGAATGTTAGGTGCAAGTGGAAAAAGAGCGCTCCTTGGAAATGCTATTAAATTATTGGAAAAAGGTGTTGCTGAAGCAATACTTGTTGCAAATATGGAAGCTATATCTTATGGAATTGCAGATGCATATATGAGAGTTGGCATTGTAAAGGAACATGGATATAGAGTGTTTTCTGTCGATGAAGGGGAACTTGGTTTAAATCTGTATCAACAGACGATTAATACAAGTGCGGAGGAAGTAAGTTATGGATAAGATTGTTCGTGGTGATGTTATATGGGCAGATTTAGGTGAACATCCAGGGGTACATTTGCAGTCAGGGCGTAGACCATGTGTAGTTATTAGTACAGATAAGGCAAATCAATCATCGAATACTTATAATGTGCTTCCGGGTACAACAAAGCAAAACGAGGATGATCTTCCAGTTCATCAGAAACTAATGCCAAGAGATATAAGTGGATATTTAGGAAAGCCAACTATTTTCCTTGCGGAACAAATCCGTACGATAGATAAAAAACAGGTGCTTTGTAAGGTGGGACACGTTGAGAAAGAGAGTGAGGCAATGCATAGATTAAATAATGCAATCACTCGACAATTGGATATAGAGGATTAATGGATGAACGATGAAGGTAAAGAAATGCAGTTGATTCCTATATGGAGAAGATATTTGCTGACAATAACAGAAGCGGCAGAGTATTACCATATCGGGGAAGGAAAACTGAGGAGAATTGTGGAGGAACATTATGATAGTGACTTTATTGTTATGAACGGAAACAGAGCTCTGATAAAGAAAGAGAAATTTGAAACTTTTTTGGATGATGCATCTGTTATATAAATGATTCGTAAAAGATAATGCAAGAGAGCCGAATTTGTGGTATGATAATGCTACGAATCTGGGCTCTCTTTTTGAAAGGAGAGAAAGATGAGCGAAAAAAGAAGAGATAATAAAAATAGAATTCTTCATGGCGGAGAGACCCAGAGAGCAGATGGAAGATACCAGTTTAAGTATCTTGATAATAGTGGCAATGAGCGATATGTCTATAGTTGGAGATTGGATAGAAATGACCCTACGCCCAAAGGGAAGAAAAGAGATTTGTCCCTTAGGGAGAAGGAGAAGCAGATTGAGTTGGATTTGTTTGATAATATTGTCTCCAATGGTGGAAATTTTACAGTTCTGGAATTGGTGGAAAAATACGTTTCGCTAAAGACTGGAGTCCGACATAATACAGAGGCAAACTATAGATTTGTCATTAACATTATTAAGAAAGAGTCATTTGGTAAAAAGCGAATTGATAAGGTGAAATTATCGGATGCAAAGGCATGGCTGATTAAACTACAAAAGGTGGATGGAAGAGGATATAGTTCAATTCATTCCATTAGAGGAGTGGTAAGACCTGCATTTCAAATGGCAGTTGATGATGATTTGATTCGTAAGAATCCATTTGCATTTGAGCTTGCAACAGTGGTTGTAAACGATAGTGTAACAAGAGAAGCAATCACGAGGAAGCAAGAAAGAGAATATCTAAAATTTGTAAAAGAAGATGCACATTTCTGCAAGTACTATGAGGCAATTTATATATTGTTCAATACGGGACTTCGTATCTCAGAATTTTGCGGTCTTACGATGAAAGACATTGACTTTAAGAATATGAAGATTAAAGTTGACCATCAATTACAAAGAACTCGCAAAATGGAATATGTTATTGAAGACACAAAAACGGAAAGTGGCGTTAGATATGTTCCGATGACAAAAGAGGTAAGTGAATGTTTTCGTACTATTATTCAAAATCGTCCAAAGCCGGATATCGAGCTAATGATAGATGGGTATACAGGCTTCTTGTGTTTGGATAAGAATGATAAGCCGATGGTAGCGTTGCATTGGGAAAAGTATATGCAGCACATTCGAGAAAAGTACAATAGTATTTATAGAGTGCAGATGCCAAAGATTACGCCACATGTATGTAGACATACATTTTGTTCAAAGATGGCGAAATCGGGCATGAATCCAAAGACTTTACAGTATATTATGGGACATTCAGATATTAGTGTTACCTTAAATACATATACGCACATTAGTTTTGAGGATGCACAGAGTGAAATGAAGCGTGTTGTAAGTGCTTAAAAGTGTCGGTGTACGCGAGAGGAATTTACACCGATTTTTACACCTTTTGCACAAGAAAATATGAGAAGATATGAGAAAATATGAGAAAATACGTATTTTCTGTTATGTGCTAGAAATGTTGATTTTACGGGAAAACCTTGAAAATAAAGGAGTTTGATAGCAATGATAAAGGTACTTTTTATCTGCCATGGAAACATCTGCCGTTCCACTATGGCAGAATCCGTTTTCACCCACATGGTAAAAACCCGTCATATAGACCACCTGTTTGAAATCAACTCTGCGGCGACCAGCCGCGAGGAGATAGGCAACGGCCCGCATTATGGGACGGTAAATAAATTGCGTGAGGTGGGAATTCCGGTAATTCCGCATCGTGCGGTACAGATGACCAAGGCAGATTATGACTATTATGATTATCTGATTGGTATGGACACTGCCAATATCCGCAATATGCAGCGTATTGCAGGCGGTGACCCGGATGGAAAAATTTATAAAATGCTGTCATTTGCAAATCCGGCAGCCAAAGCTCAGGATGTAGCAGATCCTTGGTATACAGGAGATTTTGACGAAACCTACCGGGATGTGACCGCAGGCTGTGAAGACTTGCTTCGCCATTTAGGGTTTGTCGGATTATGATACTCATTTTCCGCGTTTTCAATGACAATATACTTTCAATGACAACATACAGATGTTAAAATCCAACAAACCCATCGCGCTTTGTATATTCCAGATGCAATTCTCTTACAAAATCATAATCCTTTGGCTCATTATATATGACAAGCTCACAGATGTTGCCCTGAAAAGAAGGCTGGTACGGATCGCCGCCCAGCATGATTAACTTCGCGTAACCATTCGCTGGAACATTTTCAACGATTCTGACGACCTCTCCGTTGATAAAAGCAACTAAGGTTTCTGTTTTGGCATTATAGGTAGCTGCATAGTGATACCATGTGTCTTTCTGCAATGGGGCGCCGCTGGCGTCATACCAGCCGTTCACATTCCGGGAATCACGAATGCGGCAGTCAGACACACCTTCCCAGGCCTGTGGAATAATTGCAAAAAAACCAGTTTAATATAAGCGGCACATGACCAGGAATGCAATACCTTTGGTTTAATCCACATAGATATCGTATAGCTGTCGTTGAACAGTGTGGATTCCGGAATGAGAACGGTATTTTCCTCATAAGAACCACCCGGAAAGTATAAAGACAGAGAATCTTTAAAAATACCCTGTTGAAATGCAAAGCCTTTGCCGTGAAATTCTCCCTTAAGTAGCCCATCAGAAGAAAGAAGGCTGCCGTTTAAGCTGAAACTGTGGCTTTGGTGAGAGTTCTTTGAATATTCCTGGGCAAATTTCGCAAAGCCGTCCGGCGGCAATGGCGGGGCATAGTAAAAGCCCTGTGCGATTGGACAGCCGCAGCTTGTGATAAAGTCAATCTGTTCCTTCGTCTCAATACCTTCTGTAACAACATTCATTTTTAAATCCCTGCACATAGAGATAACGTTGCGGATTACTTTTTTGCCACGAGAGATATTTGCGGATTCATGCAAAAATTCTTTATCCAGTTTAATCGTATCGACAGGGAGGTCCTTTAGTAAGTTCAATGCTGAGAAACCGGAGCCAAAGTCATCAATGGATACTAAAAATCCTTGAGCTCTTAGCCTGTTTACCATACAAATCATCTCAGAGCTGTCCTTTATGAAGATACTTTCTGTAATCTCTATTTCTAATTCTGTTGGGGAAATGTTATATTTATTCGCAATTGTAATCAATTTATCCGGAAACTGGCGGTCATACAGATGCAGTCTGGACATATTGACAGAAACCGGGATATGGGCGTATGCGTTTCCGCTCCATGTGGATTTGATACGGCATACTTCCTCATAGATATACATATCCAGCTTTGAAATAAAGCCATTTTTCTCAAAAAGAGGGATATAGGTGTCTGGCGGGCGAATGCCATCTGCCGGATGTATCCAGCGGGAGAGAGCTTCTGCTCCATACAAATCTGTGGTAATCATGTTGACCTTTGGCTGAAAATATACTTCAAATTCGCCGTTTGCCAGTGCATCCTCCATTTCCAGCTCAATGTTGCGGTTAATCTCAATCGTTTTCTCAAATTCCTTATATATCGTATAGCGGTTTTTGCCATCGTATTTTGCCTGATACATGGCAGCATCGCATTTTGCCAGAATATCGTCTAACTGCTGTGAGACAGACTGGTTCATAACAATGCCGATACTCAGCGAAACTAAAGAAAGGATGTCCTTTCGAAAATCCAGAGTCTGCATACCGGTAAGCATTCTTTCGGATATATCAATAATGCTTTCCTCAGAACAGGAGGCATCAAACAGCACCACATATTCATCACCGCCCATACGCGCAGCAAAACTCCTTGTATTTTCAGAGATGAGCTGGCTGATGCATATAAGGAGCTTGTCTCCAATGCTATGACCATAGATATCATTTACCCGTTTGAAGTTGTCAATGTCAATAAACATGGCATGAATCAGACTTTTCTTGTCTAAAGAGGCATAGTATTCGTAGATACCACGACGGTTTACTAAACCTGTCAGATAGTCTAAGGATGCCAGATTTTGATTATTCTGAATACTTTCCATGAAAACCCTTCAAATAATCGTGTCTATATTGATAAAACCCTTTACAGTATAGCACTTTTGCGTAAGAATGAAAATAGAAGATGGGACGAAAATATACTAAAATTTAAAATAGTTTAAAATTATATAAACAAAAAGTTGCCTTTTGCCAGAGGCTTTGTTATAGTAAAAAAAGGGGAACAGGCTTTTAATAAAGTCGATTAAGGGAAAGGAGAACGACTATGAGAAGAAGAGTTTTGGCGGCGCTGCTTGGTGTCTGCGCGACAGTAACACTTTTGTCCGGCTGTGCAAATACAGGCAGCACCACCGGCAGCAATACAAGTGATACAGGCAGCGGAAATGTTGAAATACCGGAGGATACCGGAGCAACGGTAACCGATTGGACGGTTAGTTACGAGGGGATTAAAACAGGTATTGTAAATGCAAGGGTATCTGTTCACGACCCTTCGATTATCCAGGTGGATGACCAGTATTACATTTTCGGCTCCCATATGGTGGGTGCTAAAACGGATAACCTCCGTACATGGAGTAAACTTGGAAATGGTTACACCACCAACAATTCCATTTATGGAAATCTGTGGGACAGCACAAAAAACGTATTTGCCTATGCGGGCGATAAGACCAGTCTGATTCCTACGGATGATCTGGGAACGCATGTGTGGGCTCCGGATGTATGCTATAATCCAACAACAGGTCTTTACTATTTGTATTATTGTACGACTTCAACATGGAATGCATCAAACCTGTGTTATGCTACATCAGAGACGGTAGAAGGTCCTTATGAATGGCAGGGAGCGCTTCTTTATTCCGGATTTAATTCGTCTACAATTGAGGCTACGGATGTTTTGGATTATGTAAGCAAAGACTATGCAGTAAGCACATATTTACAGTCAGGCGGATACAATTCACAAGAATGGCCAAACGCAATTGACCCAAGTATCTTCTTTGATGAAGATGGAAGATGGTGGATGGTATACGGCTCTTGGTCAGGCGGAATTTTCCTGCTCGAGTTAGACCCGCAGACAGGAAAAGTAATCCATCCGGAGGCGGACGCAGCGAATAACGTAGATCCATATTACGGAAAGAAATTACTTGGTGGCGGACATAAGTCTATTGAAGGTCCATATATCTTATATGATGAAGTAAGCGGATATTATTATTTATTTGTATCTTACGGTTCTTTGGTCAGAGAAGGAGGATATCAGATTCGTGTATTTCGGTCTGAGACAGTGGATGGCGAATATGTAGATATGGATGGAGAAAAACCGGATGGTGGAAACCACATTACATATGGTCTTAAGATGTCTGGCAATTATATGCTCCCAAGTTTGAAATATGCATATATGGCGACAGGACATAATTCGGCATTTATTGATAAAAACGACCAAAAGATGTATGTGGTATATCACACCAGATTTGATAATGGCACAGAAAACCATTCTCCTCGTGTAAAACAGTTTTTCTTAAACGAAGAAGGCTGGCCGTGTATGCTGCCATATGCGACGAATGGAGAAACAATTTCAGAAACAGGATACTCACGGGAGGAAGTTTCCGGAGTGTACTATTTTGTAAGTCAGGGTAAATATGTAAACGCGCAGATTGCGCAGCCGGTTATGCTAGAGCTTACACCGGGCGGCGGTGTATACGGTGATGGTGTAGAAGGTAATTGGAGCATGATGGATGGCAAGTATTTCATGAAGATTACAGTTGATGGAAAAGAGTATAGTGGTGTGTTCTGCAAGCAGAAGGACGAAGGCGGTACGGAGGTAATGACCTTCTCTGCGGTGGGAGATAACACAACCGTATGGGGCGTAAAGTATTATGAGTAAGCAGGGTAACAGTGTTGTAAGGGAAAAGGTATATGATGTCGTAAGAAATATCATGATGTGGGCAGTGGTAACAGTGTGCGCATTCCTGTATTGGATGTTTGTGCTGCTTCTTGCATCCATCTTTCTTATGAATATCTGGCACACTTCCTTTGAAGAAATTCTCCGGTATGGAATTATTCTGACGATCATCACATCAGTGGTTTATGCGGGGATATTGATTTACCGAAAATTTAAATAAAAAATATGTAGAGGGTGTCAAAGACGGTTTATTGACACCTTCTATTTTGTTTTTGGACTTGATTAACAAAAAGAAACTTTGTTTTTGTCGTATATGCACAAAACAAGTTAAAACACTGTGCAAAATATACGAAATGAAACGGGGTAAAATTGTGCAATATTTAAGAATTATATGGTTTTTTGCGTATTTTCTTCGTTCAAAAGCATAAACAGAAGGCTAAGGATAGCATTGACTTTTGTTACTTATCATAGTATTATATAAAAAACTAAAGTAATTTAAAAAAAATTAAATTGCTATAATAATTTAACTATTTTGCCAAACGGAAAAGGAATAGTAAGGAGGAAATTATGGGACGTAAAGGAATAAAAAAAGCTATCCCGAAAATAGTTGCGTTTGGACTTGTGGTATGCGTTGGTCTGACAAGCTTTCGTGTTGCGCCAGTGAAGGCAGAGCAGACAACAGGTTCAGACAACTCTGGCTACACAGGGGAGTACAGCAGCGAGAGACTTTCCAGCAACTATACGCAGATAAGTTCTGAATACACCCTGCCGCAGTATCAGGGTGAGGACGTTGTTGTTCATCTTGAACAAAGTATTTCAGATATAGGAACTGCGGAGCTTACCGATGAAACCAGGGAATACGGTGGAGCAGATAAAGTACTGGACATGGAACTGGATGATACAGTAAGCATTGCTGTAACTGTGCCGGAGGATGGACAGTATTTTGTGCTGTTTGATTATCTGTCCTATGATGAATCCATTCTCCCGATTGAGATGGCCATGCAGGTTGACGGAGAATATCTGTTCTATGAATGCAGGAATTTGGAATTTGAAACCTACTGGGCGCCGGACGAAGAACCTTCTTATGACAGATACGGCAACGAACTTGTTACGGTTCCGAACAAGATAATCCGCTGGGAAGAAAAATATCTGATGGATTCCAGTTACAGACATTCCGCACCGCTTGCGGTTGAACTGAAAGCAGGAACGCATGTGTTCTCATTGACTGTAAACGAAGGCAACTTCTTATTAGGAAACCTTACACTTTGCGCTCCGTTTGAAACAGAAGCGTACAAAGGCTCTGAAGCTGCTGAGGGTAATGAAATTATCACAATTCAGGGCGAGGACATTTTTGAGGCAAACAGCTCATCCATTCACGGAATTGCAGAATTTGATACAAGTGTTTATCCATATGAAACAGTAGATACCAGACTAAATACATTAGATTCTACTTCCTTTGATACGGCAGGACAGACTGTCAGCTATCAGTTTAAGGTAGAAAAGGCCGGTTACTATTATATAGGAATGAACTACAAGCAGTCTGACAAGACGGACTTTAGAGTATTTTTTGATGTAAGAATTGATGGAAAGATTCCGAATGCCGCTTTTGAATCTTATGGAATGAATTATAGTACGAAGTACAAGACCCAAACACTCACGGATAGTGACGGAAACAATTTAAGCGTATATCTGGAAGAAGGCGTACATACCATTTCCTTTACCATCAGCATGGATGCTATCCGTGAAGTAATGGAGGGAATTGATGAAATTATGTCCGGCGTTAATGACCTTGCACTTGAAATTACAAAGGTTGCAGGTACAAACTCGGATAAGTACAGAGACTTAAAATTATCAAAATACATTCCGGATCTTGAGGAAAAACTGTATGGTTATGCGGAGAAATTGTTTGAATTAGAAGAAAGTATGCTTATTTACAGCAACAGCGATAAGAATGTAGCTGTTATGTCTTCTATGATTATTGCCGCAGAACAGTTAATCAGTCTTGCAGACAATCCGGACGAGATTCCTTATCGTATTGGAGAACTTTCTACAAGCGCCAATTCGGTAAACAGACATCTGGCTAATACAATCGATAATTTAATTAAAAACAATATTTCCATCGATCGTATTTATATTTATCAGGAGGATGCAGAGCTTCCAAAGGCCCCTGGATTTTTCCACTCAATTTGGATGAATATTTTACGCTTCATTGCATCCTTCACGGATCAGGCATATTCAACAAGCAATACCGATCCCGAACACTTACAGGTATGGGTAAGCCGCTCCAGCCAGTATGTACAGATTATGCAGAAAATGATTGATGAACAGTTTACCCCTCAAACGGGAATTGAAGTAGACATCAGCATCATGCCTGACCAGTACAAACTGGTACTTGCGAACTCATCCGGCAACGCACCGGATATTGCAACGGGTATCAACTACACGGTTCCATATGAGCTTGCCATTCGGGGCGCGCTTGTAGATATGACACAGTTTGAGGATTTTAAAGAGGTTGCAGCGCCTTACGAACCGGGGTTCTTTTTAACGGGAACGATTGGCGACAGTGTATATTCCATGCCGGAAACCATGAACTTCTGGGTACTATATTACCGTACGGATACATTGGAAAAATTAGGATTGGAAGTTCCTAAGACAATGGATGAGGTAATTGATATGCTTCCGGAATTGCAGATGAGGGGACTGGATTTCTATTATCCGGCATCCGGTATGCTTCTTATGAGAAACTTTCACGGGACAACGCCGCTTATCGTACAAAACGGCGGCTCCCTTTATTATGATACGGCAGATAAAGGCACGGCACTTGGGGAAGAAGAGGCGGTGGCAGGATTTACTGCACTGACAGACCTTTTTACGGTTTATGATATGCCGGTCAATATTGATAACTTCTATCAGCACTTCAGAAACGGTGATATGCCAATCGGTATTGCAGACTACTCTGTATATAACCTTTTGACAAACGCAGCTCCGGAGCTCTCTAGTTCATGGGAGATTGCAGTAGCACCGGGAACATTAAATGAAGATGGCACCATTAACAGCAGTACCTGCGGCTGTGCAGAAGGAACTGTAATTTTTAAGAGCGACTCGGAAAGAGAACAAAAAGCATGGGAATTTGTAAAATGGTGGTCATCCACAGACGTACAGGCTGAGTTTGGTCAGACGCTTCAGATTACATATGGCGATGAATATATGTGGCCGACCGCAAACATGGAAGCGTTTGCACAGCTCCCTTGGGATACGGATGATAAAGAAGTAATTATGGAATTTGCCAAGAACGTGGTTGACGTTGCGCGTGTTCCAGGTACCTATCTTTTAGAGCGCGAAATGAGTAATGCATTTAATGATATTGTAGTTAACGGTGATAATGAACAGACGCGTATTGACGAGGCTGTAAAAACAATCAACCGGGAGTTTGACAGAAAGCTTGAGGAATTCGGCTATATCGACAGTGAGGGCAATGTACTCAAAGAGTATAAGATTCCGACTATCGAAAGCGTCAAGGAAATCCTTGGGCGGGAAGATTAGTGAGGTGACAGATTATGAGTGAAAATTTAAAAGATAATGCGCCTCAGGTTGTAGAAACAAAGCCGGATGTAAAGCCGGCAAAGAAAAAGCGTAATAAAATTGCAAAAAGAGAAAACAATGTAAACGGCTATCTGTTTGTCTTACCGTATGCATTGATTTTTACAATTTTTATTCTGATTCCGGTAGTGCTGGCGGTAGTTCTTTCTTTTACCAACTTCAATGCATTGGAGTGGCCGGATTTCGTGGGATTTTTAAATTACATTACCCTTCTTACCAATGACGAGGTATTCATGCAGTATGTATTGCCGAATACAGTTGTATATGCGGTTGTAGTTGGTGTAGGAGGATATGTATTATCCTTCATCCTTGCATGGGCATTATGTAACTTATCCAAAGTGCCAAGAACTATTTTTGCGTTGATTCTTTACTCGCCAAGTCTGACAACCGGTGTTGCGATGACGGTACTCTGGAAGGTTATCTTCTCAGGCGACCAGACAGGTTTGTTAAACAGTTGGTTAATGAGCCTTGGTATTATTACAGAACCGATTATCTGGCTGGTAAGTGCGGATTACGTTCTTCCTATCGTTATTATCATCGGGTTATGGTCTTCTATGGGTATCGGCTTCCTTTCCATGATTGCGGGTATCTTAAACTCGGACGAATCGCTGTACGAAGCGGCGGCTATCGACGGTGTTAAGAATCGTTTTCAGGAAATGATTTATGTAACCATTCCACAGATGAAGCCGCAGATGCTCTTTGCGGCAGTTATGGCAATCGTAAATGCATTCCAGAACGGTACGATTTCCGCATTGCTGGTAGGCAACCCTTCACCGGGCTATGCATCACAGTTGATTGTAAACCACATTGAGGACTATGGTTTCTTACGTTATGAAATGGGCTATGCAGCAGCGGTTTCCGTAGCACTGCTTCTCATTGTACAGATTTTCTCTAAAGCAGCAAATGCATTGCTTGTAGAAAAAGATTAGAAAGGAGGAGGTAAGCATGGCATATAAAGGAAAAAGAATTAACCCACAGAAATTTGAAAAAAGCCAGTTAAAGATCATTGCAATCATTCTTCCTCTGGTAATTTTCATGGCGATGCCGATCGTATTTATTATCAATCACGCATTTAAGCCAATGGAAGAGCTTTTCGCTTTCCCGCCAACTTTCTTTGTAAATAATCCTACCTTGGATAATTTTGTGAAGTTAGGAAAATTTAGTGACACAGCGAGTATCCCGCTGACGCGTTACATCTTTAACAGTATTGTTGTAACAGGTCTTACAGTCGGACTTTCCCTGTTATTGACGACATTAACAGCCTTTGCGCTTTCCAAATTAAAGTTTAAAGGCAGAAGCATGATGCTGCAGATTAACCAGATTGCCATTATGTTCGTTGCAACGGCAGTGTTAATCCCAAGATATCTGGTTATCTGTTTCTTTGGTATCAATAATACCATGTTAGCGCATATTCTTCCTCTGGTTGCATTACCAGTTGCATTGTTCCTTGTAAAACAGTTCGTAGACCAGGTGCCTGATTCTTTGATCGAAGCTGCTTACATCGATGGCGCGACAGATTTTCAGGTATATAGAAAGGTTATCATTCCGATGATTAAACCTGCGATTGCGACAGCAGCAATCCTTGTTTTCCAGCAGGTATGGACGAATATGGAAACTTCAAACTACTTCGTAGAGGATGAAGGATTAAAGACACTGACGTTCTATATGAATACACTTGTAAATGCCAATAATGCAGTAGCAGGTCAGGGTATGGCGGCAGCCGCATCCCTGATTATGTTCCTGCCGAACCTGATTCTGTTTGTAATCTTACAGAATAAGGTTATGAATACAATGGCTAATTCAGGTATCAAATAAGAAAGAGGGCAGAAAACATGAAAAATATCAAAAGTATTATGTTAAAAGTTTCTGCTGTCTTTCTGGTCGCAGTTACCCTGATTACAGGGTTAGATACCATGACGGTATATGCAGAAACGCCATATAAAACTTATATGGTAGACGGATATGGTTATATTCAGGAAACACAGACGGCGTATGAAGCCTATGCCACACTCACAAAATTTGGCGATTTGGCATGGAGCGGCGCTAACGATATGTGTGTGACAGAAGATGGTGAAATATATGTGGCTGATACAAAAAATGCCCGTATTATTGTAGGAACTCTCGAAGGGGAACTGATTAAAACCATCGGCGAAGGAACTTTAGTATCACCAAGAGGCGTATATGTTACAGACAATAAACACGTTTATGTAGCTGACAGAGATGCAGAAGCCGTATTTGAATTTGATGAAAGCGGTAATTTGTTAAATAAGTACACAAAGCCGACCAGTCCGCTGTATGGTGAAACAACGAGCTTCCTGCCAATCAAAATTGTGGTAAACGATGCGGGAATTATGTATATTATCTGCGAATCCAATACCAATGGTATTGTAGAGATTTCTCCGACAGAAGGGGGAACGTTCTTAGGATACTTTGGCACGAACTTTGCTTCCGCTGACCTGTGGACCATTTTCCGGCGTGCTATAGCAACAGATGCACAGAGGGCAAAAATGGTAAGCAATATTCCTGCAACACCGGACAATTTAGCGATTGACGATAAGGGCCTCATCCTTACAGTTACGCGAGGTGAAAAAGAAACTACGTTAAAGCGATTAAATATCGCCGGTAAAAATTTGATTGAAAGCTGTCCGGGATATGCGGATATTCCGGCGGCGGTATGCTCAGGGGGACATGACAATATCTTTGTTGTGGACCAGCAGGGGTATATTTATGAATACAATAACGAAGGGGAGCTTCTTTTCGTATTCGGAGGTCCTGATGATGGTTCACAGCGGGTAGGTCTTTCTACGATTGCTGCAAGCATCCAGACAGATACCAGCGACAGAATTTATGTATTAGATGCGGATAAGAACCAGATTCAGGTATATGAGCCGACAGAGTTTACCAATCTTCTTCATGAAGCATTGAATCTCTACTCAACCGGCCGTTATACTGAAAGTAAAGAGCCGCTGACAGAGGTTCTTAAGATGAACAGTATGTTTGACTATGCAAATAAGGCTATGGGCAGAGCATACTTCCAGGAAGAAAATTATGAGATGGCGCTTCATTATGCAAAACTTGCAAAAGATTATGAAGGGTATTCGGAATCCTACTGGGAAATTCGAAACGAATGGTTAAAGAGAAATCTTGTGACGGTGCTGATTGTTGCAGTTGCTCTATACATCATGGTTAAGGTTCTGAAAACTCTTGATAAGAAAAAAGGCATTTTTAACGGTGTACGCAATGCAGTTGCTCGTGCAAAAGAAAATACAGTGGTATCAAATCTGTGTTATGCAGGCTATTTTATGAAGCATCCAATTGATGGCTCTTATGGAATTGCAAGAGAAGGACGCGCCTCATGGGCAGCGCCAAGTATCATTCTTGGTATTTTTACGGTTGAATATGTTATCAGTAAATATCTCTGCGGTTTCCTTCAGAAGCTTCAGATGGGTATACGCGAAGGCAGATATGAGATTTTATCCGATATCGGAACTGTGGTTATCGTTATAGCTGCTTTAACGGCATGCAACTACTTAGTATGCACCATTAACGAAGGTGAAGGTACGGTTAAGAAGATTTATACCTATTTCTGTTACAGCTTAATGCCATACATTATCTTAAACCCTGTGATTTTTGTATTATCACATGTAGTAACAGATAATGAACAGTTTTTAATCACATTAACACAAATCATTATGATTACATGGGTAGTGGTTCTTGCCGTTCTTGCCATAAAAGAAGTCAACAACTATACTGCAAATGAAACGTTTAAGATAATCGGTTTAACATTTTTTGCAATATTGATTATGGCGCTGCTTATCTTTATTATCTATGTATTATGGGCGCAGGTATTTGAATTTATCAGTGCTGTAGTCGGAGAGGTGGTGTATCGTCTTGGATTCTAGAAAAAAGAAAATTATAGCATTCGTTTTGGCTGCCGCAGTAGTGATTACAGCGATTCCTGCTACATCCTTCTTTGCAACAGGCACGGAAGGAACACAGACAGAAGATACGCAGAACAAGGATACGCAGCCTCCAAAGCCGACAGATACGGAAAATGCAGGCACAGCAGCAACAGAAGAGCCTGTAACAATGGCAGATTACAAGGTAATTGCTGAAAGTGATACTTACAGGATGTACTTTTACGAGCCAAGACTTTCTGTTATCTTAGAAAACAAACAGACAGGAAAATTGCTTGAAACGACACTTAGCGATGCAAAAGATGACGGAACAAACAATGCCACATGGCAGGGGTATATGAAGTCGGGCGTTGTTCTTACCGCGATTGTTGGAACAAACGATACCTTTCAGGTGGACCTGTTAACCTGTGAACACACGAAAGAAGTGACATACACAGACAATGGTTTTTCTGCAAAGATTTATTTCACGGAATATGAGTTTGGCTTAACCGTAGAAGCATATTTAGACGGGGATGAATTTGTGGTAAATGTACCGGAAGAATCCATTGTTGAGTACAAAGCAAATAACTATATCGGAACGATTTCCCTCTATCCGTTTATGGGGTATACCTATATGGATGAACAGGAAGGCTATATGTTAGTTCCGGACGGAAACGGCGCGCTTATTTATCTGGATAACAAGGAAGGCAGGTATCCTACCGGGTTTTCACAGATGATTTATGGAAACGACGCTGGCTTTGCCGAAAAAACAACGCAGTCCTACCTATGGGGAGAATACGATACGGTTGTTGATGCGAATAAAGTAATCGCACCAATCTTTGGTATGGCGCATACAGAAGATGAACTGGCATACCTTGCAGTAGTAGAAGACGGTGAGAAGAGGGCGTATATTGAAGCACAGCCGAATGGCGCGCTGGTTAATTACAACCGCTGTTTTGCACGTTTTGTGCTTCGTACCGTATATGTTCAGCCATTGAACCAGTCGAACTCCGGTACTGTAAAATCAGTAGAAACAGACCGTATGCATAGTGACCTTACCGTCCGCTATATGCTTTTAAGCGGTGATGATGCAGATTATTCCGGCATGGCAGTTGCGTATCGCGAATATCTTCTGGATAATAAGCTGGTTTCAATAAAAGATACTTCTTATAACACAAGAGTAGACTTTCTTGGAACAGACAGGGAAGAATTTCTTATGGGAACAACGGCAGTTACCATGACAACGGTAGAGCAGATTGAAGAAATGTATAAAACCCTTCAGAAAGCAGGAGTGAAAAACCTTCTGACCATTTACAAAGGCTGGCAGAGCGGAGGATTATACGAGCTTCCGATTAACTCTTATAAAGCAGACAGCACTATCGGCGGAACCAATGCTTTGACAAAGCTCATTAACGAATCGGCAGAGAACGGTTACAATATTTATCTTTACAATGACGCGTTGCGCATCAATGCAAGAACAAATCTCACAACCTTCGATGCAATGAAAATGGTCAACAAGAGAACCTTTGAAGAAGAGGTAAATGAGCAGGTATATGATACATTCTATTACCTGATGCCGGGTGTTACCCAGGAGAAGTTAGAAAAATTTATAAAGAGTTACACAAAGAAGGGAGCAGATAATATCGCGCTTGCCGGTATTTCAAACAGTATCTTTTCTTACAGTTCAAGAGGCGTTTATTATGACAGATATGATACGGCAGACATTTATGCAGATGCGGTTTCATCCATTGATGAAAGTGTCAATCTGGTGTTAGAACAGCCATTTGCATATTTGTGGAATCATACAGACAGTTTTTTGGATATGCCTCTTGGCTCCTCAGAATATATGTATGTGGATGAAGAAGTACCATTCCTTTCTTTGGTATTAAAAGGAATACTTCCAATGTATTCGGATTATGTAAACTTTGAAGCAGATAAGACAGAGTTCTTCTTACAGTTGGTGGAATCAGGGGTATATCCTTCCTTCTACTTAACACACGAGAATTCATCTGCATTGATCTATACCAATTCATCCGATTTGTTTAGCACACAGTTTGACATCTATAAGGATATCGTTATTGAATATGATGCTGCGCTTCGTGCTATTGCAGAACAGGTGGAGGGTGCGTTTATCATTGACCATGTAAGAATGGATAATGGTGTAACAAAAGTAACTTATGACAACGGCGTTGTTATTTATGTAAACTATTCAGAAAATAGTGCAGCAGTTGATGGTATAACAATCGACGCACTGTCTTATAAGGTTGGTGAAGTATAATGAGTGAAATGGCAATGGAAAGTCCTAAATTAAGCAGAAAAGAATTGAAAAAAATCAAAAAGCGCATAAAACCGGGACGTTTGGCAAAAAGAGAAGCAATAGCAGGACTTTTGTTTGTTTCTCCATGGATTGCGGGTGCACTTATTTTCCTCATGTATCCACTGGCAACTTCTTTTTGGTATGCGTTACATAATATCCGGATTACGCCCCTTGGAAAGAGATTTACCTTCCTTGGCATAGGCAACTTTACACAGATTATTACTGGAGACGTAGAATTTCTGCCGCAGCTTATTTCCTATGTGACGTCTACGATTTTATCGGTACCGATTATAGTAGTGTTCGCATTGATTATTGCTATGATGTTAAACCAGAATATTAAAGGAAAAGGTGTTTTCCGTCTGATATTCTTCCTTCCGGTTATTATCGTAAGCGGTCCGATTCTTGGAATGCTTTCCGAACAGGGAGCGGGCAGTATCACAGCAATTGATATGCAGGCAATAACAACGGCAATATCCAATGTGCTTCCGTCGCAGCTTGCAGAACCAATCTCAGAATTGTTTAGCAACATGATTACGATTCTTTGGTATTCCGGTGTTCAGATTCTGATTTTCCTTTCCGGATTGCAGAAGATTGACCGTTCAGTTTACGAGGCTGCAAAAATTGACGGTGGTTCAGGCTGGGAATGCTTCTGGAAGATTACGCTTCCAACCATTAAACCGTTGATTCTTTTAAACTGTGTTTATACGGTGGTATTCATTTCCAACAATGACCAGAATCCGATTATTGAATTGATTAAGTCGTCTATGTTCTCAGGAACAAAGGAAAAAGGATATGGATATGCTTCCGCTATGGCGTGGCTGTATTCCTTAGTGGTTCTTATAATTGTAGGTCTTTTCGCGGTACTGTTTATGGCTAAAAAGGATGTCTATGCAAAACAGGTTGCAAAAGCGAAGAAGGCGATGAAGAAAGAACGCAGATTAGAGAAAAAGATAGAAAGGAGAAGTGCAAGAAATGCCAAGAAAATCGAACGTGCAAGACACAAACGCAGTTACAAAACCTATGATGGCTCAGGCGATTACTAAAAAGTGGAACAAAGATAAAGTGCGCAAGTTCTTGATGGGCTCAAAAGATAAAGAAGGCTTTTTGAAGGTATTCTGCATCTATGCACTTTTAATTTGTATCGGTTTCATCTACTTATATCCGATTATTTATATGATATCAAGTAGTTTTATGACATTAGATGATCTGCTGGATTCCTCTATCAACTGGATTCCAAGCACATTAAATCTGGATAACTACATACAGGCTGCAAAGAGCATGGATTTCTGGAAATCACTTCTCCAGAGCATCATTATTGCCGGTGTTCCGACACTGTGCAATGTGGCATCTTGTGCTTTAGTCGGATACGGACTTGCAAGATTTGAATTTCCGGGCAAGAAGATAGTCCTTGGAATTATCATCTTTAGTTTTGTATTACCTAGCCAGATTACAATGATTCCTACCTATGTTCTTTACTCAGATATGGGGATTCTGGGAACACTGTGGGCGTTTATTCTTCCATCTATTCTGGCGGTAGGCATTAACGGTCCGATTTATATTCTGATATTCTACCAGTTCTTCAGACAGGTACCGAAGGTTCTGATTGAAGCAGCCCAGATCGACGGTGCGGGATATTTGAAATCCTTCTTAAAGATTTCGCTTCCATCTGCCGCACCGGCGCTGATTACAGTATCCTTATTCTCCTTTGTATGGTACTGGAATGAATCTTATCTGACAGAAATGTATGTACACGGTGTTATGAAGGAGTCGGGATGGACCACACTGGTTATCCAGTTAGATAAGTTTGCTGCAAACTATTCTGAATATGCACAGACAAGCGGCAGTATGGCAACAAACTTAAACGAATCTATCAGCATGGCAGGTACAATGCTTAGTATCTTACCGCTTCTTCTGATGTATTTCATACTCCAGAGATATTTCGTAGAAAGTATTGACCGTACCGGTATTACCGGAGAATAAATCGAAATTTTACGAAATCTTAAAAGCCCTAGGCAAAATGCACAAACAAAGTAATGTGTCAGCTATTGCCTAGGGCATTATTATTGTTAAAAACGCATATATTTTAAAAAAAGGTATATTATTTCACAAAAAGGTATACAAAAAATCGAGATGATATGTTATAATAAGCATAACTCAAAAGGGGTAAAACCCATAGGAATATAAGGAGGGTAAATCTATATGAAAAAGAGAATCGTGGCAGGCGTACTCGCCCTTGTTATGGTAGTGGGACTTACAGCTTGTGGTCCTGGAACTACTTCGGGCGGTTCCACAACAACAGAAGTTTCAAATGAAACAGAAGAAGTAGTTATCGATGGAATTACTTACAATAAGGCATTAGACCTTACAACAGATGAGATTACATTGACCTACTTCCATTTTGACCAGGATGAAACAGTGGAATATCTGGCTAGAAGATTTGAGGAAATCTATCCAAATATTACAGTAAATAATGTATACGAGAATGTAGGAACCTACAACGATACATTAAATGCATTAGTAGATAATAACGAAACGCCGGACGTAATTATGTTCTCCGACTGTGACTTCGCATTATCAAACTTCTTAGTGGCTGATATTTCAAGTTTCTGGGATTCAGATAACGAGACAAAGAATCTTGCAGACACGATCAATTCAGCAGGAATCGGATGCTATGGAACCGATGCAAGATGGGCAGTTCCGGTAAAATTCTTCCCGGGCATCATGTTCGTTGACAGAAACGTTTTAAAAACTTTAAACTATCCGGAGCCAACACAGAATTGGACATGGGATGAAATGATTCAGTTAATCAGAAATTGTACCGTATATGATCATCCAAACGGAATTTACTACGGATTAGGATACTACAACAGATTAGACTCTTACTATGGAATCGCATCTTCACAGGATGTAGTAGGCGAATTTGGTTTCAACGGAACGGAATTTGACTTATCTGCATGGGCAATTGGTGAACAGCAGTTTGCTGACCTTAAGAACTCCGGTTTCGTGGCTCCTTCAACAGGAACAATCGAAATGGAACAGTGGCAGGGCGATATCAATGCATGGTGCGGTGCAACCGGACATGTAGCAATGTTCTCAGAGGCATTCTGGACATATCAGGGAACATGGGCAACCGAAGCTTTTGACCAGTACAACCTTGACATCGTACCATATGTAATTCCGGCTGTATCAGAAGAAGATGCCTCCACTGACCACCACTCAATCGCAACGATTGACTTCGGTGGCGTGACAACTTCCTGTACATATCAGAGAGAAGCGTATGAATTATTAAAATTCATGAGCTTCGGTGTAGATGGATGGAAAACAAGAATTCAGGCTTACAATGATGAATCCATTGTAAATGCAAACGGTCTTGCACTTAAATATGATGTAATGCCTGCTCCGATCACAAAAGATGAAGAAGTATGGGATGCTTACATTGATATGTATTGTGCAGGTATGGATGATGAACACAAGCAGCTTTGGGAGAATTATTTTGCAAGCTGTATGCAGCCGATTCCGTTCGGATGGACGTCTATTGCAGGTTACTGGAACTATTGTGCGGAATACTTTAATACAATCGGCATTCATGATCTGGTAGACAGCGGAAGCCGTAAAGCGGCCGATTTCGTAGAGGAAGCAACCATTAAAGCAAACTGGTATCATGCGACAGCTATGATTGACTACTTCGGACCGGACGGATATGACGTATTATCAGAAGAAGACCTTGCTTTCTATGAAAATATGAAAGCGGAAAACGGTGGAGATACAACCACAACAGAACAATAGTTTTTAAGCGTTTCATGGCGCTTGAGATATACTTCAATTATAAGAAGGAGAGGAAAAACTATGAAAAAAAGAGTTTTAGCAGCACTTTTATGTGCGGTAATGACTGCTACTTTACTTGTAGGCTGTGGCGATGCACAAACTGAGAACTCAGAAAGCGAAAAGGAAAGTACGCAAAAGGAAACAGAATCCGAAACAGAAACGGATTCAAGCGGCGGGGAAGATGCAGTACTCAGTGTTGACCCGGTTGTTCACTACACATTTGATTCCGCAGATGAGAATTGGAAGGTGGTAGTAGCAGACTCTGCAAAAGCAGCAAACAATGCATATGATATTTCTCTTACAACAGGTACCAGAGGTATTGTTGACGGCAGCAAAGATGATATTCAGATTATTGACGGCGCAGTTGGCAAATGTGTATATTTGAATGGAAGCAATGCGCTTGACCTTAACTTTGAAGCTACTAACACAGATGCATACTCCGTATCATTCTGGGTGTATGCAGACAGAATGGTTGACTTTGGACCAACACTTCAGATGGGAAGCAATATCGGTATGGCTGATGGAAGCGGTGTTTCATGGTTAAACATAACACAGGCTTCCTGGGATGGAACAAACGACTTCCCACTTATCTGGTCCAGAAACGAAAACTATAACTTAGATACTGCAAACACATGCTGGCCTTGGATGTATGCATTCGACGGACAGCAGCTTGTCGGACAGTGGGTTATGGTAACGGTTGTAGACAGCGGTGAAACATATACAGGTGCAAACGGCGCAACATATACAGGCGCACAGCTCTATGTAAACGGAGAATTAAAATACGATTCAGCAGATAACTTTAATAATGGTACATACTTTGAATATACATGGGATGCAACATTAGCACCTGGTCTTATGAAACCGGCAGAAGGCCAGACATTTGAAGCTTACTTCGGTATCAACTACTGGGATCTTATTTTCAAAGGATGCGTAGATGATTTCTATGTATTTGACCAGGCAATTTCAGCAGATGATGTAAAAGCACTCTATGCGGCAGGTGATGCAACGGTAACTCCGAATCCGGATAGAACAGATGATACTTCAGGTCCACAGGACAATGCAAAGCCGCTTCTTCAGAATGGTGTCGGCAAGAACGACTATTCTCAGGGATGGTGGTCAACATGGTCTGACATCTGGGAAGTAAAAGAAGGCGAAACAAAGACTGTTACATACAAGAACTACCATACAGATCTGAATTATCAGAACTACTTCAACAGCGCAGTTGTTTTACAGAATACTCCAACCGGACATTCTGGTGTTGAAACAGATGCAAACTATGCGGCAGGTTATGCAGAATACTTAGTTGCACGTCTGGATAACTTCGCTTGGAAGGGTGATGTAAATACCGGTACAGAAGGACATGGACTCTGTACAACAGAATCTACATGGAACTGGGATACCTTCAAAGATGATACACATGGTGCAACAATTGTACTTACCGTTACAAACAACGGTTCAACAGCAGATGTTGTATTTAATGTTACAACTCAGGAGGGCGCTACTTATACGCAGTCATACAAGGACGTTGCAATTGACGGACCGCTTTACTTCTGCTTAACAGTGGAAAAAGCTTGTATCGACATCGTAGAAGTTAAATAATTACATACCTGAACTGATTTTTACGCCAATGGAGCAGCGCTATGGCTGCTCCATTGCTTTTTGAAATGCAAACATGGATTTGTCTTTCAAAAAGCAATGGAGAAAAAGGAGGCTTATGAAAATGCAGCAGGATAAACAGCTTAAATTTAATGAACCTTGGATATTACAGCGAGCGGATCCGTATGTGTATCTTCACACAGACGGATGGTATTACTTTACCGCATCAATTCCTACATATGACTGTATTGCTCTTAGAAGAGCAAAATCTTTGGCAGAACTTCCGGACGCCGAAGAAGTAATTATCTGGAGAAAACATGAAAACGGCCCGATGAGTGAACATATCTGGGCGCCGGAAATTCATTACTTATTTGGGAAATGGTATATCTATTTTGCCGGCGGAGAAAAGGAAGATGTTTGGAATATCCGTCCGTATGTTTTGGAATGTCAGGGGGAAGACCCGATGACAGATACATGGGTAGAAATGGGCAAGATGAGACGTGCCGGGGGAGATGAGTTCTCTTTTGAAGCATTTTCCTTAGATGCAACTGTTTTTGAAGTTCGTGGGGAATGGTACTACGTTTGGGCAGAAAAGGTAGGCGTTGGCAAACAGATTTCCAACCTCTATATTGCGAAAATGGAAAACGGCTACACATTAAAAACGGTTCAGGTACTTCTTACCACGCCGGATTATGACTGGGAGAGAATCGGCTTCTGGGTAAACGAGGGGCCGGGAGTTGTTCGCCGCAATGGAAAACTCTATCTTACCTATTCTGCAAGTGAAACGGGTGTAGATTATTGTGTCGGTATGCTTACCGCAGATGAGAACAGCGACCTGCTAGACCCGAAATCATGGACAAAGGAGCGCTATCCGGTACTCAAAACGGATGAATCTTTAGAAATCTATGGACCGGGACATAACTCATTTACCAAGGATGAGGCTGGAAATGACATTATGGTATATCATGCAAGGAAAGAAGCTGTTATTGAAGGTAACCCGCTTTATAATCCAAATCGCCATGCGATGCTGATGAAAATAAAATGGGATGAAAATGACAGACCGGTATTTTCTTATTATAACTAATTATAAGAATCAATTAAGCCACGAATTACCCTGCGTGGCTTTTTATGAGAAGAGGCAAAATGGAGGAAGATATGGCAAAACTGGTTATCAATGAATTTAATAGAAAGGGAAGAATCGAGCCGGAGATATACGGCCATTTTTCGGAACATCTCGGCAGATGTATCTATGAAGGGATTTATGTTGGAGAAAATTCAGATATTCCAAATGTAAACGGCATGCGGACAGATGTTGTAGAAGCATTAAAGGAACTGAAGGTGCCGGTACTCCGCTGGCCGGGGGGCTGTTTTGCGGATGAGTATCATTGGAAAGATGGTATCGGACCAAAGGAAACAAGAAAGAAAATGATTAACACGCACTGGGGCGGAGTGGTAGAAGATAACAGCTTTGGAACCCATGAATTTATGGAACTTTGCCGTCAGATTGGCTGTAAAACATATATTAACGGAAATCTTGGCAGCGGCACGGTACAGGAGATGTCGGAATGGGTAGAATACATGACTTTTAACGGGGTATCGCCAATGGCAGATCTTCGTGCCAGAAACGGACATGAAAAGCCTTGGACAGTGGATTATTTCGGTGTTGGCAATGAAAACTGGGGCTGCGGCGGCAATATGACGCCACAACACTATGCGAATGAATATCGTCGTTATCAGACCTATGTAAGAAATTATAATAGTGAGAAACCAATTAAGAAAGTATGCTGTGGTGCGAATGTAGCAGATTACTTCTGGACGGAAGGGGTTATGGAAACCTGCTTTGATCATGCGCCAGACTTTTTACATGGTTTTATGGATTATTTATCTCTTCATTATTATGTACATCCGGAAGGATGGGATATTAAGGGAAGTTCTACCGACTTTAATGAACAAGTGTGGTATAAGACCTTAAATAAAGCGCTCTATATGGATGAACTGATTACGCGTCATGGAGCTATTATGGATCGATATGATCCGGAGAAAAAAATCGGTATGTGCGTAGATGAATGGGGAGCCTGGTATACCAGTGAGCCGGGAACAAATCCGGGATTTTTATATCAGCAGAATACGGTGCGTGATGCGCTTATTGCGGGTATCACGTTAAATATTTTCAATAAGCACTGCGACCGTGTAAAAATGGCGGCATTAGCGCAGATGGTAAATGTTCTTCAATCTGTACTTCTTACGGAAGGAGAGAAGATGATTAAGACGCCAACCTATCATGTCATGCATATGTATCGTCATCATCAGGGAGCAGAACTTCTAGATTCCGCTTTAACGGGTGTAGAAACCATAGGCGCAGAGGAATGGAAAGTACCAAAACTTACAGAATCCGTATCTATGGATGCAGATGGTGTAGTTACCATTACAATGAATAATCTTTCTATTGATTCTGTAGAAGAAGTTGAAGTAACGCTTCACGAAAAAGGATATAAGGTAGTAGAAGCAAGAGTAGTGACAGAATCAGATATGCATTCACACAACACATTTGATAATCCTGAGGTAGTTATGGAAAAAGAATTTATGGATTACAAAGTAACAGAACACGGACTTACCGTTACGATGCCAAAAAACAGTGTTGTAGAAATTCGTTTGGCAAGATAAGAATTGTGGGTTTGGAGAACCGGCTATGGAACGCATATGTAAAAAATGTCTGATTCGTGATATGGCAGAGGCGGACTATATGCAGATACAAAAGTATCGGGATGCCATCAAATCAGAAGACAGAGTGTCAGAAGAGGAATATGAACGTCGGCTTGCAATCTGTAAGACGTGTGATTTGCTAAATGCAGGAACCTGCGGTGCCTGCGGTTGCTATGTGGAGCTTCGCGCAGCCGCAGCCGCAGGGCAGTGTCCGTACAAAAAATGGCTCGGTTAATACCGGGCCATTTTTAAAAGAACTTATTGTACATCTTCAATTGGCGCATAATTGATGCTTACCTTGATATCCTGTCCATAGTTGCCGAAGGATTTACCGAAGATAGTAAGTCCGCCAACATGGGCAGCATCGTCATCAACGGACATTTTAAAGCGGATACCACTGCGATAATCTAATTTAAAGCTGTCAATCGTAACGTCAGATATTTTCAGGCCATCAATAAAGGTTCCTTTCTGGTTGATAACCAGAAGTTTTAATAACCCGTACTGGTTCCAGTTCGGATACCACCAATCAGGAGTAAAGAGCCCTTTTACATCACCGAAGTCGCCCGGAGACGTCCATATGCCGATACAGGTATCGTTGATATAAAAGCTGATATCTGACGGCCATACATTGTTGACGCCCGGAGCCTCAGAGCTTAACTCTGCGGAAATGGTAATCTGCGTGATTTTCTGGGAAGAAGGAATGAAGTTCGGAATGACATATTCCACATACCCTTTGGTAAACCATAGAATTTCTGCGTTATAGCGGTCCGGATGTTCAAAATAACGTGGATCGTCTACTTCACCGATTAAGTGTTTTGCAGAAGCAAGACCGCAGGTAGGGCAGATGCTGTAGTTCGCATAATGTCCTACTGACAATTCTGTATTGTAAACATTTGCATAATCCTCTTCTTTTTCTAAATCGATAAGAATCTTATCCAAATGAACGGAGCAAATCTTTTGATTGCCATGTCCGGCAGATTCACTGGAAGTGGTGATTAGTCCGCTGCTTTCTAATTTTTTGATATGGCTGGTAAGTGCCCCGTTGGTAATATTCAGGCGGGAGGCCAGCTCATTCATACTGATATTGTTGTTTTCAAGCAGAATATTGATGATTTCAATACGAACCTCAGAACCTAGCGCTTTAAATATCTCAAGTCCCTCTGCAAGAGACGTAATGTGTAACATTGTGTCGAACCCCCTTGGTTTTAGTTTATACTTTTTTAAACTACTTAACATTATAAAAAATATTTTAGAGATAGTCAACCAAACTAAGCGAATAAGAGTTGTTTTTTTCTCAGATAAAATCATATATTTTCAAGCAGAAAAATATTGCATATGTCTACAATAATAGTTATAATTTAAATAAATATAAAATAATTTATTATAATATAAATATGACATATAATAAAGAGGTCAAACTTATGAAAAAAGGTGGGTTCCACAGCCGGACGCCGGTACATGATCCGGCTGTGTTTGTGGATAAAGATGGAAGCTATTATATTTTCGGAACACATATGGCAGCAGCAACCTCTAAGGATTTGCGGTATTGGGATATGTTTGCTGAGGGCGTGGATGCAAAGAATCCATTGTTTTGCAATTTGTTTGAAGGGAACAAAAAGGCATTTGAGTTCTGCGGCAAGTTCAATGGCAAAGAGTATGCTGTCTGGGCTCCGGACGTGTCATTCAATGCTTATTTGAATAAATATGTAATGTATTTTTGTACTTCAGGCTCTTATATTAAGTCGAGCATCTGTATGGCAGTTGCAGACGAGGCAAAAGGACCATATACATATGTAGATACCATTATCAGTTCTGGTTTTGATGCTGATAATGCAGATAAAACCAATCTATATGATATATTGGGCAAGGATGCTGACATTACCCGCTATCTAAAGAAAAATGGCAATTACAATAATTTAAGCTGGCCAAACTGTATTGACCCTAATCTGGTCCGTGACAGAGAGGGAAGACTCTGGATGGTATATGGTTCATGGTCCGGAGGCATCTTTCTGTTAGAAATCGATGAAAAAACCGGATATCCGATTCATCCAAAAGAAGATAAAAAGAGCCAGACCGACCCATATTTTGGAAAGAAACTGCTGGGCGGCGGACACAAATCCATCGAAGGACCATTTATCTTATATGATGATGTGTCGGATTATTATTATTTATTTGTATCCTTTGGCTGGTTAAGCAGGGACGGCGGATACCAGATTCGCTTATTCCGTTCGAAGAAAGTAGACGGACCTTATGTAGATATGTATGGAAAGACTTTCCGAAGAGTAAACCATCACGAGCCGTATGGGCTGAAACTGCTGGGCAATTATTATTTTCCGAGTATGGAATATGGATATAAATCTCCCGGACACAATTCCGCGTTTAAGGATGCGGACGGTAAAATGTATGTGGTATATCATCAGCGTTTTGATATTCCGTCAGAAATGCATGAACCACGCGTGCATCAGTTGTTTCGAACTGCAAACGGATGGCTGACCGTATGTCCGTTTGCAACAGAAGGCGAGATGCTTTGTCCGAAGAATTATCATGAAGCCGAGGTGTGCGGAACCTATTATCTGATCGAGCATGGGCTTGATATTTCGAATGAAATGCATCATCCGGTAAAAGTAGAGTTTACCAGAGATGGAAGAATCATAAAGTATAAGAATCAGAATCCAAAGAGTACCGACATGGCATTGCTGAACAAATTGATGGGTACTTACCGTCTGGAGAACGATAGCAGGATCATTGTTTCGACAGACGAGGTTACTTATGATGGTGTCATTATTCAGTTGAATGATGAGGTTGGCAATCCGACCATGTGTATTACCGGCGTTGGGAATAACCAGAGCATCTGGGCGGTTAAATATCAGGGAGAAGATGGCAGATGAATAAGAATATGTTTGCAACCCATCCTCCAATGGGATGGAACAGCTATGATTATTATGACACAAATGTAACAGAGAAAGATGTGCTGGCAAATGCGGAATATATGGCAAAGAATTTAAAAGAATACGGATGGGAATATATCGTTGTGGATATTCAGTGGTATGCCTATCATACTGCCAGTATGCGGGATAAATTCCAGTATATCCCATTCGGAAAGAATGAAATGGATGCATATGGACGTCTGCTTCCATGTCCGGATAAGTTTCCGTCATCCGTAAATGGCGCAGGATTTAAGCCGTTGGCAGACAAAATCCATGATATGGGACTAAAATTTGGTATACACATTATGAGAGGAATCCCAAGAAGTGCGGCGGAGAGACATCTGCCGGTTTTAGGAAGTGATATTACGGCAGATATGGTGGCAGACCCGTCTTCTATCTGCGGCTGGAATCCGGATATGTATGGCGTAAGGAATACAGAAGCAGGGCAGAAGTATTATGATTCGCTGCTGGAACTTTATGCGTCATGGGGTGTGGATTATATCAAATGCGACGATATCTGCAATACGAATATTTATAAGGAACGTCCATATTCTGCACGTCATGAAATAGAAATGCTTCACAGGGCAATCGAAAAGTGCAAAAGACCTATCGTGCTTAGTCTGTCTCCGGGACCGGCGCTCATAGAAGAAGCATGGCATTATGAAAAATATGCGAATATGTGGCGTATTACAGATGATTTTTGGGATAACTGGGATACCTTAAGCTATATGTTCGACCGTTGTGAGAAATGGCAGAATCATGTATCCTGCGGCTGCTATCCAGATTGCGATATGCTTCCTCTTGGCAGGGTAGGAAAGCATTTTGGTGCAGACAGAGATTGTTTATTTACCAAAGAGGAACAAAAGACCATGATGACCTTATGGTGCATCTTTGGCTCTCCGCTTATGCTGGGAGCAGAAATGACGCTTTTAGATGATTGGACGCTTTCCCTTTTGACAAACAAGGAATTGCTGAATTTGTTAAATGGAGATTTTATTTCCAGACAAGTATTTAGGGATAAAGACAAATGTGTATGGTGTTCTGTGAATCCGAATACACAGGAAAGTTATGTGGCGCTGTTTAATTTGACCGAAAAATCACAGGTGGTCGAGGTAACAATGGAAGAATGCGCCTCTATGTATAAAGAGGGTATTTTTCCGTCAGATTGTAAGAATATGACAGAAATCTGGTCAAAAAAATCCTGTAAATCCAATGTAAAATCCGTAAAAAGCGAGCTTTCACCGCATGGTGCAGGGCTATTTTACCGCTTTTAATTTCTTTTTTATACTCTCTCCTAAGAAACCCTAGAAATAGGGTTTCTTTTCGTGTATAATACATTCGTATAGGCTTTTAGAGAGGTGTAAGAAATATGATAGACGAAAAAGAAAAACTGACAGCTCCAGAAGAACTGGAGCAGAATAAAAACATAGATAATAACGATAATCAAGACAGCAATGAATATGAAGATATCTGTTATATCTGCCGTCGGCCGGAGCATATTGCGGGTAAGATGATCCGTATTCAGGGCGGCATCAAAATCTGCAATGACTGTATGCAGAGAACCTTTGACTCTATGAACAATATGAATATGAATGATATGATGAGCGGCGGAAAGATGCCGAACATCAGCATGATTGATTTGTCGGAGCTGACAGGTCTGCTTGGGGGAATGTCAGGCGCTAACGCAAATACGGATGGAATGACAGGCGGAATTCCAAACAGCCAGCGTTTAAAGAAACAAAAAAACAAAGAAAAGAAGCCAAGACCTGCCCTTGATATTAACTCTATTCCGGCTCCGCATAAGATTAAAGCAATGTTAGATGAATATGTAGTGGGACAGGACCATGCGAAGAAGGTAATGTCTGTGGCTGTTTATAACCACTATAAACGCGTCATGTCTAAGGTTGAGGATGACGGTGTGGAAATTGAAAAAACGAATATGCTTATGATTGGGCCAACAGGCTCCGGGAAGACATATCTGGTTAAGACTCTGGCAAAGCTTCTGGATGTACCGCTTGCCATTACGGATGCCACAACGCTTACAGAAGCAGGTTATATCGGTGATGATATTGAAAGCGTGGTAAGTAAACTGCTTGCGGCTGCTGACAATGATGTAGAACGCGCAGAACATGGAATTATCTTTATTGACGAAATTGACAAGATTGCAAAAAAGAAAAATGCCAATCAGCGGGATGTGAGCGGAGAATCTGTCCAGCAGGGCATGTTAAAGCTCTTAGAGGGGGCTGAAATTGAAGTGCCGGTTGGGGCGAGCAGCAAGAATGCTATGGTACCGATGACGATGGTAAATACCAAGAATATCCTGTTTATCTGCGGCGGGGCATTTCCGGGATTGGAGGATATTATCAAAGAACGACTGAATAAAGCCGCTTCCATTGGTTTTAAGGCAGACCTTAAGGACAAATATGACAATGAGGAAAACCTTCTTAGCCAGGTAACGGTAGAAGATATTCGTAAATTTGGTATGATTCCGGAATTTATCGGACGCCTTCCGATGATTTTCACTTTAGAAGCACTGACAGAAGATATGCTGGTATCTATTTTGACAGAGCCGAAAAATGCAATTATCAAGCAGTACCAGAAGCTGCTTCTTATGGATGAAGTAAAGCTTGATTTTGAGGAAGAAGCGCTTCATACTATTGCAAAGCGTGCAAAAGAGAAAAAAGTAGGCGCACGGGCGCTTCGTGCTATTATCGAGGAATTTATGCTGGATATCATGTACGAGATTCCAAAGGATGAAAATATCGGTATGGTAACCATCACAAAGGACTACATTGAGAAAAAAGGAGGTCCGCTTATTCAGATGAGAGGATGTCCGGAGATAGAAGACAGAAGTGTTCAAAGTTAAATCTTGAATTAATAATATAAATTTGGGGGCGTAAGATACTATGAGAATGATACATTGTGCGGATTTACATTTAGACTCAAAGATGACAGCAAACCTGTCAAAAGATCAGGCAAGAGAGCGCAAAGCAGAAATTTTGCGTACATTTAGCAAAATGGTGGAATACGCCCAAAAAAACAATGTGACTGCAATTCTGATTGCGGGAGATATGTTTGATACCAGAAATGTATCTGTAAATGTACGCAATGCAGTCCGGGATATTATTTGGAAAAACCCGGATATCGATTTTTTATATTTAAGAGGAAATCATGATACAGACAACTTTTTATGCAAACTGGAGGAAATACCGGACAACCTGTGCCTTTTTACAAATAAATGGGTAACTTACAGCTACGAAAAGATTACAGTCACAGGAATAGAACTGGATGCGGAGAATGCACTTACGGCATACAATTCCCTGGTGCTTGACCATGAGAAGTTTAATATCGTAACCATGCATGGACAGTTAGCCGGGTACAAGAGCAAGGACAATGCAGAGGTTATCAGTCTGGATGATTTAAAAAATAAAAACATTGATTATCTTGCATTAGGACACATACACACCTTCCAGATGGAGCAATTAGATAACAGAGGCGTGTATTGCTATTCCGGCTGTCTGGAGGGACGCGGCTTTGATGAATGCGGTCCCAAAGGCTTTGTAGTGCTTGATATTGATCCGAAGACACGGACTGCAACGACAGAGTTTGTTTCCATTGCGGCACGCACCTTGTATACTATTCCGGTGGATTTGACAGGTATTCATACAACACAGGAGGGAGCAGAACGAATGGAGGCGGCGATTGCCGGAGCGGGAGTTTCATCCAAAAGTCTGGTAAAGTTTCTGCTGCAAGGTAAAGTGGATGTTGAATGCGAGTTAAACACAGAATTTTTAGAAGAGCAGTTTGCAGAATATTTCTATTTTATCAAAGTGGAGAATCAAACAAAACTTATGGTAAATTATGAAGATTATGCCAACGACATATCTTTAAAGGGTGAATTTATTCGTCTGGTTTATGCGTCAGACCTTTCGGAGGAGGAAAAATCTCTGGTTATCCGCACGGGAATCCAGGCTTTACAGGGAGAGGAGATCAGCTTATGAAATTGTTAGCGTGTCATATTGAAAATTTTGGTAAGTTATCGGACCTTTCTGTAGAATTTTCGGACGGAATTAATGTGATTAATGAGTCAAACGCATGGGGAAAGAGTACCTTAGCGGCTTTTTTGAAAGCTATGTTTTACGGTTTGGATGCAAAGAAAGAGCCGAAAGCCTTTGACAAAGAGCGTAATATTTACCGCCCCTGGCAGGGCGGCTCCTTCGGAGGAGAATTAGATTTTGAAATAAATGGAAAGAGATACCGTATCAGCCGTAGTTTTGGACGGACAGAGAAGAGTGATGAGTTTCATCTGTATGATCTGGCTACTAATTTAGAAAGTCAGGATTATTCGGAAAACATTGGTGTAGAATTGTTTGAATTAGACAGCGCATCTTTTAAGAGAAGCATTTATATCGCACAGAATGATTGTGCAAGCGCGGCGTCGGACAGTATCAATGCAAAACTTGGCAACCTGGCAGAAAATACGGATGATATCAATAATTTTGAGGCTGCCAGCAGTCGTATGAAAGCATTGCTGCTCCAGCTTACGCCGGACCGTGTTACGGGAAGCATAAAAAGACGTAAAGGGCTGATTACACAGCTTGAGCAGGAAATTCACGCTCTTGAGGCAGCGCAGGAAGGCTTAAACGGCGTAGAAGTCATGGAATCGAAAGTGCAGGAACGGATCGATGAAATGCAGAATATCCGAAAGGATTACGCAGCGGCTCTTGTAATTGCAAGTGAAGACGCGCGTCGTAAAGAGCTGTATGCGCAGTATGACGCTTTATGTGAAGAGGTGGCAGACAGAGAAAAGAAAATGGCTGTTTTCCAGAGTGTTTTTCCATCGGGCATTCCAACACAAAAGGAATTTGAGGTTCAGATGAAGAATGTACGCCTTATGGAAGAGGCGAAAGCGGCCGTACGCAATCAAGCATTTACTCCGGCAGAAAAGGATACATGGAACAAGCTGAGGGATATGTTTGCAATGGAAAAGCCGACAGATGAACGTATTGACGCAGCAATTCAGATGTTGTCCGAGGTGGATAAGCAGAAGGAAGAAATTGCAAGACAGGAAGCAACGGTGTCCATGTATGAGGTGGACTTGGAACGGGAAGCAGAGATTCCTCGTTTTGGCAGCGGCTATAAGCTGTTTATCTATATTGGTATTGGAATGCTCCTGATGGGAATTGCAGCATATGCAGCGTTTTATTTTAAGCTGCTGGAAAATAGTAATGCTGTGATTCTTACAGGCGCGGTGGTGATTGCGGTTGGATTAGGGCTGGTACTGTGCGGCATTGGAATCTTCCTTCGCTATAAAACCCAAAAATCAAAAAAAGCATGGATAGATGCAGCGGAAGCAGAACATCGTGAATTAGAAGAGCAGCATCATTTGCTGTCAGATACCATTGCGGCAATGAAAGAAAACATCCGGACAGTAAATGCTGCAATTCGGGAGTTTCTTGGAAATTATCGCATATATTGTGATGTAAAAGAGTATCCGTCACGTCTTTACGAACTAAAGAGCCAGATTCGTGAGTATGAGCGTCTAAAAGCCAGACAGAATGTGCTTATACAGGAAGAAGAAAGCAGTGAGCGCCTTCGTACAGAAATCATGACCTTTGCTGAGGAATATGGATTTGTACTGGGAGATGATTTAACAGCAGGTTTGAACACTTTGCAGAATAAGGCAACCGAATACAAGATGGCAGCCAATGCATATCAGGACAGCCTCAACAAGAAGGAAAACTTTCAGAAGCGTCAGGATAAATCCTTCTGGAGCAGAGAAATGCGCTGCCCATATACAGTAACGGAGCTAAATCATATGATCGAAGAGGCTGACAGAAGTCTTGATGAACTGAAAACTGCACGGGCACAATACAGTAAGCAGGCAGAAGAACTGAAAGAACAATTAGACCTGCGGGATGAAAAAGCCGCAGAACTTTTGCGGCAGCGAAATCTTCAGGAGGATGATCTTCGTACATATAATCTGGTGAGTGCTGCGCATAGCTTTCTTCAGAAAGCCAAGGAACAACTGACAGCCCGCTACATGGAGCCAATTACAAAAGGCTTTTCTAAGTACTATCAGATGCTTACGGGAGATGGCAGAGGAGAATGGATGATAGATGCAAATATCAACCTCAAGGTTCGCGAGTATGGCGAGCTGCGTGATACAAAATGGCTTTCTGCGGGTTATCAGGATTTGACAGGTATCTGCATGAGGCTGGCTTTGGTAGACGCTATGTACAAGGAAGAAAAACCATTCTTAATTTTAGATGACCCGTTTGTGAATCTGGATCAGGAAAAAGTAGAATGTGGAAACCGGCTGTTGCTGTCTGTTGCAGAAGAATATCAGGTAATCTATTTTACCTGTCACCACAGCAGAAGTCCGGTATAGCTTTAAGGGTGCTTTTGTATTATGGATAAGTGTGAGGATATTAAATATCTGAAATAGAAATAGCAATATAAAATCTCCGGCATATACTAAACCAAGTGTGTGCTGGAGTATTTTTATGTCTGTTTCTGATATTATTCAATCTAACGATACCTATGATTTTATTGTAACAAGAGATGAGTTAAGAAATCTGCGGTTAGACCCTTTAGCAATCCAAACGATCAATGAAGATTATTCCGTAGTTTACTATGACAGAATGAAGTTACCGCCCTTGTCTATTGGGTATTATTCCCATAGCTATATTCCGAAATGCTTCTTTTTAATGGATAGTACAAGTTTGGATGTCAGCGGTGTTTTATCCCTGCAAAACCAGCCTGGGTTAGCATTAAAAGGAGAAGGTGTGCTGGTAGGAGTTATTGATACCGGGATTGATTACACAAATCCGCTTTTTCAGGACGGTGGAGGGTACACGCGGATTCTTTCTATATGGGATCAGACGGCAGTATCTGGACGGGATATGACAGAGGATTCTGCAAATATCGCCGCTGCTTCGCCGCCCCAGGGCTTCCTGTATGGGGCAGAATATACAAGAGAGCAAATCAATCAGGCGCTTACATCTGAAAATCCAAGGCAGGTAGTACCTGTCTTGGATGAAAACGGACATGGTACATTTCTTGCCAGCGTAGCAGCAGGAAGCACGGATAGGGAAAATGATTTTACCGGTGCTGCACCGATGAGTGAGCTTGTAGTTGTGAAACTAAAGGAAGCAAAGCAAAACCTAAGAGAGTTCTTCTATTTGCCCCAAAATGAACCGTTATATCAGGAAAATGATATTATGGCAGGAATTGCTTATCTGGAATCAATCGCAATAAGAGAGGAAAAACCCATTGTAATATTAATTGGTCTTGGGAGCAACTTCGGCAGTCATGTAGGTTCAGATCCGTTGTCAGCATACATGGATACTGTTGGGGGCTATACAGGCAGAGTAGTTGTTGTGGCAGCAGGGAATGAGGCTGCGGCACAGCATCATTTTTATGGAGAGGCAAAAAGTGTTCTAAATCCGGTAAAAGCCGAAATCAATATAGAAGAAGGAGTAGATGGTTTTTGCATGGAGTTGTGGTCTTATGCGCCGGAACAGGTAAGGGTTGTGATGCAGTCACCGACAGGGCAGCAGAGTCAGTATGGATTTCCAATATCGGAGGATACGCAGACCACCAACTTTATATTTGAGAACACCACAGTGGTAATAGACTATGGAATTGCAGGCAGAGGCCGCAGGGATTTACTGGTATTCTTCCGTTTTTCCCGGCCCGCAGCCGGAATATGGACGCTGTTGGTGTATCCGGTAAATGCTATTACAGGTGCTTTTCATGTATGGCTGCCAATTATGTCGCGCACTTCCTTCATACAGCCGGAGCCGGATACAACCATTACGACGCCCTCCGCAGCAAATATTCCAATTACAGTAGGCGGATATGACGGATTAACAGGTGCCAGATATTTAGAATCGGGACGGGGATTTGACCCAATAGGACGTGTGAAACCGGATTTTTGTGCGCCTTCCGTGAATGTATCGGGAGCAGGGCTTAGAAATAATTATATCACCTACACAGGAACCAGCGCAGCGGCAGCAATCACGGCAGGAGTAGCGGCACAGGTGTTAGAATGGGGAATACTAAGAGGAAATGCGTCTACCATGAATTCATCAGAGGTAAAAAATCTGCTTATAAGAGGCTGCAAACGGGATTCCAATCTGGTTTATCCGAATCCGGAGTGGGGATATGGTAAGCTAGACGTGTATCAGGCATTTCAGGTTTTAAGGGAATAGTTAGACGCAAAAAGTATTTAGGTAATCCGGCTAATGCAAAAAGCATGGACTGGAATGGGAATCTTGACATAAAAAAAGAGGATGGTATTATAGAATTAAGATGTTCACAAAAGAGAGGAGTTGCGGTATGAGTCTAAGTTTGCTGGAGGAACTGCGTAAATTAGATGTAGATGTTGATGAAGGAACTGACCGATTGATGGGCAACACTTCACTCTACGAGAGAATGCTGTTCAAATTTGACGATATTATGGGAACACTGTTGATAACGCCTGATTTTGATGATAATGAAAGCCCGGAGGTATTGGAGAAGGCGCATACGATTAAGGGCTCGGCAGGAAACCTTTCTATCACGCCTCTCTACGAGGCATATGACAAGATTGTTCAGTTATTGCGCAAGGGACAGCCGGAACAGGCAAGATCAGTTCTTAAAGAGATATATCCGGTGCAGACAGACATATTAAATTGTATCAGAAGGCATAAGGCAAAAGAGGCATTCTAAGGTGCGGCTGCCCTGAGGGAAGCGGCTTTGGGATGGTATATGATACGAAAGAAGGAGGAAAGGCCGTTTTGGCTGAAAACAGTATATGAAAAAAAACAGCAAGAGAATATTGATTGTAGATGATTCTGAGATAGACCGCACTGTGCTGAAAAACATTTTGCAGGAAGAATTTGAGATAATAGAGGCAGACAGCGGATACAGCGGGTTGGATATTATACTTAAAGAGAAGGACTCTCTGGATGCGCTTCTTTTAGACGTTTCCATGCCGGTTCTGGATGGATTTGGAGTATTGGGAATACTCAAAGAAAAAACGATAAGCGTCCCGCCTGTGTTTCTGATAACGGCAGAAGCAACAAGAGACAATGTGCAGAGGGCAATACAATATAATGTGTCTGAGTTTATAAGAAAGCCATTTGACAGGGAAGATATATTAAAAAGGATAAAGCTAAGACTTGGGATTATCTCGGAATGCGAATTGCGCCCGGAGGATGTGAAGATGACCCAGAGGTACATATCCGACTTGAAGCAGATATATAATACTTATCTGTATGATAAAGGAGAGGATACCGGGCATTGTTTACGCATCCAGAATATAATGCGTATACTTCTGGAAAAGTATGCCCTCATGACAGAAGATGCGGCGCTTGATAAAAATAATATTGAGATAATCAGCAGTGCAGGATATTTTTGTAACATAGGAAGAATGGCTGTGTCTGAGAATCCGTTAAAGGCGGCAAAGAGGGAGAGCGCTCCTCAAAGCCACACTATGCTGGGAGCAGCAATCATTCAATTGAATTATTCGCAGCAATGCAGTTATTTTGTGCAGATATGCTCAGACATTTGCATGCATCACCATGAGCGATATGACGGAACGGGATTTCCGCACAGAATTATTGGTGAAAATAATCTGATATATACGCAGATGTGCAGATTGACAGAACGGTTTGATACCATATTCTCGGAAAGCCCGGAGCAAAATGAAAAGCAATTTGATTTATCAGTAAAAGAGATAAAAAAGGATGAGGGATTTGTAAGTGAGGAGCTTCTTACTCTGCTGATAAGCTGCAAGTGGGATATTATCTATTCTTATCATCAGGCCAGATAGAATCAGACAAAGAAATAAAAAAGACTGTGGTTAAGCCGGACGCAAGAGGTCCGGCTTTTATTTTTTCTCAAATTTGCAGAAAAAGGTAGGCAGATGATTGGGGGTGTGGTAAAATATATGACATGGTGGAAAAGAATAACTCTATGACATATAGAACGCAGAAAAGAAGGTATATATCATGACAGCTATTCCATTGAAAAAAGGTGATTATCTGATTCACAAGGGCGAATCCATGAAAGCGATTTACATCGTTTTAAGAGGTTCTGTGAAACTGAAAACAGAATATAATGAGATTTCTCTGGGAACAGGAAGCGTATTAGATCTTACAGCTTGTCAGGCGGACGCTTATATGTGCGATTATGTCGCGGCCGAAGACTCCCTGGTTGCTGCATACAAATATGAAACACCGGAGGATTATTTTGAAATATTCAGTGAGCAGCCCAAATACATCTATGCATTTTTACATGCAGCCGTTATTCAGTATAAGACGGTATATAGTCACTATACAGAACTGGAGAAATCCGTTGAGGAGATTTGCAATTTTGTGAATAAGCAGATGAGCGAATATGAGTCAGACTGCTCCGCAGCTTTTTTGGAACCAAAGGAGTTTGCTGTTGAGGAATTGCAGCAGATTTGTCTGCCGGAACCAATTAGAAGCTGGGAGAAAGCTTATTTTAAGGAGTTAGCTGAACAGCCGGAGAAAGACCTGCGTTGCTACTACACAGATAATCAGGCTTTGTGTGTGGGCGAAATCCTAAATATTTCCGACATGATCTGCCGCCTGCTTTCTAATATGGACGTCTTGACAGAATACCAGATGAAAGCAAAAGAGGTTCTTATCTGTGAAGATGAGGATCTGGTGGAGTTATGGTATGATTTCTCTATGCAGATGGCGCATCGCGGCGGTTCTGCCACGAGTGCACAGATAAAAGTATTCGAGATTCAGGATTTTCTTTTAAGAACCGGACTATTTTCTGAGGAAGAGGTTACAAACCGTATCAAATATTATACCTCAATGAACTTTAAAAACTATGTGCTGACCCATGCTGCTGAGGAATCCAGAGGAGAGATGCAGCAGGGCGTAGTTACCGAAGAAATGGATAAAGAGGCGGTTTTAAAAACAGACTTTGCTGCATATATTATGAAGTATGCGGGATTTGGTAAGGAAGAGATTGCAAAATGCAAAGAGCTTCTGAAATCTTACGAGACTGTGGCTGTTGCACAGGATTATACTACAAGTGCCTGTCAGCGGGTGCGCAAGGAACTGACAGCTATGTTCTATGATATCTATGAGAAAGCATTTCTGCGGGCATTTGAGGCAAAAAGCATCTCAACGGTTATGGAATTGTTCTTCCAGTTTGGCATTCTTGATTTGCAGATGGCAGGAGAAGAACATTTAGATGAGCTTCTTGCCGCATTAGACAGTATTCACAGGCAGCAGGAGCAGCAGAAAGCACGTATGGCAGAGAATGAAGCCTTTGTGCATGTATTTACTGCTTACCAGTGGTTGTGTATGATATACATGGGGGAAAGGGAACCTTCCAAGAATGAGTTTGATGTGGATTATGCGGGAGAATTGCTTGAAAAGCGAAAAAACAACATGATTACGCGTGCGCAGGAAAATGAGTTAAAGCGTGACCAGTTGAAAAAAGTCCAGTTTGAGATCCGCAATATGTTTACCACAAATAACCGTATTACATATGGCCGGATTACTTCTTTCTGCCCGGTACTGCATAATAAGGACTTCATCCGAAGCGTCGATCAGATGCTTCTTACATTGGACAAGATTAACGAGGCAGTCGATGAAATCCGCAGTCTGGATTATTCCTGTTTCTACCGTGAAGTATATTTTATGGCGCCGGAGCATGGAATTGACAGGACAGAGATCATGAAAGAAGTTCTTCCTGAGGTCATACTTATGCCAAACATCGGAAGCAGGGCCATGATGTGGCAGGAAACGTCAGGAGTTAAGAGAGATACGCCTGCCCGTTTCATTTTCCCGGTTATGACAATTGGAGATTTATCACAGATGATGTTAGAAACGGCAGGCCGCTACCGCTGGGAAATCTGCCGTAAGATTCTGGGCGTAAGATGGAATGACATCAGGGAAAAATCCTTAACATCAGAATTTTACGATTATATTCAGTTTTATCGTAAGAACCGTGATTTAAGCCAGCCGGCAAAAGAAAAAATAAAAGCAGATCTGATTCATGCAAAGAACAACTACAGAGAAGTGTTTGTGGCAGATTATGTAAGCTGGATGAAGTACGAATCACAGGGCAGTTTCCGTTTGAACAAGGTATCCAGACGGATTATCTCGGATTATGTACCGTTCCCTTCAGCAGTCCGTAAGAAGCTGAAAGATAACCCAATGTTTAAGGAACTCTTTATTAAGAGCGATATTGTAATGAGCAGAAAACGTGAAAAACAAAGAATCTTATTTGACCGTTATACATCAGATGGGGGTGTTATGACTGCCGAATTGCAGGCACATATGGATTTCTACTCAATGTAGGCATCCGGTTCCCGTTTGTAGGAAATAAAATACAGGAAGTGGAGTGATAGAATGGTATTAAAAGATTTAACTACTTATGCAATCAACAAAAAAGATATGTGTGTAAAAAACGACACAATTCCGGAAGAACTGTTTAAGAAATTCGGTGTAAACAGAGGCCTTCGTGATTTAAACGGTAAGGGAGTTCTTACAGGTCTTACTAATATTTCAAAAATTGTATCTTTTAAAAAAGTTGATGGGGTACAGGTGCCGTGTGATGGTGAACTCTGGTACAGAGGTTTTCGTGTGGAGAAACTTATCAATGACTTAAAAGAAGATGAGTTCTGTTTTGAAAAAACAGCATACCTGCTGTTGTTTGGTGAAATTCCAAGCGTAGAAGAATTAAGTGAGTTTGCGGCAATATTAGGAAACAGCAGAACACTTCCGACTAATTTTACAAGAGATGTTATCATGAAGGCTCCGTCTAAGGATATTATGAACTCAATGACCAGAAGTATCCTTACACTGGCTTCTTATGATGCATTGACAGCAGATACATCTGTAGAAAATAGTATTCGTCAGTGTTTACAGCTTATTGCAAATTTCCCGATGCTGGCCGTATATGGTTACCATGCATATAATCATTATGAAAATGACGCAAGCATGTATATTCACAGACCGGATCCAAGCCTTTCCGCAGCAGAGAATTTCTTAATGATGCTTCGTCCGGATAAGAAATACACACAACTGGAAGCCAAGGTCTTAGATGTGGCTCTGATGCTTCATATGGAGCATGGCGGCGGGAATAACTCAACCTTTACTACCCGTGTAGTTACGTCTGCGGGTACGGACACATATTCTGCAATTGCAGCAGCTATGTCATCCCTGAAAGGACCAAAGCATGGCGGTGCAAACATCAAGGTTATGGAAATGATGGAAGATATCCGTCAGAATGTGAAGGATTGGGGCGACCGTGATGAAGTAAAAGCATATCTTAGAAGAATGCTGGATGGAGAAGTATTTGATAAAAAGGGTCTTATCTACGGTATGGGACATGCAGTTTATTCCTTATCTGACCCGCGTGAAAGAATTTTCCGTTCTTATGTAGAAGATTTGGCGGCAGCAAAGAACCAGCAGAAACAAATGGGTCTGTATAACATGATTGAAGAGGTAGCGCCGGAACTGATTGCTGAAAAACGACATATTTTTAAAGGCGTTAGTCCTAATGTGGATTTTTACAGTGGATTTGTATATGAAATGCTGGGTATTCCAATGGAATTGTATACACCGCTGTTTGCAATTGCCCGTATTGTGGGCTGGAGTGCGCACCGCATTGAAGAAATGATTGGTATGAATAAAATTATTCGTCCTGCATACATGAGTGTTATGGAAGAGGCGGAATAAAAAAGATAATATGAGGTTTTACTTAGGAGGATTATAGAAATGCTTGTAAAGGAAAAAAAAGAGTATTTATATGCAGATAAGCAGCAGCAGTTGATCCGTGCAAACCGTTTTCTGGCAATCGGATACACAGTATATTATATATATATTATACTGATGCTTTTAACATCTTTGTTAAGAAACGAACGTTCAGCCGGATTTTGCGGAATGATTGGCATAGGAGTGTTAATTTCGTTGTCCTCGATATGGATAATGATTAAACGCAGACCGGCGACTGCGTATCTAAAATATGTTTCTTTAATAGGACTGTGTCTGATCAGTTGGGTTATCAGTTATGTATATACGCAGGATTTTGCACGTTTAATAGGGGCATTTCCAATCGTTGGATATATTCTTTTCTTTGATATGAAGTTTTCCTTGCGTGCATCTGCCGCCTATGCGGCAACCATCATTTTAGTAAACGTTATACAAATCGGGATTGAAAAACGTGTGCAGGGTACACTCATTATTGATGAGATGTTTGTTACAAGTGCGGTTATATTGTTACTGGCGCTCGCATGTTTTACGACGAGAATCGCAACGCTTTTTAATGAGCATTCTGTCAGCGCGGCAGCAGCAGAGCAGGCGCGCCAGAAGCAGATTATGGATGATGTTATCTCAGTGGCAGAAGAGGTTCGCCGGGGAACAGAGAATGCAATGGAGATTATCAATAAGCTGAATGAATCTTCGGAAATTGTAAATGGTGCTATGAGTGACATTTCCAGCAGTACGCAGAGTACATCGGATAATATTCAGACACAGACAACAATGACGCAGAATATTCAGGATTCCATTAATGTTACCATCCAAAGTTCTGAGAATATGGTCCGTGTAGCGCAGCAGTCGGATGAACTGAATCGGCAGAACTTACAGCTTATGTCAGATTTAAAACAGCAATCAGAAGTTATTGCCCAGACAAACGGGGATGTGGCAAGCTCTATGCAAGAATTACAGGAACGTACCAATGCGGTAAAAGGGATTGCAGACACAATTTTCTCAATCTCAAACCAGACCAATCTTCTTGCGCTGAACGCTTCTATCGAGAGTGCAAGAGCAGGAGAGGCAGGCAGGGGATTTGCAGTAGTGGCAGATGAAATCAGACAGTTAGCAGCAAAAACCCGTCAGGAGACAGAGAATATTGCCCGTATTCTTGATGAACTTTCGCAGAATGCACAAGAGGCTGCAAATGCGGTAGGCCGCTCAATGGATGCTACAAGTGTTCAGGAGGATATGATTGAAAAGGTATCCATGAGCTTTGAAGAAATGAGCAAAAATGTAAATGGACTAATTACAGAAATTGAAAATATCGACGGTATGCTTGTAAGCCTTTCTGAAGCGAATAATCAGATTGTTGACAATATTACATACTTGTCTGCGACAACAGAGGAGGTTACAGCTTCTTCTGCACAGGCAGCAGACATGACAATTGAAAACTTAGATAATGCTGAAAGTGCAAAGTTAGAATTAACAAATATTCTGAATGTGTCTCATCAATTGGATAAATACATTTAAAATGCAGGATACTTAGAAGGAGTTGTACCGGTATGGTGAAAAATCAGGCGTGGATGCAAATTGAAGGCGGAGTATGTGCGGCGAAAGGCTTTAAGGCAAATGGATTAAACTGTGGTCTGAATCCAGATAAAGAAAAGAATGATTTGGGTATGGTTGTATCGGAAGCTGTATGCGATACGGCTGCCGTATATACAACAAATAAAGTAAAGGGCGCACCGATTCTTGTGACAAAGGCAAACTTAGAAAAATCGGGAGAAAAATCAAAGGTAATCATCGTAAACAGCAAGAATGCCAATACCTGTAACATTGACGGAGTAGAGAAAGCACAGAAGATGTGCAGTCTGGCAGCCACAGAACTGACAGCACAAGGCTATGACGTCAAAGAAGAAGAGGTCATAGTAGCATCTACCGGCGTTATCGGCCAGATTCTTCCGATGGAACCAATTGAAAGTCATATGCACGCTCTTGTTGCCGGATTAACTGCGGATGGAAATGACAGAGTGACAAACGCGATTATGACGACAGATACGATTCCAAAGCAGTATGCAGTAAAGTTTACCGTAGGCGGGACAGAGTGTATCATGGGCGGTATGGCAAAGGGAAGCGGCATGATTCACCCAAATATGGCAACAACCTTAAACTTCATTACAACGGATGTGGCAATTGATTCAGGTTTATTGCAGAAAGCCTTATCGGAAATCGTAAAGATAACCTACAACTGCCTCAGCGTGGATGGAGATACCTCTACCAATGACACATTGGCAGTTATGGCGAATGGCCTTGCAGGGAACGTAAAGATTGAAACTGAAAATGAGGATTATGAGATATTCAAGGGCGTATTATATGAGATCCTTGAGAAGCTTACCAAGATGCTGGCGAAGGATGGTGAAGGCGCAACCAAAATGTTAGAATGCTCCTGCATAGGCGCCCCGGATTTGGATACAGCCATTACTGTGGCAAAAAGTGTGATTTGTTCGCCGCTTTTGAAATGTGCAATGTTTGGAGAAGATGCAAACTGGGGCAGGATTTTGTGTGCCATAGGCTATGCAAAGGCAGAGTTTGATATTAATAAGGTAGATGTGGATTTGGCATCGGAGCAAGGAACGGTTGCAGTATGCAGAAACGGTTCCGGCGTGGAATTTTCAGAAGAAACAGCAAAGAAAGTATTGAGTGCGGATGAAATCTATATTCATGTTGATTTAAATCAGGGAGAGGCAAAAGCCAAAGCATGGGGCTGTGACCTGACATACGAATATGTAAAGATAAACGGAGATTACCGTTCTTAATTATTTTATAGATTGCTCAGCAAATAGGAAAGGATTAGTGCGCAAAAACGGGGATTATTATGAAAGTTGGATTTATCGGCTGCGGAAATATGGGACAGGCAATGCTTGCCGGAATGCTCGGTTCGGGAAAAATATCGGAAAAAGATGTTATTGTTTCGGTAAAGACTGCCAATACAAAAGAAAAAATTGAAAGACAATATAAGGTATCTGTTGCACAGAAAAATATAGAGGTTGTGCGTGAGGCAGATTATGTATTTCTGGCAGTAAAACCGCAGTATTATGAAGAGGTTCTTGCAGAAATCCGAAGTGAAATCAAAGAGCAGACGGTACTTATTTCGATTGCGCCGGGCAAAACCTTTGCATGGATAAAAGAGAAGGCAGGCAAGTCCTGCAAAATCGTTCGGGCCATGCCAAACACACCGTCCTGCGTAAAAGAGGGCATGATGGGAATCTGCGGAAATGAAAGGGTATCTGCCTCTGAGTTAAAGGCGGTCTGCGACTTGTGCAGCGGATTCTCCAAAACGGAAATCGTAGCAGAGGAACTGATGGATGTGGTAACCGCCGTTAGCGGCAGTTCGCCTGCTTATGTATTCATGTTTATTGAGGCAATGGCGGATGCCGCAGTTGAGGGTGGTATGCCAAGACAGCAGGCATATACATTTGCAGCTCAGGCGGTGTTAGGAAGCGCTAAAATGGTATTAGAAACAAACCTGCATCCGGCTCAGCTTAAGGATATGGTTTGCTCACCGGGAGGGACAACGATTCAGGCAGTGCGAATATTAGAGGAGCAGGGAATGCGTGCGGCGGTTATGGATGCCGTGAAAGCCTGTCTGGATAAGTCGCGCAGTATGTAACAATTTTCCTTGCTTTTTGTGGCAAAACCATGTAGAATATATCTGTTAAGTATTTAAGTACTAAGGAGAGATGAAAATGAGTCAGGCAAAAGTTGATAAGTATAAAGTTGAGAAAGCAAATCGTAAAGAAACAATGGCAAAGCAGAAACGCAACCGTTTCATTGCAAAAGTCTGCGGCAGCATTGTAGCTTTAGCGCTTGTTGCGTGGATTGGTGTAAGTGCAGTTATCTACGTTATTGATAACCGTCCGGTAAAAACAATTTATGCTACAACGGCAGGCATTGATGATTATTTGAATGAACTTTATGCGGAGGATACAGAAACAGAAGAAGCTACAGATAAAGAAGATTCGACAGAATCTACAGAAAATGCCGAATAATAATAATATGAAAGAAGTATAGCAGATGCTGTACTTCTTTCTATATTTACCAGAATGTATATCATACGTTTATAATAGCTCCTGTGGTTGTGGCATCCGGCTGAAACAGTATGTAGAGAAGCAGAAGTACAATAATGCATAATGCGATAACCGTTGCATAAAACAAGATATCTTTTAATTTAATAACAATAATCTTAGTTTTAGAACTCATGATTTCACCTCACTCCCGTTTATATATACTATGCTTCGGCAAAAGATATATGCATGGACGAAAGAGAAAATATGTAAGAAAAAGCGGAAAATTTTAAAAAGTTATTGACATTCATAAAGTGATGAGGTAATATATTATCTGTGCCTACGAAATCAAGATGTTTTCGAAGCATATAATATGCGATAGTGGCGTAGTTGGTAACGCGCGACCTTGCCAAGGTCGAGACCGCGGGTTCGAGCCCCGTCTATCGCTCTCATAGAATCATGACAACTATAAGTGGTTCTTGAAATTTCATATACGCGATAGTGGCGTAGTTGGTAACGCGCGACCTTGCCAAGGTCGAGACCGCGGGTTCGAGCCCCGTCTATCGCTCTTATAGAAACACGGAAGTGTTTCTTTTTTTTATATCATACGGAAGACCGTGATGCATTAACATGTAAAAGAAAATGACTTTCCTATGATATAAAAAATGCGAAAGTGTGCGTCAGGCGCACACATTGTTCTATAATTGCCATAATTATTTTATATAGGATAAAGTACTTATTATTCTTGATTTTAGTTTTCGATTTCAGTACAATATGTAGTTAAGATGACTATGATAAGCCACATTCTAATATGGCGGTAACAGGTATAGATAAGGAGAAGAACATGAGCTACGCGGATAAAGTATTTGTAGAGATGTGTAAAGACATTATAGAGAACGGAACCAGTACAGAGGGGGAAAAGGTTCGTCCAGTCTGGGAAGACGGAACAAGCGCGTATACCATCAAAAAATTCGGGGTAGTAAACCGCTATGATTTGTCGAAGGAATTTCCGGCGCTTACGCTTCGCAAGACTGCCATTAAGACCTGTGTGGATGAGCTGCTTTGGATCTGGCAGAGAAAATCCAACAATATCCATGATTTAAAAGGTCATATCTGGGATGAATGGGCTGATGAAACAGGTTCTATCGGTAAGGCTTATGGGTATCAGATGGGAGTAAAACACCAGTACAAAGAAGGTATGATGGATCAGGTGGACAGAGTCATCTATGACTTAAAGAATAATCCGTTCAGCCGTCGTATTATGACCAATATTTATGTACATCAGGATTTACATGAAATGCATCTGTATCCATGCGCGTATAGCATGACATTTAACGTAACGCAAAGACCGGGTGAAGATAAATTAGTATTGAATGCAATCTTAAACCAGCGTTCGCAGGATGTGCTTGCGGCTAACAACTGGAATGTGTGTCAGTATGCCGTTTTGGTTCATATGCTTGCACAGGTGTGCGGTATGCAGGTAGGGGAACTGGTGCATGTGATTGCAGATGCGCATATTTACGACCGGCATATTCCAATCGTAAAAGAACTCATTCAAAGAGAACAGTATCCGGCGCCAAAATTCTGGATGAATCCCATGATTAAGGATTTTTATCAGTTTACGACAGATGATATTAAGCTGATAGATTATGTGACAGGGGAACAGATTAAAAATATTCCAATTGCTATTTGATGCATAACAGAGAGCAAATAAGTTAAAGAGAGGAAAAAGCATGAATTTAATCGCAGCAGTAGATAAGAATTGGGCTATCGGCAAAAACAACCAGCTTTTGGTGCGGATTCCAATGGATCAGAAATTTTTCAGGGAAACAACGACGGGTAAAGTGGTAGTAATGGGAAGAAAAACATTAGAAAGCTTTCCGAATGGACTTCCGCTTAAAAACCGTACCAATATTGTACTTAGCCGTAATCCAAAATACGAGGTAAAGGATGCAATCGTAGTTCACTCTATGGAGGAATTGCGCGAGGAATTAAAGAAATATAAGAGTGAAGATATTTACATTATTGGTGGAGAGCAGATTTACAAGGCACTTGTAGATGATTGTGATGTCGCGCACATTACCAAGATTGAATATGAATATGATGCAGATGCGTATTTTCCAAATCTGGATGAGAAGCCGGAGTGGAAGATTGTTGCAGATAGTGAAGAGCAGACTTATTTTGATTTGGAGTTTTTCTTCTACAGATATGAAAAGATAAAATAAACTGGGCAAATATGGAAAATGAGGTGTTAGTCATGGATATTACAGGAAGAAAGTTGTTTGTAAAAGCCTTGATAGAAGAAGGGGTTGATACCATCTTCGGGTATCCCGGAGGAACAGTTACCGATTTATTTGATGAATTATATAAGCAGGATTCTATTCGGGTAATCCTGCCGCGTCATGAGCAGGGGTTAATCCATGAAGCAGAAGGGTATGCAAAATCCACAGGCAGGGTGGGCGTATGTCTTGTTACAAGCGGTCCTGGTGCTACGAACATTATAACTGGACTTGCAGATGCGCATTATGATAATATTCCGCTTGTCTGTTTTACCGGTCAGGTGCCTTTAAACCTGATTGGAAACGATGCTTTCCAAGAGGTTGATATCGTGGGTATGACCAGAAGTATTACCAAATATGGTGTAACAGTCAGAAGGCGGGAAGACCTTGGCAGAATCATCAAGATGGCATTCCAGATTGCAAGCACGGGAAAACCGGGTCCTGTACTCATTGATATTCCTAAAAATATTCAGACGGAAATCGGTTCCGCAGTCTATCCTTCCTATGTAGATATCCGGGGATACAAGCCAAATGCAAGCGTTCACGTTGGACAGTTGAAAAAGGCCTTCAAACTTTTAAAAGGAGGGAAGAAGCCTCTGATATTAGCCGGCGGAGGAATTAACCTTGCGAAGGCAAATGACGTATTGCAGGATTTTGCAGAAAAAATGAAGGTTCCTGTGGTAACCACGATTATGGGAAAGGGCGCGATTCCGACAACCCATGAGCTTTACATAGGAAATTGCGGTATGCATGGCAGATATGCGGCAAATAAAGCGGTCAGCGAATGCGACGTGCTGTTTTCCATTGGTACCCGTTTTAACGATAGGATTACCGGGGATTTGAATGAGTTTGCGCCAAAAGCACAGATTATTCACATTGATATCGATACTGCATCCATCTCCCGTAATGTAGTGGTAGATGTACCTGTCGTATCGGATGCAAAACTGGCACTTGAGAAGATGCTCGAATGGGCAGAGCCTAAGAAAACAAAGAGCTGGATGGAAGAAATCGCCGCATGGGAAGCGGAAAATCCGATGGAAATGCGCCGCGATAAGGGGATGACTCCGCAGATGATTATGGAGCATATCAATAAAAATTACCCGGACGGAATCTATGTAACAGACGTAGGGCAGCATCAGATGTGGGCAACACAGTACCTTGAACTTGGTTATAATAATCAGATGCTTACTTCCGGCGGACTTGGAACGATGGGATTTGGATTCCCGGCAGCTATCGGTGCAAAGATTGCAAACCCGGATAGGGATGTTGTATGTATTTCGGGTGACGGCGGAATGCAGATGAATATTCAGGAGATGGCAACCGCAGTAACACAGGGAGCTGCTGTAACCGTATGTGTATTAAATAATTATTATTTAGGTATGGTTCGTCAAATGCAGCAGTTATTCTACGGCAAACGCTATAGCGCTACCTGCCTTAGAAAACGTGCCTCCTGTCCGAGAGAATGCAAGGGACCAAATCCTGCATGTCCGCCGTATACGCCGGATTTTGTCAAGCTGGCGGAAAGCTATGGCGCTTACGGAATACGTGTTGAAAAAGAAGAAGATATTGACGCGGCATTTGCGGAAGCGAAAAAGCACAAAGATGCTCCGACCATTATCGAATTTATGATTTCCACCGATGAAATTGTCCTTCCGATGGTTAAGGGAGGAAATCCAATGAGTGAAATGATTTTAAAGTAGGAGGAAAAAGCCATGACAATGAAGAATAGATGGATTGCAATGTATGTAGAAAACGAAGTCGGCGTACTTGCCAAGGTTGCAGGGCTTTTTGCGGGAAAATCCTACAACCTGCATTCCTTAACGGTGGGTACGACAGAAGATGAAACCGTTTCGCGTATGACAATTGGGGTTACCAGTGATGATGTTACTTTTGAGCAGGTAAAAAAACAGCTAAACCGTATGGTAGAAGTCATTAAGGTAATGGACCTTACCGATACGCCTACGCACATGAAGGAACTGCTGTATGTAAAAGTAAACAGTATCACACCGGAGGAAAAAGCAGAGGTGTTTCAGATTGCACAGGTATTTACGGTTGATGTGGTGGATATCGGTGTGGACAGCGTGTTGTTGGAATGTAAACTGATTGAGCGTAAAAACAACGAACTGATTGCCCTTCTTAAGAAAAGGTTCAAACGTATCAATATTGTACGCGGCGGTGCAGTAGCGATTGAATCAATCAGTACAAAGAATCGTTAGAAATCGAATAAATGAATATCTAAAAAGCATGAAGTGATGGCTATCTGGCCATCACTTCATATATTTCACCGATATACATAGTATGCATATCTTTGTCTTTGTACCATGTCTCCATAATAGTTTCATCTGCAAAAGATTCTTCCGGTATTGGAACGGCAGCCAATTTTTTGCAGAGCATTACAAGGTTGGCTTCATCAGGATAGGGTATACTGTGGCGGTAAGCAGGAGTAAGACCTGCCTGTTTCCATTTATCTTCATCCCGCCCGGAATTTGCACCGCAATACGCAAGTGCTTTGCGGTATGAGTTATCAAAAAAGGATAATGAGAAAAACTCTCCGTTATCAAGAAATTCTTTGGTATATCTGGAGTCCCTGACAAAAATGTAAACCACGTCTTTTCCCCAGATGACACCTAAGCCGCCCCAGGATACAGTCATGGTATTACATTTTTGCTTGTTTCCTGCGGTGACAAGCGCCCATTCTTTACCAATTTTGGTAAATGGATTCATTTCTAATAGTATGATTGGATATGGTTGGAATGTATGCATAGTAAGAACCTCTCTTTTGAAATGTTTTTTATATTATATCAAATTGTAATAATCTTATGCAATTATTTATGCACCTCTTCTTAAGACCATGCATAGAATGTTGGGAAAGCAAAATATAGGAGAAATTATGAACCTAAATAGAAGGACTACCAAGGATAACGCGATACTGCGTGCTGCTGAAGATGTAACCCCTCTTCAGGATCAGATTGATGAGGGACAGCTTCGTGTGAGAGTTGCTTCTAAGTCGGACGGAACACCAATTTCTAATGCAAGAATCATCGTAACGTATACGGGCGGTCCACAGGATATTGTGGGGGAATTAACGACAGACAGTTCAGGAAATGCGCAGCCGATTACACTTAGAACACCTCCATTGGAGTATTCCATGCAGCCACAGGACAGACAGCCTTATGCGGAATATTCGATTATTGTTCAGGCAGAGGGGTTCAAAGAGATTGAAATTTCCGGGATTGAGCTAATGTCTCAGCAGATATCCGAGCAGCCGGTTCAGATGGAGACATTGGATACAAGTGGGACGGCAGAGGATAACATTGTAATTGGACCTCATACGTTATACGCCGAATATCCGCCAAAGATTCCAGAGGAAGAGGTAAAAACAGTTACTGATACAGGGGAAATCGTACTTAGCAGGGTAGTTATCCCGGAATATATTGTAGTACATGATGGAACACCGGGAGACTATACGGCAAGAGATTATTATGTGCGTTATCGGGACTACATTAAAAATGTAGCTTCCAGTGAAATCTATGCTACATGGCCGGATGCCACAATCCGTGCAAATGTTCTGGCAATTATGTCTTTTACATTAAACCGCGTGTATACAGAGTGGTACAGGGGCAAAGGATACCAGTTTACAATTACATCTTCAACCGCATATGACCATATGTTTATTCCGGGTAGAAACTACTATCAGAGTATCTCAAGGATTGTTGATGAGCAGTTTGAAAACTATTTGTCACGTCCGGGAATTACCCAGCCGATTTTGACACAGTATTGTGATGGAAACAAAGTTAGCTGTCCAAACTGGATGACACAATGGGGAAGTAAATATCTTGGTGACCAAGGCTATTCTGCAATTGAAATATTAAGGTATTTCTATGGCAGCGATATGTATATCAATGTGGCAGAAGGAATTTCAGGTATTCCTGCATCATGGCCGGGATACAATTTGGGACTTGGAGCAACGGGAGATAAGGTAAGGCAGTTACAGGAGCAGCTTGCAAGAATCTCCAGAGCATATCCGGCAATTCCAACCATTCGGGCAGATGGTGTATATGGTCCGTCGACAAGAGAAGCGGTAGAAGTTTTTCAATCAGTATTCGGGTTGCCTGTAACAGGCGTGGTAGATTATAATACATGGTATGAGATTTCCAATATTTATGTAGCAGTAACACGAATCGCAGAGCTGCAATAAGTTTTTATGGATTTTTTCATTTTTTATAGAAGCCGGATATGATATAATGAGCGCAAGCGAGAAGAACGCATAAATGCATTTGAGATGTATATTATGAATATTACCTAAAGAATCCTCATAATGGTATGGTAAGATATGCAGAATCCGAAAAAGACGAATTGATAGGAAACCGACAAACGAATAAAGAGGTATGATGAAAAACTATAGAATTTTGGTTCAATATGACGGAACAAGATACAAAGGCTGGCAGGTGCAGAAACAAACGGATATGACAATTCAGGGAAAGCTCCAGTCAGTATTGGAAGAGCTGGCGGGGCACCCTGTTGAGGTAATCGGCTCGGGAAGAACAGATGCAGGTGTGCATGCCGTTGGACAGGTGGCAAATTTCCATATGGATGGGGATTTTTCAAACGAAGAGATACTGGAATATTTGAACCATTATCTGCCAATGGATATTGCGGTTACAAAAATAGATGAGGTCGATGAGCGCTTTCATGCCAGATACCATGCTTTGAGCAAGACTTATGTGTATCGTATCCATACGAGCAGTATTCCAGATGTATTTCAAAGGAAATATATGTATACTTACACAATCCCCCTTGATGTAAAGGCAATGAAAAACGCGGCAGAACATTTGTCAGGTACTCATGATTTTGCGGCATTCTGCGGTAATAAAAAGATGAAAAAGTCTACAGTCCGTACCATTTTTTCTGTTTCGATAGAAAAACGGGAAAACGAGATGTTTATTTCGTATACGGGAGATGGATTCTTACAGAATATGGTACGCATTATGACAGGAACCTTAATTGAGGTGGGAAACGGAACACGAACAGCGGATTCCGTGACAGAAATATTAGAAAGTAAAGACAGAAGCAAAGCGGGCTATACAGCTCCGCCGGAAGGACTTATGTTAAAGCAGGTAGATTATGCAGCAGTGGTTAGTACAAAATAAGAAGGCAGATTTTAAGGCAATTGGAGAAAAGTACCATATTGATCAGGTAACTGCCAGAATTATCCGCAACCGGGATGTGGTGGAGGATGAAGATATTCGTGTGTTTTTGCAGGGGAGCATTCAGGATTTACATAATCCGCATCTGTTAAAGGATGCAGAGAAACTGGCAGAAATCCTTACAGACAAAATTCATCACAAAAAAACGATACGCATTATCGGGGATTATGACATTGATGGCGTGATGTCCACATATATTTTAAAAACAGCCTTAGAACGCTGTAAAGCTGTTGTGAGTATTCAGATTCCAGACCGGATCCATGATGGCTATGGGCTGAATATGGATTTGATTGACAAGGCGTATGAAGACGGCATAGATACCATTCTGACCTGTGATAATGGTATTGCGGCAATCAATGAAATTGCCCATGCTAAAGAATTGGGGATGACGGTACTGGTAACAGACCATCATGAAATTCCATTTGAGGATGTGGACGGGGAACGGTTATATAAAAAAAGTCAGGCCGATGCAATTGTTAATCCGCACCAGATAGAATGTGCCTATCCTTATAAAAATCTGTGCGGAGCAGCAGTGGCATGGAAAGTGGTGTGCGTATTATATGAAAGTCTTGGGATTCCTTTTTGCGAAGCGGAAGCGTTTTTGGAAAATGTGGCATTTGCAACAGTAGGAGATATTATGTCTTTGACAGGAGAAAACCGCATTTTGGTAAAAGAAGGAATAAAACGTATTCACAAGACTTCGAATGCAGGTATGCGGGCGCTTATTGCACAGTGCGGATTAGAGCGCGGGCAGATAGATGCCTTTCATTTCGGATTTGTATTAGGTCCTTGTATTAATGCCAGCGGACGGTTAGATACTGCAAAACGTGCCGTCGAACTGTTTTTTCAGACAGATTATGACAAAGCAGCGGTTATCGCCAACGAACTGGTGGTACTCAATGAAGAACGCAAGGATTTGACACTGGAAGGTGTAGAAGAGGCAGTCCGTTTCTACGAAGAACATGGCTGCGAGAAAGATAAGGTGCTGGTGATTTATCTGCCGGATATACATGAAAGCATTGCAGGAATCATTGCCGGACGGATTCGCGAAAAGTATTATAAACCGGTATTTGTTTTAACAAAAGCAGAGGAAGGAGCGAAAGGCTCGGGACGCTCGATAGAAGGATATTCTATGTATGAAGAGATGTGCAGGTGTCAGGATTTGTTTACCAAATTCGGCGGACATCCAATGGCGGCGGGACTTTCGCTTCCCGAAGAAAATATTGGTATTTTCCGGGAAAGAATCAATGCGCTCGCTGCACTTACAGAGGAGCAGCTAACGCCAAAGATACGTATTGACGTACCGATGCCGTTAGATTATGTAACCATAGAACTGGTGCGGGAGCTTGGCATTTTAGCTCCTTTCGGCAAGGACAATCCCAAACCTGTCTTTGCAGACAGAGGAGTACGCATTAAGCGTCTGATGATTATGGGCAAAAACAGAAATGTTGTTAAACTTAGCATGGTTACAGCCAATGGTGCGCCTGCTACAGGAATTTATTTTGGAAATGTGGAGGCTTTTCTTTTATACATAGAGAACAAATTTGGCAGTAATCAGTTAGAGGCTGCAAGGAACGGTGTGTCGAGTAATATACAATTGTCTATTGTATATTTTCCAAAAATCAACAGTTTTCGCGGTGTGGATGAGTTACAATTTGAAATACAATATTATCAGTAATCATTGCGAAATGGGTATGGTCGTTGTAGAATAGTGGTGTTGGAGGCATTTCGATGTTTGGGAACAAAAAGAATAAGATTATAAAAGAACAAAGAAGGATTCTGCTAGCACAGATAACAGAAAACAAAGAAGGCTTTGATGCAGATGTGACGCAGATGGAAGAGTCGGGAAAACGCATTCAAGCGGATATTAGTCAGGTAATAGACAATAGCAGCAGTCTTGTAGAACATGCCATGCTCAATATTGATGAGGAATCAAAGCTGTTACAAACCATTGATGTTCTTTCCGAAAATTTGAAAACGGCGGCTGAGGCATATGACAATCTGCGTCTTCTTATAGGGAAACAGCTGGAGGCAACGACTGCTTTGGTGGAAGAAAATAAGCATTATACGTCTCCTGCAAAGTATCTGTCAGAGGTACCGGGAAATCTGCGTGCAGCCAGCGTCTCTTATACAGGGCAGTTGCTTCAGATGGAGGAGGATGGACGCAGGATGAGTGTGCTTGCCTTAAATGCTGCAATAGAAGCAGGCAGAATGGGCGAAGAGGGCAAACAGTTTGTGGCAGCTTCCGAGGAAATCAGGCAGACAGCACTTGAGTTTGAAAAAAAGGCTGTTGTGATGCGTGAGGAATTGGAACATTCCCAAGAACGTATTGCTGAGCTGGAGGATATTGTGGGACGTCTGGTGGCACTGATGAAGGAGAATAATATGGGAACCACGCGTCTTCTTAAAAAGTGTCAGGAAAGCAGCAGGGCAATGGAAAAAGCGGCAATGAGAAATTTCTCTGAAGAGATGATTTTAGTCCGTGATAAAGTGGTGGGGTTACGGAATCTGGATGAAGAAATCGCAAAATGTGGGGAGAGGAATAAGATACAGTTAGGTGATGTACAGGAGGAGGTCTTAAGCCAGGAGAACCAATTGAAAGAGTTAGAAAGCGACATCTCCTATATGTTGGATTTGCTGGGAAATGTTCAGGCTGATTAGCATACGGAAAGGAGAATGGTATGATTACGAACAATTTTACTTTTTTATCCAATGATGGCAAAACCGCAGTACACGCAGTAAAATGGCTTCCAGATTCAGGAGAGTATCATGCAGTACTTCAGATTACGCATGGTATGGCAGAGTATATTGAGAGGTATGCGCCTTTCGCAGAGTTTCTGACTTCAAAAGGATATATGGTAGCAGGACATGACCATATCGGACATGGACAATCGGTAGCTTCAAAAGAAAACTGGGGCTATTTCTGTGAGGACGCACCAAGTGATACGGTAGTTGCAGATATGCATAAGATTCGTTCTTTGATTCAGGAAGAAAATCCGGGAATGCCATATTTTATGCTTGGACACAGCATGGGCTCCTTTATGCTCCGTAAATATTTGTCATACTATAATGACAATCTATGCGGAGTAATTATTATGGGAACTGGTTTTACACCTGTGCATGTAACGAAACTGGCGGTTGTGCTTACAAAGGTAATTGGTAAAATTCGCGGCTCTAAGTATCGCAGCAAATTTATTTCAAATCTTGCTTTTGGGGAAGATTATAAGGAGTTTGACATGACTGGAGAGTGTCCCGAAAAGAGCTGGCTTACCAAAGACGTGGATATTGTACGGAAATACTATCAGACTCCGGAATGTACGTTTATGTTTACCGTAAATGGGTATCAGGGACTTTTTGAAGCTGTTAATTTCTGCTGCGATGCAGAAAATGCAAGACTGATTCCTAAAAAATTACCAATGTTTATCGTATCCGGTAAGCAGGATCCGGTCGGTGGTTTTGGAAAAGGCGTAATGGAGACTTACCATCTGTATCAGGATGCAGGAATCACAGACCTGACATACAGGCTGTATGAAAATGACAGACATGAGATATTGAATGAGACGGACAGACAGGTGGTATTTGAGGATTTGCTTGCATGGATGAACGGAAGAATTACTACATAAACAGAAATAAGGGTTGCCGCTTTTGGCAACCCTTTTATTAGTTTTAAGAAGATTTATATTAGAATTAAAATTCCGGCAGATGCTTCTGTAGTTCCTCTTTACGCGCCTGAATTTTTGCTTTGCGGGCAAGCGTATTCTCTTTTACCTTATCCCAGCTACGGACATAAACCAGAAGATATACTACGAAAGCTGTAAAGAATGCGGTAATTACGTCAAACACAGAGTGCTGTTTTAAGAATACAGTGGAAAGAATAATGCTTACCATGAGAATTCCTGATGCCAGCCGGACGGGCTTGTTGTATCTGGTCCTTTCGCTGTTTGTAATCGCAAGATGCACACCGATGGAGTTATACACATGGATACTTGGAAACAGGTTCGTTGCGGTATCAGTCTGATATAACATAGCGCAAAGCTGTGTAAAAATATTATCTCTCTCAAAACTAATCGGACGAAGGAAGTGTCCGTTTGGAAATACGGTAGAGATAATTAAAAACAGTGTCATTCCGCTAAAGAGGAAGGCGCACATATTATAATATTCCTTTTTGTCCTTAAATCCCATATATACAATGGTCACTGCGATGTAAGCAAACCAAAGCAGATAGGGTACGATGAAAAATTCGCAAAATGGAATATAATCATCAATATCCAAATGTATTACATGGAAATGCGTGGTTACATGTTTTTCCAAAAAAACAAACCATGCCAAATAAATTATGAAATAGAGCATCAATGTAAAATGCTTATTTGTTTCCCAAAACTTTTGTAAACATTTCTTGAATCCCGACATAATATTCAATCCTTTTCCTAACGATAAGGTGATTATAGCACACTGTTTTTTGGGCGGCAATGCGATTTGGTCTTTCTTAAACTTTTTCAGAAAATCTTAAGATTTATTCATATATCAGTTGTCAAACTCCAGAATTGCAACCTCCCATGCGCCTAGTGTTATGGATTCACCGGAAGCAATCTTTTTTTCGGTGAGAAGTTCTGTAGCAGTACCGGCAAGGTTTCTTGCGGTTTGGGTATCCTTAGAATAGTTCAGGAAGTAAAGAATGTGATGGCCGTCATCATTTACCCCCTGTTTTACGGCAACCGGATATGCAGCTTCAAACGGAAGTTTTGCGGATTCTTTTAACTGGCATTCTTTAAAGAAGCCGGTAAGAAGCTCTTTTAAGATACTGGTATCAAGAAGGGTGGCAAGGTAAAGGGTATGACCTTTTCCGTAGGTATTAAATGCAACGGCAGTATAGCGGCCCCATGTATGATGTTCATACTGTGCGAGGGGTTTTGCAGTATCGCAGCATACCATTTCCATCCACTCGGCCGCCTCGGAGGTTTTGCCGTTATAGGTGACGGTTACCTTGTTTGGATAAGTAAACTGGTCATAGTGGATACCAAGCGTCTTATTTAAAATATGTGGCTGTGTATCGGAATATATCTTTAAATATTCATCACTAAAGGCAGACTTATAAGCGGTAATTAAGTTACCGCCATTTTGAACGTAGCTATCTAGTGCTTTTAAATAGGATTCTTTTGCACTATAGAAGGCAGGAAGAATAATGCAGTCATAGCCTGTTAATAAATCCTCGTCGGCAGGAATGATGTCATATTCGATATTTAATTCCATAAGTGTATCTGCAAGCCGGCGAAGAACGCGGTTATAACCGTAAGCATCCTTTGTCCGTGCCGGAAACTGAATGAGACCGGTTAATGCTTCGTTGTTTGCAACAATTGCAATTTTATTGGTCTTTTTTAAATTGTTAAGATGTGAACCGATGCGTTTCCAATCGTTGCCGATACTTACGCATTCGCGGTAAGTCTCATTTTCTGCCAAATCGTGAGAGAGCACACCCTTCCAATAGCTTTCGATGGCATTATGAATGGAATGCCAGTGCCAGTACATAACGCAGTTAGAACCATTTGCAATGTGGCTGTATGCCTGAAGACGAAGCTGTCCCGGATATGGAAGCCATGCCTGGTTGCCCTGAGCTTCTGTTTCTAGTATGAAGTAGTTCCCGTTATTTTTTAAACCGCGAAGGATATTTCCGCAGCAGGTGATTTCCTTTCCGGTCAAATCGTCCTGTGACGGGTGATAAATATCGCCGCCTGCGACAGTAACGCATTTTGCGGCGGCATACTGGTCAGCCTCCGGCTGAAGGCCAAAAGAATAGTCATGCCATTCAAAGTCGAAGTTGTGGGTAATGAATTGCTCCGGACGCTTGTATTCTGTTATGATGTCAGACTGCCAGGTGAGGAAGTCTGTGACCAGTTTCCTTTGGAATTTGCAGTATTCGGCTGCAAGGCTCTGGTTAATTGTTCCGCGCACATCCGGGAAATCCTCCCATGCATTGATGCGGTTGCTCCAGTAATCCAATCCAAATTCATGATTGAAGTCTTCAATATCTGGAAATTGTCCTTTTATATATTCTGCAAATTTTGCCTGTGCATACGGAGTACAGGTATCGTAAGATTTTGTTTCATTATCTAACTGGTAGCCGATGATGTGAGGTTCATCCTTTACATATTCCATGAGCTTACGGATCATTATTTCGGCATGATGCAGATATACCGGATTTGTGATATCCATATTCTGTCTGTGACCATAAAGCTCCTGTCCGTCATGCGTCAGGGCAAGGATTTCGGGACATTTTTTTACCAGCCATGTCGGTACAGCATAGGTTGGAGTGCCAATAATTACGGAAATTCCATACTTTTTTGAGGCGTCCAGCATTCTCCTTAAATGTGTAAAATCAAATACGCCCTCCTGCGGCTCCCAGGTACTCCATGTAGATTCTGCAATACGAATCACATTCATACCTGCCTTTGCAATCATTTCCATATCCTTTTCTATGCGGTCATACGGCATATATTCATCATAATATGCCACACCATACAGCAGTTTGTCTGTCTTCATATGTCGGGTTCCTTTCTTGTACTTGTATAGGATACATTTATTTGGAAAATAGTATAACAGAATAGAATACAGTTGAAAATAAATTTTTTCGGCAGAATGCACAGAATTTCCAAATACAGGAAAAGATTTCGGCAAAGGGGGTTGACTTCTTTAATAGATTTTAGCACAATAAAAATGCGCAACCGATTGAACGGTAAAGGGGAAGGCTGTTATGGGAAATAAAAATATTACAATATCAGATGTTGCGGAGGCACTGGGCGTATCGAAGACAACGGTAAGCCGGGCAATATCCGGTAAGGGGCGGATTGGTGAAGTAACCAAGCAAAGAGTATTAGAGTATATTGAGGCAAATGACTATAAGCCAAATGTAATTGCAAAGAGTCTGGCGCAGTCAAAAACCTATAATATTTGTGTTGTTATGCCCGGAGATTATGCTCTTGTGGATCTTCCGTTTTTTCAGGAAGCCATAATAGGCATTCAGCAAGTTGCTGCCAAGATGGAATATGACATTCTGCTCAGCATTTGCCAGCAGGATGACATCACGGGCTTAGAACGCGTTATCTCCAACAGAAAGGTGGATGGAGTTATTCTTCTTCGTACCTTTGAAGGAGATAAACAGATTGAATTCTTAAAAGGAAAATCTATTCCGTTTGTCGCGACAGGCAGCACCAGTTATTCGGGAGTAAAACAGATTGACCACGACCATGAGAGTGCCTGCCGTGAGCTGACTTCCATTGTTTTAATGAACAATCATTTTAAAGTTGCATTATTAGGCGGCAATGAGCGGATTATTGTTAATAAACGACGTTTAAAGGGTTTTATGGATGCATTTGCTATGGCAGGAAAATCAGTAGATCCTGAACTAATATTTTTGAATCTGGAGAATCGCAGCAGTATTAACCATGCGGTTGAAGAGGCATTAGAAAAGAAGGCAGAGTGTATTTTGTGTATGGATGATGGTATCTGTAGTCAGGCGCTCCGCAAATTACGTCAGTCACACATTAAGATTCCTGCTGAAGTAAAGGTGGCGTCTTTTTATAACAGCTCTGTATTGCAGAATAATGTTCCTTCTATTACTTCACTTGTTTTTGATGCCAAAGAACTTGGAGTAGTAGCCTGTAAGAATCTTCTCGGACAGATTGAGGGAGAAGAAGTACCAAGCAAGATGCTGTTATCGTATGAGGTTGTTCTCAAGGAATCAACGAAATAAGAAACTACAAAATAATTCACAAAAATGCGAATGAAAATTTGTACAAAATTGTTTTTGAAAATTGGCTTGACAGTTAGGAGTAACCTTGCTATACTCCAACTAGTTGAGCAACCGTTTGCGCAACTGGAAAATCAAGGATTTGCGTGAATGCTGCATATATAAATTCTAGGGAGGAAAACAGGATGGACAAATTTATTGTTAATATCATCCATCGTCCGGAAATGGTTCCGGAATATTCTGCAACTGTTACAGGACAAGGCAAAGAAGAGGATATTGGAGATAAAGCGCTGATTACAGAGTCGCTTGATATCTTTAAGACCCAGCAGAGATTAGCACATGAAAATGGATTAAAGGTTACAATCCAGATGACATATGCTGCTCTTTTTAACGATGAGGCAGTTGAAATCGCAAAGCATGACCATGAAGTATATGGTGATGAAATTGCGCTTTCTTTACTTGGTTTACCATGTGAAGAATTTCGTGAAAAATATAAAACCAAAGATTTTTGCATCTGGATGTTTTCAATGGAAGATAAGATTGCCATTGTGAATGATGTTTTCGAGAAGTTCTATGAGAAATTCGGGTTCTATCCGGAATCAACAGGTTCTTATTACATGGATGCGGACCTTACAAACTATATCAAAGAAAAATATCCAATGGTAAAATGTGCCGTTGCAACCTGTTGGGAAGAAGGACCAAAGGCTTACCATACATGTAACAACTCCTGGTATACGTTATTTGACGGCGGTCCTTGGGCTCCTTGGATTCCATCAAAGCAGAACACACATGCACCTGCGGCAAATGCGGCAGAGGATAGTGGTATCGTAGCAATCCCACATCTTTCCCGTGACCTTATTGCATGTTATGACGGTAATGGCTCAAACTTCGGAACGCATCCGCAGAACGTACTTCGTGGTATGATTTACGATACAAAGACATGGGAATATCCATATCTTTACAACCTGATCGACCAGTACCGTGACCTTGCAAAATACAACAACGGATATTCCTACAACATGATGTTTGTGGGACCGGGCTGGATGAACAAGATGGGACGCTGGGAGCAGCCATACGAGCTTCTTTACAAGTCATACAGCGATGGATGTAAATATTACGGACAGTTAAAGAAAGAAGGCAAGCTGATTGACATGACAATGGCTGAGTTTGCTGACTACTACAGAGAAAAGAAGGGTGTAAATGCAGGCAACTACAATGAGCCGGAATGCGCTCCTTGGAGAGATATTCTTTACGGTTCAGACAAACAGTTATTCTGGTACTGCGACCCATACATGAGAGCATGTGTGAACATGGATCAGGGCGGTGCAATCGTAGACCTCCGCCCATATGTTGCAAAACTGGAATGGCCGGTAGGTATCGGTACCAAACATGTACAGGATGCTTCTTATCCATTCCTGATTCAGGAAAAATACCGCGCAGGCTACTTTACGCATTATGCCGGAGCAGGTACAGTAAGAAGCGCAAAGCTTTCTTATAATGGTGAAGAGGTTGACCTTTGCCTCTGCCCGACACACTGCCACTTCTCAGAGGAGGTAATTGACGGCAAGAAGAACCGTATCTTAACACTTGATCCTGTTGAAATCAAATTTAACGGTGTAACGGTTAAATTACAGACAAAGGAATATTTCGAAGAAGGTGCATCAAACATTAAGATTGAAAGAAATATTCTGGAAATCAGTGATCCAAATGCAGATATTATGCTGGATGAATATATTACAGCCTGCTATGGTACAACCGAATATCCGGAAGATATGACGGGTATTACCCTTGCCTGTGAAGGTGAAGGCGGAAAAACCATAAATTATGAATACAGATGCCGCGATGCTAAATTAGATGGAGCAACAGCCGTAAGTGCAGTAGTTCCGGCTATTCAGACAAAAGTTTCTCTTACAGCATCTGATAAGGCGCTTGGATATATTGAAGAGGGATATGCATTCTCTCCAATGTTCAAGCTCGGCTACAAGAAGAAAATTTCTGAAAGGGAGGTATTTGCAACATGGCTCAACTTGGAAAAGGCAAATTAAATTACAGATGTCCATCATGCTTTATGCGAGACCTCGACATCGATATGTTTTACAATAAAGAAACAGGAATTTACAGTTGCATTCGCTGCCAGTACAGAGGCGACGAAAAGGACGTATTAGAAAAGAATGAGATGGTTCGTTTTCGTTATGGCGCAATGCATGAAAGAATTACGAAATTCGATTTTGATTAACAGTTCATACCTGCCCAATGCAGCAAGGCAATGAGGTGCTGCTGGGGCAGGTGCAGGGCTGAGCACACAGGAGAATATCTATGAGCAGATTTATAAAAGGCATGGACCTTTCCACCTTGCTTGAACTGGAACAATGCGGTGCAAAGTATTACGACAATGGTCAGGAGATGGACATCCTTGACATCGTAAAAAAATATGACGTGGATACTATTCGCCTGCGTATCTGGAACGATCCAAAGTCACCGGAGGGGGAACCTTATGGTGCGGGAAATAATGATTTAGACACAACAATTGCTATTGGAAAGAGAGTAACGGAAGCAGGTCTTGGAGTTCTTGTAAATTTTCATTACAGTGATTTCTGGGCAGATCCGGGAAAACAGTTTAAACCAAAAGCATGGGCAGACTACGGTGTAGAGGAATTAGAAAAAGCTGTTTATGAATTTACCAAAGAATCAATGAAGAAAATTCTGGCTGCGGGGGTAAATGTTACCTTAATTCAGGTGGGCAATGAGCTCTCGAACGGATTGCTGTGGCCGGAAGGTCAGGTCCCGGAGTACGATAATATTGCAAAATTCGTAAGTGCCGGTATTCGTGCCTGCCGCAAAGTAAACGCTAAGATTCCGATTATGATCCACTTAGACAACGGCGGAAACAACGAATTATACCGCAGATGGTTTGACAACTACATTCCGCGCGGAGAGGATTTCGATTATATCGGATTATCCTATTATCCATTCTGGCATGGACGTCTTAAACAGTTGGAAGACAACATGAATGATATTGCAAAACGTTTTGGCAAAGAACTGATTGTTGCAGAAGTATCTATGGGATTTACTATGGAGGATTACAAAGAATATGAGAAGCTAGAAGACCATGAGAGAAAAGGCTATGCAACAAAACCACATCTTCTGGAGAATATCGATTACCCTATGACAATTCAGGGTCAGGCAGACTTTACAAAAGACTTCTTAAACAGAGTGGCTAACGTTGTGGATGACAAGGGCTGTGGCTTTTTCTGGTGGGAGCCGGCATGGATTCCGGTTCCGGGCTCGGGCTGGGCTACCAAGGCGTCTTTGGAATATATCAAGGATAAGGGACCTTGCGGTAATGAGTGGGCAAATCAGGCGTTATTTGATTATGATGGAAACGCATTACCGGCATGGGAAGTGATTCAATCTTTTAAAAAGAAATAAAGAAAGAAAACGGAAAGTAAATGCAGGTTTATTTTCCGTTTTTTGTATCATAGGAAAGACCATAATTGTTGTTCTATTTATTTTTGTTTGGAATATAATTGAGCAGGATAGAAATGCGAGGGGTATGTATGCAGGTTGTTTTTGAATCCATTAACCGTATATTTTCGTTTGTTGGGCCGTTATCCGATTTTCTGTGGGATTTTCCGACAAATATAAAATGGTATGCAGATATACCGGTTCTGGGAAATTTTTCTATTGCCGTTATTTTATTGGTTGGCTCTGGAATTTATTTTAGTTTTCGAACCGGATTTATGCAGGTAACTCATTTTAAGAAGGGGATAAGTATTATGACGGAGAAGCGGACGGCTAAAACGGGCATTTCTCCCCTGGCGGCATTTCTGCTTAGCTCTGCCATGCGCGTAGGACCGGGTAACATTATTGGTGTGACGGGAGCAATTGCAGCAGGCGGTCCGGGCGCATTGTTTTGGATGTGGGTATCTGCATTTTTTGGAATGGCATTAGCCTATATGGAAGCTGTTCTGGCACAGATTTTTAAAGAAAAGAAAGAGGATGAATTTATAGGAGGGCTTCCGTTTTACGGAAGAAAGCTTCTTGGGAACCGGGTATGGGTAGGCGTTGCCTTATCAGTATTGTATATTTTATATGCGTTTTGTTGTCTGCCGGCGCAGGGCTTTAACGTGGTTTCCTCTGTCGGAAGGATGGCAGAAATAGTAACCGGTGAAGCGATTGCAAGCGATGCTATGTTTTATTATGCAGCAGGCGGCTGTGTGGTTGCGGTAACAGCGCTCATTGCGTTTGGCGGAATGAGGAAGGTTAGCAAGTGGACAGATAAAATGGTTCCGGTTATGGCAGTATTATATATTGTAACAGTTTTGATACTGATCGTTCTAAATCTGAATGAGCTCCCCTATTTCTTTTCCTCCGTAATCGGCGGGGCATTTAAGCCGGAGGCATTCTTTGGGGGCTTGTTTGGTACGGTTTTGGCACAGGGGGTAAAACGAGGCCTTATGTCAAATGAAGCCGGACAGGGAACCATTACGATGTCAGCGGCTGCCGCAGACGCGAAGCATCCTTGTGAACAGGGAATTCTAGCGGCGCTTGGCGTGTTTTTGGATACGATAGTTATTTGTACGCTTTCCGGTTTTGTGGTTGTCATGGCGCATTGCTGGGACGGACCGGACGCCCAAAAGTGGGCTTCTTTGGATAAACTCCCGATGTTTACGGAATCGGTTGCCGCATTAACACCAAATCCGGCTCTTCATTCGGTTATAACGTTTATCATCACGCTGTGCTTTGGTTTGTTTGCTTACACCTGTCTGCTTGGTATGATCAGTTTTTCGGAAATTGCTGCAAACCGTATCAGCAAAGCAAACGGCTTTATCAACGGCATTCGTATCCTCGCGCTTTTGGTAGCGATGTTTGGTATACTATGTAATATTGCAGGATTGGAGCTTGGCAATTTGTGGGCGTTCTCAGATCTGGGAAACATTCTGATCGTATTTTTTAATCTTCCGATTGTATATGCAGGCGCGAAATGTGCTCTAAAAGCAACGGAGCATTATAAGAAAAATGATGGAACACCATTTACATCGACGGTGGTTGGAAGAGAGGACTGCCAGTACTGGGATTCTTTATAGAAACTTTAGGAATTATTAACATTTTCTTTCTTCCCTTTTTCGACAGGAGTGTTAAAATATTTCTTATATAAAAAAGGAGATTAGGATTATGGTGAAAATTATTTCGGACAGTACTTGTGATTTGTCACAGGAATTATTGGAAAAATATGATGTAGAGACGATTCCCTTACATATCCTTTTAGGAGATGAAGAATACGAAGACGGAAAGAATATTACGCCGGATGAAATATATCGCTGGTCAGATGCACACGGTGTTACGCCAAAGACTTCCGCAGTCGGAATTGACCAGATGATAGAAGTGTATCGTCCGCACATCGAAAAGGGAGAAGAAATAATTGTCTTTTGTATTTCGGCCGAAATGTCAACCACCTATAATGTTATGCGTATGGCGGCAGCAGAGCTTCAAGCAGAAGATAAGATTTTTATCATTGATTCCGCAAATCTCTCTACAGGCATCGGTTTGCAGGTAATTGAGGCTGCCATTATGGCGCAGCAGAATAAGAGTGCGGCAGAGATTGTTGCTCATATTCAGGAAATAAGACCGCGTGTGCGCTCGAGTTTTGTAGTAGACACCTTGAAATATCTTCACAGAGGCGGAAGATGCAGCGGTGTTGCAGCATTAGCGGGAGGTATGTTAAAGCTTCATCCGAAAATTGTCGTAGAAAACGGAAAGATGAAGCCGGAGGAAAAATTCCGCGGGAAAATGCATAAGGTTGTTATGGATTATGTAAGAACTATGGAAGAAGATTTAAAGAAGGCACAGAAGTCCCGTGTATTTATTACACACTCTGGCTGTGACCCGGAGATTATTGCTTCCGTGCATAAGTATTTGAAAGATTTAGATATGTTTGAAGAGATTCTCATTACAAGAGCAGGTTGTGTAATTTCCAGCCATTGCGGGCCGGGAACGCTGGGCGTACTCTTTATTGACGAGAGATAAATGGAATATTTAGTCGTAAAAACAGCGGTGGATGCCGCTGTTTTTTATATCATAGGAAGACCGTGATACATTAACGTGTGAAAGAAATTAGTAATACTATGATTGACATTTTGTGTTGTTTGTATTACAATTACTATAACAAAAGTAAAGATAAGTAAAAGAAAGGAGAAAATTGATGATTATTGCAATTAATGAATACTCAGATGTACCAATCTATTTGCAGATTCGAAATCAGATAGTGCTTGGAATATCCGATGGAAGATTAGCGCCCGGAGAGCAGCTTCCGACAGTAAGAGGACTGGCAGAGGAAATGGGGATTAATTCCATGACAGTCAATAAAGCTTATCAGATGTTAAAGCAGGAGGGATATATCTATACAGACAGGAGAAATGGAGCGAAGGTTCGTGAGCGTTTAGAATTTTCCAATGAACTGCCTGCTGATACGAAGGAGATGCTTCAGAGGGTAATCTCAGAAGCTAAAGTAAGAGGAATTACCAAAGAAGATTTTTATAAATTATGCGAACCGTTTTTTGGCTGATTTTAAAGATTGATGTTTAGGAAAGAGAGGGAAAATTATGACTACAAGTATGATTATGAGTATTATCTTTTTGGTGTCCTGTTATCCGATTTTATTGGCAATGTATCTTATCTTAAGAAACTCAGGAAACAAAAATTATTGCTTCGGCGCAACCTTAAAGAAAGAATTGCGAAATGATGAGGATGTGAAGGAAATTGATGCAGAGTTTCGAAAGCGTCTGAAATGGAGCACAATTCTTTTGGCAGTTATTCCAATCGGGTTTCCATTTATTCCATATTTTTCAATCAGTATGTCTTTGTGGATGCTCTGGATATTGGCAATCTGTTTTCTGCCGATGCTATGGTTTGCCATTGCAAATGGTAAAATAAAGGAGCTTAAGCAGAAAAGAGGCTGGAGTGAGGAAAGCAATGTTTCTTATACAGACTTAAAAACCGCATCCGTACCGGGAAAGGTAAAGCTGATTACGTTTCTGCCTGCGCTTGTTTTAAGTACGATTCCAATGCTTATCGCGTTTATTGTTTTTCAGGGACATGGTTATGAAGTATTCGGCTGGGTTGTTACTGTATTTGGTTTATGTACTTACCTGTTCTATATCTGTGCAGTATGGACGGATAGGCAGAAAATTACAGTTATTTGTGAGGACAGCGATACCAATATGAATTATGCAAGGGCAAAAAAGCAGGTTTGGAAGAATTACTCACTGGCCTGTGCATGGATTAATACGGTGTTTACCTGGTGCATACTTTTATTTATGCTGCAAAGAGAATGGGCCATAAGCGGAGTTATCTGGGGGTCTTTGATTTATTGTGTTTTCATTATGGTGTTTGCCGGCTGGATAGTTAAGAAGATATTTGATATCAATAAGGCATATGAACCAAAGAGAACTGTTCTGGATGCGTCAGAGGATGATAAAAACTGGATTTGGGGACTTATGTACTATAATAAGAATGACAGGCATTATATGATTGAAAGCCGTCTTGGAACCGGTACTACCGTAAATCTGGGCAATAAGGCAGGAATGGCAACCATGATTTTGAGTGCTGCGGCAATTTTGGCCATTCCGGTTTTATCAGTCTGGATGATATTGGCAGAATTTACTCCAATTCAGGTGACAGTAGAAAATGATACCATTATCTGCCAGCAGTTAAACGTGGATTATAAAATCCCTCTGGAAGATATTGATGCATATACCACCGTAACAGAACTCCCGGAGATGATTAAGGTAAATGGAAGCGGTATGGATAATCTGCTGATAGGAACCTTTGAGGTATACCGTGAGGGTATGTTTGAGGTGTTTTTAAATCCAAAGAATGATTTATTCATTAAGCTGACTGTGGATGAGCAGGTATATTATATTGGCGGTGCGGATGATGCCACGACACAGGAAGTACTAAATGCAATTGAGGAATTTCAGAAAAAAGATATGTAAAAATGTTGCATAATTCTCGCGTAATGTTGTAACTTGCAAAACGCATCTTGCAAAGAATAAATGTCAAGTTATAATGAAAATAGCAAAGATAAGAGGCAAAAGGAGAAAATTATGATTTGGCAGAGTGTATTGGAGAAATTCAAAGAATTATTTGGCAGCGAAGGGGAAATTGGCGTTTATTTTGCACCGGGCCGCGTAAATATGATTGGTGAGCATACGGACTACAATGGAGGTCATGTATTTCCGTGTGCCCTTACCATCGGTACATATGGTGCGGCTCGTAAAAGAACAGATAAAAAGATTCGTTTTTATTCCTTAAACTTTGAACACCTTGGCGTAATCGAATCGAGTGTTGAAAATCTCAAACCGGAAAAAGAAGCAGATTGGACGAACTACCCGAAGGGCATTATGTGGGCATTTGGCGAGAAGGGGATGTCTGTTGAATATGGCATGGACCTTGTTTTATACGGAAATATTCCAAACGGTTCGGGACTGTCTTCTTCTGCGTCCGTAGAAGTATTAACAGGGTTTATCTTAAGAGATCTGTTTGGATTTGACGTATCCAATCAGGATTTGGCACTAATCGGACAATATTCGGAGAATAAATTTAACGGTGTAAACTGCGGAATTATGGACCAGTTTGCAATCGCAATGGGAAAAGCCGGTCATGCGATTTTCCTTGATACAGCAACTTTAGAATATGAGTACGCGCCGATTAAGCTGGAAAATGCCAAAATCGTGATTTCATGCAGCAACAAGAAGCGTGGTCTGGGCGATTCAAAATACAATGAGAGAAGAAGCGAATGTGAAACTGCGCTTGCAGAAATTCAGAAGGTTAAGGCTATCCATTCTCTTGGCGAATTAACGGAAGAAGAATTTGAAGAAGTAAAATCTGCAATAGGGAGTGATATTCGCATAAGACGTGCAAGACATGCAGTGTATGAAAACCAGAGAACCATAAAGGCCGTAAAAGCATTACAAAATAACGACGTTACCTTATTCGGTCAGCTTATGAATGATTCTCATGCGTCTTTAAGAGACGATTATGAAGTAACAGGACTTGAACTTGATACATTGGTGGAAGAAGCATGGAAGGTAGACGGGGTTATCGGTTCCCGTATGACAGGCGCCGGCTTTGGAGGATGTACGGTAAGTATCGTAAAAGACAAAGCTGTTGAAACTTTCATTGAACAGGTTGGAAAAGCATACGAAGAGAAAATCGGATATGCAGCAGATTTCTATGTTGTAGAGATTGGCGACGGTCCGAAGAGATTGTATTAATGTGACTACAAAACGACGCAAAAACGTTAATCAGCAGATAGCAGGACAACAGGAGAAGAGAAATGATTGCAACAAGAATTCTGGAACTTGTAGAATATGGTCTGGTAACGGGCTTAATCTGCCCGGAAGATAAGATTTACACAATAAACAGTCTGATGGAGTTGTTTCAGATGGATGAAATGCCGGACAGTGTTATCGGGGAATTTGCGGCCCGTAAGAAGGAAGCAAATGGCTATACGATGACACAGGAAACTGCCGAAGCGGCATTAGAAGATATCTTAGAAGATATGATGAGCTATGCATACGAGCATGGCATTATGAAAGAAAACAGTATTGTATATAAGGATTTATTCGATACCAAAATCATGGGCCTTTTGGTTGCACGGCCAAGTGAAGTCCGTGCAAAATTCAGGGATTTGTATGAACGGGAATCGGCGCTTGCGGCAACGGATTACTTCTACAAATTAAGCTGCGACAGCAATTATATCCGTCGCCAGCGTATCAAAAAGGACCAGAAATGGACCACAGATACGCAGTACGGTATGCTGGATATTACGATTAACTTATCCAAACCGGAAAAGGATCCAAAGGCAATAGCGGCAGCAAAAAATGCAAAGCAGTCTGCATATCCGAAATGCCAGCTTTGCGCGGAAAATGAAGGATATGCGGGACGTGTCAATCATCCTGCAAGGCAGAATCACAGAATCATTCCGCTAACGATTAACAATAGTGAATGGTTTTTCCAGTATTCACCATATGTGTACTACAATGAACATTGTATTGTGTTTCATGCTCTGCACACACCGATGAAGATTGAACGTGCAACATTTGGCAAGCTGTTAGATTTTGTGACACAGTTCCCACACTACTTTGTAGGCTCTAATGCAGACCTTCCAATCGTAGGCGGCTCTATTTTAAGCCATGACCATTTTCAGGGCGGACATTATACCTTTGCAATGGCAAAGGCGCCAATAGAAAAAGTAATTACATTTGCCGGATTTGAGGATGTAAAGGCAGGTATTGTAAAATGGCCAATGTCTGTCATTCGCATCAGCGGACCGGACAAGGATAGACTGATTGCACTTGCAGATAAAATTCTTACAGCGTGGCGTGGTTATACGGATGCATCTGCAAATATTTATGCCGAAACGAATCAGGAGGCGCATAACACAATTACTCCGATTGCAAGAAGGAGAGGAGAAGACTATGAGCTGGATTTAGTTCTTCGTAATAACTTAACGACAGAAGAGCATCCGCTTGGTGTATATCATCCACATGCGCATCTGCACCATATCAAAAAGGAAAACATAGGTCTGATTGAAGTAATGGGATTAGCAGTACTTCCCGCCCGGTTAAAGGATGAAATGGCAGAACTAGAAGATGCAATCTTAAACGGAACGGACCTTCGTTCTACGGAAACACTTGCTTCTCATGCAGAATGGGCAGAAGGCTTCCTTAAGAAATATACGGATGTAAATCCAGATAATGTGACAGACATTATTCATAAAGAAATCGGACTGGTGTTTGCAGAGGTTCTTGAGAATGCAGGCGTATATAAGTGCGATAAGGCCGGAAGAGAAGCATTTGTCAGGTTTGTTGAGAGCGTAAAATAGTATATAATCATGAAAAAGCACCGGGGTAGTAGAAAAAACTACTCCGGTGCTTTTTCGATTAAGTATAAGTCTTAATAATCTCTTCTGCAATGCGTTTTTTGGAAACACATTGGTCCATTGCCTGCTTTTCGATATAACGATGGGCATCAGGCTCATTCATTTTTAATTCGCTGATGAGCACCCATTTTGCCTTATTAACAATTCGGATTTCAGCCATCTTATCTTCGATGGATAATGATTTCTTCTCAAATTGTCTTAATCGTTCACGGGCACTTTGCATCCAGTTAAGGGCATGCATCATGATTAACTTCGACGTAGGCTTTGAAAGGGTAAACACTCCGTATTCCGCAACTTTATCATGGATATCGGCATGAATATCGTTTTTTACCAAAAGCAGCACAGCGCATTGCTTGGAAATGCAGGTATCAATTGCAAAACGTGTTCCGATATCATCGGGTAAGGGTGCGTTGATGATAATAAAGTCATATGTTTTTTCAGCAAGAACTCTCTTTGCGGTGCTGATGCTTGAAACCGTATCGACCGGACTATATCTTGTTTCAGGGAGTAAATCGGTGAAGGCAGAGTGAAAGCTGTCTGTTGCAGATACAATGAGTATACTATAAACGCATTCTTTTAAGCTCATTTGATGCCTCCTCCTTTTTTAGATTTCATTATCTGTTGCAGTAGATGTCCAGTATCGCATCAGGAATATGCTCTTTGATAAAATCACTGGAATATGCTGCGGCACATGCTGCTTTTAAGTCGCCCGGTAATTGCTTAAACTTTGCAAGTGTATCGGCATCTGCCTTATATAAGTTGATGTCAGCAGCTTCCGGCAGTGATAGATTATGTTGAATGCCGTACAGGCTGGCATATATCAGTAATGCAAATGCCAGATACGTATTTGAGGAAGGATCAGGGGAACGAAGCTCTGCACGTTTGTATTCCCCTACGGCAGCCGGAACTCTTATAAGCTGGGAACGGTTCTCACCGGACCAGGAAATATATTTTGGCGCTTTATGATTACCGAATCGTTTATACGAGTCTTCCAATGGATTTAAAAATACCGTCATATCGGAAATTTTTGCAAGAATGCCGGCTATCATCTGCTCCATGCAATCAGTATTATCCGATGATTTTACCGATATGTTGATATGGAATCCATTTCCCGGCTTATCCGCAAGCGGCTTTGGGGTAAAATCAGCATATAGCCCATTGCGGCGGGCAACGGTTTTTACAACCGTCTGAAAAGTCATGGCATTGTCTGCGGCAGAAAGAGGATTGGAATAGCGGAAATCAATTTCGTTTTGTCCGGGACCTTCTTCATGGTGAGAGCTTTCCGGCCGAATCCCCATTTGTTCAAGCGTCAGACAGACTTCCCGCCGTATATTTTCACCTTTGTCTTCCGGGGCAATATCCATATAACCGGCAGAATCATAAGGTTCTTTTGTAGGATTTCCATCCTCATCCAGATTGAAAAGATAAAATTCCTGCTCCGCACCAAAGAAGAACTCATATCCGGCTTTCTGGGCATCGGAAACAGCCTGTTTTAAAATAGAGCGAGAGTCGCACTCAAATGCGCTTCCATCCGGATAAGAGATATTACAGAACATCCGGACTACACGTCCATGCTCCGGCCTCCAAGGCAAAGGCATCAATGTATCTGCATCAGGATGAAGCAGTAAATCGGAATGGGTTTCATCGCCGAAGCCTTCAATGGCGGATGCATCAATGGCAATTCCGTATTCAAAAGCACGGGGGAGTTCCTCCGGCATAACGGATATGTTTTTCTGTTTGCCAAACACATCGCAAAAGGCAAGGCGGATGAATTTTACATCTTCCTCCCGCACATACTGCATAACCTCTTGTTTTGAGTACTTCATAAACCTACCTACTTTCCTTTAGTTTGCTACATACATTTGTTTATACGGGTTTCTGCTGTCCGGTGTTATGACGGTAAAAGGAGTGGATAGGATATCCTCTGCATCCAGCCCAAAGTCAGAACAGTATTCGGACAGGTAATTGTGTATTTTATCAAGGTCTTCTGTATCTGCTGGGTGTGCAGTAACCTGTTCTGGTAATTTTATATTGCTGCAATTGCCGCGCAGGTACATTTTACCGCCATGCATACCTGTGCATGGAAAATTGCCAACAATAGGATTCCCGTTAGAATTTAAACCAAGCACAATGATAATGCCGCCTGCCTGATATTCGCCAAGGAAGCTTCCGGCACATCCGCCGATAATCATGACAGGGACTTTTTCTTTGTATGCTTTCATATGTATGCCGGCACGATAGCCTGCATTGCCGCGAACGTATATTTTTCCGCCTCGCATAGCATATCCGGCAGCATCTCCGATGTTGCCATGTATCAGGATTTTTCCCTCATTCATGGTATCCCCTACTGCATCCTGTGCGTTGGTATTTACGGTTATCGTTGCATTATTCAAATAAGCACCCAAAGCATTGCCCGGAACACCATTTATGGTAATTGTTTTATCTGACATTCCGGCGGCCAGAAAGCGTTGACCGCAGCAACCGTCAATGATATATTCGCTGTCTGTATCGCGCAGTTTCTCATTTAGGATTTTGTAATCTAAATCTGTAGCATCAATGATTTTCATATTATACCACACCTCCAAAAAAATGTTTACGCTTTTCTGAGGAAAATACCGTAGACGTAGCAGTTTTTTTCAATGTTTCAAAATCAATGGAATCCAATGGAATCCGCTCCCGGATGAGAGAGGTGTAAATTCCGGCACGACTGGTATCACCGATTAAAATAAATCCGGTCAGATAACCGTTTCTGGTAAAGAAGCGTTTCAATACTCCTTGTGATTGTTCCTCATAAAGCTCTCCGCCTTCGTCAGAAGGATAATAGCTTCCGGCAGTCATAATATGTAAGCCGAAGAAACCAATGGAATTCATCGGGATTGCTTTGCCGAATACACAAGAGCCGCCCGCCATATTGATACCGGCACAGTTTCCCTGCATATAGGCATTCGGTAAAAGCGCAAGGACACGTTTGTCGTTACAGGAGATGTCTTCGCCCTCTGTACAGTCGCCAGCCGCATAGATATCGGAAACAGAGGTTTCCATTTTTGTGTTGATAAGTATTCCCCGGTTTACCTCTCCGCCGGTTTCGCTTAACAGTGCAGTATTGGCGCGCACGCCCACAGCAAGAACCAGAACATCAAAATCAACGGTTTTTCCGCTTTTCATGTAGGCAGTATTCTTATCAAAAGAGGCAACGCTGTCCTCCAGTAAAAAAGATATGCCATTTTCTTCGAGATGCCGTTGTACCATAGCGGCGCAGTCAAAATCCAGAATGCTTGAAAGTACACGATTGGCAAGGTCACAAACGGTAATGCCGGCCACCCGGTCTTTTAGTCCTTCTGCGCATTTTAATCCGATGAGACCTGCACCGACAATGAGAATTTTAGAATCTTTGGTTATGGCAGATTCAAGCGCCAGCGTATCATCCAAGGTCATAAAAGAATATTTATGTTCTACAGTGTCAAGTCCTTTCATAGGAGGTACAAAGCTGTAAGAACCGGTAGCAAGACAAAGCTTATCATAGGAGATGACAGTATCATCATCCAGAACCACCTGTTTGGCAGAAGCATCGATATGAACGGCTTTTTTACCATAGATAACCTCGCAGTTCATTTCTTTATAATAATCTTTACTGCGGTATGCCATTCTCTCTAAATCTGTCTTACCTTCCAAATAGTAGGAGATGAGAGGACGGCAGTAGACCGGGTGGGGTTCTTCGGATATAACGATAATGGTATTTTGTGTGTCTGTTTTTCGGATGCCTTCGATACAGCCGATGGCTGCAACACCGTTTCCGATAATAACATATTGAGCCATACTATTCACTCCTTTCTTCATAGACGATAGCGTTATTCGGACAACCTTTTACACAGGCAGGCTCGCCGCAGGTATTTTCAAGGCAGAGTTCACATTTTTGCATGATGCCGTTTTCGTTTGGCGCTAATGCGCCGTACGGGCAGACGAGAACGCAGGTAAGACATCCGACGCATTTATACTGGTCTATATGAACAACGCCGTCTGTTTTTGATATTGCGCCTGCGATACAGCTTTTGATGCAGATAGGGTCCATGCAATGTCTACAGGAAACGGCATAACAGATTTTATCATTTTCTTCTATATGAATGCGGGGATAGATGGGTTTTCCTTTTAAGGCAGTTATCATATCCTTTTTGCCCGAATTGGCAAACGCACAATTGTATTCGCATAAATGGCATCCGAGACACCATTCTTCATTAACATAAATACGTTTCATTTTATAACACCTCCCTTATTCACCTGCATAAGAAATGCCGAGAATCTCAAGTTCTTTTTCATTCAAACCAATGCCGCGAAGCATCAGGCGGTTTCCGCGTAAAGCCTCAATAGAATTGATGCCCATTCCGCCCATGAGTTCTTTGATTTCGTGTTTCCAGGCGGTCATCAGATTAACCAGCCGCTGGCTTCCAATTTCGGGATTTAGTCTTTTTACAAGCTCCGGCCGCTGTGTGGCAATACCCCAGTTGCACTTGCCGCTTTGGCAGGTTCTGCAAAGATGGCAGCCTAAGGCCAGAAGTGCGGCAGTTGCGATGTAACATGCATCTGCACCGAGTGCAATTGCCTTGACAACATCAGAAGCGCTGCGGATACTTCCGCCGACTACAAGGGAAATATTGTTACGGATGCCTTCATCACGAAGCCGTTGGTCAACAGCGGCTAACGCAAGTTCAACCGGGATGCCGACATTGTCACGGATTCTGGTAGGCGCTGCGCCTGTACCGCCCCGGAAACCGTCAATAGCAATGATGTCAGCGCCGCTTCTTGCAATACCGCTGGCAATGGCTGCAATGTTATGAACGGCTGCAACCTTTACAATAATCGGTTTTTTGTATTCGGTAGCTTCTTTTAAAGAAAAGACAAGCTGCCGTAAATCTTCAATAGAATAAATATCATGGTGTGGGGCAGGAGAGATAGCATCGGAGCCTTCCGGTATCATTCGTGTGCGTGATACATCACCTACGATTTTTGTACCCGGCAGATGGCCGCCGATACCCGGTTTTGCACCCTGTCCCATTTTGATTTCAATCGCAGAACCGGCATTTAGATATTCTTCATGAACGCCGAAGCGTCCGGAAGCCACCTGAACGATTGTATTTTCACCATAACAATAAAAGTCTTCATGCAGACCGCCTTCGCCGGTATTGTATAAAATACCAAGTTCAGCAGCGGCTAAAGCCAGAGATTTGTGGGCGTTATAACTGATAGAGCCATAGCTCATTGCAGAAAACATAACCGGCATGGACAGCTTAAGCTGAGGAGGTAAGGTACAATCCAATTTTCCATCACTGTTACGTTGCACTTTCTGAGGCTTTTTACCCAGATAGACTCTGGTTTCCATTGGCTCTCTTAAAGGATCGATAGATGGATTTGTTACCTGAGAGGCATTGATTAGAAGTTTATCCCAATACACAGGAAATGGTTTGGGATTACCCATAGATGATAAAAGAACGCCACCGCTGTTTGCCTGTTTATAGATTTCTTTAATCGTATCATTTTGCCAATTGGCATTCTCGCGTAAAGTACAATCGCTTTTTACGATTTTCAAGGCATGGGTTGGACAAAGAGAAACGCACCGCTGGCAGTTTACGCATTGGCTTTCGTCACATTTCATGATATGTTGTTCTTCATCATATTGATGTACGCCATTGGCGCATTGTCGCTCGCAGACTCTACAGGCGATACATCTGCTTTCATTTCGGATAACTTCAAATTCAGGATATATAAATTGAACGCTCATTAATATGCACCTTCCTTTACTTTTACAATTACAGGTTCTCCGCCGGCAGGAGACCAGATATTTTCTGCATTCGGCTCGATGGCACGGATGGCAGCTTCTTCGCTGGCAATAAATACTTTATCATCCTTTTCGCCGACTACCATAGAGCGCAGCTTTAAGCGGTCATTTAAAGCCATCAGGCCTCCGTCAAATCCCAATACAATAGAAAATGGACCGGTTATAAGAAGACTGGGAAACATTGTCCGCAGGTAAGTATATTTTTTCTGTTCCTGCGTATTAGCTTTTTCTGCAATGGTACTCCAGAATGGAGCGGCAATTACGCTTGCAGCTTCATCAAGAGTAAGGCCTTGTACGCGAAGAAGATAATCCATAATATATGTAATCACTTCGGTATCTGTCTGAAGCGTACATTTATAGCCAAACATTTCAATGAATCTGCGATTGGCATCATAGGAAGAGATTTCCCCGTTATGTACGATAGAATAATCTAAAAGTGTAAACGGATGGGCACCGCCCCACCAGCCCGGCGTATTTGTCGGATAACGTCCGTGAGCAGTCCAGGAATATCCTTCATATTCCTCTAGTTTATAAAAGACGCCGACATCCTCAGGAAAACCTACGGCCTTGAAGGCACCCATATTTTTGCCGCTGGAAAAGACATAGGCGCCATGCATTTGCGTATTGATTTTCATGACTGTTCTTGCGACAAATTCTTTTTCGTCTAACTGCATGGATGCGAGTACGGATTTTAAAGGTGATACAAAGTATCTCCATATAACAGGCTCATCGGTAATAGCCGGAATCTTTCGGGTTGGAATGATTTCGGACTGTACAATTTCAAATCTTTCTTTTAAGAAAGCCTCACAATCTTTTCGTGTTGCGCGGGTATCAAAAAACAGATGCAATGCATAATATTCTTTATATTCAGGATAAATGCCATACCCGGCAAAACCGCCGCCTAGTCCGTTGGAACGGTCATGCATTGGCTTCATGGAGTTTGTGATCATCTCACCGGACATTTTGTTTCCTTCTTTGGAAATTACTGCTGCAATCGCACATCCGGAAGGAATTCGTACTTGACCTTCAATTTTCATAATATGTTACCTTCCTTTTTGAATAATAAAAAACAAAGGCGCTCATTTTACAGGCAGAAAAATCTGCCCCAAAATGAACACCTTTGCTCACATGGCTTATTTATACCGCTAATAAAATCGTTTGTCAATTGTTTTTGAAAAAATTTTTGTAAAAAAGAAAATAAAAAAAGGCTTGACAACTCTTTTTAGGAGGTGTAATATCACATCCATGAAGGCAAAGGCGTCTTTGAGGTAGGTACCTTGAAGACGCTTTTTTCATATCATAGGAAAGACAGAGATAAAGGCAAAGGCGTCTTTAATGCATACAAGAGCATTAAGGACGTCTTTCTTTATTATACAAATTCAAATTCATAATAGTGAGGAGGAATCATTATGAAGAATATTCCAGAGTATTTTGGATGTCTGGTGTTTGATGACAGAGTAATGAAAGCAAATTTATCTGCAAAAGTATATCAATCACTCAGAAAAACCATTGATGAAGGAGCAAAACTTGATATTGGAGTAGCGAACGCAGTCGCAACAGCTATGAAGGATTGGGCTGTTGCAAATGGTGCTACTCATTATACGCACTGGTTTCAGCCATTGACAGGCATAACAGCGGAAAAGCATGACAGTTTTATTTCTCCATCGCCGGATGGAGGAGTGATTATGGAGTTTTCCGGAAAAGAGCTGATAAAAGGCGAACCGGATGCATCTTCTTTCCCTTCCGGAGGCTTGCGGGCAACATTTGAAGCAAGAGGATATACCGCATGGGATCCTACATCTTATGCATTTATCAAAGGAAAGACATTGTGTATTCCTACAGCCTTTTGTTCTTACGGCGGTGAGGCATTGGATAAGAAGACTCCGCTGCTGCGTTCGATGGAAGCGCTGAATAAGCAGGCGCTTCGTATTCTTCATTTATTTGGACATGATGATGTAAAATGTGTCCGCACATCCGTAGGGCCGGAGCAGGAATACTTCCTGATTGATAAAGCGATGTACGACAAGCGTCCTGATTTACGTTTTACCGGCCGCACCCTGTTTGGAGCAAAACCTCCGAAGGGTCAGGAAATGGATGATCATTACTTCGGAGTAATCAAACCAAGAGTAGCGGCATATATGGAGGAACTGAATGAGGAGCTTTGGAAATTAGGAATACTTGCAAAAACAGAACATAATGAAGTTGCTCCGGCGCAGCATGAGCTGGCTCCGATTTATTCTACCACCAATATTGCAACGGACCACAATCAGCTCACAATGGAAATCATGCAAAAGGTTGCGGCAAAGCACGGGCTGGTTTGTCTGCTTCATGAAAAACCGTTTGCAGGGGTAAACGGAAGCGGTAAACATAATAACTGGTCAATTGCTACGGATGGGGGCGTAAATCTGCTTTCGCCGGGAGAAACACCATATGAAAACGCGCAGTTCTTACTGTTCTTATGCGCAGTAATCAAGGCGGTAGACGATTATCAGGACCTGCTTCGTCTTTCCGTTGCTACAGCAGGAAATGACCATCGTCTTGGCGCAAATGAAGCTCCTCCTGCGGTAGTATCCATGTTCCTTGGAGATGAATTAAATGCCGTACTGGAAGCGATTGAAAACAATACTCCATATGAAGGGACACAAAAGACGCAGATGCGGCTTGGGGTTGATGTTTTGCCGAAGTTTAACAGGGATACGACAGACCGTAACCGTACATCACCATTTGCTTTTACCGGAAATAAATTTGAATTCCGTATGCTTGGTTCTTCCAACAGTATCGCATGTGCAAACATCATGCTAAACAGCGCAGTTGCAGAAAGCCTTAAGATTTATGCAGACAGACTGGAAAAAGCAGAAAACTTCGAGGAAGCACTGCACGAGATGATTCGTAAGACCATTAAGGATCATAAGAAGATTATCTTCAACGGAAACGGTTATGATGACACATGGATAAAAGAAGCCACCGAAGAAAGAGGTCTTTTGAATTACCGTACAACACCGGATTGTATGCCGCATTTACTGGATGAGAAAAACGTAAAAATGCTGACTTCTCATAAAGTTTTCTCAGAAGCAGAATTAAAGTCCAGATGCGACATTATGCTTGAGAATTATTGTAAGACCGTTATCATTGAGGCGAATACAATGGTTGATATGGCAAGAACGCAGATCGCTCCGGCAGTAGAAGCCTATACAAGAGAGCTGGCAAAAACATTTGCTGCGAAAAAAGCTGTGGATTCTGCTTTGGTTTGCGGTTATGAAAGCGGATTGATTAAGAGACTTTCTACATTAACAGACAGGATTGCCATTAAAACAGAGGAACTGGAAAATGCTCTGGTTGAACTGCAAAGCCAGGAGGAGATTATTTCGGAATCATACATGATCCGTGATGTTGTCCTTGTGAAGATGAGTGAGTTAAGACTTGCCTGTGACGAAGCAGAAACCGTAACAGCAAAGAAATACTGGCCATTCCCGACTTATGGCGATCTGCTGTTCAGTGTAAGATAGTGTAAGGAAATGTGTGTTAGGAAAAAGATATAAAAATTATGAAAGAAAGAAGGAATGTTTATGAGTTACAGTGCTGTTAATACAATATGGGTGCTTATCGGCACTGCATTGGTGTTTTTCATGCAGGCAGGGTTTTCCATGTGTGAAGCCGGATTTACAAGAGCAAAGAATACCGGTAATATCCTGATGAAAAATCTGATGGACTTCTGTATTGGGACACCAGCTTTCTGGCTGATAGGATTTGGGCTGATGTTTGGTGCGGGAAATGGGATTATCGGAGACTTTGACCCACTGATTCGCGAAGATTACAGTCATATTTTGCCGGCAGGGGTTCCGCTTTGGGCATATGTGATTTTCCAGACTGTATTTTGCGCAACTTCTGCAACAATTGTATCTGGTGCTATGGCCGAGCGAACAAAATTCAGTGCTTACTGTATTTATTCTGCTGCTATTTCCCTTTTCATCTACCCGATTTCCGGTCACTGGATTTGGGGCGGCGGCTGGTTGTCTGAGTTAGGCTTCCATGATTTTGCAGGTTCTACAGCCGTTCATATGGTTGGCGGTATCTGCGCTCTCATTGGCGCTAAAATCTTAGGACCTCGTATTGGCAAGTATGATAAGAATGGAAAACCAAAAGCAATTCTTGGACATAACCTGACATTTGCAGCGCTGGGCGTATTCATTCTCTGGTTCTGCTGGTTTGGATTTAATGGTGCCTCTACCGTAGGCATGGATAGTGATGCGCTGATGGAAACAGCAGGAAGGGTATTCTTTAATACCAATATGGCAGCAGCAGTAGCTTGCTGTACAACATTGATTTTCACATGGATTCGCTATAAGAAACCGGATGTTTCCATGACATACAATGCAGCGTTAGCAGGTCTTGTTGGCATTACAGCAGGATGTGATGCGGTAAGTCCGGCAGGTGCGGCGGCAACCGGTCTTATCTGTGGAATATTGATTGTTCTGGCAGTTGAATTTTTTGATAAGATAGCAAAGATTGATGACCCGGTAGGTGCAATATCTGTTCATGGTGTATGTGGCGCAACAGGAACAATCCTTACAGGTTTATTTGCTACAGGTGTGACAACGGAGGCAGGCTTATTCTATGGCGGAGGATTCCATCTGTTAGGAGTTCAGGCACTTGGCGTTCTTTCGGTTGCTATATATGTAACGATTGTTATTACCATAGTATTCCTGTTAATCAAATATACCATTGGACTTAGAGCAGATGCCGAGGATGAAATTGCCGGACTTGATATTTCAGAACATGGTTTACTTACGGCATATGCAGGCTTAGCAATGCTTCCGGATACAGCTACGGCGGATGATGAGGAGGCACCGGTTATGGTTACGGGAGATACTCCTGTTGCAGAAGCAATTCCGGTTAAGAAGGTTCCAACCTTTGAAGAAGGTACGCCAAAATTAACAAAGGTTGAAATCATCTGTAAGGAATCACGTTTTGAAGCATTAAAGGCAGCGATGATGAACCTTGGTATTACCGGTATGACCGTATCTCATGTATTAGGCTGCGGTGTTCAGAAAGGGAAACCGGAATATTATCGTGGCGTACAGGTGGAAGCAAACCTGCTTCCGAAGGTACAGGTTGATATTGTTGTAAGCAAAGTCCCTGTACGCAGCGTTATTGAAACTGCCAAGAAAGTACTTTACACAGGCCATATCGGGGATGGTAAGATTTTCGTTTATGATGTAGAAAACGTAGTAAAGGTTCGTACCGGTGAAGAGGGATATGACGCATTACAGGATGTAGAGTAATACACAACATTGCTCACACTAAGCATGGGATGGTAAAAGCCATGCCCTATAGAATGCTGAATTAATGGTTTAATGGAGGAACAATCATATGTGTTCTATTATGGGTTATTGCAGCCGCAGTGCTGCCTATGATACATTTTTGGAAGGATTCCGAAAGACGATTTCAAGAGGACCGGATGACAGCAGGATAGTAGATACAGGAAATGGTTTTCTTGGTTTTCACAGACTGGCGATTATGGGCTTGATGCCATCCGGTATGCAGCCCTTCCAGCTTGGTGAAAGCTATGTGGTCTGTAATGGTGAAATTTATGGATTTGAGAAAATAAAAAGGGAGCTTTCCGAAAAGTATACATTCAAAAGTGAATCGGATTGTGAAATTCTTTTGCCATTGTATAAAGAATACAAAACAGAAATGTTTGCCATGCTGGATGCTGAATTTGCCTGTATCATATACGATGGAGAAACAGAAGAATATATTGCGGCAAGAGATCCTATCGGAATCCGCCCTCTATACTATGGTTATGACAGTAATGGTGTGATTGTGTTTGCAAGTGAAGCCAAAAATCTGACCGGTATAGTAGAAAAGGTTATGCCCTTCCCGCCGGGACACTATTATAAAGATGGCAGCTTCATCTGCTATTGTGACATTGCAAAGATAGATGCTATTTGTCAGGACGATCTGGAAACCGTTTGCCGGAATATTCACGATAAGCTTGTGGCAGGCGTGGAAAAAAGGCTTGTTGCAGACGCAAAGGTAGGATTTTTACTCTCAGGCGGTCTGGATTCCTCTCTGGTGTGTGCGATTGCTGCAAAGAAAAGCAGGGAACCGATAAAGACCTTTGCCATTGGAATGAGCGAAGATGCCATTGACTTAAAATATGCAAAGCAGGTAGCGGAATACATTGGCAGCGAGCATACGGAAGTTTATATGACGCCCAAAGAGGTATTGGACTCGCTGGAAACAGTCATTGCGATGTTAGGGACTTATGACATTACCACAATCCGTGCATCTATGGGTATGTATTTAGTATGTAAGGCAGTTCATGAACAGACCAACATCCGGGTGCTTCTGACAGGTGAAATATCAGATGAACTGTTCGGATATAAATATACGGATTTTGCCCCGGATGCAGAGGCATTCCAGAAAGAATCGCAAAAGAGGATCCGGGAACTGCATATGTATGATGTACTTCGTGCAGACCGTTGCATTTCGGTAAATTCATTGGAAGCACGGGTTCCGTTTGGAGATCTTGATTTCGTGAAATATGTAATGGCGGTGGACCCGGAATTAAAACTCAATCGGTATGGAAAAGGCAAATATCTGCTTCGTCATGCATTTGAAGAAGGGGATTATCTGCCGGATGAAATTCTCTGGAGAGAAAAGGCGGCATTTTCCGACGCAGTAGGTCATTCTATGGTTGATTACTTGAAGGAATATGCTAAGAAGATGTATACGGATGAAGCGTTTGAAAGAGAATGCCAGAAGTATACATTTGCCAGACCATTTACAAAAGAATCCTTATTATATAGAGAGATTTTTGAAAAATACTACAAAGACCAGGCCGAGATGGTGGTGGATTTCTGGATGCCGAACAAAGAATGGGAAGGCTGCAATGTAAATGACCCATCCGCAAGAGTACTTTCCAACTATGGAGACAGTGGAAAATAAGACGGTTGTGAAAAAGAACTTTAAAAAGAGCATAGCATATCTGGGATGCTGCACAAAGAACCAAGGCTTTCATGTATGAAGCCTTTGGTTTTTTGGTATATAATTTGGAATGAAGAGGTGTATTGATACAAAGAAAGAGGAACGATTTTCAAGAGTGTGTAAAAGTATCTGTTTATTTTTTTAAAAATTAGAATACAATTTTTATTGTATTTTCGTCAACTATTTCATAATCAAACTCAATATGACGCGCCATTGATGTATAGTAGTCAGCGCCTTCTGTTAGCGGTTCGTTAAAAGCTATAACTTTAATAGCAAAACTGCCTGTTTCCTCTACAAAAAACTCCGTTGGAATAGTAATTTTTTCGCTATGATTATAGGTAATACCTTTCCAATAGCTCATTGTAAAACCGTATTCATCAGAAAAGGCTTCTTCCTCGGAAATTTCTTTGACAAAATAATGATTATCAATCATCTTATAATCAGATATTTCCATATCATTCACAACATCAAGACTATAATCCGCATCGCAAATATACAATCCAAAGAAAACGGTCTCGTATCCTGTCTTTTGGTAGCCACATTTAGGATCTGTACCATTCTCCTTGCTATAGCCAATATCATGTAAACCGTAACTTATCTCAAATGTCACATTGTCTTTAGTAAAAGAATCGGTATCAGAACGCGCCCCCAACATAATCTCGTTAGGAGTAAGAGTGTATCCAAAGCCTTTTTCAAACTCAGATTTCTGCCCACAACCTGTTGTGAACAGAACTACAATCAGCAAGATGAGTAACACCATAAAATTACGTCTTGTTTGCTTGTAAAATGGTTTCATAGTTAACTATCTCCTTTCGCAATATTCGAAAATAAAATAGCACGTAGGAACATAGGAACACACAACGCCCCACAATCCTACGTGCATAATATAGTTTATTAAAATTATTTATATTAGGTTTTTACAGTACAGACAACCCGATAAAAACAGCATATTACTGTCGGGTATGTGCTTATTCTATTTATAATATCTCTACTAAACTGCTTGGTAAAAGTATATCATACTATCAGCGAAATGCGAATAGATTTTTGAAATTGTTGTATAATAGAGCTGTTTAAAATATAACGGATAATCCCATTAGAAGATGAAAAAATGATTGACAAAGATTGCGAAAGGGTGTAAGATTACACGCGTGAAGGCAAAGGGGTCTTTAAGTTTAGTAAAAACTTAAAGGCGTCTTTGTCTTTTTTTGTGTAAATCAATGTCTGATATCACTTTGAAGGAGGAAATGCAGGATGCAAAAATGTGAGCAGCTATATGAGGGAAAAGCCAAAAAGGTTTTCTTGACGGAGGATCCGGATGTTTTAATTGTGTCTTATAAGGATGATGCAACGGCCTTTAACGGATTGAAAAAAGGAACGATTGCAGGTAAAGGTGCAATCAACAACCGAATGACGAATCTGCTGTTTCAGAAAATAGAAGCAAAAGGTGTGCCGACACATTATATTCAGGAATTAAACGGCCGCGAGACCGCAGTCCGCAGAGTAGAAATTGTTCCGCTTGAGGTAATTGTGCGTAATGTTGCTACGGGAAGTTTTTCTAAGCGCTTGGGAGTGGAGGAAGGAACGCAATTCGAAGAGCCTACCATTGAATTTTCTTATAAGAATGATGAACTTGGAGATCCGCTTATTAACAGTTCTTTTGCAAAAGCACTTAAACTCGCAACTTCAAATGAGATAGAAACGATAAAGAAATATGCATTTATGGTGAATGATATTTTGAAACTGGAGTTTTTAAAGGCAGGACTCCGGCTGATAGATTTCAAGATAGAATTTGGACGTTTTCATGGAAAGATTATTCTGGCAGATGAAATATCTCCGGATACATGTCGTTTATGGGATGCCGAAAGTGGCGATAAGATGGACAAAGACCGTTTCCGCAGGGATTTGGGAAATGTGGAAGAGGCATACATTGAGGTTGCCAGAAGATTAGGATTAGAAATAGAGAAGGAGTAACAAGTGATGAGAACAGATATTTATCAGTCCCCTTTATGTGAGCGTTACGCAAGCAAAGAGATGCAAAGTATATTCTCAAATGACAGAAAGTTTTCAACATGGCGGAAATTATGGATTGCGCTTGCAGAAAGCGAACAGGAACTTGGACTCCCTATTTCGGATGAACAGATTCAGGAGATGAAGTCTCAAATCTATAATATCGATTATGAAAAGGCAAAAAAATACGAAAGTGAGCTTCGCCATGATGTTATGGCGCATGTTCATACCTTTGGTGACGCATGTCCGAAAGCAGCAGGTATTATTCATTTAGGGGCGACCTCATGCTATGTGGGGGATAACACAGATATTATTCTTATGCAGAGTGCGCTGGTTCAGATTAAGAACCTGCTTCTGAATGCAGTAGAAGCACTCAGCGAATTTGCAATGGAGTATAAGGCACTTCCTACCCTTGCGTATACACATTTTCAGGCAGCACAGCCAACAACTGTTGGGAAAAGAGCCTGTCTTTGGATGAATGATCTGCTGTTTGATATCGAACAGCTTGATTTTCAACTGAATAATTTGAGACTGCTTGGCTGTAAAGGAACTACCGGGACAGGTGCCAGCTTCTTAGAGTTGTTTGATGGCGATGAAGAAAAGGTAGAGCAGTTGGAGCAGAAGATTGCAGACAAAATCGGCTTTTCCAAATGTCAGTATGTCAGTGGACAGACATATACCAGAAAAGCTGATTTTGCAGTTTTACAGGTATTATCCGGTATTGCACAGAGTGCATCCAAGTTTTCGGGTGATATCCGGCTGCTCAGTCACTTAAAGGAAGTAGATGAGCCGTTCGAAGAAAAACAGATTGGTTCTTCTGCAATGGCATATAAGAGAAATCCAATGAGAAGCGAACGTATTGCATCGCTGGCACGTTATGTAATGTGTGATTTGCAGAATACGGCAATCACTGCATCCGCACAATGGTTTGAAAGGACTTTGGATGATTCGGCAAACAAACGATTGTCTGTACCGGAGGCATTTCTTGCAACGGATGCCATCTTAAACCTGTATATTAATGTTATCCGGGGACTTAAGGTATATCCGGCGGTTATTAAAAAGCATCTGGATGCAGAGCTTCCGTTTATGGCTACGGAAAATATATTGATGTATTGTGTGAAAAATAAAGGCGGGGACAGACAGGAACTGCATGAGGCAATCCGCAGACACTCCGTAAAAGCGGCAGAGCAGGTAAAATTATATGGAAAAGAAAATGACCTGATTGAACGAATAAAAGGTGACAGTATATTTGATTTGACGGAATCAGAACTGGAAACTTTGCTTGAGCCTGCAAAATTTACGGGTATGGCAGAGCATCAATGCGAAAAATTTGTTACAGAGGTTGTTCGTCCGCTGTTAGAGCGTGAACAATGCAAAAATGTGGAAGCGCAAATCAATGTATAAATATATAAAAGGAAGGAAAAGAATTAGTATGCTTACATCTATTGTTGGAACAAACTGGGGAGATGAAGGAAAAGGCCGTATGGTTGACCTTCTCAGTGAAAATTATGATATTGTAGTCCGTTATCAGGGCGGTAATAATGCGGGACATACCGTAATCAATGAGAAAGGTAAGTTCGTTATGAACCTGATGCCTTCCGGAATATGCAGAGAAAATACCGTAAACATCTTAGGACCGGGGGTTGTGATTGATTTAGAACATCTATACGGGGAAGTAGAAAAACTGGAAGAAAAGGGCGTGAAAGTAACACCGGAGCATTTAAAACTCAGTGACAGGGCAACTATCTGTATGCCGTATCATAAGCTTATGGATTGTCTGGAAGAAGACAGGCTTCTGGATAAGAAATTCGGTTCTACCCGTAGAGGGATATCCCCGGTATATGCGGATAAGTATATGAAAAAGGCGCTGCGTTTAGGCGATTTACTGCATATGGAATGTCTGGAGGACAGATTAAAAGACCTTATTGAGTGGAAAAATCTCACAGTAGAAAAAGGATATGCACATGCTCCTGTAGAAACAGAGGAAATGCTTGAATGGCTGAAAAAATATGGAGAGTTCTTTGTTCCGTTTATCTGTGACACAACCGAGTATCTGGGAAATGCAATTGCAGAAGGAAAGTCCATTATGTTTGAGGCACAGCTTGGCGCACTTAGAGATATTGATTTTGGAATTTATCCGTATACTTCTGCGTCAACGACATTAGCTGCTTACGCGCCAATCGGGGCAGGCGTACCTTTTGCAAAGTTAGATGAGAACATAGGAATTATGAAAGCATACTCCAGTTGTGTGGGGGAAGGACCATTTACCTGCGAGATGTTTGGTGCGGAAGCAGAAGAACTTCGTGCAGCAGGCGGAGAGTACGGTGCGGCTACCGGAAGACCGAGAAGAGTGGGCGGTTTTGATGTGGTGGCTTCAAAATACGGCGCAAAAATGCAGGGCTGCACATATGTGGCGCTTACAAAACTGGATGTGCTTTCCTATATGGATAAAATTCCGGTATGTGTAGCCTATGAGATAAACGGACAGAGAGTAGATACGTTCCCTTCCGGAATCGTGGAGTTAAATGAAGCGAAACCGGTTTATGAATATTTACCGGGCTTTCATTGTGACATCAGCGGATGCCGGACTATGGAAGACCTTCCAAAAGAAGCATTAGAATATATCCGTTATATCGAAAAAGTTATTGAATGTCCAATTAAATATGTATCTGTAGGAGCGGAACGTGATGCATACATCACAATGTTTTAAGAGAGGAAAAACATGCAGAATCAGAAAATACTAATTTTGAATTTTGGCGGACAGTATGACCAGTTGATTGCACGAAGAGTAAGAGAATGCAAAGTATATTGTGAAGTCAGACCATATACAATGACCATTTCCGAAATCCAAGAATTTAATCCGATCGGAATTATTTTTACGGGCGGACCGGACAGTGTATATAAAGAGGATTCTTATCATCCGGCAGAAGGTATATTTGAACTGGGAATTCCGATTTTAGGCATTTGCTATGGCTGTCAGCTCTTAGCCCATCACTTAGGCGGAAGCGTTACTGCAGCAGAAGACCTAAATGCCAGAGAATATGGGAAAACGCTTACCTTTTACGATACGTCATGTCTGCTGTTTGATGGCCTTAAATCCGAAGGTATCTCATGGATGAGTCACGGCGATTACATGAAAAAAATACCAAAGGGCTTTAAACTGGCGGCGCATAGCCAGAAGTGTCCCAATGTAGCAATTTGTGACGAGAAGAAAAAACTTTACGGCGTACAGTTTCATCCCGAGGTAAATCATACAGAAAACGGAACTTCCATGATTTATAATTTTCTATATAAAATCTGTGGCGCAGTGGGAGACTGGACTATGGAGGATTATATGCATCACTGCATAGAAGAAATCCGAAGTAAGGTTGGAACAGGAAAGGTGCTTTTGGCATTGTCGGGCGGCGTAGATTCATCGGTATGCGCGGCGCTTTTTGCGGAAGCCATAGGCTCACAGCTTACCTGTGTCTTTGTAGATCACGGGCTGCTTCGGAAAGATGAAGGAGATGAAGTAGAAGCGGCATTTCAGAAATGGAACATAAATCTTATCCGTGTGAATGCGGGAGAGCGTTTTTTAAGCAGACTCTCGGGTATTACAGAGCCGGAGGAGAAACGCAAAATTATCGGAGAAGAGTTTATTCGTGTGTTTGAAGAGGAAGGTAAGAAAATCGGAAAAACGGATTATCTTGCGCAGGGAACAATTTATCCTGACGTGATAGAATCCGGAAAGGAAAACGCTGAAACTATAAAAAGCCACCACAATGTGGGAGGATTGCCGGATTTTGTTGATTTTAAAGAGATTATTGAACCATTACGGTTGTTATTTAAAGATGAGGTCAGAGAACTTGGCAGACAGTTAGGTTTGCCGGAATATATGGTAATGCGCCAGCCGTTTCCGGGACCGGGACTGGCAATCCGTATCATCGGAGAGATTACAGAAGAAAAGCTGGCAATTCTAAGAGAAGCGGATTATATCTTTAGAGAAGAAGTAGAAAAGATAACATCAGATACGAAGATGAATCAGTATTTTGCAGTGCTGACCAATATGAAATCCGTTGGCGTTATGGGTGATGGACGTACTTATGACTGGGCAGTTGCACTTAGAAGTGTAGAAACGGAAGATTTTATGACAGCAGATTGGTCAAGAATCCCGTATGACGTACTCGACAGGGTATCAAGACGCATTGTAAACGAGGTTTCGCATGTGAACCGTGTACTCTATGATATTACGAGTAAGCCGCCTTCAACAGTGGAGTTTGAGTAAGGAAGGAAAATGACATGACGAAATATATATTTGTGACCGGAGGTGTGGTATCCGGTCTGGGAAAAGGAATTACGGCAGCGTCTCTTGGACGTCTTTTAAAGGCAAGAGGTCTAAAGGTTGCGGCACAAAAGCTGGACCCATACATCAATGTGGATCCCGGTACCATGAGTCCGTATCAGCACGGGGAAGTATATGTTACGGAGGATGGTGCGGAAACGGACCTGGATCTGGGACATTATGAAAGATTTATCGATGAAGATTTGAATAAATATTCGAATCTGACTACGGGAAAAGTATATTGGAATGTACTCAACAAGGAGCGAAGAGGCGAATACCTGGGCTCTACGGTGCAGGTAATTCCACATATTACAAATGAAATCAAGGAATTTGTCTATCGTGTGGGAAAACAGACGGATGCAGATGTGGTAATTACAGAAATCGGAGGTACCATCGGAGATATTGAGTCACAGCCGTTTTTAGAGGCAGTGCGCCAGATTTCACTAGAAGTCGGCAAAGAGAACAGCCTGTTTATTCATGTTACTTTGGTTCCGTATTTGAGCGGCTCCGAAGAACACAAATCAAAACCGACCCAGCATTCCGTGAAAGAACTCCGGGGAATGGGTATCAATCCAAGCATTATTGTACTTCGTGCGGATAAACCATTAGAGGAATCCATTTTCCAGAAGATAGCGCTTTTCTGCAATGTTAAGCCGGATTGTGTGATTGAAAACAGAACATTGCCAAACCTGTACGAAGCCCCTCTTATGCTGGAAAAAGCCAATTTTTCTTCTGTTGTATGCAGAGAATTAAATATTGATGCTTCAAAGCCGGATTTGAAAGAATGGGAGAAGATGGTAGAGAAGATTCGAAACCGCAGTAAGGAGGTTCATATCGGACTGGTGGGAAAATATGTAAAACTTCACGATGCTTACCTGTCTGTGGCAGAGGCTATGAACCATGCTGGTTATGAGTGGAATACCTTTGTTAAAATCCACTGGATTGATTCTGAAAGTATCACAAAGGAAAATGTAAAAGAAGTACTTTGCGGGCTGCATGGGATTATTGTTCCGGGAGGATTCGGAAATCGTGGAATCGAGGGTATGATTTTAGCGGCAAAGTATGCACGTGAAAATCAGATACCGTATTTTGGTATATGTCTTGGAATGCAGATTTGCGTAATTGAATATGCAAGAAATGTTCTGGGGATTTCGGATGCCCATTCCGGGGAGTTTGATGAGCAATGCGAGCATAAGGTGATTGATTTCATGCCGGGACAGAGCGAGGAAATTGATAAAGGCGGAACGCTGCGCCTTGGAAGCTATCCATGCAGTATCCGGCCCGGAACGAAAATGGAAAAGTATTATAAAGCAGATACGATATGGGAACGTCATCGTCATCGTTATGAGTTTAATAATGAATATCGCCAGAAACTTACAGAGGCAGGCTTGGTCATCAGCGGAGTTTCACCGGATAACAGGCTGGTAGAAACGGTAGAAATTGAAACGCATCCATTTTTTATAGGGGTGCAGTTCCATCCTGAATTTAAGAGCCGTCCAAACCAGCCGCATCCTTTGTTCAAAGGATTTATTTCGGCGGCATTAGATATTTCAAGGAAATAACTCTGCGGACATGATTATAGGAGTATAGGAGGAATTACGTTCATGGCTGTTCATGAAGAATGTGGTGTATTCGGAGTGATGAGTACAAAAAGAGAAAATGTTGCGGGCATTGTGTATTACGGACTATATGCCCTGCAGCATAGAGGACAGGAAAGCTGCGGTATTGTCGTTAATGATGATGGTGCATTTTCCTCCTATAAAGACTTAGGACTTGTAAGCGAGGTATTCTCCAAAGACACATTATCCCATTTGTCAGAAGGAAATATGGCAGTGGGACATGTCAGATATGGAACCACCGGAGGAACGACAAGAAATAACTGCCAGCCCATTGAAGTCAATCATCAGAAAGGGAAAATGGCAGTCGCGCACAATGGAAATTTAAGTAATGCATTGCAGCTTCGTGACAGCTTAGAACTGTCGGGGGCTATTTTCCATACGACAAGCGACACAGAAACCATTGCTTATGTCGTTACCAGAGAAAGACTTGTGACGCCAAGCATTGAAGAAGCGGTAAGCCGTGCGATGAACTCGATAGAAGGTGCGTATTCCCTCATTCTTATGTCCTCCACAAAGATGATTGCGGCGAGGGACCCGTATGGGTTTCGACCGCTTTGCTATGGACAGATGCCGGACGGAACGTATGTAATTGCGTCCGAAAGCTGTGCTATATCTGCGGTAGGCGCAGTGTTTATAAGGGATGTGCTGCCGGGAGAAATTCTGGTATTCAGCGAGAAGGGAGTCGCATCAAGAAAAGAACATTGCGGCAGGCAGAAGAGAAGGACCTGTATTTTTGAATATATTTATTTTGCAAGACCGGATTCGGTCATTGACGGGATAGGGGTCTCGGAATCCCGGATGCGGGCAGGAGAGCTTCTGGCAAAAAGTTATCCGGCAGATGCGGATATTGTAATTGGCGTACCGGATAGCGGTTTAGAAGCCGCTTTGGGATTTTCGAGAGTCTCGGGGATTCCATATGGAATAGGATTGATTAAGAACAAATATATAGGCAGAACATTTATTTCTCCGGGACAAAACGAGCGGTTGGATCAGGTAAGGATTAAGCTTAGTCCGGTGAAGGATGTGATAGAGAAAAAGCGGGTTGTACTGATAGACGATTCAATTGTCAGGGGAACAACCAGCAAACGCATTGTAAAACTCCTGCGGGATGCAGGGGCGAGGGAAATCCACATGAGAATATCCGCCCCGCCGTTTTTACATCCATGTTATTATGGAACAGATATTGACTCAGAGGAAAATTTGATTGCATGCCATCACAGTATGAAAGAAATCGCCCAGATTATCGGTGTGGATACCTTAGGGTATCTGCCGATTGAAAGCTTGGAAAAACTAGCAGGCAGTAAAGATTATTGTGCCGCATGTTTTAATGGAGAGTATCCAACCAGTATACCGAAGGATCTTCGGAAAGATCGGTTTGAAGGAAAGCTATCTGAGAGAGTCTAATGCAAAGAGGGAATAAGTATTATGAATAAATTCAACAGAAAACTGATTTTGGAAGATGGAAGTGAGTACTATGGGTATGGATTTGGCTGCATGGAAGATGGGATAACAGAAATCGTATTCAATACATCGCCCGTAGGATATCAGGAAATTATTTCCGACCCATCTTATACTTACCAGACAGTCGTAATGGCGTATCCGTTAATTGGGAATTATGGCATTGCAGAAGATGATTTTGAAACTGCAATACCTACGATCGGAGGGCTGGCAGTAAGAGATTATAACGACAAGCCATCCAATTTCCGCAGCAGGCATACGTTAGCGGAAATTATGGAAAAATACCATATCCCGGGAATTTACGGGATTGATACGAGAAAGCTCATTCGCTCCATAAGGGATTTGGGAAGCCGCAAGGTTCTTATCACTTCGGCAGATACGCCGCTTCAGGAAGGACTAAAAAGACTTCATGCGTATGAGATGCCAAAAGATGCGGTATCTAAGGTCAGCAGGAAGAACGTGCAGGAATATTTTATCCCGGATGCAGGATATCATGTAGCAGCAATCGATTGCGGAATGAAACAGAATATTATCCGCTGCCTGAATCAGAAGGGATGTCATGTAACGGTATTGCCTTGGAACGTATCCCAAGAAGAGGTAGAACGCATAAAGCCTGACGGAATTTTCTTGTCAAATGGACCGGGAGACCCGACAGATGTGGAAACGGTAATCAGGCTGGTTAGAAATCTGAGAGGAAAATATCCGATATTCGGCATTTGCTTAGGGCATCAGATTATTTCACTGGCATATGGTGCGAAGACCTATAAATTGAAGTTTGGTCACAGGGGCGGAAACCATCCGGTAAAAAATCTCTTAACCGGTAAAATTGAAATCACTTCGCAGAATCATTCTTATGCAGTAGATGAAAAAAGTCTCGAAAATACAGGGCTTGAAGTAACACATAGGAATCTGCTGGATTCTACTGTAGAAGGTGTTGCATGTAAGAAGGATAAGGTCTTTTGCGTACAATACCACCCGGAAAGCGCGCCCGGACCACAGGACAGTATGTATCTGTTTGACCAATTTATGGAAATGATGGAGGGAACAAGAGATGGCAAAAAGAACTGATATAAAGAAAATACTTGTCATTGGTTCCGGACCGATTGTCATTGGCCAGGCGGCAGAATTTGATTATGCGGGAACACAGGCATGCCTTGCATTGCGGGAAGAAGGATATGAAGTGATTCTCTGCAATTCCAACCCTGCTACCATTATGACGGATACCACAATTGCAGATAAGGTCTATATGGAACCATTGACGTTGGAATATGTTGCGAAAATTGTACGTCATGAGCGTCCGGATGCAATTGTACCGGGTATCGGAGGCCAGACAGGATTAAATCTTGCCATGCAGTTGGAGAAAAAGGGCGTCTTAAAGGAATGTCAGGTAGAATTGCTTGGAACCAGCAGTGAAAGCATTGAACGTGCGGAGGACCGTGAACTGTTCAAGGAACTTTGTGAAGAATTGGGAGAACCTGTTTTACCGTCCGTGATTGCCAATACAGTTGAAGAGGCAATCCATGCTGCAAAAGAAATCGGCTATCCCGTAGTTTTAAGACCTGCATTTACGCTTGGAGGAACCGGAGGCGGTTTTGCGGATAATGAGCAGGAATTTATGGAACTCATTAAGAATGCATTGGCATTGTCTCCGGTGCATCAGGTATTGATAGAAAAGAGCATAAAGGGCTTTAAGGAGATTGAATACGAAGTCATCCGGGATGTAAACGATACTGCGATTACAGTATGTAACATGGAAAATCTTGATCCGGTCGGAATTCATACGGGAGATTCCATTGTGGTGTGTCCGTCACAGACGCTTACCAATAAGGAGTATCACATGCTGCGGGACAGCGCACTGAAAATTATCCGCGCACTTAAGGTAGAAGGCGGCTGCAATGTGCAGTTTGCGTTAGACCCGCATTCCTTTCAATATTATCTGATTGAGGTAAATCCAAGAGTCTCCCGTTCTTCAGCACTTGCTTCAAAAGCCAGCGGATACCCGATTGCCAGAGTGTCTGCAAAGATTAGTGTGGGTATGACATTGGATGAAATTATGCTGGTAAATACACCGGCATCGTTTGAACCTGCACTTGATTATGTAGTAACGAAGATACCGCGTTTTCCGTTTGATAAATTTACGGATGCAAATCAAAAACTGGGTACCCAGATGAAAGCAACCGGAGAAGTAATGAGTGTCGGCAGAACCTTTGAAGAGAGTCTGTTAAAAGCTATCCGTTCTCTTGAAACCGGAGTAAATCATTTGTTTATGCCTAAGTTTAAAGAGATGGAGAAGGAAAAACTGACAGAATACATCAAAATCGGTACGGATGACCGTATTTTTGCTATCGCGGAATTACTGCGCCAAGGCTGCAGGATATCTGTTATTGCAGAGGCAACCAAAATCGACAACTTTTTTCTGGATAAAATGCAAAAAATCATTGATATGGAAGAAGCAGTAAAACTGCATCCGGGTGACAGAGAGGTTCTGTATCAGGCAAAGAAAACTGGATTTTCCGATAAGGCAATCGCGGGATTCTGGAATATGGAGGAAACAGACATATTCAAAATGCGTAAGGATTCTGGTATTTTCCCTGTCTATAAGATGATTGATACCTGCGCTTCGGAATTTGAAAGCTATGTTCCGTATTTTTATTCCACCTATGAGGAGGAAAATGAATCGGTAATAGAAGACAGAAAGAAGATGATTGTACTTGGTTCCGGTCCGATTCGAATCGGTCAGGGGGTAGAGTTTGATTATTCTACTGTACATGCGGTAAAAACTATCAAAGAAGCCGGGTATGAGGCCATCATTATCAACAATAATCCGGAAACCGTATCTACGGACTATACGACGTCAGATAAGCTGTACTTTGAACCGCTTTGTGTGGAAGATGTTATGAATGTCATCGAGATGGAAAAACCGGACGGAGTGATTGTATCATTAGGCGGACAGACGGCCATCAATCTTGCAAAGCCTCTTGAAGAGAGGGGTGTGAAGCTCATAGGTACAGATTGCGCGGCAATTGAAAAAGCGGAAAACAGAGATGCTTTTGAAAAGCTGCTGTCAGAACTTGATATTCCACAGCCGAAAGGACAGGCTGTTACCAATATTGAGGATGGCGTAAAGGCTGCGGCGCAGATTGGTTACCCTGTACTGGTACGTCCAAGCTTTGTACTAGGCGGAAGAGCCATGCAGATTGTAGCAAAAGAAGAGCATCTGCGTCATTATCTGAAAACTGCGGTTGAGATTGATGAAGACAAACCGGTGCTGGTAGATAAATATATCTGTGGCAAGGAAGTAGAAATTGATGCGGTTTGCGATGGAACGGACGTGTTTGTTCCGGGAATTATGGAACTGGTGGAAAGAACCGGCGTTCATTCCGGGGACTCTATCAGCGTATATCCGAGTTTCAGCATCTCTGATAAAGTAAAGGAAGTTATTTTAGAGTATGCCAAAAAGCTGGGGATAGGAATCGGGATTATCGGATTGTTTAATATTCAGTTTATCGTAGATAAAGAAGATAATATCTACATTATAGAGGTAAATCCGCGTTCTTCAAGAACCGTGCCGTTTTTATCAAAGGCAACCGGATATTCTCTTGCAGATATCGCAACAAAAGTAATTCTCGGAGAAAGTTTAAAAGCACAGGGCATAAATACCATATACCCTGAGGAGAAAAAGAAATGGTATGTAAAAGCGCCAGCCTTTTCTTTTGCAAAGTTAAACGGTATGGACGCATACCTTTCACCGGAAATGAAATCCACAGGTGAAGCCATCGGATATGATAAAAAGCTGTCCCGCGCGATGTATAAAGCGCTGCTTGCTTCCGGTGTGAAGATGCACAATTACGGAACGGTAGTCGTTACACTTGCAGACGAGGATAAAGAAGAAGCCTTGCCGCTTATAAAAAGATTTTATGACATGGGCTTTAATATTGAAGCAACTGTCGGAACCGGTGAATTTTTAAAGGCACATGGTATCCGGACCCGTATTCGTAAGAAGCTCAGTGAGAACAGCACAGAAATCCTAGAAGCAATCCGCACCGGATATGTAAGCTATGTAATCAATACAAGAGCGATTTTATCCGGCATCCATTATGAGGATGGGCTGGCAATCAGAAGAACAGCAATAGAGAATAACGTAACCATGTTTACCTCTTTAGATACGGTGTGGGTATTGTTAGATGTTTTGGAGGAAATCACCATAGGGGTTTCAGCGATTACGGATTAGGAGGATTAGAAAATGATACCAAACACAAATTATAGAAACTTAAAGGAGTCGTATTTATTTTATAATATTTCCCAGAAAACAAAGGCGTATTTGGAGAAGCATCCGGGCAGCCATCTCTATCGTATGGGAATAGGGGATGTCTCCCTGCCGCTTTGTGATGCGGTTATTAGAGCGCTTCATGAGGCAGTAGATGATCAGGCAAAAAAGAATACCTTTCATGGTTATATGCCGGAGTGCGGGGACCCTGCATTAAGAAAAACCATTGCTAAGTATTATAAAAAAAGAAATGTGGAGCTTTCCGATGAAGAAGTCTTTGTTTCAAGCGGAGCAAGCGATGAATTAGGCGATATTCTGGATTTGTTTGGCAGGGATAAAACGGTCTTAATCATGGAGCCGGCATATCCGGCTTATGTAGATGCAAATATTATCGCTGGAAATAAAATTATCCATATGCCGGCAGGAAAAGAAAACGGATTTTTGCCGATGCCGGATGTAAATATAAACGCAGATGTTATTTATATCTGTTCTCCAAACAATCCGACCGGTGCAGTATTTGATTACAAACGGCTAAAAGAGTGGGTGGATTATGCAGACAGGATAGGTGCAATCATTCTCTTTGATGCGGCATACGAAGCGTTTATCGAAGACGATACAATTCCGCATAGTATTTATGAAGTGGAAGGTGCAGATAGATGTGCGATTGAGATTTGCTCTTTGTCTAAAACAGCCGGTTTTACAGGCACAAGATGCGGATATACAATAATCCCAAAAGAATTAGAGCGTGATGGATTAAGCTTAAATCAAATGTGGGTAAGAAACCGCACAACCAAGACGAACGGTGTATCTTACATTATTCAAAAAGGTGCTGCGGCAATCTTTACCGAAGAAGGACAGAAACAGATTCACGATAACATTAAAATTTATAAACAGAATGCGGCATGTCTGATGGAAGCGTTAGATAAGCTTGGAATCTGGTATTGCGGCGGGAAAAATGCACCGTATATCTGGATGAAATGCCCGGATAATATGGGAAGCTGGGAATTTTTTGACTATCTGTTACAGGAAATCCAGGTGGTTGGAACGCCGGGAGAAGGCTTTGGTACCTGCGGCGAAGGGTATTTCCGTTTCTCTACCTTTGGTTCACCGGAGGATACCAAAGAAGCTGCAAAGCGGTTGGTTGGGCTGCTTTCAAAATAAAGAACAAAAGATGATAGAAAACGCCCGTAACGTTTGTGTATAACAGCAAGCGTTAAGGGCGTATTTTTATGCCAGATCAGGCGTTTTGTTTATGATGCGGGTTAATTTCCGATAGCAGCTAAAGTATGCCGGAATCAGGAATGCGTCTGCGAACAGCCAGGCGACAGGGCCTGCAAAGCATGCACCGGTGAATCCGAAGATTGGTACCAACAGGATTCCGACCAACGCCCGTGCAATCATTTCCGAAACCCCTGCAAAAACTGCAAAACCCGAAAAACCCATTCCCTGAATGGTAAAACGGACAGTGTTTACTAATGTAAGAAGCGGATAAAAAGCTAAGGCTATCACAAGGTTTAGATTTCCCTGTTCGATAACTAAGGCTTTTAAGGCAGCATCATCGGTTTCTACGAATATCTGAATGAGATGTTCCCCGAAGAAATATGCCGCTAAAAACGCGATAACGGAATAAATCCATCCGCTGAAAACAGCAGCCCGTAATCCTTTGCCAAGCCGTTCCAATTTACCTGCACCGACATTCTGACCGCTGTAGGTTGCCATTGTGGAACCGAGTGCATCAAGCGGACACATCATAAAACTGGAGATTTTACCGGAGGCCGTCATAGAAGCGACTGCCACAGAACCCAGCGGATTTACGCAGGACTGCAAAATTACACTGCCGATAGCCGTGATGGAATATTGAAGCCCCATTGGAAGCCCCATATTAAGAATGACGCGTACATATTGTGAATTTAAGCGCCAATCATCTCTTTTTAGATGAAGCAAATCAAATTTTAACATAATATGAATCAGGCATAAGATGCCTGAAATCAACTGGGAAAGAGCAGTTGCCAAAGAGGCACCGAAAACGCCCATTTGAAAAGGCACAATAAATAAAATGTCCAGACCGATATTTAAAAAGGACGAAATAACAAGATAAATAACAGGTGTGGTGGCGTCGCCTAAGGCGCGTATGTAACCGGATAAAAGATTATACAGCATAATAACCGGAATGCTTACGAAGGTTACAAAGATGTAATTATACGCATCCTCAATAATATCTGCGGGAGTTTGCATCCATTCTAATATGCTTCTGCAAAGAAGTGCTGTAATCACCGTAAGTACAGCGGCAATGATTGCGGCAAGTACTGCTGAGTTGCCCACATATTTGCGGAGACCCTCATAATCCTTTGCACCAAAACGCTGTGCAACCGGTAAGGAAAAGCCGCTGCATACACCAATGCAGAAGCCGATGATGAGGAAATGGATACTGCCCGTAGAACCGACAGCAGCAAGTGCGTTTACGCCTAAATATCGTCCGACAATAATGGTATCTACAAAGTTATACACCTGCTGGAACAGCATTCCCATAAGCATTGGAATTGCAAATCCGAGAATGAGTTTTGCAGGAGCCCCTTCCGTCATGTTTTTCGTAGTACTTCCAGCCATAAAAATCCCTCTCTATGATAAAGAATATTTTTTTCGAAAACATATTTTAGCATGCTGTCATTAAAATACAATAGGGAAAATATATAAACTTTTTATGATTATTATACATTCTTTTATGGACAATCCCATACAAATGCGTTAAAGTTGAAAGTATGTAAAGAAATAGATAAATTGCGGTAAGGGAGAGGGTTGAAAATGAGCAATTGGGAAAAATATGTCAGAAAAGTAGTTCCTTATGTCCCGGGCGAACAGCCGGACAGGGAGAACATGATTAAACTAAATACAAATGAGAATCCATACCCTCCGGCGCCGGGTGTGCGTAAGATATTAGAGACTTTTGATGCCGGAAGGCTTCGTCTTTATCCGGACCCTGCGGCAGGTAAATTAAATAGCGCTATTGCAGAGTATTATGGGGTGAAAAAGGAACAGGTATTTACAGGCGTTGGCTCAGATGATGTACTTGCCATGATTTTTATGACCTTTTTTAATTCCGAGAAGCCAATTCTGTTCCCGGACATTACATACTCCTTTTACGAGGTTTGGGCAGACATGCTTCGTATTCCATACAACAGGATTCCATTAGATGAAAATCTCTGTATTCGTGCAGCGGATTATCAGAAAGAATGCGGAGGCATCATCTTTCCAAACCCGAATGCACCAACCGGAGAACTATTGCTGCTCGCACAGGTAGAATCTATTGTGCAGGGAAATCCTGACGTTTTTGTGGTTGTGGATGAGGCATATATCGATTTCGGAGGAGAGAGTGCGTTACCGCTTGTGGAGAAATACGATAATATCATCGTGGTACAGACCTTTTCTAAGTCCCGCTCTATGGCAGGCTCAAGAATCGGTTTTGCCATTAGCAATGAAAAAGTAATCAGGTATTTAAATGATGTAAAATATTCTTTCAATTCATATACGATGGATGCATTAACCATTGAGCTTGGTGCAAAAGCTATAAAGGATAAAGAATATTTTGAAATGACAAGGAAAAAAATTATTGCAACAAGAGAATGGACGAAGGAAAAGCTGCGTGGCCTTGGCTTTGAATGTGGAGATTCCATGAGCAATTTCATATTTGTAACGCATAAGGATTATAGCGCAGAGGAATTATACAACGCACTTCGTAAGCAGGATATTTATGTCAGACATTTTAGCAGACCGGAGAGAATCAGCAACTATCTGCGTATTTCCATCGGAACAGAAGCGCAGATGCAGAAATTATTAGATTTTTTGAAAAGCTATATGGTTTAAGAAGGAATGGTATTGTGTTCGGAAGAAAGAATCATTTCGGAAAGAAGATTAATAACTAAGACTTCCCATACCTGAAATGGGCTGCGCTCCTTGAAAATTCAATATTTCAGCTGACAAAATAGTGATTTATGCCCCTATAGCCTCTGGATGGAGTGCGTTACGCAGATATTTCGGCA